>MFBU01000014.1:59832-221837 GCA_001775055.1 Candidatus Curtissbacteria bacterium RIFCSPLOWO2_02_41_11
TTTTGAGGATTTTTGTGAGGTTCACTTAATCAAAAATAATAAAGTAGTCACTTCCCAAACTTCTAAATCTCCTATTTCTGCACAAAAGATTGTTGGACTAGTTGGTAGATTAAAAGAAGAAAGTCAAGAGCTCCCGTCAAGAATTATTGTCTTTGGGGCAAATGAAAGTTCTGACATTTTCCAAAAGTTATCAGCGGTCAACTGGCATGATATTTTTGTTCATGAACCAAAAATTGATATTGTCAGTGATGAAGATTTGGCAAAATCAGTTGCCTATGCCCAGGCTCAGGATATTTTAGGATATGAGCCGACAATCGGTTCAGATACCAAAGGTAAAAAAGAAATAAAAGAGAGCATTGCCGAAGCTTCCGGTGAATTCGGCTTCATTGAGGGTGAAGATATTTTGCTTGATAAAGGGGATGAAGAGTCTGATCGTAAGATGCCTCCACTTGAGCAAAAACCAGATGAGGATTTAATAAAAAAACCGCATGCGTTTGAGAAGGAAGAATATGCTGTTGAAATTGACTCAACAGCCGCAAGTCCTGCCGAGGCAGAATCTGCCGAAAAACCGGATTTTGGTGAACAATTGGCAACTGTTGCCTATCTGCCAAAGATTTTCGGCCTTTTAAAAAAACGGCCACCCCTTAAAAATTTGCTTATTGCCGTCGCTATTTTATTGATCATTTTCCTTATTGGGAGTTTTGTAGCCGCCCAAACATTAACTGAAGCAAAAATACGCATAAAAGTTAATGCCAAGCCCCAGGAATCGAATTTTAATGTCAGTGCCGCAAGCGGCGGTTCATTCGACCAAGACAGGCAGCAGATTGCGGCGGAAGAAATCTCGGCTCAGGCCTCCGGTAACCAAAAGGCGGTAGCTACCGGCTCTAAAAAATTGGGTGAAAAAGCCCACGGTGAGGTGACTGTTTTAAACTGGACGACTTCTCCCAAGGATTTTCCCTCCCAAACAGTGATTCTTTCCAAGGATGGCCTAAAATTTACGCTTGATGCTGATATAGCAGTTGCCTCCCGAAGCGCTTCAACTCCTGGACAGAGCAAAGTCACTGTCAAAGCAGTGGAAGTTGGGCCAAACGGCAATATTGATGCGGGTAATGACTTTACTTTTCAGCAGTTTGATGATCTTTTATATTCGGCGCGCAATGACTTGGCCCTTACCGACGGAGCCGAGAGACAGGTAACGGTGGTTTCCCAAGAAGACCAAGACAGGCTTAATAAATCACTGACTGACTTGCTAACGGACAAAGCCAAACAAGATCTAATGTCAAAAGCTTCCGGCAAAAAATTGGCAGATGAGGCGATTGTTGTTAAAGTTCTTAAAAAAGCATTCGATAAAAAAATCGATGAGGAGGCCTCACTGGTTAATCTGGATATGGAAGTTGAAGCCTCGGCAATCGTTTATGATGAGAATGATTTGAAAAAGCTGCTGGCAGAGTCCATCACCAATCTTCCCGAAAATCTGGAAGCCAGACCGGAAAATGTTGAAATAACTAAAATTGATTCTCAAAGAAAGAATGATACTCTTAGCCTTTCCGGAAGATTTCAGGCAGAGCTTGTGCCGAAATTTAATGAGGATGAACTCCGCGGAAAAATTGCCGGCAAAAGCGTTAAAGAGATAAGAGCAATTATTAAGGAGGTACCGGAAGTTACAGATGTTATTGTCGAATTTTCGCCAAACATTCCCCTTTTTAATCCGATTCCGCGCAATAAATCAAAGATAAAATTTGCAGTTGAGGCAAGTTAAGTGAGTTTAGCCGTTTACATTAAGGCTCCGCCAATTTATCGAAAATTACCTAAGATTGCCAAAGATCACAGCAAGCGTGACCGTTTTTTTTACGGATTGATTTCGGCGGTTGGCGCATTTTCAATAGGTTTTGCCATTTGGCCCTATTTTGCTTGGCAATTAACCACTGCTTCAAAACTGACCCAAAAGATTGAAAAGTTTCCGATTCCCCAAGCCCAAGTACTGTCGGCAAGCACCATTCTGGCAAACGAAGTTCAAGTTGCCAAAGACTCGGATGGCTTTTCTTACTTCACGACGACTTATAAACCAGAAGGTACAAGACCAACCGAATTTTTTATAACCGTTCCTAAACTTGAAATTAAGGATGCGCGTGTTTTGATCGATAGCCTGCGTTTTGACAAAAGCCTGGCTCATTTTCCAGGTAGCGCTCTACCCGGAGAAGTCGGCAATTCGTTTATCACCGGCCATTCAGTGTTGCCTCAATTTGCCGACCCAAAAAATTACTGGGCAATTTTTACCAAACTTTCGGATCTTGAGATAGGGGATAATGTTTATGTTGAGATTTCCGGCCAAAAACTAAGTTTTGTCGTCCAATACGCTAAAATTGTCGATTCCCGCGATCTTTCGGTTCTTTTACCAATTTCGGCAACCGGCCGTAATTTAACGCTAATGACCTGTGTTCCTCCCGGCACTAATTTAAAGAGATTAGTTGTCATCACTGGTTTGCTTTAAAGCGGGTTCGAACTCCATTTCAATTTCTGCTAGACTATAGCCATGAGCAAAAATGGTTTTGTGCTGCCTTTGGTATTAGTTGCGGCTGTCGGATTGGCGATAGCAGGAGCGGCTGTTTATTCCCAAATAAAACTGAATGTCACACAGCCGCCTCAACCCCTTCAAGAAACAAATCATGAGTCTCCCTCTTTAAATCAAACGCCAGTCCCAAGTCCGACTGCTACTGCCAAATCCATAATTGATAAGGTAACCGGTGTTCTTAGTATCCAAGAAGTTAATAGTAACAAAGATGCTTATGTTGGAAAGCAAATAAGTGTCAGAGGCAAAATATATGTCCGGCATAATTATTCGTTGATGCCTTGCAACGCCAATGATCCCGAAACTTGTAATCCTGAAATTGGTGATCCGACGCTTCATCTTGTCAATCCGGATAGTTCATCCATAACCCCGAGCGGTGGCCAAATTCTTGATCTTTATCGAAGCGTTTCTGGCGGAAAATATGAACCTGCTACCTGTAAGACTATCAATCAAAACACCGTTGATTGCGGAAAGTATCAGCAAAACGAAGTTACCGTTATTGAAGGGATATTTACCAGGGATAAAATTCCTTATCAGCAAGTAGGCGATTCCGCCGGCAACATCAAAACCCTCAAATACCAAGACATCTATTTCTTGGTTATTGAATAATTAATTTATTTTTCCAATATTTGACAATTGATCTACAACCTTCGACAATTAGTTCGTGATTTTGGGAATTGATCTTGGGCAAAAGACCACTGGCATCGCTATCTCCGAGGGTAATTTTGCATCCCCATACACAACCATCAAACACCAAACAATTAAAGAGGCAGTTTCTAAAATATCTAAAATTTGTGATGAGTTAGGTGTTAAAAAGCTGGTTGTCGGTTTTGTCGAAGGCAAAATTAAATCCTATTTTCAAAAATTTGCCAAAATTTTTGAAAGAATCAATCCAGAAATTGAGGTTATTTTGTGGGACGAAACCATGACTACTAGACAAGCCCGAAGTTACATGATAAAACTGCAAATACCTAAGATTAAAAGAGCAAAAAAGGAACATCAAGTAGCGGCTTCTATTATTTTACAAAGCTACCTTGACAGTTTATGATTAAAAAAATACTTGCTCCGGTTCAGGCCTGGATTTTGCTTCAGGGCAAATGTGTGGGTTGTGGCCGAAGTTTAGCACTAAGTCGCAAAATTGAAAGAGGCAACAATACCCAAAAAGTAATTTGTTCCTGTGGCCGCATTTTTATCTTCGATAAAAGAACGGGTAAGTATCACCGGGCAACCTTTGTGGAGGCCAAAGTTGATTAGGAAGAAATTTCTTATCTTTTCCATTTTATTTGTCGTTTTAATACTTGCGCCGATCGTTTTAAATCAGTACTACAATTATTTACTCAAATCCCGATCGACACAGGAATCCTTCCAAATTTTCATCATCAAGCCCGGCCAGCCGATTGCCCAAATTGCCAAAAATCTTGAAAAAGCGGGACTTGTCAAAAATGCCCTTGCCTTTAGACTTTTAGTTGCCCAGATGGGAATTGCCAAAAATATCCAATATGGTGATTTTCGCTTGTCACCTAACAAAACTTCCCGTGAGATCGCTCAGGAGCTAACTCATGGCGCAATAGATGTGTGGGTTACTTTGCCTGAAGGCATGCGTGTCGAGCAGCAGGCTGATTTGATTGAGTCCAAGCTGAAAGTTTCCTCCAATGACAAATATCAGTTTGACAAGAAAGAATACATTAAGCTTGCCCAAGAAGGTTATATGTTCCCGGATACTTATCTGATTGCCAAAGATGCTGCCGCCAAAGATATCGTTGAAAGACTGCGCCAAACTTTTGATGAAAAAGTTGCTAAGAATTTGTTAGTGACAAGCTCAGGTCTGAGCGAGGATGAGATTGTGATTTTGGCTTCACTTATTGAAAAAGAGGCCAAAAGCGATGAAGAAAGGTCGACAATTGCCGGAATTTTATTAAACAGGGTCGACGTAGGTATGGCTTTGGAAGTTGATGCAACAGTTTCTTATGCCAAAGGTTATGATAGCGCAAATAATACTTGGTGGCCAACGGTAACCGTAGCTGATTACAAAAGCGTGAAATCATCTTATAATACTTATCTTAATGCGGGTTTGCCACCGGCACCCATTGCCAGTCCTGGTCTTGAGTCCATTAGATCTGCAGCTAGTCCTGCCCAAACAGACTACTTTTACTATCTTCATGATTCAAAGGGCCAAATCCACTATGCCAAGACAGTTGAAGAACACAACAAAAACATCCAAGATTTTCTCTAAAATTAGTTTGAATTGTAAAATTGACACTTAATATCAAATTTGATATAATTTAATGGATTTTAAAATAGTCTTTTACAAAGACAGTTTTGGCAAAAGTCCTATTGAAGAATTTTTTCTAAAACTTGCCAGCAGCAATAGATTACTATTGGCCAAAGCTCGGGAAGGGATCGAGAAGTTAAGAAATAGAGCTTATCACAGAGAACCTTTATCCAAGTACATAGAGCAAGGATTATGGGAACTAAGAGTAAGATCAAATAATGACATATTAAGAATTCTGTATACTTTTACTAAAGGACAAATAATTATTTTATTGCACGTTTTTATTAAAAAACAACAAAAAACGTCCAAAAGTGAACTGGAAATTGCCAGGAAAAGACTCAAAGAATTAATAGCAAGGAAAGATTCATGAAAAGAAAAAAGGATGATTTGGACAGATTAACAGAAAAACTTCTTAAAAAAGATCCTTCTTTAAAAGAAGAGTTTGAAAGGGCAGGCCAAGCCTGGGATATTGCATTTCAAATTTATGATCTTAGAAAAAAAGCAGGGCTTACTCAAGCACAGTTAGCAAGACTCGTTGGAACAAAACAATCTAATATAGCCAGAATCGAATCTGCAGATTATACAGGTTATACATTCAAGACCTTGGAAAAGGTTACTAAAGCTCTAAAATCTAAATTAGAGATAAAAATTGTTCCTACAACTTACATAAGATCTGTCCAAGCCTAATTTTTTTCCCCCCCGAATCCGTCCCAAAGTTAATTACCAAGTAGTTGTAGAGTAACCACAAACGGAAGTACAATTGGTCTGTTGAATATGACAGCTTGACATTAAGTAACTTATAAGTTACCATATGAAAAAGAATATTTTCTTAGATAAGGAGATTAAAACAGTATGAATCGTAAAATTAAACAAGCTGTCAAAAGAGGAGAATTAGTTGACTATACTGATCTGTTTGCCAGCTATTCTAAGAAACGCCAGCAGGAAATCTTGAAGCGAGCTAGATATTTAAAAGCTGCAATGGAGCTGAAAAAATTAAGAAAGCAGCTTAGAATCTCCCAAAATGAACTGGCTCGTAAGATGAAAGTAAAACGAGAATATATTACTCGAATTGAGAGCGGAGAGCAAAATATAACAATTGAAACCTTAAACAGGATAGCCGAAGCAACCGGTAAAGAGTTTGAGTTTCATTTTAAATAGCTATTTCCTCTAAGTTACTAGATACATTTTAAACCTTTTTTGTCAAAAAATTCCGGGATTCATCCATTCCCTGACTGTTGTACATAAAATCTCAACGGAAGTACAATTAGTCGGCGTAGAAGACTAAATGGTGAGTTTGGTCGAAGACGGTGAGGCTTTGTCGAACTGCCGAATCCATCAGCTTGGTTTAATGATCCTGAGGTCAAGACCGAAGGTCTCAGACTCGAATGGGCAAGCGCGGTGATAGAAGATATAGAGAAGAAGATATTGAGAAGTTTATAAAAATTTAAAAAGCGGCTTATGATAAACGCAACAAATAAAAAGATGGAGAAAAATACCAAACCAGCAAAATTTGTCTGCTATGCATTTATAGATGCAGCCAATTTATTTTATGGCGGAGAAAAAAGTTTAGGGTGGAGCATCGATTATAAAAAACTCTTGATCTATTTAAAGGAAAAATTTAAAGTTAAAAAGGCATTTTACTATGCTGGAGTTGAGCTCAACGGATTTCCTTATTCAATAATCGATTCCAAACCAATAGATTTATATAAACTCCTCTCATTTCATAATAAAAAGCTCTCAACAAAACTCTCAGAAGCCAAACTTTTAATTAGTCAAAAGCATATCCAAAGAATCAAATTTTATCGAAAGTTAGAAAAGTTTGGATACATGATGAGGTTAAAACCAACAAAAATTTATTGGGAAAATGAAAAACCGATTAAAAAAGCAAATTGTGACGTTGATATGACTTTTGATCTCATGCGCTACATGGAACAATATTCCCAAGCAGTAATTCTCTCGGGTGACGGCGACTTTGCTGTGGTAATTAAATATCTTATGAGTAAAGGAAGAAAAATTCATATACTGGCACGATCGGAAAGGACGGCTAAGGAAATAAAACAGCTGGCTGCCGAAAGATTTATGGATTTTAATTATTTGAGAGAAAGGCTGAAGTACGAAAAATGAACAAAAAAGAAGGGAACCCATCTAGGATGCCCTTCATGTTTAGTAGCAATATTATAATTTACGATAAACTTCTGGTCAAGAGGTAAGTGGATTGGAAATTAAAAGCAATTATAATCAGCAAGCGCGGTGACAGGCGTTATAAAGAAGAAGATATTGAAGAACTAATAAAACACAAATGACAAAAACTCAAAAAAGAGTAAAATTAAGCTCCTAAACATGAAACAGCTCATCATTGGTTTGTACACAATTCTGACAGTCACAATAGCGAATAACAGGTTTTACTTGGCGCGTATGCTGGGTTTTAGAAGTGAATTGGAGCTTAGAGATTTTTTTATAAAAAAGAAAAAAACTTTGCTTGATGGGGGACAATTTATATTTATGCCAAGAGAAAATCTTAAGCATCGTCTTTTATATATCACGATTACAAAAGATGAGAAAGAAAATTATATAGAATTTTATAAAAATATTTCCAAAATACCTATCGTTTCTCAACTATTTTTTATCACTTATTCTAGTTCTAAACACTGGAAGGACTGCAACTTTAATGCGAGAATTGATGGAAAAATAGTCAATATCAAAATTCCCCAACCAAATTTTACAGTCTATGGGTTTAAGAATGGTAAGTTTGAAAAATCCCGCATTGAAAAAATCGTCGATAATTTTGAAAAGAAAAATAGTTTGAGCTTTGGACGACAAAAAGAAAATAAACTTTCTTATCTTTCAAAATATGCTATAGACTCAGTAGAATCTGTATATTCGAATCGTTTTTTTCTCGATGTTATTTTAAGGGAATATCGAAAAGGTATGATTGACTTCGATGGAATTTTGAAAAAAGATGAAAACTATTTACTACTAGAATCAAAGGAAAAAGATGCTGGAGGGAATGAAGGGGATAAGTACTTTGGGTGGGATTCTAGAAGGTTGCCTTGGTACTTATATATTAAAAATGTTAGCGGACTTGAGACGTTTTATGTGATAAGGGAGGTTGATAACCAAACGGATAGAAATTTTGTTGATTGGAGATGCATAAGTCTAAATGACTTTTCCGAATCAGCTTCTTGGTTATCGGAAAGTGGAGGTGGAGGGAATGTTGGGACGATTACTTGTCCGGTTGGGGCTTTTAAGAGCTTAAAAGAACTTCTGTAACTGATACATTATTTTTTTTGCCGGCTGAACATTTTTACTAACATTAAATTCGTGTTCCCAAATCCTTAGAACACTCCACCCTTCTTTTTTTAGACTTCTATTCACTTCTCTGTCCCTTATTAAATTACGCCTAATTTTAGGGAGCCAAAAATTCTTATTAGTTTTTGGTGCTACAAAATGGTGCTTACATTTATGCCAAAAACACCCATCAATAAAAATGGCTACTTTTTTTCTTGTAAAAACTACATCAGGCTTTCCAGTCAGTTTGTAATTAAGTCTATAACCCCTTATGTTGTTGATGAACAGTAATTTTCGAAGTTGAATCTCCGGACTTGTGTCTCTAGAGAGAATTCTCGACATGTTAAAGCTTCTTTGCTGCGGTGTTAACACATCCATGCTAAAGATTATATTCACCCGAATATAAGTTTTCTAGGGGAGAATCAGCCTAAGGTTAAATTTGAGTATCCGTGTTCAGCCAATATGTCAGTGATTTTTAAAGGTTTATTTTCTCTCGTTGAAACTTTTTGAGTTTTCATTGAAATTAAAACATTTTTAGCTAGTTCTCTGATAACCGGAACCGACACACTGTTTCCGAATTGTTTATATGCTTGTAGATCACTAACTGGAATCATAAAAGAGTCGGGGAATCCTTGAAGACGTGCTGCTTCACGGGGTGTTAATTTTCTAGGATTTTTTCCTTTTTGCTCAATTAAAATTTCCGACCCGTCCTTATAGTATCTGGCGGATATTGTGTTCGTGTATGAAGATTTTTCGCTGAATAGTCCATAACCGAATCCATTTCCTTTTAATCTGTGCTCAATTTTTCTTCTTTTATGACCAGACCAAAGTTTGTCAGATATTGTATATTTTGGATCAAATTTTTTTTCAAGAATATCGCCTACTTTTGTTTTTTCTCTTGATGGGTTAGGGAAAGAAAAGCCAGCTTTACCAAGAAATGCCACTATATAAATTCTTTCCCTATTTTGAGGTAAACCAAAATCCTTTGCATTCAAAACCTTATGATAGACATTGTAACCAAGCTGGGTTAGAGTTTTATTAATTACTCTTAGCGTATTGCCGTTGTCGTGTGTACGAAGTCTCTTTACATTTTCCAAAAAAACAACCTTAGGCTTATGATAGTCTACTATTTTTGAAATATCGAAAAACAAAGTTCCTCGGGTGTCCCCGAAGCCTTTTTTAGTGCCTGCCTGTGAAAAAGGCTGGCAAGGGAAACCTGCTAAAAGAATATCAAAAAAAGGAATTTGCTCAGGTTTTATTTTTGTAATATCACCACAAGGTATTTCTTTAAAATTGGCTTGATATGTAATCTGACAAGGACGATCCCATTCAGAAGAGAAAACACATTCGCCACCGAGGTCTTCAAATGGGATTCTAATACCTCCAATTCCCGCAAAGAGATCAATGAATGTAAATTGTGACTTCATTTTTGAATTTGGGCTATCGAATAAAGATTTTATTTGGAGACTGTTTAATTTCGGGTAGGGCATTGGCTAAATAATACGAATAAAACCCGAAATTGTCAATAGCCCAAAAGGTTTTCTCCTTCTACTTTTAGAATACTTCAGTATATATGAAATGTCTACACAGAAAGGTTCAGGTTGCTCTTAATAAATTCTAGGGTCTCACATCTGAAGAAATTGCAATTGTGAAAGGACAAACTTTATCCGGAAGTTGAGAAGTATTTAACGCAACCCATCCAATTATATCCTCCTCATAAGTAATTGGGATATTGACTTTCAAAACACAATATGTTACATAAAGAGCACATTTATAATATAATAGACTTTTGTATAACATGGAAGAATCTAGACACGAGAGATTTAAGAGATTAGCCACGCTTCGGACAAATGCTGTTCTGGAAAAACTTCGCCTCCTAGGTAATCTCTCGAGCAAAACCAATTATGAATATACTGAAGAAGAACTTAGTAAAATTTTCGCTGCGATTGACGCACAACTTAGAATGATTAAAGCTTTATTTTCCGGCAAAAAGAAAAAGGAGTTTAAGCTATGATGTTAAATGTTTTAAGTCAGCAAACTCCTAAAAGTAGTCGAAAGTTGGAATTTCGTGAACAATTCAGTCCACGTTTAATTTCGGCTCTTTATAAAAACTTTAAAGATGCAAATTCTGCGATTTTAGAACTTATCGACAATGCCATCGACGATAGAATACCCGGCAAACTATTTGTCATTACTGTTGAAGTCCATGGAAACAAAATCACTATTATAAATAAGGGCGGAAAGGGAATGGGACCACGGGAGTTAGAAGTATTTTTCATTTGGGGGCAAAGTAAAAAAAGGGGCAAATTAGGTAGGTATGGTCAAGGGGGCAAAGCTGCGATGGGCTATTTGGGAAAATCTTGGAAAATTTCAACCACAAAAGCTGGCGATAAAAATGAATATATTATTGAAGAAAAAAATTGGGATGACAGAAGTGGAGGAATGAAACGTTATATACCCCTAGTCATTCCAGCGAGGCTCATTGAGGATGGAGTAGTACAAATCGACATTTGGAATCTTAAGAAAAAGATTCATAAAAAGGAACTGGCAATAGAACTAAGCAATGTTTACCGTCCATTAATTCAATCTGAGGAAGTACGAATTATAGTAAATGGGAAAAGACTTATGCCATTTCCTATCCCCTTGTATTGGCCTGAGGATAAAATCTCTTTTAAAGTTAATGGAAAAAATAATATCTATGGATGGTTATCAATCCTTGAAGCCGGCAGTAGTATACGTGGAGGGGTGCGTTGTTACGAATACGGTAGACTAATTTCTGATAAAGAATTTTTTGGGCAAAAAGGTCCTACTTACAAAGAATCACTTGATAGTTTGATTGGAGAATTATACATAGATTTCGAAATTCCACTGTTAATGAACAAAACAGATTTTGACAGGGATTCTGAAAGCTGGAAAAAAATTAAACATGAGATGCAAATTCTCCTTGAACCTTATATCCAAAGCCTTCTGGATACCCCAGAAAGAGATCTTCCTTCTGAAAAAGAAATAAAAGCAGTTGAAGATGCAGGTAATACATGGAAGGAGTTTTTGAAATATTTATTATATCAACAGAAAGAAGGAACATTACCTGGGTTACCAATTGATATTGGACAAAAACCACCCACTCCTAGAAAAGAAAATAGAAATGATACTGAGCAAGAAGAAATGAAAATTATTGAAAAAAGCCAATACAATCCTGCAACTCCTCCACCTTTAGATAAAATAGGTGCCAGGAAACGTACTGGTGGATATCTTAGGCCTATCCCTAAACCATTGCCAGAAACTGACAGATATCAAATTGGTGAGGAAAATGGAGAAAAAGTTATTTTTATAAATACAAGATTTCCAATTTACAAGTTACGAAGAAATCAACTTCATCTTTATACATGCGAAACATTAGTTTGTGAATATGCAAAATCTGAAGATCCTGAAAGCCAAACCGTTAAAGAATATATCGAAGATATGAATGAAATGCTAAAAAATTTAGGAATTTTTATCAAAACTAAAAAAATTAAAATTTAATCTGAAAACATAAGTTAATGGGATATATTCTACAATGCAACGGCCTCATGCGGGCTTGCCCTGAGCTTAGTTTACACTGAGTTTATCGAAGTGAAGGGAAGGACGTCAAACGTCCCAGGGAAATTGCAATTGTGGAAGAATAAACTTTATTCAGAAGTTAAAGAATATTATGTCAACTAGAATGAATAAAGAGAAGATTATGGATAGCCTCGAAAGTGAACTATTCTTGCTCGACAAAAAAGTTAATTGGAAAATCGCTGAATCGATGGAAATTGCCAAAAGCATGAATTATATTTTAAACAACTGGGAAGTACTTAAATGAAAGCGATAATTATTGCAAGGGTTAGCACCGAAGAACAAAGAGAAGCAGAAAATTCCTTACCTGCCCAGTTATCCAGACTTGAAAGTTATTGCCAGAGAAAAAATTTCGATATTATCAAGAAATTTAGCTTTGATGAAAGTGCTTATAAGAAAAAACGCAAAGATTTTGATGACATATATGAAAGCAATACCAGAGCAAAAACAAAGACCACCCCTTTGTTATGGCTGCGAGCACTTTATTAAAGGCGGTGACTGCGAGCTCAAATTGTGGCCAATCGGTAATGTTTTTATGGATGTTATCAATTACACTTGTCCCTCTTTTAAGAAAAGGTAAAAGAAATCGACAAACGTTATCCAGAAGTTGAAAAGAGTTTGGTTTATAAATATTAATGTTATGACAAATTTTGATATTAACAAATTTAAAAACTTAAATACAGAAAGTCAAAGATATACCAGACGGATCAGCTTCTTAAATTCTATAGGTATCGATACTCAGCATATAGAGAAAACAGTTGAACAGGCCGCGCAGAATTTCACTGGCCATTTCAAATCTTTTGTGATTTACGGAGAACCACAGAGCGGAAAAACCGAAATGATGATTGCCTTGACTGCAAAATTGTTGGATTTTGGTTATAAAATCGTAATCATTCTCTTAAATGATAATTTGCAGTTACTGAATCAGAATCTCGACAGGTTTAGGAAATCCGGAATTGATCCTACCCCCGTCAACGTTTGTGGTGATATTGGGGACGGTCCTCGGAAGTATTGTTACAGCAGGCCAAACAAAACATAGTATAATTAGAAAAACAGATTGACAATCAGTTTATGATTCGATAGATTCGACAAGCCCTTCGACCGTGAGCTCAGGGTCGAATCGGCTCACTATAAATTTACTCCCTCCAAAGGCGGGTAGGCACCACAGGTAAACTCTATGGTCTCCCACCGGCTTGCCCTGAGTTTTGCCGAAGGGAAGAACGTCAAACGTCCCAGGGAAATTGCAATCGTGGAAAATTCTGAATTGGTAAATATTATTTGATTTATCAACTAATATTACAAATCCGATGCCAATTTATAGCCTTTTGATTTATAGACCTTATCAAAACTAAAGATCGCATCTGCTTCATATTCGTCTGCAACGGCCATAACTACACAGTCGAACAAGGTATTTTTCTTACCTGTTGTCGGCCTGAAATAGTTTATCGCATTTGTTAAAGTATTTTGATTTACTTCTGCAACATTAACGTTTGGATCAGCAAAAACAGCAGCTGTGCCGTAAGCAGTTGCACCGCTATTAAGTCTTCCTTGTAGCACAGTTGTAGCCTCTAAAACCGCAGTTGCCGGATAAATAACCTGAGCGCCTAGATTATTAAGTTTATCTGAAATGCTAACAGCACGCCCGTGGTTAGAATCATTGGGATAAGCTTGGGCTACAATAGCATCTGCATCAACAATTACCACTGGCGAATTACTCATTGCTGTTTTTATTTATTCCCCAAAGGTATTTATCTAAATTTGCAGATAAATCCCTGGGGCCTTTGGGCTTATACTTTTCTCCAACTTCGGCAATTTTGAGCAATGCACGGGCAGAAACAGTTCCTTGTTGAGCCACAGCAGAAATGCCTTTTTCCAAAGCTTGTCTTATTATTTCTGCCTTACTCTTTTTTTGAGTTTCAGCGGTAAGCTTTATTCTTTTTTCTAATTGTTCCGGAATATAAAGATATGTTTTTAGCATGTTATAAGTATAATATGTTGTACAACATGTTGTCAACCAGTTCCTTATCACAGAAGGTTTGTTGTCACATCCACTTCCGAGGTGTACTGGGTTTGCACATCGGGATTATTCCTCCATTCTCAAATTCTTCCCCGTCCTGAACGAAGTTGATTAAAGGGGGAGAGTCCTATAGTTGCTTTTGCAAAGAAAGAGTGTTAATATATACGTCAGTTTAAATCAGAAGCGTTTTAAAAGTTTTCGATACTTCAAGAAATTAATTTTTCTCCATATCTTTAAACTTCTAAATTCAAATCTTATTTAAATACCCAAGAAAGGAGGTAGATATATGGCAAAAAGATTATTCGTTGGAAATCTTACCTACAGTGCGACAAGCGCACAATTAGAGGAACTTTTTTCTCAGGTAGGAAAAATTACCAGCCTAAATTTAATTACAGACAAATTTTCTGGCCAAAGCAAAGGTTTTGCTTTTGTGGAATTAACCACAGATGCAGAAGCCGATGAAGCGATTAAAAAATTCAACAATTTTGAATTGGATGGTCGAAAAATGGTCGTTAACGAGGCACGCCCTCAAGAGAAGAAAGACAGTTCAGGCGGCGACAGAAGATACGACAAACCAAGAAGTTGGTAAGCTTTTTTAAAAAGTAGGCATTTTATGCAAAAGAGTGCAAACCAAAATGCGTTTTCGTTGCGGCAAAGTCCGTATCTTTTCTAGTGGCCCAAAAGCACTACATCCACTTCCGAGGTGTACTGAATTTGCACATCGGGATTATTCCTCCATTCTCAAATTCTTCCTTTGAATCTCATATATGTTCGTGCTTAAATGTCCAAACTAAGGTAAAATATATCTAAAGGAGGTGATTTAATATGAGCGATGATGATAAATCAAAAACAGATGAAGTTGCAGAAGAAGCAGCCGAAGAGACAAAAGCTGAAGTAGAGGAAGAAGCCGACGAAAAACCGGCAGAAGAAGCGGGTACCCAAGAGCCAGAAGCGGAGGAACCAGAAGCTGACAAACCGAAAGAGGAAGCAGCATCAGGCGATGCAACACCTGCAGAAGTTGACCAACAAGGCCGCCAGCTTTACAACGTAAAGTGCAGCAATTGCGGAAGAGATACACAAGTTCCTTTTAAGCCTTCGGGTGACAGGCCGGTTTACTGTCGAGATTGCTACATGCAAAAGAAAAACTCATAGTTTTTAAAAATATACTAATTGGTATATTTTTTACTAAAGCCTTATATGTGGGCTTTTTTGATATGGCTGAAATTGACACTTTTTACCTAAAAGTTCTAGAATTTCACGATGAGAGATTCTTCGTATAGAGTAAACCAAGTCCGACCTCGTCGCTCAAATTCTGTAATTTGACAAAACACTTGTCAGGTGGTATAAAATCAAACTAGACAATCCTTGAATAAGGGGTATTTTTTGTACCTTCTTATTTTTTGTCGTGAGAAAACCTGTGGATCATTCCTACAACTAGATTTAAAAGACCTCTTTTGGTCTTAGGTGATCCTCCCAAAAGATTTGCTAGTTTAACCCAAAGCCAGTATAGAGAAGTCAATTATTTGGGATAAACTGCACAAGTTTTAAACCAATTATATAAACTAGTGACAAAAAGAATCTCCTGGGGACAACCTTCCAATATCAATTTGCCCTCTCTGGACTTGATTCAAGTTCAGAGAGAATCCTTTAGTGAGTTTTTAGATAAGGGAATCCGCGAAATCTTGAATGAAGTTTCGCCAATCGAGGACTTTACCGGCAAAAACTTTACTTTAACATTTGGCAACTACAGCTTTGGCAAATCCAAATATGGCCCGCAAGAAGCCATTGAAAAAGGCGTGACCTATGATCTCCCTCTTAAACTTGAGGCCCAAGTTGTTAATAAGCAAACGGGAGGCAAAAATTCTCAAGAGGTTTTTTTGTGTGATCTGCCGGTAATGCTTGAGAAAGGTTCTTTTGTTATTAACGGTATTGAAAGGGCGGTTGTTACCCAACTGGTAAGAGCTCCCGGAGTTTATTATTCCGGCGAAATCGACCCCCAAAGTGGGAAAATGCTTTATAGCTGCGAGATCAGACCGCTTCATGGTTCTTGGCTGGAATTTGCCATTACTAAAAACGATCTAATTACAGTCAAAATTGACAGACGCCGAAAATTCCCGGTAACTACCTTTTTGAGGGCAATCGGTTTTTCCGAAAGTCAATCAATCATCAAGCTGTTTAGCTTCGTAAAAGACGAACAGGCAAAAAAGCTTCTTAACAATACTTTTGCCAAAGATACCACAACCTTACAAGAGGAAGCATTGTTGGAGATTTACAGAAGAATGCGCCCGGGCGATCACGTAATTTTGGATAATGCTAAGTCTTTGTTAGAAAACATGTTTTTTAACCCGCGCCGTTACTCTTTAGGAAAGGTTGGTAGGTATAAGATTGAGAAGCGCCTAAAATATATCAAAGATCACTTGACAATCGAGGCTCACCAGGATAAAGACAGTCAAATCCTGACCCCCTCAGATTTTGTTGCTGCCATTGTTTATCTTTTCGAATTAATGGCAGGTCGTGGCCGAGTTGATGATATTGATCATCTCGGTAACAGAAGAGTCCGACGTGTTGGTGAGCTAGTTGCTCAAAACGCCTTTAGGGTCGGAATTTTAAGACTTGAGAGGGTAATTAAGGAAAGAATGAGCCTAACACCTACCGATACTGTCCCTTCTCCAGCATCATTGATTAATGCCAGACCAATAATTTCGGCAATCAATGAGTTTTTTCGATCTAGTCAGCTTTCAACAATTTTGGATCAGACAAACCCTCTTTCGGAAGTGGATAATTTAAGACGCTTGACAGTAATGGGTACAGGTGGCATTGCCAGAGAACGCGCCGCTTTTTCGATTCGCGATATTAATCATTCTCAATATTCAAGAATTTGTCCGATTCGTTCACCAGAGGGCCCGAATATCGGACTTGTTACCTATATGGCTCTTTATTGTCGGGTTAATGAATATGGATTTTTGGAAGCGCCGTACCGCAGGGTTGTCAAGGATAAAAATGGCAAAGCGAAGGTGACTGATGAGATTATTTACATGGCCGCCGATGATGAGGAAAATTATCATATCACCCATGCCCAAGTACCAATAGACTCCAAGGGCTATTTTTGGGAAGAGAGCATCCCGGTTCGCTATAAAGGTGAGTTTACGACCGCCTCCCGGGATTTGGTTGAATTTATCGATGTTGTCCCAAGACAGGTCGTGGGAACATCGGCGTCATTAATTCCATTTTTGGCCCATGATGAGGCTAATCGGGCACTGATGGGTACTCATATGCAGTGTCAGGCCGTACCGCTGATAAAACCCAAGGCTCCGATTATCGGAACCGGCATGGAGGAAATTGTCGGTTTTAACATGGGCCGAGTTGTCAAAGCACCGCAAGATGGAGAAATAGTTTATGTTGACAGTAAAAAAGTTATTTTGAAAACAAAACCGCAAGGCGTGGCCAAATCTGGGGAGATTACTTTCCCTATCAACAAGTTTTCTCGATCTCCCCAAAGTACCTGTTATTCTCAAAGGCCACGGGTCGTTATGAGGCAAAAAGTAAAAAAGGGAGATGTGCTTATCGACGGTTCAGCAACTGATGAGAGTGAGTTGGCCTTAGGTCAAAATTTGACTATCGCCTACATGAGTTTTGACGGCCTTGGTTACGAGGATGCAATTGTTATTTCCGATCGACTTTCCAAAGAAGATATTTTGACCTCAATTCATATTGAAGAATACGAGACTACTGTTGTTGAGACCAAACTTGGACCGGAAGAAACAACCCGTGATATCCCCAATGTTTCCGAAGAGGATTTGGCCAAACTGGACGAAAATGGCATCGTGGTTGTTGGTGCCGAAGTTAGGCCAAATGATATCCTCGTTGGCAAAATAGCACCAAAAGGTGAGACCGAGCTGACCGCAGAAGAAAGGCTGCTCCGCACAATTTTCGGCGAAAAGGCTCGCGAAGTCCGGGATACCTCTCTTCGAGTGCCGCATGGTGAAAAGGGAACTGTTATCGATGTCAAAATTCTCTCTCGCGATAAAGGCGATGAACTGGAGCACGGGGCGCTGGCAAAAATCATTGTTAAAGTTGCCCAAATGCGTAAAGTGGTTGTCGGAGACAAACTCGCAGGGCGTCATGGTAACAAGGGCGTTATTTCCAAAATTGTGCCGACTTCCGATATGCCTCACCTTGCCGATGGTACACCTATTGACATTATCATTAGTCCCCTCTCGGTACTTTCTAGGATGAATTTAGGTCAACTTTTGGAAACTCATCTCGGTTGGGCTGTTCATACTTTAGGTTACAAGGTTGCCATGCCTGTTTTTGAGCATGTTTCTGAAGAAAAAGTTATTGAGGAGCTTAAACGTGCCAATCTACCTGAAGATGGCCGAATTACACTTTATGACGGCAGGACAGGTTTACCGTTTGATCGACCGATTGTCGTTGGCAATACTTACATTATGAAACTGATCCACATGGTTGAAGATAAAACCCACGCCAGAAGTACCGGGCCATACTCCTTAATTACCCAGCAGCCACTGGGCGGTAAAGCTCAAATGGGTGGTCAAAGGCTTGGAGAAATGGAAGTTTGGGCACTGGAGGCATATGGGGCTGCTTACTCTTTGCAAGAAATGTTAACTATTAAATCTGATGATGTTGTAGGTCGTGCCAAAGCCTTTGAAGCAATCATTAAAGGGGAGGAGATTCCGCAGGCTCTAATCCCTGAATCATTCAAGGTATTAGTTAAGGAATTAAATAGCTTAAGTCTGAGTGTTAGCACAATTGGTGCCAAGACGATTGAGAAAGCCAAAATTAAACCACAGGAAGAGGAAGAAACCAAACGAGCTCAAGAATTTGCAAAAGTTGCTGGAGCGCAAGTGATCGCCCAAAGTTCGGAAATCGCCAAAAGTGACAGCGCTATGGAAGTTGAAGAGGTAGGAGGAACTGCCAGATGAATGAATTAATTGATTTTGAAGCACTAAAGATAACACTGTCTTCTTCCGAAGATATCAAAACCTGGTCTTTTGGTGAGGTTACTAAACCGGAGACAATTAACTACCGAACCTTAAAGCCCGAAAAAGATGGCCTTTTTGATGAACGAATTTTTGGGCCAACAAAAGATTGGGAATGTTATTGCGGCAAATATAAGCGAATTAGATACAGGGGGATTATTTGTGACAAATGCGGTGTCGAAGTAACCCAATCGCGAGTAAGACGTGAGCGCATGGGGCATATTACTCTAGCCGCTCCGGTAGTCCATAATTGGTTTTTCAAAGGAAGTCCTTCTAAATTAGGTTTAATTTTGGATCTTTCTCCCCGAAGCTTGGATGCGGTTGTCTATTTTGCTTCATATTTGGCAATTGAAGTAGCTGACGAAGTTAAGAAACAAGTCATTAAAAAATTAAATGGAGAGCTTGAAAAGAAACGCAAAGAAGGGCAGTTGGAACTCAAGAAGAAGTTGGAAGAGCAGGAAAAAGAAGCTCAAAAGGAGATTTCGAAAATTAAGACTGGGGGTAAGGTTAAAGAGCAAACGGATTTGAAGATAGAAGAGGCTAGACTGTCGATGCGCCAAAGACAGGCAAAACTCCGTGATGAGAATGCTGTGGAGATCTTGCGGCTTGAGGAAATCTACAAAAATATTACCGATATGGTTTCTTCGATTAAACCCCTGGATATTCTTTCGGAGGAAGAGTATTTGAAACTAGCCGATTATAATGCCGAAGGTTTCCTCAAAGTTGGTATGGGGGCTGAAGCTTTATATCAGGTTCTTGAAAAAATCGATTTAGCCGAGCTTTCCATAAAGCTGCGTGAAGAAATACTCAGGGCAACCGGCCAAAAGTACATTAGAGCTACCAAAAAACTTCGGGTTGTCGAAAGCATGAAAAAATCCGGTATTTTGCCAACTTGGATGATAGTCAAAATTTTGCCGGTTTTACCGCCGGATTTAAGACCAATGGTCCAGCTTTCTGGGGGCAGATTTGCCACTTCTGACCTTAATGACCTTTACCGAAGAGTTATTAACAGAAACAACCGACTCAAAAAATTAATTGAATTGGGTGCACCGGAAATAATCTTGCGCAATGAAAAAAGGATGTTGCAGGAGGCTGTTGATGCTCTTATTGATTCCCAGCGCATTAAATCAACCAGAGCATCTCAGGAGCTGAGATCTCTTTCCGATATGCTTCGGGGTAAACAGGGAAGATTTAGGCAAAATTTGTTGGGTAAACGTGTCGACTATTCAGGCAGATCGGTAATTGTAGTTGGACCGGAATTAACCTTAAATCAGGCGGGTATTCCTAAAGAAATGGCTCTTGAGATGTTTAAACCTTTTGTTCTTCGCGAAGTCATTGCCAAAGGGTACGCACCAAATGTCAAAAGCGCCAAACATTATCTTGAGCGCAGAAGTGGTGAAGTCTGGGATATTTTAGAGGAAGTTACCAAAAACCATCCTATTCTTTTAAATAGAGCGCCGACTCTTCATCGTTTGGGGATTCAGGCATTTTACCCAATCTTAATAGAAGGTGATGCCATTAGAATCCATCCTTGTATTTGTGCCGGTTTTAATGCCGATTTTGACGGTGACCAAATGGCTGTGCATGTGCCGCTCTCTGCCAAATCAAAAGAAGAAGCGGCTAACTTAATGGTAGCAGGCAAAAACTTACTGCGACCTGCTGACGGTTCACCAATAACCTTACCCAATAAGGAAATGGCGCTGGGAGTATATTACCTGACATCTCAGGATGCCCAGAGTTCTGAGTATCAAAATGTCTTCGCAAATGAACTGGATGTCATTTTGGCTTTGAATTCCGGCAAGATCAGGCTTAGGCAGCCGATAAAAATGAAAGCCGCAGGCGAAGTCATCGAGACAACAGCAGGTAGGGTTCTATTTAACATGCAACTGCCCGAAGTCCTTCGTTTTATCAATGAAGCAGTCAGCGCTTCAACCATCAAAAGGTTAATTTCGGTGGCTATTGATCAGCTTAGCGAAGCTGAAGTTATTGATCTTATTGACAGGCTCAAAGGTTTTGGTTTTGAAGGAGCGACGTTTTCTGGCCTTTCGGTATCGGTTTTTGACTGTATGATTGTCGATGAGAAAAAACAAATTCTTCAAAAGGCAGAAAAAGAGGTTGAGGCTATTGAGAAGAATTTTAGACAGGGACTAATTACCAAAGATGAACAAAAGCGCCTCTCACAAGAAGTTTGGCTTTCAGTTACCAATAATTTGGCAGATTTAACTTGGAAGAGCTTGCCAAAGGATAACTCAATTAAAATTATTTCCGATTCAGGCGGTTCTCGGGCTACTGCCGAACAAATAAAACAGTTGGCAGCAATTCGTGGTCTAGTAACCGATCCGTCAGGCCAAATTGTACCCCTTCCAGTAAAGTCAAATTTTAGAGAAGGGCTTTCAGTTTTTGAGTACTTTACTTCTGCCCGAGGTGCCAGAAAAGGTTTAGCCGATCGGGCTATTAAGACTGCCGAGAGCGGATATTTAACCAGGAGATTGGTTGATGTAGCTCATGATGCAATTATTAGAGTGGAAGACTGCGCAACTCATGAGGGAATTATTATTTCCAAAAACGACCGTCGCTTAGCATCATTTACTGCAAGACTAGTAGGTAGAGTAACAGCCGCCGACATAATTTTTTCAAAGACTAAAAAAGTTTTGGTTAAGGCTGGTAGTCTTATTGATGAGCAAATGGCATCTGAAATAGAAAAAAACGGTTTTGAGGAAATTCTAGTCAGGTCTGTTCTTGCCTGTGAAGCTAAATACGGCTTATGTGCTATGTGTTATGGAAAGGATTTGGTTACCAGAAATTTAGTAGCAATTGGAACACCGGTTGGGGTCATTGCCGCCCAAAGTATTGGTGAGCCTGGCACTCAGTTGACAATGAGGACATTTCATACCGGTGGTATTGTCGGTTTGGACATTACCCAGGGTTTGCCGAGAGTAGAGGAACTTTTTGAAGCCAGGATGCCAAAGTTTGCTGCGGCTATTTCAGACATCACCGGTAAGATTAAAATTGAAGAATCTCCTCAAGGATTTCTGATTAAAATTAAAAGTACCAATCTCAAACCGCCGGTTGAACGTGAGTATTTTGTCCCGCCAACTTCGGAACTAACTGTTTCTAATGGTCAGCTAGTTACTGCCGGAATGCCCCTCTCAAGCGGCTATTTGGATGTTAAGGAAATTCTGGCAGTTTCCGGACTGCGCGCTGCCCAAAAATACATCACCAGTGGAGCTCAAGAGGTTTATGAAAGCCAGGGAGTAACTATTAATGATAAACATTTCGAAGCCATTGTGCGAAAAATGAGTGACAAAGTTAGGATTGAATCGCCCGGCGATACGGTCCTTTTACCTGGAGAGCTAATTGATAAAAATCGTTTTGAGGAAGAAAACGCTAAGGTTCTCGCAGAAGGCGGGGAGCCGGCAACTGCGCAAGTAATCATCCTGGGAATTACCAGGGCAGCTCTTTATACCGAGAGTTTTCTTTCAGCCGCTTCATTCCAAGAGACAACCAGGGTCTTGACCGATGCTGCTATTGAGGGCAAAGTGGATAATCTCCTTGGTCTTAAAGAAAACGTCATTATCGGAAGACTCATACCAACATCGCCCGAAAGGGCGCAGATACAATGAGTCTAAAGATAATATCAGACGAAGTGCTGATATAATTGGCCGATTGATTCCAACCAGCCCTGAACGTGCAAGGATTCAGTAAACCGGTCAATTCTGATATAATCTGAAGATCAATTGGAGCATAGTATGCCGACAGTTAATCAACTTATAAGAAAAGGTCGAAAGTCAAAGCCAAAAAGAATAAGAGCAACGGCGCTTCGCCGTGCTTTTAACACGCATAAAAATAGGTACGTTTATTATCCTTCCGGTCAAAAAAGAGGTGTTTGCGTGGTTGTTAAAACCATGACACCCAAAAAACCGAATTCGGCGCTTAGAAAAGTTGCCAGAGTCCGTCTTTCCAATAAGCAAGAAGTAACTGCTTATATTCCAGGAATTGGCCATGAACTGGCCGAGCATTCGGTTGTTTTAATTCGCGGTGGCAGAGTTAGGGATTTACCCGGAGTTAAATACCACATAATTCGAGGTAAATACGATACCACTGGTGTTGTTGGCAGGAAACAAGGACGCTCTTTATACGGTACTAAAATATCGGGTGCAGTTACGGGAGCCCAAGCGGCAGCAACTGTTGGTCAGGCGGCAGCAGTCTCACAGGCTCAAGTCGAAGCACCAGCAGAAGGCTAATTTAAAAAGTAAAAATGAAAAAGGAAAAAGTAAATTTTCAATTTTCACTTGCCGAAAGCAACGCAAAGCTTTTCAATTTTCAATTTTGCGACCGAAGGGAGCATTATTGTGCCACGAACTGGTAAGGTTGAAAAAAGACAAATTGCGCCAGATCCAATCTATCAAAGTCCTCAAGTTGCCAAGCTTGTTAATAAACTGATGATTTCCGGTAAGAAAGCTTTGGCGCAAAGAATTATTTATGAAGCTTTTAAATTAATTGCCAAAAAAGATAAAGATCCACTGGCGACATTTGAAAAGGCTCTGGAAAATGTTACACCCAAAATGGAAGTTCGGCCAAGAAGAGTCGGTGGAGCTTCTTACATGGTCCCGATGGAAGTTAGAGGTGTCAGAAGAATGTCGCTTGCCATTTCTTGGTTGGTTGTTGCAGCCAGAAGCCGCACCCCTAGTGAAGTAGAAAAGCTTAAGAATAAACCGCTGATGATTTCTAAACTTACAGCCGAGATTTTAGATGCTGCCGAAGGCACTGGAAAGGCAGTTGCCAAAAGGGAAGAAATGCACCGCATGGCTGAGGCAAACAAAGCGTTCGCACACTTCAGGTGGTGAACGAACGCTTTGTGCAGTCCTCCTAAATTTGCTCCTCGAGCCGTCTATGGATAATAGTGAAAAGGCGAGAGGTAAGAATTGGAGGGCAAATAAGGCTTTCGCACATTTTCGTTGGTAACGAAAATACTTGCAACTGCCTTGCGAGTACTGCGCTTGCTATCTAGATCGTTGTCAGATAGCACTCCGTACTCTAAAGGCTTTTGCCCACTTTCGTTGGTAATAGACTACTCGCCACAAATTCACCCAATGTGCTATAATCTGCGCTTAGTTTTGATTATTGTCAACAAGGCTATTTTTCTGCTTAAATAAAATTTGTTAAGGATATTTGAATATGGTGCAAGCTAAAGCTCAAAAATTAAAACAATTAAAAAACAGGCTCAAAGAGCTTGAAGAAGTCAAGCTCAAAGAGGCGCTGGCCAAATATGGCGAGGCCTACCAAGAGTCCGGTTCGGCCTGGAATGAAAATGCTGCCTGGGAGCTTGCGGATGAAGAAGTTTCGGTACTTCGTGCAATGATTACCGAAATCAAAAATGAAATCAGAAATCTTGAGCATCCGGCAATTTCCCAGCTTAACGTTGAACCTCAAACTTCAAAAGCTGGTAAAAAATATTCCAATTCCAAATAAGACAGAAACTGCCATGACACAGAAACAAAATAGACTGTATCCGCTTGACCGAATTCGCAATATATCAGCAGGTCGCCTTGGCACAATTCTTCGAATTCGTGCCAAGGGCGCTCCTCTGATATATTGCTTGTTAGACTCGATGTCGAAAGGAGTTAATCATGCCTGATAAAAACTCTCGACTATATCCATTAGAAAGAATACGCAATATTGGTATTATTGCCCATATTGACGCGGGCAAAACCACGACAACTGAACGAATCCTTTTTTATACAGGCAAGACTTATAAACTGGGCAACATCGATGAAGGTAGCACCGTAACCGATTGGATGGCCCAGGAGAAAGAAAGAGGAATCACCATTGTATCGGCAGCAGTTACCACCTTCTGGATACCAAAAGAAGGTCCCTTTGCCGGTACTGAAACTCGGATTAATATCATTGATACTCCGGGTCACGTTGACTTTACGGCCGAGGTTGAAAGGTCACTTCGCGTTTTGGATGGTGGTGTAACAGTTTTAGACGCCGAGGAAGGCGTTCAATCGCAATCGGAAACAGTTTGGCGTCAGGCCGACAAATACAAAGTACCCCGAATTTGCTTTATCAACAAAATGGATAAAATGGGGGCAGACTATTTTGCCACTCTTAAATCAATCCGTGAGCGCCTTGGGGCTCCGGCCTGCCCATATAATTTGCCATTAGGCCGCGAAAATGAATTTCAGGGAATCATTGACCTTTTGACTCAAAAAGCCTACGTCTGGAAAGACGAAACTGGTATGAAATTTGAAGAAATTCCCATTCCAGAAGAGGAAAAGGCCAATGTTGAAAAATATCGGCACGAGCTTGTGGAAAAGATTGCCGAAAATGACGATACTTTACTCGAAAAATATTTAAAAGGCGAGCAAATTGAGACCGACGAGCTTAAGAAAGCTTTGAGGAAAGCCGTTATTACCTATAAAATCGTCCCGGTTTTGGCAGGTTCCAGTCTTCGCAATAAAGGAGTCCAGCCGCTTCTTGATGCAGTTGTTGATTATTTACCATCACCTCCAGATATTGTCGAGATTCAAGGAATTAATCCGAAAACCGGCGGAAAGGAAGTTCGTAAGCAAACTATAGATGCTCCTTTCTGCGGTTTGGCTTTCAAAATCCAAATTGATCCGCATGTCGGCAAACTTACTTATGTGCGAATTTATTCCGGTACTTTAAAATCCGGGACTTCGGTTTTAAACGCCACTAGACACGATCGTGAAAGAATTGGCCGAATTCTTTTGATGCATGCCAATACCAGGGAAGAAATTGCTGAAAGCTATGCCGGAGAAATTATTGCTATTGTCGGACTCAAAAACACGGCCACAGGCGATACTCTTTGCAATGAGGCCGCTCCGATAATCTTAGAAACTATATCCTTTCCCGAACCGGTTATTTCCATGGCCATCGAACCTAATACCAAAGCGGATCAAGAAAAACTAGGTTACGCCTTAGGCAGGCTTAGTGAGGAAGATCCTACTTTTAAAATTAAAAGCGATTTTGAAACCGGTCAAACGATTATTTCCGGTATGGGCGAACTTCACTTAGAAATTTTGGTTGATCGTATGAAGCGCGAATTTGCGGTTGACGCCAAAGTCGGCAGACCTCAAGTTGCCTATAAAGAAACCATCGCAGGGCAAGCAACAGGTGAAGGTAAATACATTAGGCAATCCGGAGGCAGGGGTCAGTACGGCCATTGTTTCCTGCGGGTCGAACCTAAACCCCGCGGCGAAGGCTACGAATTTAAATCCGAAATCAAAGGCGGGGCGATTCCACAAGAATTTATACCGTCTGTTGAGAAGGGCGTTCGCGAAAAAATGGATATGGGTGTTTTAGCGGGTTTTCCGATGGTTGATATGAAAGTTGCTGTTTATGACGGAACTTATCACGATGTCGATTCTTCGGATATTGCCTTTAAAATCGCAGGAAGCTTGGCGCTCGAAGCGGCCGCCAAAAAAGCAGGCCTTACTCTTCTTGAGCCGATTATGAAAGTTGAAGTAACCATTCCTGAACAGTTCATGGGAGATGTTATTGGCGATTTATCGGCAAAACGGGCTCAAATTCTTTCAAGCGAACACCACGGCAAAAGTGTCATCATTACTGCTTTGGTACCACTTTCGGAAATGTCCGGATATGTGACAACTTTACGTTCTATGACTCAAGGCAGAGGTTCTGTCTATATGGAACCTTCTCACTACGAAGAAGTCCCCCAAAATATTGCAGATAAAATAGTGGCGAAAGCGAAAGGGGAGAGTAAAGAAAGCTAGCAAATTATAGGTGTACCACGAGTGGTCAGAGTATCAAGAGTACCACAAGCTTTTTAAGTTTTAAGCTCGTGATACCCGCGGTACTTTTAAAACCTTTGATACTCTTAAATTCACCTCTTGCATTAGCCTGCCAAAATAGTATAAACTAGGCATTACAATCAGTCTAACTGACTGATGTTTTATTGCAATCAAAATTACCCAAATTTCGAAGAAATTTGGATTTGACGGCATGGCAGAAAAATTTGAAAGAACTAAACCGCATGTTAATATCGGCACCATTGGTCACGTAGACCATGGTAAGACCACGCTAACTTCGGCTATCACCAAAGTCTTGGCCAAAAAAGGTTTGGCTCAAGAAAAAACTTTCGATCAAATTGATAACGCTCCGGAGGAAAAACAGCGCGGCATAACCATCAATATTACTCATGTGGAGTATGAAACCGAGAAGCGCCACTATGCCCATATTGACGCTCCAGGCCATGCAGACTATATCAAGAACATGATTACCGGTGCTGCCCAGATGGACGGCGCAATTTTGGTGGTCTCTGCGCCTGACGGCCCTATGCCTCAAACCCGCGAACATGTACTTTTGGCAAGGCAAGTTAATGTCCCGGCCATTGTTGTCTATTTAAATAAGGTCGATATGGTTTCTGACAAAGAACTTTTGGATCTGGTTGAACTGGAGATTCGAGAGTTACTTGATAAATACCAGTTTGACGGCAAAAATGCCGTCATCATTCGCGGTTCTGCCCTTAAAGCTTTGGAAGACGATGCCGAGGCAGTCAAATCAATTGAGGATTTAATGGCCGCAGTTGATGAAAAAATTCCTACACCTGCTCGCGACCTCGACAAACCTTTCCTCATGCCTATCGAAGATGTTTTTTCAATTAAAGGTCGGGGAACTGTTGTTACCGGTCGTGTTGAGCGTGGCGTGGTTAAGGTTAATGAAGAGATTGAAATCGTCGGCATTAAACCTACCAAAAAGACAGTCGTTACCGGAGTTGAGATGTTCAGGAAGCAACTAGATCAAGGTCAGGCCGGTGATAATATCGGCGTCTTGCTTCGCGGAGTCGAAAAAGATGATGTTGAGCGCGGTCAGGTCTTAGCCAAACCGGGAACTACTACTCCCCATACCGAATTTGAAGCCGAGGTCTACATTTTAGCCAAAGAGGAAGGTGGCCGTCATACGCCATTTTTTACAGGTTACAGGCCTCAATTTTACATCAGAACTACCGATGTCACCGGCGAGGCCACTTTGCCTGAAGGCACGGAAATGGTCATGCCCGGCGACAACATCAAAATGAAAGTCAAACTTATTGCACCGGTTGCCCTAGAAGAAGGCTTAAGATTTGCAATTCGCGAGGGCGGCCACACGGTTGGCGCCGGCGTGGTTGCCAAGATTCTTGCCTAATGCAGGAATCGACCCCTAGGCATTTGCCGCAGGGGTCTTTTTTTTGATATCATATCTCAGCTCAGCTGAGTCTGATATATCAGAGGAGCGCCATTGCGAGGACTTTAGTCTCGCAAGGCGACCTGCTGATATACAATTGACGATCGCAAGATCTGAAGTGTGAAGTTAGAAATGCGAAGCTTGATTTTTGAAGTGAGAAAAATCGATTATAGCCAACTTTCAAATCAACTCGAATCTCACTTCGATATCTAGATTCCAACCCCTTACTTCTCACTTCTATTGTAAACTTTCTGTCCGAAGGAGGTGTTACGAATGCCAGAGGTTGAGGTAACAGAACAGGAAATGCATGCAATTGAGAGCTGGATTATTCACAATTCAAGACATTATATGTTGAACATCGTTGGGAATCGGGATAAAAGAGAAAAGGGTGTAGCACATATTGCCGATGGAGAACCAATAGTTTTCCGTCCACTTTTTAAAGATGTCGCTAATATTTCGGGATACGGTATGTCTACAAGCAATGAAGTTTTAGTCAAACTAAGACAAGCTGGAGTCCAAAGACAAGGAATTATTGATGCAATCGATCAGGCGGCTTCGAGAGCGAAAGCTGATTTGGGGATCTAAGAAGTACAGAGCTAAAATTAGCACTTTAAAACAAAATAACCATGCCAAAGGGAAGAATTCGGGTTAAATTAAAAGCTTACGATGCGCGGGTAATGGACGCGGCTTGTCGTGATATTATAAACACGGCTTTATCAACCGGAGCCAAAATTTCCGGGCCAATTCCCTTGCCAACCAAAATCCAAAGATTCACGGTTTTGACCAGCCCGCACACTGATAAAGACGCCCGTGAGCAGTTTGAGATGCGTATTCACAAGCGCTTAGTTGATATTATCGAGCCAACGAATAAGACAATTGATTCGCTAACTCATTTAGACCTACCGGCTGGAGTAGATATTGAAATTAAAATGTAGATACGAATGTATCCTAATTTGATTAGTCCGAATTTATCCTAACATTCGGATTCATTCGGAGTAATTTCATTCGGATAAATTCGTCAATCAGGAGGTATTTGACAAAAACTAAATAAACAATTAACCATTAACAATTGACAATTGACATTTGACATTGTTAATCGGTGGGACACCTGAAGACATCTAAGGAGTCCTGCTTTTTTGCTGCTTGAATCCGAATTGATCCGAATCAAGTTAATCCAAATTAACTCGAATATTAGGATTTATTAGGAGTAATAATTAGGAAAAATTAGGATGATAAATACGATATTGGGCTTAAAAAAAGGAATGACAGCTCAATTTGATCAACATGGCCGGCGAATTCCGGTTACAAATATCGTGGCAGAGCCCAATGTCGTTTTGGCAATCAAGGATGGCCGTATTCAACTGGGTTTTGGCCGAAAAAAGAAATTTAAAAAAACCGAAAATGCCTATGTTAAAAATGTCGGCTATGCTCCAAGGTTTATTAAGGAAGTAAAAATTGATAATGAAAAGCAAGAAATCAAAATCGGAGACAAAATGACTGTCTCCGTTTTTGAGCTCGGCGATTTGGTTAAAGTAACCGGTATAACTCTCGGTAAGGGATTTACAGGAGTAGTTAAAAGATGGGGTTTTGCCGGCGGGCCAAAAACTCACGGCCAATCTGATCGACACAGGGCTCCAGGTTCCATTGGTCAAACTACCACTCCGGGTCGTGTTTTTAAAGGTAAAAAAATGGCAGGACACATGGGTGTTGGCAAATTAACAGTGACTGGTCTTGAAGTTGTCAATATTGACCCAGCCAAAAACCTGCTGGAGGTTAAAGGTTCGGTTCCAGGTAGCCGCAATGGTTTTTTGATTATTGAAAAAACCGGCAAGCTTAAGAGCTATACTTCGGCTCCACCACCGAAAGAAAAAGAAGAAGAGACAAAGGCCAAAGAGAAATCAGAAGAGTCAGAGGAAATAAAGGAGCCAAAGGGAGAAAGTAAAACAGATCCTAAAGAGGAAAAAGAAACAGAGGAGAAATAATTATGGCAGGGAAAAAAGCTAATAAGATACCAAAAACTACAATAGTTCAAGCTGGCCCCAAAACTAGTTCTAAAACAGTGGATAAAAAAAGGATCACAGAGGTCACGGAAAAGAAATCACAGAGGTCACGGAAAACACAAAAGACCGTCAGGAGTAAACCTACCGCTCAAGGAGTTTCGGCTGCTCTTTATGATATTAACGGCCAATCTCTTGGCAAAGTTGTGCTTCCCAAAGAAATCTTCGGACAAAAACCTAATAAAAATCTTCTTGTACAGGCCATGCGTATCTACTCGAGTAATCAATCAGCCCATTGGGCACAGACTAAAACCCGCGCCGAAGTGCGCGGCGGCGGAGCCAAACCCCGGCGTCAAAAAGGTTCTGGCAAGGCAAGGGCAGGGTCAATCCGTTCGCCGCTTTGGGTGGGCGGCGGTGTTGCACTTGGCCCAAAGTATCGAAAAATCAAACTAACTTTGCCTAAAAAAATGAAAAAGAAAGCCTTAGTTTTTGCCCTTTCTTCAAAAGCGCAGGCAGGGGATATTAAAGTAATCAAAAATATTGAAAACATCCAAGCAAAAACGAAAATAGTCGCTGGTTTACTGAATAAATTGAAAACAAAGGATAATACACTTTTAGTAATTTCTGACAAATCAAATGATCAAAAGAATTTGATTTTGGCGTCACGCAACATCAAACAAATTTCGGTAAGTCGCGTCAACAATCTTAACGCTTTTGAGATAGTTAAAAGCAACAATCTCTTGTTTTCCAAAGAGGCTTTGGCCGCCTTAGTTGGCGAAAAACCGGTAAAACAACTATGAAAAATATAATCAAAAAAGCAATACTCTCGGAAAAGGCTTATAAGTCAATGGAGAAAGGTATCTATACTTTTCTGGTTGATGCGCGTTCAACCAAAAAAGAAATTGCTAGACAAGTGGCCTCTCACTTTGCAGTCGAAGTGGTAAAAGTCAATGTTGGCAATGTTGCAGCAAAGTCAAAAAGAATTGCCAAAAGCCGAAAACAGGTAAAAACGGGCGGAGGTAAAAAGGCCATGGTTTATCTCAAAGCCGGACAAACAATCGCAGTGCTTTCACCAAAGTCAGAGGCCAAAGGTAAAAAAGCCAAAGAAAAAGGCCAAAGCAAAGAAAAAGATATTCAGCAGGTAACAGCAGAAGGTAAGGAGGGTTAATGGCAATTAAAATTTATAAACCAAAAACACCAGGTCAAAGATTTAAAAGCGGTTTGGCTTTTGGCGATGTTACCAAGACGAAACCGGAAAAGTCGCAAATTGCACCTCTTACAAAAACCGGCGGTAGATCAAGGGGACGGGTTACTGCAAGAAGCAAGGGTGGCGGTCATAAAAGAAATTTTAGATTAATTGATTTTGTTCGCAGCAAAAAAGATATTATGGCTCGTATTGCCGCTATTGAGTATGATCCCAATCGTTCGGCCAACATTGCCCTTCTTCATTACACGGATGGGGAGAAGAAATATATTTTAGCACCGCAGGAACTTAAAATTGGCGACCAAGTTTTCGCCGGTGAAAAAGCCGAAATCAAACCGGGCAATGCCCTGCCTCTTGGCAAAATGCCGATTGGCACTGTTGTTCATAATATTGAGTTAATCCCCGGAGCCGGAGGTCAGATAGTCAGATCCGCCGGTGCCGGTGCGATTGTTGCAGCTAAAGAGGGAAAGTGGGTACATCTTAAGCTTCCTTCCAAAGAAATAAGAAAGGTTCACAGTTTAAGTTATGCAACTGTTGGTCAAGTTGGTAATATTGATTGGAAAAATATTACTTTTGGCAAAGCGGGAAGATTGCGTCACATGGGCAAGCGACCAAAGGTTAGAGGTGTAGCCATGGATCCGGGATCACACCCGCATGGCGGCGGTGAAGGCAGGTCCGGTATCGGCATGCATCCAAAAACTCCTTGGGGCAAACCGGCTTTTAAAAAAACCAGAAACAAAAAGAAACCATCAAGCAAGTTCATTTTACAACGAAGGAAGTAAAATATGAGATTGCGAAGCAAGGCTGATATTTTATCTAGGAGGAAATAATGAGCAGGTCATCTAAAAAAGGTCCGTATGTGGACCAGAAATTGTTAAAGAAAGTTTTAGCTCAAAAAGAGTCCGGCAAAAAAGAGCCCATTAAAACTTGGGCTAGAAACAGCCAAATTCCGCCGGAATTTGTCAATCATACTTTTTCTGTCCATAACGGCCGGATTTTTATCAATGTTTTTGTCACAGAGCCGATGGTTGGCCACCGACTTGGAGAATTTGCACCGACAAGAACTTTTCGCGGTCACGGTAAGATTACAGAGAAATCCAGCGCCAAAAAATAGAATGCGAATTTGTACGAATATAATTACACGAATAGAAACGAATATTTTAATCAGCGAAGATCAGTCATCAATCCGCGGTAATCAATTGCTGATTAAAAAAACACCAAAAGTCAATCAGGAGGCTGTATGGAAATAGTAGCTGTGGCAAAGAATGTACGCATATCACCGCAAAAGGCAAGGCTTGTTGTCGATCAGATCAAAAAAATGGGGCCTCAGGAAGCAATAAAAATGCTGGATTTTATCCCAAAAGGCGCATCATCAGCCATTAAAAAAATTATTGCGTCCGCAATAGCTAATGCAAAAAATAATTTTGGTTTATCCCAGGACACTTTGACTTTTAAGGAAATTTCGGTGACAAAGGGGATTGTTTTTAAAAGGTATAGGGCAGTCTCGCGAGGCCGAGTCCATCCAATATTAAAGAGGACAAGCCACATAAAAGTAGTTTTGAAGAGTGAGCAGAAAAAAGAAGTATCACAAAAAGAGGTATCACAAGTATCAAAAGTACCAGAAGTATCAAAGGTGCCAGAGGTTGAAAAGAAAAATGAAAAATGAAAATTTAAAAATATTTTTCAATTACTATTCACTATTTACTCTTTTCGATTCCTCGAAAATACGCTCTCGTATTCACTATTCACTACCGACCGAATGGAGGTCCTGTGGGTCAGAAAGTTAATCCAGTTGGTTTTAGACTTGGTAACCTCTACACTTGGAGCTCGCGCTGGTTTGCGGCTAAAAACAATCTTTTTGCCGAGTATCTTTTAGAGGACCAAAAAATTAGGAAATTTTTAATGGAGGTTCTTAAGGCGGCAGGTATCTCTAAAGTAGAGATTGAACGTTCTTTTGACAAAAGAATTATAACAATTCATGTTTCAAGGCCAGGGGTTGCCATCGGTCGAGGAGGAACCGGACTTGAACAATTAAAAGATGCTTTGATGAAAAAATTCAAAATTACTGATTCCGGCAAACTGGACATTAAATTTGAAGAAGTAAAGTCACCTGATTTGGACGCTTATCTTGTGGCAACGAACATTGCCGACCAACTCGTCAGGCGCATCCCATTTAGAAGAGTGATGAATCAGGCTCTTGAACGAGTCAAAAGATCCGGAGCCAAAGGCGTGAGAATTTCTTTGGCCGGCAGGCTTGGCGGTTCGGAAATTGCCAGGCGCGAGACAGTCAAAGATGGGTCTATCCCCCTGCAGACATTAAGAGCCCAAATAGATTTTGCCAAGATCGATGCCAAGGTGCCTAGAGCCGGCATCGTTGGTGTTAAAGTTTGGATAAACAAAGGTGAATCCTAGAATGATTAAAATTTTCAATTTTCAATTGAGATGCTAGCGCCAAAAAGAGCAAAATATCGGAAACAATTTAGAAACAGGATGAAAGGACTGGCTACCCGTGGCAGTAGTATAGCTTTTGGGTCATTTGGCTTAAAAAGTCTCGAGACTGCTTGGGTTACTGCCAGACAAATTGAGGCAGCTAGGCGGGCAATGACCCATTACACCAAAAGGGGAGGTCGTATTTGGATAAGAATCTTTCCAGATAAACCGGTAACTAAAAAACCGGCGGAGACAAGAATGGGTTCAGGAAAAGGCGATGTTAACGAGTATGTTGCCGTTGTCAAGCCGGGCACGATCCTTTTTGAAATGGGAGCACTGGATGCAAAAGTTGCCCAAGAAGCAATGAGACTGGCAGCGCATAAGTTACCAATCAAAACTAAGTTAGTATCAAAATAGCAAAAGAAAGGAAATATGTTATGAAAAAGAAAGAGTTAGACGAGATAAAAAGTAAAAGCATAAGTGAGCTTAGGAACAAAATTAGCCAGCTGGAAAAAGAGAAAATCAATGCTCTCCTAGAACTTAAAATGGCTAAAGTCAAAAATGTTCATGCCGTTAGGGGTATTAAGAAAGATATTGCCAAGGTAAAAACAATTCTGAACTTAAAACTTTTTCTGGAAAAAAGTCAGGCTATGACCAATAAGCCAGAGGGCAAGGAGAAAGAAAATGCCGCAAATTAAAACGGGAATTGTGGTTTCTGGCAAAATGCAAAAAACAGTTGTGGTTAAAGTTAGCACTAAGGTCAAGCATCGACTTTATAAAAAATTAATTACAAAAACTAAAAAATTCAAAGCCCATGATGAAATAGGAGTCAAGATTGGCCAAAAGGTAAAAATTATTGAAACAAGGCCGATTTCAAAAGATATCCATTTTAAAGTCGTGGAGGTTTTAACTTAGATGCTTATTAGAAGATCAATATTGACTGTCGCCGATAATAGCGGTGCTAAAAATCTTAGAATTATTGGAATTGGTAAAGGTTCTGGCAGGCGCTTTGTCGGAATCGGTGATGTAGTAACTTGCACAGTCTTTGGTGCAAGCCCGATTGGTCAAGTTAAGGATCATGAGATTGTTCAAGCCGTGATTGTCAGAACAAGAAAAGAAACCCGCAGGAGAGACGGTTCATATATAAGATTTTCCGATAACGCGGCAGTTATTATTGATGCAAGTAAGGTGCCAAGAGCAACAAGGATTTTTGGACCGGTGGCTCAAGAAATAAAAAATAAAGGATTTAGTAAAATTGCATCTTTGGCTAAGGAGGTAGTTTAAAAATGTTTAAATTCAAGGTTGGCGACGAGGTATTAGTCACTTCAGGTCGAGACAAGGGCAAAAAAGGCAAGGTCGAAAAGGTGTTTCCTTCCGAATATAAACTCGTTGTTAGCAAAGTCAATATTTATAAAAGACACAGAAAGGCGACCAGGCAGCGAGGTGCAGGTATTTATGAGATTGCCCGACCGATTTCCGTTTCTAAAGTGGCTATTATTTGTCCCAAATGCGCCAAAGTGACAAGAGTCGGTTTTGGTGTTGATGGAAAAGCCAAAAATAGGATTTGTAAAAAATGTAAAGGAAGTCTTTCATGACAAATTTAATTACCAAATATCAACAAGAGGTCTTACCAAAATTAAAAGAGGAATTTGGACTAGTTAATAATTTGGCCATACCAAAAGTTGAAAAAATTGTTCTAAATAGTAGCGTGGTTGAGGCAATTGAAAATAAAGAAGTTCTCGAAAGGGTAAAAGACCAACTGGCGATAATTTCTGGCCAAAGACCTGCTGTCAGACGCGCCAGACAATCAATTTCCGCCTTTAAATTAAAAGAAAAAGACCCCATTGGTGTAGTAGTGACCTTAAGAGGGAAAAAAGCCTGGAATTTTTTGGAAAAATTGATTGCGATTGTCATACCCAGAATGCGTGATTTTCGAGGACTTTTACAATCAAAGTTCGATAAAAACGGCAATTATAGCTTGGGAATGCCTGAACAAATCCTTTTTCCTGAGATAGATTATTCTAAAATCGACAAAATCAGAGGCTTAGTTGTAACGATAGTTGTAAAAAACAGCAATAGAGAAAAATCCCAAAGACTCTTGGAGCTTTTAGGAGCACCATTTAAGAAGAACTGAGGTTTAAATGGCCAAGAAATCAAAAATTGTAAAAAACGAAAAAAAACCAAAGTTTGAAGTAAGACACAGAAATCGCTGTAAGATTTGTGGTAGACCTCGAGGTTATTTGCGTAAATTTGGGATTTGCCGGCTTTGTTTTCGCGATCTGGTACATCGGGGTGAAATACCCGGTGTTCAAAAAGCATCATGGTGAACATTAACGAATATAAACGAATAAAATTAAATTTAATATGAACGAATATTCGCACAAATTAGTCAAAATTAGTTTAAATTTGCAAGTAACCGGAGGTTACCAATGGATCCTGTAGCTGATATGTTAGTGACAATCAAAAACGGATATATGGCCAAGAAGGCACAAGTAATAATTCCTTATTCAAAGTTTAAATTTGAAATAGCCAAAATATTAGAAAAAGAACAATTTATTGGTAAGGTTACCAAAAAGGATTCCCGCCTGCCGGCAGGCAAGGCAAAAATCGAAGTGGAGCTTTTATACGATAAACAAAAGCCTAAAATTTCTGAAATTAAACGTGTTTCAAAATTGGGACTTCGCGTTTACACAAAAGGTAAAAATATCAAAGGTATTAAGGGAGGTAAAGGAATAATTATTATTTCAACTCCCAAAGGCGTCATGACGGGAAGCCAGGCAAAAGCTAAAAATCTTGGAGGAGAGGTCATCTGCCAAGTTTGGTAAAAAATATAAAAATCAAATGATAAACTTAAATTTTAAATCGAAAATTTCAAAATTGGATCAGGCTTCGCCTGGACAATTTTGTCCATTAGGGGAAAGAGAATATTAAGGGAAAACCGTAAGGTTTGCCCTTAAAGTCAGTATTATGTCTAAAATCGGTAAACAACCAATAATAATTCCACAAGGCGTAAGTGTTAATATCATGGACTCTGGGGTAAATGTTTCAGGACCCAAAGGAAATCTTTCTTTTAACTTCAGGCCTGAAATAAAAGTGGAAGTTGAGAATGGGAAAGTTAAGGTAATTAGAAAAACTGAGAACAAATTCTCCAAATCACTTCACGGTTTAACCAGAAGCATAATTGCTAATATGATCAAAGGAGTAGAAGAGGGTCACCAAAAAATTTTGGAGATAGTGGGAGTTGGCTATCGCGCCGCTAAAGAAGGCGATAATTTAGTTTTAAATGTTGGTTATTCTCATCCAGTGGTGATTAAGTCCATAGCCGGAGTTCAAGTTGAAACCAAAGAAAATAAAATTATCATTTCAGGCGCGGACAAAGTTCTGGTTGGCGAAACGGCAGCAAGAATTAGAAGGGTTAGACCACCGGAACCTTATAAAGGTAAGGGAATTAAATATGTTGATGAAATTATCAGAAGAAAAGCTGGTAAAACTGTTAAGGCTGTTGGTGGTAATCTATGAAAAACAAAAGATTGCAAAGGGTCGCAAGGCATCGAAGAGTCAGAAAAAAAATTAGTGGTACATCCAAGTTACCAAGACTTAGTGTATTTCGGTCAAATAAACATATATATGCACAATTAATAGATGATCAAAGCGGTACCACGCTTATCTCGTCAGCGGATTTAAATTTGTCGGTACTTCATAAAAAATCAAAAGAAAGAATGCAAAGATTGAATACAGCTTTTGAGATTGGCAAGATTTTAGCCCAAAAGGCAATTAAAAAGAATATTAAAAAGATTATTTTTGATAGATCTGGTTATAACTACCACGGACGAGTCAAGGCATTTGCCGAAGGCGCAAGAGTTGGGGGATTAAATTTTTAAAATGGCAACTACCGAAGAAGTATTTATGGGGCAAGCAAGAGAGTTTGAGGAAAAAGTCATACAGGTAAACCGTGTTTCCAAGAAAACAAAGGGGGGTAACAAAATTGGATTTTCAGTTCTAATTGTTGTGGGAGATAAAAAAGGTCGAGTTGGAGTAGGCTTGGGGAAAGCGCGAGATGTAGCTTCAGCTATTAGAAAAGGGGCCAACTATGCCAAAAAGCACTTAATTAATGTTCCTATCGTAAAAGGAACAATTCCCCATGATGTTTACCTAAAAAGGGGAGCAGCAAAAATTCTTCTCAAACCGGCACCAGAAGGTTCTGGCATTATTGCTGGCGGTGCAGTTCGAGCAGTTGTTGAGGCAGCAGGGATTAGAAATATTTCAAGTAAAGTTCTTGGCACTAAAAATAAAGCATCTAATGTCTATGCAACACTTGAGGCATTGCAAGGATTTATAAAATGAGACTTGATACTTTACCAAAAATTACAACAAAAAGCGCAAAAAGAGTTGGCCGAGGTCACGGGTCTGGCAAGGGTAAAACAAGTGGGCGTGGGACAAAGGGGCAAAAAGCCAGAGGGAAACTTCCAATCACCCATCCGCATTTTGAAGGCGGCAGTCGACCGCTTATTAAAAGACTTCCCATAAGACGAGGCAAGGGCAACCCGAAAATTTCCAAGAAGCCGCTTGTCGTTAATATTGAAGCTTTAAACATTTTGCCCAAATCTGTAGCCCAGATTAATCTTGAGACTTTAATTAAATTAGGTATCGTTGATGAGGATGATGCCAAAATTTACGGGGTCAAACTTTTGGGTGATGGTCAGGTTGATAGACCATTTACTGTTTATCTCCCTATTTCAAAAAATGCAACCTCGAAAATTGAAAAGTCCGGTGGAAAAATTATCCTAGTTAATAAAATCGAAAGAAAGGCCGAAAATAAATGAACTATTTTAGAACAATTTTAAAAATATTTGAAATCAGAGATTTAAGAAAACGGATCCTATTCACGTTTTTTATTTTTCTGATTTTTCGAATTTTTGCTCACATTCCGGTACCAGGCGTTGATATTGCCTCTTTGAAAAGACTTTTTGCCGAAAGTCAGTTGCTTTCACTTTTGGATATTTTTTCCGGCGGAACTTTGGCAAATTTTTCTGTAATGTCTCTTGGTTTAAATCCCTATATCAACGCAAGTATTATTATGCAACTCTTGCAAATGGTATTTCCGAAACTGGAGGAACTAGCCAAAGAAGGAGAAGCGGGGCGGCAAAAAATTAATCAGTATACTCGTTATTTGACTGTACCTTTAACCACTATTCAAGCTTTTGGAATGTATGTTTTGCTAAAGAATTCCCAAATAATTTCTCAAGTTAATCCTTTAACTCTTTTGTCTCTTGTTGCCACAATTACCGCTGGAACTATTTTTTTGATGTGGTTAGGAGAATTAATTTCGGAAAATGGTATTGGCAATGGGATTTCTATGGTGATTTTTGCAGGTATTGTCGGAAGGTTACCGATTGGTTTTGCACAAACAGTATCGGTTTTTGATCCAACACAGGTCAAAAATATCTTAATCTTTGTGATTATGGCTCTAGTTGTGATTGTTTCTATTGTTGTTGTGACCGAAGCTAGACGTCCTATTCAAGTTAATTATTCAAGAAGAACCAGTGGACAAGCAGCGGTTGCTAGTTATATTCCATTTAGGGTTAATCAGGCGGGGGTAATTCCCATTATTTTTGCTATTTCCCTAATTTTACTGCCGACTACTTTTGCCAGATTTTTTGAAAGATCGCCTAATATACTTATTGCCAATTTAGCACAGGATATACAAAGATTTTTTTCTCCCCAGGGTGTTTTTTATAATGCAACTTACTTTTTATTGGTTGTTGCTTTTACATATTTTTATACGACGGTTGCCTTTAATACCAAACAAATTTCTGAAATGCTGATGAAACAAGGCGGTTTCTTGCCGGGAATCCGGCCAGGAAGTCCTACTAAGGCCTTTTTAGATTTCGTTTCTATGCGCGTTACATTTTTTGGAGCAATATTTTTGGGACTGATTGCTGTACTGCCATCAATCGGTCAGGCTTTTACCGGTATTACAACGCTTTTAATTGGCGGAACCGGGATTCTAATAGTTGTGGCTGTAGTTCTTGAGACATCCAAACAAGTTGAATCACATTTAGTAATGAGAGATTATGATGCTTTTTTAAGAAAGGGGGCATCAAAAGTTTAGCTTTGGTATTTTTTTGTGAAAATAATTTTTTTGGGAAGCCAAGGCTCTGGAAAATCGACTCAGGCGCAACTTGTTGCCAAAAAGCTCAATTTGCCCTGCATTGAAATGGGTCGGCTTTTTAGAGATAGGGCCAAAGATAAAGATCCGAAAGTACAGGAAATAAAGAGGGCACTTGAGGGCGGTGAGTTAGTGCCAGATGAAATTGCCGTAAAAAGCTTGAGGGAGAGACTTTTAAAACCCGACTGTGCCAATGGTTATGTATTAGATGGTTATCCCAGAAATTATGCCCAACTTGAAGGTCTTCAATCCGATATCGATAAAGTCTTCTATATTAAGGTTTCCGATCAAGAAGGTATCAGGCGATTGATTGCAAGAGCCAGGCATGATGACAATCTCTCTATTATTACTAGAAGATTACAGATCTATCATCAACAGACCGAACCACTTCTTGTCTATTTTAGGCAAAAAGGGATTCTTGTAGAAATTGATGGAAACCAGAGCATCGAGGAAGTAGCAGATGATGTTCAAAAGCGTTTAGAAAATGAATTTGACAAAAGACCATCCTAAGTTTGTAAAAAGTGATCAGGAAATAGAGCTTATGAAAATATCGGGAAAAATTTGCGCGCAAGTCCTCAAAAAAGTTTTGGAAAATGTCAAGGTCGGTGTTACTTGTTTTACGCTTGATAAAATTGCCAAGCAAGAAATTGAAAAGAGAGGAGCATCTTCTTCTTTTATGACGGTCGATGATTACAAATGGACCATTTGTACTACAGTTAACCAGCAGGTTGTTCATGGTATTCCGAATAAACAGTCCCTTAAAAATGGCGATATTTTAGGAATTGATATTGGGGCGCTTTACCACGGTTTTCATAGCGACATGGCCATAACCATACCAATTGGTAAGGTTTCGACAGTTGTAGATAAATTTTTAGCAGAAGGCAAGAAGACTTTAGAAAAAGCCATAAGCTGTGCCAAAATCGGCAATCGGATTGGTGATATCTCGGCAACTATCCAGCAAGGTGTAGAGAGCGCCGGTTACTCAATTGTTAAAAGCCTGACTGGTCATGGAATCGGTCACGAGCTTCATGAGGAGCCGATGGTGCCAGGATTTGGCAAAGTGGGAACTGGACCAAAAATTCGGCAAAACATGGTATTGGCAATTGAAGTGATCTATACTCAAGGCTTGGGAGAAGTTAAGTTAGAAAAGGACAATTGGACAATATCAAGCGTTGATGGTTCATTGGCAGGGTTATTTGAACAGACTGTCTTAATAAACGGAAATGGCCCCATAGTATTGACGCCATACTTATGATTAGGTACAATATAGTTTTAAGAAAAACATCTCTAGAATTAAATTTGAATCGAGCTTCGCTTGTTCAAATTTGTCAATTAAAGGAAAGGGGAATATAAAGGGGAAAACCGTTAGGTTGTCCCCTTAAAGTATGAAACCCGGCGTAATTGAAGTCGAAGGAGAAGTAACCGAGGCGTTACCAAATACTATGTTTAGGGTTAAGGTAGCCTCTGGTCAACTACCGAATGTTAATGAAGATAAGATTGTTTTATGTCACCTATCCGGCAGAATGAGAATACATTACGTGCGAATATTACCCGGTGATAAGGTAAAGTTGGAAATGACGCCATATGATTTAACTAAAGGAAGGATAACTTTTAGGTATCGGTAATAATAACCAATATGAAAGTTCAAGCTTCAGTTAAAAAAAGATGCATTAATTGCAAAATTGTTAAAAGAAAAGGCAGATTGTATGTGATCTGTCCTAATCCGCGTCACAAACAGCGACAGGGATAAAATGGCCAGAATTGCAGGAGTGGATTTACCAAACGAAAAAAGAATTGAAGCGGCTCTGCCGTACATTTTCGGTGTTGGGCCAACTTTGGCTAAAAAAATTGTTGCTGATTGCAATCTAGACCCTAACATAAGAACCAAAAATTTGAGCGAGGAACAAATTAATAAAATTGCTCGGGCGGTAGAAAAATACAAGGTTGAAGGAGATTTAAGAAGGGAAATTCAGGGAAATATCAAAAGATTACAAGAAATTGGTAGCTATCGGGGAATTCGACACAGCAAAAACCTGCCGGTAAGGGGCCAAAGGACAAGAGTTAATGCCAGAACTAAGAGGGGTAAGAGGATTACTATTGGAACAGTCAGAAAAGAGATAGTTGAAAGAACGGGTAAGACTATAGCAGTAAAGCCCACAAAGGAAGGAACGGCTTCTTAAATAAGCCGTAATCATCATGACACAGAAAATTAAAAAAACAAAAAATCAAGCTATAACCTTGAAAAAAAAAGCCGTAGATAAAAATATCACCTATGCTAGGGCATATGTAACTGCAACTTTTAATAATACTCTGATTACAATCACCGATACCAATGGTTCAACCGTCGTTTGGGGTTCAGCAGGCGCATCCGGTTTTAAAGGTGCCAGAAAATCAACTCCTTATGCAGCCACCACTGCCGTTGAAGAAGTTGCCAGAAAGGCTAAAGAAAAAGGCATTAGCAGCATCGAAGTCTATGTTAAGGGACCTGGTCCGGGAAGAGATGGCGCCATTAGGGCTTTTAAGGCAGCTGGACTTAATATAACGATGATTGTTGATGTAACCCCAATTCCGCACAATGGTCCAAGAGCATCAAAAAGGAGGCGTGTCTGATGGCCAGATATACAGGTGCAAAACATAAACTTTGTAGGAGAGAAGGGATTGCCCTTTGTGGTTTACCTAAGTGTCCGGTTCTAAGAAAAAATGCCCCGCCACCTGGTCAACATGGTCAAAAAGGGCGCAGAAAACTGTCGGAATATGGAGTGCAATTAAGAGAGAAACAAAAAGTAAAAAGAATGTATGGACTTTTAGAAAGGCAATTTAAGAAATATTATCAATTGGCATCTGCCCAACGAAGTTCAACAGGAGAAGCACTTCTTGCACTTTTGGAAAGACGTCTTGATAATGTTGTCTACAGACTTAATCTAGCCAGAAGTCGCGCTCAGGCCAGGCAATTAGTTTCTCATGGGCACGTTTTTGTTAACGAGAAAAAAATAACTATTCCTTCATATAATGTTAAAATTGGCGATGTTATTTCACTTTCCGCCGAGACCGCGAATTTAGACTTTATCAAAAAGCTGACAGAAGAAACTAAGGAGACAAAACTGCCTTCATGGCTTAAGAAGAAAGCGACAGTCGGTAAAATTGAATCTTTGCCCAAGCGAGAAGAATTTGATGTCGACATTAATGAAAGATTAATTGTTGAGTATTACTCAAGGTAGCTAGAAATGCCCAAGGGCTAAACGACTAATGACTAATGCAATAAGGAATATAAAATCCAAAATTAGATCTCGCTTAGCCAGTCTAATTTTGTCCATTAAAGGAAGAGGAATACTAAGGGGAAACCTTTGGTGTCCCCTTAGAGTCTAAAAGGAGGTGAAATAAATGCTTGATTTATCACTTATTGAAGTTAAAACAGAGAAAGAGACACAAGATTTTGGCAAATTTATTATAGAACCACTGGATCAAGGTTATGGCCATACCATCGGTAATTCTTTAAGAAGAGTTCTTTTGACCTCTCTATCTGGTGCGGCTATCACCCAACTTAAAATTTCAGGTGTTCGTCATCAGTTTACATCTCTGTCTGGCATGACCGAGGACATTGTCGAATTTATCCTCAATCTTAAAAAAGTAAGATTGATAGTCTCATCTGACAAACCGGTTAAATTAACTCTCGATGTCAAAGGGCTCAAAGAAGTTAAGGCAAAAGATATAGAGAAAGCTGCTGGTGTTGAAATTATTAATGCGGATTTGATACTGGCTCATCTTGCTGATTCAAAATCAAAATTAACAGCACATTTAATAGCTGAAAATGGAACAGGTTATTCTTTGGCCGAAGAAAGAAGGAGCGGTGAAATTGGCGTTATCCCCATTGATGCAAATTTTTCACCTGTTGTCAGTGTTAATTATAAAGTAGAGGCTACTCGTGTCGGCAGGTTGACAAATTATGACAAATTAACACTTGAAGTAACAACTGATGGAACTATCAAACCATCTCAAGCCGTAAAACAAGCGGCGAAAATATTGGTTGATCACTTTTCGATAATTCACCAACCACCAGTTGCAGGTAAACGCCAGAAAGTAGCTGAAAAAACACCAATCTCTGATGATCTCTTGAAGACTTCACTTGAAGAATTAGATTTGCCGGTAAGACTAACCAACAGTTTGAAGTCTGGAAAAGTTGAAACAATTGGAGATTTTCTAGCCAAGGACAGAAAAGATCTACTTAAAATGAAGAATATGGGACCAAAATCAATTAATTTAGTTGAAGAAAAATTAAAAGAGAAAGGAATAAGTGTAAAGTGAAACACTTAGTCTTTGGTAGAAAACTTGGCCGTGACACCAATGCACGCAAAGCACTTCTTGCCAATTTGGCAAGTTCACTATTTATAAATGGTGCTATTGTTACCACGCTTGTTAAGGCTAAATTTGCTAGGCCTTATGTTGAAAAGCTAATTACTCAAGCCAAGACTAACAAGCTTACACCTAAAAGGCTTTTAGCTTCGGTTTTAGCGCATCAGGCATTCATAAAATTAACTGGCGAAATTGCTCTTGGTTTTGCCCAAAAGACAAGTGGTTATACCAGAATTATTAAACTTAGACCAAGAGCCGGCGATGCTGCAGCGATGGCTAGGATTGAACTTCTACCTTGGGAGAGATCTTCAAAATTAGCCGTTCCTCATCAAGCGCTGACTAAAAAAAGCGCAAAGAGATCAAAAGGTAATCGGCGAAAATCGGCATTAAAATCCGCGACATCAGGGGAAAAATGAGAAACATTAAAGCAAAAGATATAAATAGAAAGTGGCATTTGATTGATGCCAAAAATAAGGTGCTGGGCAGGCTAACATCAGAAATAGCCAAAATTTTGATGGGGAAAAATAAGAGCTACTTTACACCCAATTTGGATACTGGAGATTTCGTAGTTGTCGTTAATGCCAAGGATGTGATGCTTTCTGGCAAAAAAGAAAATCAAAAAAATTATTATCGCCATTCCGGTTATCCAGGCGGGATGCGTATTTCAACAGCCGCTCAGGTGCGGGTCAAAAAACCAGAGGATTTAGTCAAACATGCGGTTGTCGGTATGCTTCCCAAAACCAAACTTGGCAAGTTGATGGTTAAAAAGCTTTTTGTTTTTCCAGAGGCAGAACATTCATATAAAGATAAATTTAAAAGTTAAAATTAAAATGTAAAAATTGCCAGCCATGCCAATAACAGAAAAAGATCAGACACCGGAATCAGTCAAAAAAGACAAAAAGAGTACCACCGACTATATTGTCGCTCATGGACGAAGAAAGGAAGCTGTCGCCAGGGTAAAATTATTCAGAGGGAAGGGTCAGATTGTCGTTAATGGTAAACCAATAGACCAATATTTTCCATCAGAGGTAGCTAAAATTAAGTGGCAGAGACCCTTTAATTTAACAAAATTGGATAATCAATACTCCGCGACTGTTAAAGTTGAAGGTTCCGGTAAAAGCTCGCAGCTTGATGCGGTTGTCCACGGTCTATCTCGTGCTCTTGTTCTTACTAATGCGGATTTTCGGGGAGTTTTAAAAAAAGCTGGCCTTTTAACTCGTGATCCACGCGTTAAAGAACGCCGTAAATACGGCCTGGCTCAAAAAGCCAGAAAAGGCAAGCAAAGTCCAAAGAGATAAAATCTAAAATTCTTCTTTGGAATTAATATTTTTAACGAGAAATTAGTCTAGCCTCTTGACCTCAACAACATCTTCAAGAGGTATTGACGCACCTGAATGTGCCTGACGCACTTAATCTGCAGACTCGGCTTCTGTTTGGCAATAAGCAAAGCCTTTTTCAAGACTGACCACTGCCGAAAGTGGCCGAAGTCCAGCCGCAGTAGCATTCGTCTTATAATCCTCCCAGCCCTTGACCATATCAGCCTCTTGCATTCCCTCCGGTAATTTGTGAACTCCTAAAAACACTGCCATCAAATATCACCTCCTTTTTAAATAAACATAAAAATGTCGGCCTTGTTAGACGAAATTAGGAACCTTTGGCATACTATCAATTCTTGGGAGTTTAGTCCAGCAAATGTTGGAAGATTTCTCAATTCATATCCTGCATTTGCAATTTCTGGCAGCTCTTTTTAATGATTTCCGAACCGCAAACTGGGTTACAATTATCAAATATCCTGAGTTAGCTTATCAGAAGTCAATGGAATTTCTAAGCAATTAGTTGAACCCCCCTTATTTTATCGATACGTAAACTAGAGCTAAGGTTGATAGAACTAGGCCAATAGTAGCTACAGCTAACGTCCACGTTGCCACAGTAAGTTTATTCGTTTGTTTTGCAATAGCTTCTTGCAGTTTCACTTCTATAATTGCTTTAGCGATATCAAATTGTCTAGAAGTACTACCTTCCGTAGCACTCAAATCCTCAACTAATTTTTCAATGCTATCTGTATATCTCGGTGCTGGCATTTTTATATCAACATACAAGTAGAATCTACACCACTTAGAGGCTAAAAGTAAAATTACGCCCATAACCTACTTAGAACATGGGCACAATGCAACATTTGAGTTCAAAATTATTAAAAAGCGTACGAGGTAATTAGATCGTGGACACCTTGTACTTCTGTAAATACTCCTCAGGTGTATCAAAATTGAGTGAGTAATGCAACCGTTCGCTATTGTAGTAGTCGGTCCACTCCTCCAAAGCAGTATTCAGTTCTTCCAGCGTAAGATCTCTGGTATCCACCAGATTGTAGAATTCATCATCGTCAGTCTTGTGCGATCTCTCAACACAGCCGTTCTGGTCGGGAGTATGGATCCAGGTATACTGATGGGCGATATTTTTGCCTTCAAGGTACTTTAAGGGTTCTGTCTGGAACTCCAAACCATTGTCAGTCTGTATTCTTTGGGTGTTGATGCCCTTTTTAACAGCATGCGTTAAAAGTTTCTCCAAGAAGTCAACTGTACTTTGGGCGCCAATCTGACTGTAGGCGCGGATATATCGCCATTTGGAAACCACATCAATGGCTGTATACTGATACCTTTTCCTGCCGTCCAGGAATTTAGTATCAATCTGCACCAGCTCTCCAGGCACAGAAGCATGATTGAAAAGCCTGGTGGCTCGTCGCTTCCTTCTGTGCCTCTTGATAATCAAACCGCGTTTCTTCCACCAGTTGTAGATAGTCTTTGGCGAGCATGGAGGAACTCTACCTTCCTTTAGCCACAGCTGATACAGATAGTAGTGGCTCTTGGCAGGATGATCCCTCTTCCACTGGCAAGATCTCAACCACAACCTGCCATGGTATTGTCCTTGTGGACTTTGGCCGTCTTGATCTTGTCTTGATGGTGGTTAAGTTGTATCTTTTGTACCTTTTCTTCCACTTGTAGAAGGTTGATTTACCAATGCTCATCAGTCTGCATAAATACCTGACGTTGACCTTACCATCCCTTCGCATCATCTCGTAAGCATCCATAACCTTAAGTCTTAGGAGCTCACCAGCATCAAGGTCTACATTGTGTATTCTCAATCGAAAACACCTCCTTTCCCAGAAGATATTCTAGTTAAGAAGTGTCCACGATGTGTTTACACAGTACGAAAAGTTGTCCAAATGGGTTAATCAGCATAAAATGATTTATGTCTACATCCTCGCAGCTTCTGAAGAAAATAGGAGGACATTCATTATAAATAATGAAAAGTTGGGCTGAAGAAAAATTTAGACAATTTGTCAAAGCAAATTTTCCCAGCGTAAGGGTAACAAAGAAGGGGTTGCCTGATTTTATGGTTATTAAAGATGACAAAGTGATAGGCTTCATAGAAGTTAAAAGAGTCAGTTTATTAAAAAGTGAGCAACTTAGAACTGAACAAAAAATGTTTCGAGATTTCTGCAGTAAAAATAACATCCCATATCAGGTCTGGACGCCAAACATGGCAAAAACTAATTGGTTAAATGGTAATGAACATCATCGTAAAATTTGGCGTGAAGGTGTTGATGTTTTAGCACTTACTGCAAAATAAGCTTAACTTAAAATAGGTAGGGAATTTTTCTATCACAGAAATCACTTCCGATTTGGACTAGCTTTGCACATCGGGAATCAAGAAGTCGGGGAGAGGGGCTCACAATTGAACCGCTTTTAGGAGATTTAAACCGCTTACATGAGGCTTTTAAACCTGCTTTTGCTTAAAAGTGGTAGAATAACGTGCTAATATTAAATTGGAGGTGAAATAAATGCCAGCAAAACAAAACTTAGTAGGAAAAAATATATTAAAACGGGAGATTGAATACTACGAAAAGAATAAGCAGGAATATCTAAAGGAGTATAAAGGCCAATTTGTCCTCATCAAAGGGGACAGTTTCGCAGGGTCATTCACAACAGATGCAGAGGCTTATAAAACAGGAGTACAGAAATTTGGAAATGAACCATTTTTGATTAAACAGGTCTTAGATAAGGACGAAACAATTGCCTTTCCCGCCTTGGCTGTTGGATTAGTCAATGTCAGTTTATAATCATTTTCTTTTACAAAACACACCACAAGGGAACACGATCAACCCTGGAGTCCTGTTTGAAGCAGGTCCAATAATAAATATTGAAATATCAATTCCTAAAGCATTGGCCGATGTTTATTCTCAAACTGGACAAACGATTCCGCAACCAAAAATAGGGATTGCTTTAATTGATACTGGAGCTAAAAAGAGTTGTGTGCATGATTCAATTATGCAAGACCTAGGCGTTAGTACAATAGGACAAGTAATGTCTGGAACTGCTAACGGACAAAGACCATGTAAATTATTTCCAGCTTTTTTCAATTTTCCAGGAACTGGGATATCTGTCGATTTTACTTCTGTAGTAGAAGTTAATTTATCTGGACAAATAATAAATGGTGAACAAATTATCGCGCTTGTCGGTAGGGACCTACTTGCGAACACAATTTTCGTCTACAATGGACGGGTTGGTTTATATACTTTGGCGATTTGATTTTCGAATAAAGTTATTTAACTCCCCAACTTCTCAATAACCGCAAGAATATCAATTACTTTATAACTGGTCTTTTTAGAAGGAAAGCAAACGCATTTGTTTGTGTTTTGTTCGAAAAAAACCCAGCGCTTGTAATTGGTACAATGGCAACTAATTCCCAACAATCATTACCAAGTTCGTTTAGTTTTTCCACAGTTTTCTTCTCATCGAGATTCTTAGCGTAAACACCGCCAGCGTTAATGTTAATTGATATATATTCCCACTTCATTAATACTAATTTTCTAATTTTTCTATTACTATTTTACTATCATTTGCAGGTCTATTTTCTAATGAAAGAATATGTGCCGCACATATTCAAAACTCTTTACCAGTTTGCATATACCAAATAGCGTTAATCAAGAAGGTGGCTATTCCGCCAAAGATAACTAACAATTGCCAAAAAGAGCTATTATCAATAGCCATACCAAATCCTTTACCGCTCTTTATTTGTAATGTGATAATAAAGACGTAGAAAATGGCAAATATTATAACGCCTTGCATGATATGATTATCAACCTCCTTCAACAACTTCCCCTTAAAAACAAAAATCTTAATTATTGGCACCTTTCTTTTAGGTCTTGGACTGATTATTGTTGGAATGTTAGTATATTACCTCTGGCCGACACCTGTTGGTACAAGAACTTTTAATGCTTAACTTACCTTCTATAAATTCCTTGTTTTACCCCCATAAGTATCAGTTTTTTTATGACAATCAATACACAATGTTTGACCATTACTAACATCGTATCTAAGTTCGGGAAATATTGAAAAAGGTTTAATATGATCTGCATGTAATTCAATTGTTTTGCCTAGACCTTTTTGGTTTTTAATTCCACAAATTTGGCAAGTATAATTATCACGTTCAAAAATTGCTTCTCGCCAAGTTCTATATTTTAAAGACCTTCGTATTATTTTATTAAGTGGAGATATCCCACCTTTCCAATTGGAACTCTTTATCCCACTAGAACTTAATCGCATTTTCTCTTTGGTTTCTAAAGAGTGATGTTTATCAGACATACCTGACATTTTTAATCCCTTATTCCAAGATGGTTGTCCTTTTTTAAATTCTGTATTTATGTTGTAGTGTTCCCCCTTTTTGAATAGTTGTTTATTATTTATTGCCCAAGGAGCTTTTTTCCCCTTTAGAGACTCACTTAATCTTTTTCTAGTTTCAGCAGATTTAATACGACCTTTGAGGGTTTCACTGATTTTTCTTCGAGTTTCTTCTGATTGAACATAGCCATTATGTCCTAAAATAAATCTATGTGGCTTCCCTTTAACCCACCCCATTCTCCTGGAAGTATATTTTGAAATAGGAGCAGGTTTTCCACAGCCACACTCACAAAGTATTTGTTTACTGGGCATTATATGTCTCCTATCAAACCCGGTGTGTATTAGCTTGACACATCGGGAATATTAAGTCGGGGTGGGCGGACTTGAACCGCCGACTTCCAGACCCCCAGCCTGGCGTTCTAGCCAACTGAACTACACCCCGGCGTCGAGATGGACTCAGCTTTTCGTCCTGCAACTATTGTTGCAGGATCTTTACGCTTCGTCATCTCTCCTTTTCAAATGCCGTTGGCATTTGATTCTTTGTATTTTATCACCACTTGTAATTTTGGCAAATCTATAGTAAAACTACTCTGGACTATATGACCACGGACGCTAAAAAACAAGCGATTCTAACTGCCATTTCCCAAATCGAAAAAGCTTATGGTAAGGGTTCCATCATGAAGATGGGTGAATCAATCGGAAAATTGGAGATTGATGTTATCCCAACAGGTGCAGTGCCGGTTGATTTGGCTTTAGGTGTTGGCGGTCTCCCACGAGGCCGAATTGTTGAAATCTTCGGACCGGAGGCTTCTGGCAAAACAACCCTGGCCCTTGCAATTATTGCTCAGGCTCAAAAAAACGGTGGTCAAGCCGCGCTAATTGATGCCGAGCATGCGCTTGATCCAGCTTGGGCGCAAAAAGTCGGCGTAAATTTAGATGATCTTTTAATTTCCCAGCCCGATACCGGTGAGCAGGCACTGGAGATAACCGAGACTTTGATTCGCTCCGGAGCGATTGATGTAGTTGTTATAGATTCGGTCGCCGCACTGGTTCCGCGTGCCGAAATTGAGGGTGAAATGGGTGATTCGATGATGGGTGTTCAGGCAAGACTGATGTCCCAGGCGCTGCGCAAATTAACCGGTGCCATTTCCAAATCCAAAACTATTGCCATCTTTACTAATCAACTGCGCGAAAAAATCGGCATTATGTTTGGCAATCCGGAAGTTACCCCAGGCGGCCGTGCCCTCAAATTTTATTCCTCAGTCAGACTGGATGTTCGTAAGATAGACAATATAAAGGAAGGCGATCGAGTAATTGGTTCACGCCATCGCGTCAAAGTTGTCAAAAATAAAGTTGCTCCGCCATTTCGAATTGCCGAGTTTGACATTATGGGGGAGGAAGGAATTTCCAAGGAGGGCGGACTCTTGGATGTAGCAGTAGAGCTTGGTCTGGTTACTAAATCAGGAGCCTTTTTTCGTTGGGGCAACAAAATGATCGGTCAAGGTAGAGAATCGGCCAAAGCCTATCTTGCTGAGCATAAGAAAGAAGCGGCTCTACTTGAAAAAGAAATCTGGGCTAAGGTCAAAAAAGGTTTGCCCCAAAAACCGCCAAAAGTCAGCAATTCCGAAACAGAGGATGAAGAGATTCTTGAAGAGCTAGCTACAGTATAAATGTGCCTCGGATAACTTCAGTCAAACCCCAGAAAAGAAAAGAGAGATTTAATATTTTTTTGGACGGCAAATTTGCTTTTGGGGTAGATGAAAATATACTCGTTAAAAATCATCTAAAAGTTGGCAAAATATTAACCGGAGATCAGATCGACAAACTGATTAAAGAAACAGTACTTGGAAAACTTTTTGATCAGGCCCTTCGTTTTTTATCTTATCGTCCACGAAGCGAAAAAGAAATTACTACTTATCTTGCCCAAAAAATTGCTAAAAGAGAAAATATTAAGTTTCGAGAAGCCAAAGAAAGTCCGCTCATTGGCGCCGTCGCTCTCAAACTCAAAAGGTATAACTACCTTGACGATCGCCAATTTGCCAAATGGTTAGTTGGCTTGCGAATCAAATCGGCTTCACGTGGTCTTTCTCTTATAAAACAAGAACTGATTCAAAAAGGTATAGACAAAGAAATTATTCAGTCACTTCTTAGTAAATACCCAAACCAGACACTTATAGCTAAAAAAGCAATTGAGAAAAAATTAAAAAGATGGCAGGGGCTTTCAGAGTTGGGTTTAAAGAAAAAAGTCTATGCTTATCTTGCTTCCCGCGGTTTTGATTTTGAAACAATTAAAGAAGTATTTGCCTTTTTGCTAAAAAGGCGCTAAAATCAGAAAAACCGGAAAGAAAACTTAGCAAGAAGCAAGTTTTTAAAAGATGAAGTTTTTAATTAAAGCCGAGAGATTCGCGCTTAATTCTACTTAAAGACCGTAAACTCGGTTTTTATTCTTGCTGTTTCTTTCCCATAAAATTGAACTATGTCGCCACTTGGGATATTTGGAGATCAGAAACCGAAACAACATACCCAAAAATTACCTCAGAAGCCTAAAAAGGTAATAGTTTCTATTGGCAAACAAGTCGGCAAAGGTAGTTATCCGCCTGACGCAAAAGTTACTGCCCGCGAAATCATTCAAGATGCCAGAGACGAGGCCTTCCGCATTAAAAAAGCTGCTGAAGAAGAAGCCTCAAAAATTAGACAAGAGTCTCTAGAGCTTGAAAAAAGACTGGCCCAAAAAGAGGATTTACTGGATGAGCGGACCGTTCAGGTCGAAAAGCAGGAAAAACAACTGACTACTCTTAGAGAAGCATTATTAATTCAAGAGGAAGAACTCGCAAAACTTAGAAGTGAACTGGTTAATAAACTAGAAAAAATCAGCTCATTAACCGCTGAGGAGGCCAAGAAGTTAATTTTGGAAAATTTACAGTCTCAGCTTAAAAATGAAATTGCCAAAAGGATTAAAGAAGCAGAGGAAGAAGTAAAGGCTCAGGCAGAGTTTCGCGCTCGCGAAATTTTAGCCAATGCCATGATAGCTGGCGCCACTGATTGGGTCGCCGAATATACCGTTTCTTCAGTAAAGTTGGAATCTAGCGAAATTAAAGGAAGAATTATCGGCAAGGAGGGACGAAATATTCGGGCCTTTGAACTGGCGACCGGAGTTGATGTTGAACTTGATAGTGAAGATACCAATGAAGTCAGGCTTTCTTCATTTGATCCAATTAGACGCGAAATCGCCAGAGTTGCTCTTGAATGGTTGGTTAAAGATACCAGGATTCAACCAGCAAGAATAGAGCAATTGGTTGAGAAGGCAAAAGCACTGGTAAGTCAAAATATGTCAGATGCTGGCAGGCGGGCAGCAGCTGAAGTCGGTCTTTATAATTTAAGTCAAGAGTCGCTTGATGGTTTAGGCAGACTGAAATTTAGATATTCCTATGGCCAAAATCAATTAATTGCCGCAGTTGAAACGGCTAAAATCGCCAAAAAAATAGCCGAGGAATTGGGTGCTAATACCACAACTTGTGCAACAGGAGGACTTTTTCATGATATCGGCAAAATCGAAGTTGAAAAAGAAGGCACTCACGTCCAGTTGGGAGTCGAACTTGCTAAAAAGTGGAATTTCCCCAAGGAAGTAATTGACTGTATTGCCCAGCATCATGAAGACGAACCGTTTTCGTCCACCGAATCGGTAATTGTCCATATTGCCGATGCTGTTTCCGGTGCAAGACCCGGCGCTCGCCATGAACCGGTTGAAGAGTACATTAGAAGATTATCCAATATTGAAAATATTGCCACTTCATTTGCCGGTGTTGAAAAGGCTTACGCAATTCAGGCTGGCAGAGAAATTAGGGTTATTGTTGAACCGACAGTTGTCGATGATACTGGTATTGTTACTCTTTCTCACCAGATTAGGGAAAAATTGGAAAAAGAATTGACTTATCCTGGTCAGATTACGGTCACAGTTATTCGCGAGGTCAGAGCAATTGATGTTGCCAAATGAAATTAGGCTCCCTGCCTAACTTCATTTGACAATTATCTTTTTTAAGATATAATTCTGGTTATTGAAACAATCATTCGGATAAATTCGGATTAATCCATTCGGATAAATTAGGATACATATGACTAAAAAAGAACTCACCGAAAAACTTTCCAAAAAAGTAGGCCTGACAAAAAAAGCAGCCTTTGAATCTGTTAATTCGGTTTTTGGTCTAATTAAAGATTCCCTTTCAAAGGGTGACAAAGTGATTATAACCGGCTTTGGAACTTTTGAAGTCAGGAATAGAGCAACAAGACGCGGCCGAAATCCCCAAACCGGCGACACTATCCAAATTGCCGGCCACAAACTTCCAGGCTTCACTGCCGGCAAAACCCTCAGAAGATTGATTAAATAAAGGGATTTTTTAAGCAGCTTTTTCTTTAATTCGACTCAGCTTCTGTTGTTTTCTTTTTTCGACTAGCTCGGCCATAAATTCTGGTAGAGATTTACCCTCGGGGTTTATAATTTTTCCATCCACCTCTGTTACTTCGACCTCGACAGGTTTCTCGACCAGTTTTTCTGCAGCCTGTTGCTCGTCTTGGGCAGCTCTAACCCTTACGTATTCAGGTAAAGGTAAACCCTCCTGATTGATAACATTTATTGGCTTTTCGTCCTCATTCTCAATTGGCTGAGCAATTCCTGAATCGACGATCCTTCTTACCCTGTCAGGAATTACTTTTCTACCTAAAGTATTCTGGGGAAAGTCTATAATTACTCCTGTTAATTCTCTTTCCACACCTGTTGGTTCGATTACAGTATCGTTAGTCCCATCAAATTCGGCAAGAAGCCGCCTCAGGATTTTAAAGGCTTTTCTTGCGCTATTGCTTCTGTCCAGCAAGTTATGTTCTGGCATTTTAACTCACCTACTAATAATTTAACCCGCTCGACCGAGTAAGTCAAAAAGCGGGTGATTTCATTTCTTGCAGAACGAAATATACTCTTTCTAGCCTCAAAAGTCAAATGAAATTTAGTGTGTTAGAATTGGCGATATGAGTATTATCCAAGTTAAAAATTTAACTAAAGTCTATTCAGTTGCCCAAAAACAGCCAGGAATTGTCGGTACTTTAAAATCATTTTTCCATAGGCAATATAAACATATTAGGGCTGTTGATGACATTTCTTTTAAAATTAATGAAGGCGAACTGGTTGGTTTTATCGGCCCCAATGGCGCAGGCAAAACTACAACTCTAAAAATTCTTTCTGGTCTTCTTTATCCCACATCAGGTCAAGTTTCGGTTGACACTTATATCCCATGGCAAAGAAAACCCCAGTTTCAAAAAGAAATAGCCTTTGTTGCTGGCCAAAAGAACCAGCTTTGGTGGGATTTACCGGCCTATGAAACTTTTCTTCTAAATAAAGAAATTTATGAAGTTCCAGATCACGATTTTAAAGAGAGGCTAAGTTATCTTGCCAAAATGCTTGATATCGCCGATTTACTCAATACTCCAGTCAAAAAACTCTCCTTGGGCCAGCGGATGAAGGCGGAACTGGTTGCTGCTCTAGTTCACGAGCCTTCGATTTTATTTCTTGATGAACCGACAATTGGTCTTGATATCATCGCTCAAAAAAATATGCATGATTTCATCAAAGGTTACAATTCAAAATTTGGTGCAACAATTATGCTTACCTCTCATTACATGGGCGATGTTGAAAAACTCTGTGATAGGGTAATCATTATCAACAAAGGAAAAATTGTTTATGATGGCAAACTTGCCCAAATTGTCGACCGATTTGCCAAGCATAAAGTTATTAGTTTGGATTTTGGAAAAAAGATTGAAAGAGAAAAACTCAAGGATTACGGTAAGGTTCTCACTTTCGATTTGTTGAATGCAAAAATTGAAGTCGAGAGGAACAAAGTCGCAGATATCACCTCGAGACTCTTAAAAGATTTACCAATTGTCGATCTTTCGATAGAGGAACCGCCGATCGAGGAAATCATCAGATTATTTTTTACAAAAGAATGATTAAATATTTGGCAATCGCCAGAATCACTTTTGCTAATCTTTTGCAATATCGATGGGATTTCTTGATTTCGCAATCAAGGATAATTTTACTTTTAATTACTTTATATTTCCTTTGGACTCAAGTCTTTAAGGCAAAAGCTACACTTTTCAACTTCAGTCAGGCACAGATTATCACCTACGTTTTTTTGGCATCAATTGTCAGGCAGTTCGTTCTAATTAGCGCTACCGACCAAATTGCCCAGGAACTGCAGTCTGGGGGAAAATTTTTCTCATATCTTCTCCGTCCGGTCGGTTATTTCCGTTTTTGGTTCACCGTTGATTTAGTCTACAAAATTACCAGTTTAATTTTTATCATCTTGATAACTTCGGTCATGCTTAACATTTTAAACATCACTTTAACTTGGCCGACGGAGGTTTTCTCAACTTTACTATTTCTCGTTTCTATTTTTATTGCTTCTCTAATTTACTTTTATATCGGAATTCTAGTTTCCACAACCGGTTTCTGGACCAGCCAAGTTTGGGGACTGCAATTTTTGGTGGTTTTGATTTTGGAATTTTGCGCCGGTTCTTATTTTCCTATCGATGTCCTGCCGGCCAATTTGCAATCAATTATTAAACTGACGCCTTTTCCTTATCTTTTATACTACCCAATTAGTATTTTTCTGGGGAAGTTGTCACTTGTTGAGTCAATCAAAGTTATTACCATCGCCGTTTTGTGGCTTGCAGCCATTTTTATTATTACCAAATTTATCTGGAACAAAGGTTTAAAAGTTTATGAAGCCTGGGGAGGTTAGATGAAATATTTCAGGGTATGGTTAAAGTTGGGAAGAATGCGGTTTAGGGAGTATTATATTGAATCACGTCTTCATTCGACATTTTTAATTTCTGGAAAACTCGTTCGTTTTTCTTTCTTTTTAATTTTTATCATTGCGCTTCTTACAAAAACCGAAAACTTAGCTGGTTTTGGCCTATACCAAACGATACTCTTTTTCATGACCTTTAATCTAATCGATATTACCAGCCAATTTTTATTCCGAGGAGCCTATTCAATTCAATGGAACATAAACAAAGGGCAGTTTGATCTAAGCCTAACTCAGCCAATTAATGTGTTGTTCCGGATGGCTTTTGACATTATTGACCTGCTTGATTTAGCTACTCTACTCCCGGTGCTGGCGGTTTTGGGGTTTGTTATCGCCAGACTTTCAAGCCAAGTCACCTTTAGTGGCTTTTTGCTTTATTTACTGCTTTGTTTAAATGCGTTATTAATCGCCATGGCAATTCATATATTTATAATTAGTTTTTCGATCTTAACACAGGAAATTAGCAGTGAGATTTGGATTTACCGGGATTTAATGAATATGGGTAGGTTTCCTATTGACATTTACTCAAAATCAGTTCAAATGGTTTTAACCTTTCTACTGCCTATTGCGGTGATGGTAACATTTCCCACCAAAGTTTTACTTGGTGTTTTGTCATGGCAATGGATTATGCTTTCTTTTTTTATCGGAGCAATTTTTATCTTTTTAAGTCTTAAATTTTGGAAATTTGCCCTAAAAAATTATTCTTCTGTCTCCTCATGATAAGATTAACATATGGAAAAGCGAGACGGGCCAATTTTGCATGAGCAAAAAAGTTTCGGCTATGCTATTGAGGGTATTGTTTACAGTTTTAAAAAAGGAACTCATTTCAAAATTCATGTTATCGTTGCCGTTATTGCCATTATTTTAGGAATTATCTATTCCATCAGCACTTTTGAATGGTTAACTATCATTTTGATCTCCTCGGCAGTGATTGCAGCCGAAACCATCAATACCGCGATTGAGGAAACTTGTGATGTTTTACATCCCGAGCATCACCCCGGAGCGAGGCTTGCCAAACATTGCGCTGCCGGAGGAGTACTAATTTTATCAATCGCCGCAGTTATCATCGGACTAATAATTTTCTTGCCAAAAATCTTTGGTTGAGTTTCACTTCTTGTGTTAAAATTCCCTCTGGTAATTATTAATTTTCCATTTACCATCTACCATTTATTTATTAATTACTCAATTTGAGAATTTTCAAATGGAAAATAAATGGAATATGGAAAGTGGAAATTGGAAAATTTAATTTATGAAACCATCATTTTTCATCAAAACCTTCGGTTGTCAACAGAATATCGCCGATTCCCAGCGTATTGCCAGTTATTATTTAGCACGAGGTTATCAGGAAGCCAAATCGATAAAATCGGCAAGCGAAGTAGTCATCAATACTTGCATGATTCGCCAGTCCGCAGAAGATCGAGTCACGGGATTGGTCAAAAATATAGTCAAATCTGCCAAAGGGCGGTCCAAAATCATTATCACCGGTTGTATGGTTGGTATGGCCACTCGTGATGACACCGGTAACTATCTAAGAACTCTCCGAAAAAGAATGCCAGAAGTCGATGAGTTTTTACCACTTGAGGAAGTAGGATTTGATTATCCGGCACTTCGAAACGATGTCACTCACGCGTGGGTGCCGATTTCCAACGGTTGTAATAATTTTTGCACTTTTTGTGTTGTTCCCTTTACCCGCGGTCGCGAAATCTCAAGACCCTTTAAAGATATCATCAACGAGATTAAAGAATTAGCATCAAAAGGCTGCAAGGAAGTCACCCTTCTTGGTCAAAATGTCAATTCGTATGGCTCGGACATAATTAGTTCAAAGTTCAACCCGTCCTCGACCGAGTCGAGACGAGGTCGGGAAGTTCAAAGTTCAAAGTTTTACAAATTGCCAGATGGAAGAAAAGTTAAACCGGTGATGGTAAAACATTTGGGAAGATTACGAATTCCAACTTTATTTCCTTATTTATTAGAGGAAGTATGCAAAATCAGGGGGATTGAAACGGTTAAATTCATCTCCTCAAATCCCTGGGATTTTTCCGACGAGTTGATTAAGGTTATTGCCCAAAATCCCAAGATAGATCGAAATCTCCACTTAGCAGTTCAGTCGGGAGATAACGAAATTTTGAAAAAAATGAATCGCTGGTACAGCCGTGAAGAATATCTTGATTTGCTAAAAAGAATTAGAGCCAATGTTCCCGATGCTCAAATTTCCACAGATATCATTGTCGGATTCCCGCAAGAAACCAAAGAGCAATTCCAAAATACTGTCAAACTTGCCAAAAAAGCTAATTTTGCCTATGCTTATGTTGCTAAGTATTCACAGCGTCCAAACACAGCCGCCTCAAAAGCATTTCCCGATGATGTCCCTTATGCCGAAAAAGAACGCCGCTTCCACATTTTGGACCAGCTCATCAACCATAAGGGAATTCTTCGTACCGCAGTCCACTAACGCCAAGTCTTCAGCCACATGTATTTATCAATAGCCGCAATCTCAATCGGCCATCCTGAAGTTATTGGGTAAAAGTAGAAAAAGACTGCGATAAACACTCCCAAAGCAACCAGTGCAAAAAACATCAGTTTTGTCTTTAAAATTTTTGACAAGGAAAATCCCAAGGCAATCGACAAGAATGGTATGGAGGGAAGATAATGGTACATAAATAAGACTCTCGGTGTAAAGATCCAGGGAATCCAAAAGATAAAATAACCCAAAAGCACCAAGCCATATTCTTTTTTTCTTTCCTCAATAAACTTTCCAAGAAGATACGAAACGGCCACAATTCCTGCCCAAAAAATCAGGGGATTGCCCAGTGCATAAATATAGCCGGCTTTTGTGCCGTATTGCTCATAAGAAAAGTAAACACCGCGCACATCCAACACCCACGGACACCAGGTTTTGGGTCCATCCAATCCTTCTGGAACACAATAAAGTGGGGTAGTGGAGTATGAATGTTTTAAGTTTCTTGTTTGTTGATACCACCAGATTTGTTTGTGCAGATCAATAAACTGCCCAATACTATGTCCTTGAACCCAATACTGGCCATAGCTGGCAAGATAAATGATGGGAGGTAAAGCCAAAATTGGAATAAATTTTAAAAGGTCGACTTGCTTGTTTTTAATCTGGTCCCAAAGTAAATAGACAAAGACCGCCGCAATTGTGTAAAGCCCTGGCCATTTAGTCGAAAGCGCCAGTCCTAAAGAAATACTCGTCAAAAATAAATAGACTGTCCTTTTCTTAGCACCTCCGAGGTGGCTGAAGGACTCCTCGGAGGTGGACAATTTGACATAAAGACTGGCAAAGATAAAAGAGACAAGCACAAAAAATACCAAAAAAATATCGTTCATTGTTATCCGACTCATAACATATGTCAGGTTTTCAAAAGCGATCACCACTGAGGCGAAAATTGCCGTCAAGGGTCCGAAAAGAATATAAGCCAAAATAAATGTTGCCGGGATTATTGCCGTTCCAAAAATCACACTTGGTAGTCGCCAGCCAAGCGGTACGTCACCAAAAATTTTTATTGATCCCGCCTGAATTAATTTTGCCAAAGGCGGATGTAGCCAGTCGTAAGCCGTGCCTTCCTTGGGTGCAGGAGAAAAGGGATTATAGGCAGCCGGATTATTATCGGCATAAGCCTTGGCCGTCACCGCATGATAAACCTCATCAAAATAATAATGATTTGGTTCAGTCAGTCGATACGTCCGGAGGATAAGGGAAAAGAGACTAAGAAAGATAATAAAAATAATTACCAGTTTCTCTTTATTCATTACTCTTATTATTCTAACTTGCTCTATTCATAAAATTCTATAAGGAATTCACTAGTAGGAGAAGCCTTTTTATTTCAAGCCTCATTGCTTACAATGAATTTATGTCAACAGCTATAACCAGTCATAGGGTATTTTGTCAGTTAAATTTATAATCATTTTAGTTATGTTTTTGAATTCTTTTAAATCAGTTTGGTTTTTATTAGCTATTACTACATTAGTCTTATTTTTTCTTGTTACACTTGCATATAACCAATCTTGGCGTTATCACTTAGATGTTGATGTTTGGGGATTTTATTATCCTCGTTTAGTCCATTTTCTTGACAACTTATCTTTCGCCGGAATTGGAGAAAACGAATATTTTCCTGGAGCAATGTTCTTTTTCTTAATACCAGGTTTAGCACTTTTATTTGGTCCCAATAATGCCCAAACTTACCTTGCAGGACTAATCACCGTCAACATCCTCACCATAATTATTCTTCTTTATCTTTATCGCAGGCATAATCATTTTTCACCATTAATTTTTCTGGCAATTTTACTTTTTTCGGGCCCGATATTTTTTTTCCGTCATGATCTTTTTGTTTCTTTAGTCGTAATTCTATCTCTGCTTTTATGGAAATTACACAAAAGAAATTTCGCTGCTTTAATTCTTGGAATCAGTGTCAGCATCAAAATTTATCCTCTTTTAATCCTTCCATATTTTTTAATTTTGTCCCTTAAAAATTATAATCTTCGTAAAAGTGTAGAAATTTTTGTCATATTTATATCGGGTGCTTTTTTAGTTTTTGGCCTTTATTCCCTTTTAGGATCTTCCCCAAATGAAATTCTTGATACTATTCACCTAAACTCACTTAAACCAGTTCACATAGAGAGTTTATGGGGCAGCTTTTTGACAATTTTTTCTAAAATGATTAACGGACAATGGGCGCTTGGTAAAGGAGAGCATGGAATTTTCGGAATCGACTCACGATACATTTTTCTACCCCTTACTTTTTACAATTATTTTTGGATAATTCCCTTAGGCATTTTTTATCTTTCTCTTTACAAGAAAGTTAGCAAAAATGGTGAACTGATGATCGAAGCTGTCTTTTTGATACTTTTATTATTTATCATTTTCTCAAAAATTCTTACTGGTCAATATATCTTCTGGATTCTTGCACTTTTCCCTTTATTCAAATATCATCAGAAACTCGAAACCTTATACGTAATTTCATTTCTTATTATTTTGTTTATTGTCTTTCTCACACAATATATTTATCCACTTCACTATAATGAGCTTTTGGGAATTTTCTATACTTCAGGAGGTCAAGTAAAATATTTTTACATATTACTTCTTAGAAACTTGCTATTGTTAGTGCTTTTTGTATTGGTTGCTAAGTATGCTTTCGAAGATAAAATTTCAGGAAACACATGAAGAATCTATTACAGATCGATAAATACTTTATTGCAATATTTGGCATTTTCGGTTTTTTATTTTGGCATTTCGCCAAAGATATGCTTCAGATAAGATCTGATGGCTGGTATGTCGGCCATGTTAATCTTTGGGGTGATCTTGCTTATCATTTAACTCTTATAAATAAGTTCTTAGAATCAGGTAACTTATTGCCAGATAATCCAATTTTTGCAGGAGATAAAATTAATTACCCTATTTTTGCTGACTGGAGTACTGCCCAAATTGCCCGATTCACTGGGGTTGATTTTGCCTTGTTTATTACTACCTTTATAGTAGGATTGATATTGATTTATATCTCCAGATATTTCATTAAGATTTTTATAAAAAATGACAAAATTGTTTTTCTTGTTCTTCTTATTTTCTTTCTAAACGGAGGATTAGGTTTTTATTATTTCTTTCAGGACTATTTGTCATCTGGAAACTCAATCTTTAACTTTCTTATAAATCTACCGAGAGAATACACTAATATTCAGCAAAATGGCTATTGGTGGATTAATGTTTATCTGGCATACTTTCTGCCACAAAGGGGGTTTTTATTTGCTTTCCCAATCACTTTAACAGTTTTAATTCTTCTTTATTTAGGGTGGCAAAAAAGTAATAAAAAATTCTTTATACTCGCAGGATTCCTTGCAGGCATTTTACCTTTAGTTCAGGCACATAGCCTTTTCGTTATCTTTTTAATTTCTTTATTCTTCAGTATTGTAACAGTTCTTTTTGCCAAAGGGAAAAAAGGGGTCATTTTAAACTGGGCAATTTTTGCTTCCTTGACAATAGTTTTAGCTCTGCCGATTTTTAATGTAGTTTCATCTATAGGAAATCCCTTAAAGTATTTTCGTTTTGATCCCGGTTGGACGAGCCAGGAAAATATATTTTGGTTTTGGTTCAAAAATCTTGGGCTGTTTGCCCCAATGCTTCTGATTTCGCTGATATGGCTTTTTAAAAAAAATCGCCAATTTTTAATTCTTTATTCCCCCTTTTTGCTAATATTTCTGCTTTCAAACATTTTTATCTTTCAACCTTGGGATTTCGACAATGGCAAACTTTTAATTTATTGGTTTTTTGCTTCGAGTATAGTTGTAGCCTATTTTTTATACGATCAGTTTTTTGCTGAAGATTTTGTTAGAAAAACCCTTGGTCTAATTATTTTATTCTTCATGATATTTGCTGGAGGCCTAGATATATTTAGAACATTTACGCCAATTACTAATTACCAACTTTTTTCCAGACAAGATTTAGAAGTTGCCGCTGCAGTAAAAAATTTAACCCCAAAAAATACACAGTTTGTGACAGCTAATAATCACAATCATCCGATCCCTGTTTTAACAGGACGATCTACGCTCTTGGGATTTCCTGGTTGGATTTGGAGTCATGGTATCGATTATTACCAAAGGGAAATTGATATCCAAGATATTTATACAGGTGGTAAAAAAGCTGAACGATTAATTTCGCAGTACAAGGTAAACTATATTACTGTTGGTCCTAATGAAAGAGCGAGTTTTAATATTAATGAAGGATATTTCACCAAGTACCCTAGTATTTTTTTAGGCAGTGGATGGGTAATCTATGATGTTAGTTATTTATGGACCGACGGCGACCGGTAAAACTACATTAGCAATCGAGCTTGCCCAAAAATACAATGGAGAATTAATTTCTGCTGATTCGAGACAAGTCTATCGTGGTCTTGATATCGGAACAGGGAAGGTAAGTTTCACCTCAAAAATCGGAAAACATCAAGGCTTTTGGATAGTAGATGATGTAAAAATCCACGGTTTTGACTTAGTCAATCCCGGCCAAAGATTTTCTGTAGCAGATTTTCTTACATTCGCTAATAGTTCAATAGTTCAAACTATTAAACTAAATAAGTTGCCAATTATTGTTGGTGGAACGGGGTTTTATATTAAAGCCCTAATTAATGGGATTGGCTCAATTGGTATTCCTTTAAATCCAAAACTTCGTCAACAACTTGAAAAATTATCAACTACCGATCTTTATCAAAAACTTCTCGAAATTAATCCAAAACGCGCTCAATCGATGAATGACTCGGACAGAAAAAATCCGAGGCGTTTGATCCGCGCCATCGAAATTGCTACATATAACAAGAAACTAAAAACTAGAAACTTGAAACGAAAGATTATTCACTACCAACTACCCACTACCAACTACCAGCTCGTTGGCCTTACTGCTCCCAACTTCTATCTCTACAATCGTTCCGACAAATGGCTCGAAGAACGTCTTTCCCATGGAATGGTTGATGAAGTCAAAAATCTTCTTGATCAAAAAGTTAAACCCCAGTGGCTTGATGATCTTGGCCTTGAATACCGTTGGCTAACCCGATATTTACTTGGGCAAATCACAAAGGAAGAAGCCATCAACCGTCTTAGAGGTGACATCCATTCTTTCATCCGTCGCCAAAAAACCTGGTTTCGGCAATTTCCAAATATTTATCTATTTGATATCTCAAAACCAAGTTGGCGCCAAAAGTTAGAAAAAATAGTTAGCCTCTGCTATACTCAAACAAATGTCGCAAGATAATTCACCAACCCGCATTGAAATTTCCTACAAGACGGTTATCTTTACTGTGGCTGTTTTGGTCGGGCTTTGGTTTATCATCCAAATTCGCCAAATTATTATCTTAGTCTTCTTATCAATTATTTTACTTTCGGCGCTGCTTCGACCAGTCGAATGGCTAACAGCAAGACGTATCCCCAGAGTCTTAAGCGTTCTTTTAGTTTATATTATTCTTATCGCTCTTATTGCCTTTATCGTTGGTATTATTATTCCACCACTGGTTGCTCAAACTTCCGATTTTATCTCCAAACTACCGCAGATCGTTTCAACGATCAATAACTTTCTTGTTTTTAATAAAATACCAATAGAAAATCTTTCAAGTGTTATTGCCGGGCAAGTTCAACAAATTGCCCAAAATTTCCTAAGTATCTTCAAAGCCATTTTCTCAAGTATTTTCTTATTAATTACAATCTTTGTCTTCACTTTTTATCTTCTTTTGGAATGGAAAAGTTTTGTGAAGTTAATTGGCTCACCCTTTTCTGGCAGACAAGAAAAAAAAGTAACTAGTATTATTGCTAAAGTTGAAACTGGTTTAGGAGGTTGGGTAAGAGGCCAAATCACTTTATCTTTAGTTGTAGGCATCTTGACATTTATCGGTCTGACTATCTTACAAATCCCTTTTGCCCTGCCTTTGGCCTTAGTTGCTGGGATTCTTGAAATTGTGCCAATTATCGGACCGATCATTTCAGCAATTCCTGCTATTCTTGTCGGCTTAACAATTTCCCCCATTGTGGCATTGGCAGTGGCTGCCCTGTTTTTTATAGTTCAACAGCTTGAGAATCATTTAATTGTACCGATGGTTATGTCCAAAGTTGTCGGATTGCAGCCTCCGGTAGTCATCATTACTCTTTTAATTGGTGCCAAGCTTGCCGGCATCGGCGGGGCCTTTTTAGCTATCCCCACCGTTGTTGTTGCCAGAATTATTTTCAAAGAATTATTAACTGAAGATCAAAAACTCGAGGATGGGTTGAAAGAAGAATAGATTTTTGGTAAAATTTAAGTTCGATTTCGGGAAGAAGAACGATCGCCCCGCCAAAAATTTAATATTTAGGCGGGGAGGAAAGTCCAGACAGCACCAAGCAGGGGACGGAGCGTAAGCTCCGACTAATGATAGCTGGTGTCTAAACTCTTTATCCGCGTGTGGAGTTTAGAACAAGTCTTGAATTAACAAGACTTGAGAGTCACAGAGACGAGCGGGAGTGAAACGTTGACAATCCTACCTGCTGCAACCCAGAATAGAACCGTTTGACCATGCTTCGGGGAGGTTCTAAGTAGGGGCAGCCGCCTAAAAGGCGAGCCGAAGTGATTAAAACGTCATTTCGAGATAGATGATCGTTAGAACAGAATCTGGCTTACTCTCTTCCCGAAATTTTTTTTGCTTCAAATCCTCCAAAAATTTGACTGCTAGTGCAAAAAGATGCCATTATAATAATGTATGGCCAAAAAACTAACCCTAAAAAGGTCCAAGAGTAATCCATTGTCGCAATTGTTGATCGCGGCAACAGCCCTAGTTATCTTGGTGGCAGCTTTTGAGTTTGTCACTCAAAATGACTTCACCTCAATCGCTCCCACCCAGCTCTTTTTAGTTGCCGGAGTCTTGGGCGTTTTAGGTCTTTACCTTAAAGACGAAAAGTAAAGCTCTTTCTAAAAACCTCAATCCTTTGAACTAGGGTTTGACATAACTTACCCAAACTTACTATATTGAGCACAATTGTGAAGCGGATAGTCGTTTTAATCTCCAACAAAGGTACGGGTACAAACTTACAAGCAATCATTGATGGAGTAGAAAGTGGTCAAATCAATGCGCAGGTTGTTGCCGTCATCAGCGATACCGAAGAAGCGCTAGGATTACAACGGGCTAAAAAACACCACCTACCAATCGAAATTTGTCCCAAAAAAGAAGATTTGCTTTTTCTCCTAAAAAACCTTAATCCTGACTATATTTGTCTTGCCGGCTGGAAACAAATTATTTTAGATGAAGTGATTGATACATTCCCGAACCGTATTTTAAATACTCACCCCGGCCTTATTCCTGACACTATTGATGGGGTAGTCAATAATCCAGATGACACAGATGCCTTATGGAACAGGGGCAAAATGACAGATAAGGCAATCCAGAATTTTTTTGATAATAAGGCTACATATGCCGGTTGTACTAATCACTTTTTATCTTATGAATTTGACTTTGGCCCGGTTCTTGGCAGATGCTTTGAAAAAATTCTGCCGAATGACACAGTAGATTCTCTCTATACTAGACTTAAGAAAAAAGAGAATGACCTATACGTAAAAGTTCTGCATAAACTTTGTAAAAGTTAGCCATGAAGAAAGCAACTATTTTGGTAATTGACGGTGGCGGCCGGGGAGCGGTTCTTGTCGATAAATATTGCCAAAGTCGCCATGTCACACAAGTCTTGGCAGTCCCTGGCAATGACCTGATGAAAAAGCTCTCTCAAAAGCCTGTCAATATTTTCCCCAAAATTAAGACAACTGACATTTTATCAATAATCAAAATTTGCCAAAGCGAAAAAGTCGATCTAGTTGATGTTGTTCAGGACGATGCTGTTGCGAAAGGAGTAGTCGATGCTTTGCAAAATGAGGGAATTCGCGTCTTTGGTCCCACTAAGGCAGCTTCCCAAATCGAATGGGATAAAGCCTGGGCCCGCAATTTTATGAAAAAATTTAAAATCCCAGCTCCGGAATTTAAAATCTGCAAATCATCTCAAGAAGGCATCGATTTCATCAAATCGCAAAAACGAGGCGAGTGGTTTATCAAAACCTCAGGACTGGCTGCTGGCAAAGGTGCTTTATATGCTAAAGATAACCATCAAGCAATTCAAAAAATCAATCAAATGAAAGATTTTGGCAAGGCAGGCCAAACTTATCTTATCGAAAAGTGTCTTGTCGGTGAAGAATTTTCCTCCTTTGCCATCGTTGACGGATCAAACTTTGTTCTTCTTGGCCATGCCCAAGACCACAAGCCGGTTTTTGACGGAGATTTAGGACCAAATACCGGAGGCATGGGTTGCTCGTCACCGCCAATGGCCATCACCAAAAAAATCGAAAAACAAATCAAAAACATTTTTAAAAAAACAACTGAAGGCTTGGTTAAAATTGGTCGTTCTTACAGGGGTATCCTTTACCTTGGTGGAATGATCGATAAAAACGGTATGGTTTATGTTATTGAGTTTAATGCCCGCTGGGGCGATCCCGAGGCACAGGTGATTATTCCTTCAATCAAAAATGATTTTTACGAACTGGCAAATCAAGTTCTTGACGGGGGGATTAAAAAAATTAAAATAAAGAAAGATAATTCTTATCGAATTGCAGTTACCGCTGCTTCTCGCGGTTATCCGTCTGATTATTCAAAAGTGATCGGTAAACAAATTTTCGGTCTGGATCATCTTCTTAATCAATTCACTTCCTCTCGTCATCCTGAGAGAAGCGAAGGATCTTATAAAATCTTTGGCGCTGGTGTAAAAATCCATAATAGTAAATATCTGGTAAACGGCGGTAGATTATTTTATGTGACGACAGCTGGCAAAAATGTTGCACAAGCCAGAAAAATAGCCTATAATGCTCTTTCTTTAGTCAATGTCGAAAGCGACAATTTACATTACCGCACCGACATCGGCTGGCGAGATTTAGAAAGATTCTATGGAAAGACATTTTAAATCATTCCAAGAATCAAGAAAAAATACTGTAGTCATACCTACACTACCAGAGCTTCAAAGAAGCAATGTCGTAGGCTGCTTTGATATTGAGGGTCCATGGTATCTTGGCGATTTTATTGATGAAGCCATGGCAAGAAGTCTTGTGCCCAAAAACGGCTACCTAGAGGCTTCACCATCTTACGGCCAAATCATTTATCACGAGACTTGGGAATGGTTTTCCCAAGCAACTACTCCTAGGGAAACAATATCTCCAGCTCAGGAAGGTACTGATACTATTTTCCCAATGATTTTATTTTTGGCCCAAGGGGTTGGCTATCAACATCTTGAAGAGCTTACGCTTAAGTCCAAACAAACAACTGGTTCTCAAGAACTTGTGGCTAGGCTTCAAAAAGAAGGTATTAATGTTTTTGGTATAACAACTGCCCCTCAACAGCCTTACCAAGCACTAGTTCGTCAAACAGGAATACTTGATGAGCGGCATGTCATTGGTTCTCCATTCCCAATTGACGAGACAAGAGAACTGTTACAACGAACAGGTGTTTGGGAACAAGAAATCGCCATTGTTCAGGCGTACCTTCAGGATTGTTACCAGATTATTAATGAACATTCTAAGATTATTTCAGAAAATGACCAGACCTCTCGAACTCTTTCCGAAACAGGCAGTAAATTATTAAAAGCCCGCATTGCACATTTTCACACAAATGAGCTAGGAGTCTCCTATGATCATAATCGTCGTCAATTAAGAGAAACTCCAAAAACTCTTTTGGGACAAGTTGTAGAAGGAATCTACATGCTTGGTGATCGGGCTAAAGTCATGGTCGCTGTTAGTCTTCATTTAAGATATGGACGAATTGATAGTACTCTAGTTGCTGTCGGTGATGGCCTTAATGATACTTTAATGCTTCAGATGGCCCCAATTTCAATCGGTATTAATGGGCCCGATGCAGCAAAAGCAGCCAAAATTGCAGTAGTGACCGAGGATATGAGAAGTCTTTGGCCGATTTTTGAACAAATCTTGGTAGGACAGAGAGATATGGGCACTATTATTCACAGAGTCCAACAACAAGTTGGGTCAAGTGCCATTGTATGCCGTGGGGGACCAGCTATACCCAAAGAAATTCTGGATCAACACCGGGCGACTAAGAAAAAATTAAGAGGCGATATTATTTATTAAAATTGATGTTAGATATAATTGGTATCGGTTCTGCATTTGTTGATTACTTTTTCCGAACTGATGAGGATTTTTTAAAAAAGTATAACCTTAAACCCGAAGATGATTTTTTATTTGGAGAAAAGAAAATAAACCCCAATACTATCTTCAGTCAGCTCAGACCAATTACCAAAAGCCCCGGCGGTATTGCTCTAAATACCATTGCAACTCTTGCAAAACTCGGTGTCAATGTTGGCTATTATGGGGTAATCGGAAAGGATGAAAATGGAGATTTTTGGCTTAAAAATATCGGCAGAGTTGACACATCAAAAGTTAATACAGCCGGCAAGATGTCGATTTGCACCTGTCTTTTAACTCATCGAGGCAAACGAAGAACTTTTGTTTCCCAAGTCAATCCAAATGATTTTAATTTCCTAAAAAATCTTGATTATAACTATTTAAATAACGTCAAATTTATCCATTTGGGCCCGCTTATTCTAAACTCTAGAAAAGGTATCAAGCGTTCCATAAAATTAATAGAAAAAATTATCAAACCCAAACTTAGTTTTTCACCCAGTATTTTATACATTGCCGAAGGATGGGAAAATTTACTCCCAATATTTAAAAAGACCTACATACTTTTCGTAAATCAAAAAGAAATGAAATATCTGACTCATCAAAATCCAAAGTCTGGATCAAAAAAGCTTCTTAAATATGGTCCAAAAATCGTCGTCTGCACTTTGGCCGAAAAGGGAGCGCTGGTAACGACCTCCAATGATCAATTCCATTCCCCGCGAGTTGATGTAGCCAAAATTATCGATACCACCGGCGCAGGAGATGCCTTTGCCGCCGGTTTTCTCTATGGACTCATAAAGAACAAATCTCTAAAGTGGTCTGCAAATTTTGCCAATCAAATTGCTGCCAAAAGTCTGACAGATTTTGGGTTGCAATGGTTAAAGCCTGCCCACTTCAGTTAAAATAACCACAAATGATTTATGAAGTAAGAATTGCTTCCAAAGAAAAAACTGACCCCAAGGGACAGAATTTACTGGCCGAAATTGAAAGAACGCTTGGTGTAAAAACCATTAAAAACATCCGTACTGCCAAAATTTATCGACTTGAGGGAATAAGCAAGTCCGACGCCAAAATATTTACCCAAAAAGTTTTATTTGAGCCAATAGATCAAAAGATGACTTTTAATCAGCCGATTTTTAAAGGTACTGATCATTTAGTTGAAGTTGCTTATAAACCCGGTGTAATGAATCCGGAGGCTGGGTCACTTTTAAAGTCAGCAAAGGATATTGGTATTGATCTTTTAGCTGCAGATTCTTCTTGGGAGTACGCATTTTTTGGCAAATTTGCAAAAGATCAACTTCAGGCAATCATCAAAAGGCTTTTAGTTAATGAAACAGTCGAGCATGTCGTCGAAAAATCTCCTAAGACTCTTTTGATTTCTGGCCATGCCGGTAAGATCCAAACTATTCCAATTAGAGGGCTTGATGACCGCCAGCTAATGGAACTTTCTCAAGATAAGCTCTTTTTAAATCTTGAAGAGATGAAAGTTATCCAAAATTATTTTGCAAAAATCGACCGCGATCCAACTGATTGCGAAGTTGAGGTTCTTGCCCAAACATGGAGTGAGCATTGCGTCCACAAAACTTTTAAAGCTAAGTTGATAATCGATGGTAAGGCCAAAAAGCCCTTGATTGAGAGAATTAAAGAAACAGCTAAGTTTAGTCAAAAATTCATTGTCTCAGCCTTTGTAGATAATTCCGGAGTGATTGATTTTTATAATGGTTGGGCAGTAAGCGGCAAAGTCGAAACCCACAATTCGCCTTCGGCCATTGAACCCTATGGTGGTGCTATGACCGGATCTGGCGGAGTTTTTCGCGATATTTTAGGTACCGGTCAAGGAGCCAAACCGATTATCTCAACCGACATTTTTTGTTTTGCACCGCCGAGTCTTCCTGCAAAGGATCTTCCCCCAGGTTGTCTGCCACCAGACTATCTTCTTCGCAAAGTTGTAGCCGGCGTGCGCGATTACGGTAATCGTGTTGGTATTCCCACCAACAATGGTTCTATCCATTTTCATAACGATTTTCGAGCTAAACCAACTGTAGCTGTTGGATCATATGGTCTAATTCCCAAAAAACAAGCTAACAAACGACGGCCCAAAAAGGGCGATTTAATTTTAACTATCGGCGGGGCAACCGGCCGAGACGGTATTCACGGTGCTACTTTTTCATCCGGTGAAATGACCGATAGAACCATTGAAGTCTCCGGCTCGGCGGTTCAAATCGGCAATGCCATTGAGGAAAAAAGAATTATCGACTGTGTTTTAGCTCTTCGTCAACAAAATCTGTTTCGTACTTTAACCGATTGCGGTGCCGGTGGATATTCATCGGCTATTGGCGAAATGGGCCAAAAAATTGGCGCTCGTGTTTATCTTGAAAAAGTTCCTCTCAAATACAGCGGCCTTTCGCCTTGGGAAATTTTTCTCTCTGAATCTCAGGAACGCATGGTTTTGGCAATTGCCCCAAAAAATCTTAAAAAAGTTCTAAAAATCTGCAAACTTTACAATGTGCAAAGTGCGATTTTGGGCAAGTTTGACGGTTCAAAAAGAATAAAAGTTACTTATGATGATCAATTGGTTTGTGACCTTTCTATGCAATTTTTGCATCATGGTTTGCCCCAGAGGCGAATGGTTGGCAAGACAATTGTCAAAATGATTCCAGATAAGCCCCCGAAACAACCAAAGGACTTATCAGCCGTTTGGCTTAAAGTCATGAGTCACGGCAATGTGTGTTCCAAAGAGCCGATTGTAAGACAGTATGATCATAATGTTCAAGGAACCAATGCTTTACATCCCTTAGGTGGAGTTAACTTTGATGCGCCAAATGACGGAGCAGTTGTCAGACCGATTCTTAACAAACCATACGGCTTAGTAGTCACCCATGGTCTTAACCCGATTCTTAATCGAATTGATCCATATTGGGGTAGCATTTGGGCAACCTGCGAGGCAGTCTCCAATTTTGTGGCCATAGGCGGCGACCTTAAAAATGCAGCCTTAATTGATAACTTTATTTGGCCATTTCCGGACGAAGAATCCTTAGCCGATTTAGATAAATCTGTCGATGCCTGTTGTGATATGGCCAAACTTTTGGATATGCCTTTTATCTCTGGTAAAGACAGTTTGTCGAGTACGTACCGTTATCCCGATGGTCGAGTTTTAAAAATCCCGCCGGTTCTTTTAATTTCTGTCTTTGGCAAAATCCCAGATGTTAAAAAAACTACAAGTTCTGATTTTAAGAAAGTTGGTTCAACAATAGTTCTTATCGGCAAACCGGATCTTAAAAATCTCGGCGGCTCGGTCTATTTTGATGTTGCCGGCGGTCAATCCTCATCCGTTCCTAAGATTAATCTTAAATCGCAAAAGGCAGTTTTAACATCAATTACCGCCGGAATCAGAAGTGGTCAAATCCTTGCCTGTCATGATATTTCCGAAGGCGGCCTGGCAGCAGCGATGGCCGAAATGTGTTTTGGAAGCGACTGCGGTGCAGAAATTGACTTGTCCTCCATAGCTTTAGCGAAGGAGGATCATCCTGATTTTATTCTCTTTTCCGAAACCGCCGGCACATTTTTGATAGAAGTTGCAAATCCAATAGTTGCCAAAAAACTTTTCGCCAAAGTTCCCCACGTGATTATTGGACAGACTATCAAAGAAAGATCAATCCGCGTAAATCTAGGTCCCAAAAATCTGTGTAATCTGCGCCTAGATCAACTCAAACAAGCCTGGCAGAAGCCGATGAAGGAGATATTCCATGATTAAACCAAAAGTCTGCATTCTTCGTACCGATGGTACCAACTGTGACGAGGAGCTATTTTATGCTTTCGAAAAATTTGGATCCAGTCCACAATACGTCCATATAAATGAACTAAGGGCGAAAAGCAAAAAGCTAAAGGCGTTTCAAATTCTCGCTCTTCCCGGCGGTTTTGCTTACGGTGATGACGTTGCCTCCGGAAAAATATTGGCAGTTGAACTTGTTAGTTTCCTTAAGGATCAATTGCAGGAATATATAATTAAGAAAGGATTAATCTTTGGGGTCTGCAATGGTTTTCAGGTTTTAGTTAGGACTGGATTGTTACCTTTTGGCAAGTTAGGGAAAATGGATGTAACACTAGCCCAAAACGAAAGCGGCCATTTCGAATGTCGCTGGGTAAATTTAAAAATTGAAACTAGCCGTTGTGTCTTTCTTGATGATCATAAAAGACAGGTTAGTCAGTTAGCCGTTAATCACGGTGAGGGAAAATTTTTCGCTGACACCAAAACCATCAAAAAAATCGAAGACGAAAACTTGGTAGTTTTTCGATATGTTGACGAAGATGGCAAACAAACTCAACTCTATCCGCAAAATCCCAATGGATCCACAAATGCCATCGCCGGCATCTGTGATCCAACCGGCAGAATTTTAGGCTTGATGCCACACCCCGAAAAATTTGTAGATATCACCCAACACCCCAACTGGCGAAGAAAAAAATTTGATCCACCTCACGGAGCATTTATTTTCGAGGAAATGATAAGATATGCTCAAAATTCCTAAATGAAAAAGATTACTTACGCCAAAGTTGGTGATAACTATTACACCAAAGACCCAATCAAAAAGTTAGCCCAAGTGGCCGCCCAAAAAACTGCCCAAAATCTTGCAAAATCTGGATTTTCAGAAATCGGCGACAGTCGTGGCGAATCGGCATTCGTTTGGAGACAGGGTGATGTCTTAATGGCTGCCGTTGTCGAAGGTTTAGGGACCAAAAATCTAGTTGCTGACGAAATGCGCAAAGTCTCTCATCAAACTTTTTATGACGTGATTGGTCATGATACGGTTGCTTGTATCATCAACGATCTAGTAACAGTCGGCACCAAACCATTAGTCATCCATGCTTACTGGGCCATTGAGGATAACAGTTGGCTATCCGACAAAAAACGAATGACTGATTTTATTACCGGCTGGAAAAAAGCTTGTGATTTTTCCGATGCGACTTGGGGCGGGGGAGAAACACCAACCCTCAAAGGAGTTATTTGCAAGAACACTGTTGATCTAGGTGGATCTGCAATTGGCATTATTAGTCCTTCAAATAGATTAATCACTGATAATAAATTGGTTGCAGGTGATAGGATTTTATTTCTCAAAAGCAACGGAATAAATTGTAATGGTATTTCTTTGGCTCGAGCCGTAGCCCAAAAACTTCCCAAAGGTTATACAACCAAATTATCAAATGGCCAAATGTTTGGAGAGGCGATTCTGACTAAAACGAACATTTATGCAAAACTTATTCAAGATCTCTTAGATGCAAAAATTGATATACATTACATCTCCAACATCACCGGTCATGGTCTTAGAAAAATAATGAGAGCAAGGGGAAACTTTACTTATATTATTGAGAAAATTTTTGATCCTCAAGAAGTTTTTCTCTTTATCCAAAAGCATGCTGGTCTTTCCGATTACGAAATGTACGAAACTTTTAACATGGGACAAGATTACGCCATTTTTCTCCCATCAGGGGATATTGCAAAAGCCCAAAAAATTATTATCCAAAATAAATTCCAATCAATCGACGCCGGTTATATCAAATCCGGCCCCCGCCAAGTCATCATCAAACCCAAAAACATTACCTTTAAATCCGAAACCCTCGATCTTCGATGAAAACTATAGCCCAAAGTCATAGGTCTGAACTGTGCTTTGATTAAGATAATTCAAACATAGAATAATTAGATAAGTGAGAAATTATTATCCCATTATCTCTTTAATCTTTACAAACTTAATTCCCATCTTCGGGATCCTATTTTTACAATGGAATCTATTTCAGTTACTCTTTGTCTACTCTTTAGAAACCGCAATTATCGGCTTATTTTTTAACCTCAGAATGATTTTTTCAAAAATAATAACCAACCAGAATCAAGTTTTATCTTTATATAAAAGGATAGAAGGAACAATATTTGGAGACTTCGGACTTGTGGTATTTATAGTTGGCCACGCCACTTTTATTTACATTCTTTCAATTACTGCCGAACAAAGACTAAATTTTTCAGATTATCTCTTTTTTCTCCCCCTTTTATTTATAAGCCATAGCATTTCTTTTTTCTTCAACTTTATACGAAGAAGAGAGTATAAGATTCCTGTCTCAGTTGGATTATTACTTCTTCAGCCTTATAAAAGAGTACTCATTATGCACTTAACAATTGTTATTGGGGGCATAATTACTGTCTCATTGAGTAGTTATCTAGGTTTAGTTATCCCTTTAATTATTTTAAAAACCTTGTTAGATCTAATATTTCATTTAAAAGAACATAATTCTTACAAAACTAACTAATCTCCAATCTACCCCTTGTGTGTAATATCCGATGTATCATAGTTCTAGTCATTCCAACATTCTTAAGAATATTAGAATGATTTTGATAGATAAAATTAGGTTCTTTACTAATAGTTGGACTATAATAATTTGTTAGTGAACGAAATTGAAAAGCTCAAAGAAGAAATCGAAAAGATTAAAGAACGCAATCGGCGGGTCGAAAAAGATAAGACTTGGGAAACTAGTCTTACTCGCCGTATCGCTATCGCCACCTCAACTTACATCTTAATAGCAATCTTCCTTATTATAATTGGCGTTGAAAAACCGTTTCTTGCCGCTATTATTCCAGCTGCTGCCTACCTTATCTCCACCGCATCATTGGAATTCTTAAGAAGATGGTGGCTTAAAAGCAAACAATGAAATTATTTTTTGATCTGGAAACTATTCCGGCGCCGGAAGAATTGCGCCAAGTGGTCATCGAGGCAGAGCGCAAAAAGGCACGCAATCGAGAAATCGCTAGTGACAACGAAGCTCTTTACCGCGCCAGCACCTTTTCTGGTGATTTTGGCCGAATTTTCTGCATCGGTTATGCACAAGATGATACACCCGCTCAAGTGATTAGCGGTCATGAGACCGAAATTCTTAAAAAATGGTGGCAGATTGCCCAAAGCGCCAATGTATTTATTGGTCACAACATTATTGATTTTGATATTCCTTTTCTTTATAAACGCTCAATTGTTCACAAAATAAAACCATCGCAACTTCTGCCAATTAAAAAATTTCCAACCGAAAACATTTTTGATACGGCGCGCGAATGGAGCCGTTGGGATAATTATTCCCAAACAAGTCTTCACAATCTGGCGCTTGCTTTAGACTTGCCTTCTTCCAAAGACAAAATGGACGGCTCGCAAGTTTATGATTTTTATTTTAAAAGGCGTTTTGAGGACATATACACTTACTGCAAAAAAGATGTTGAACTCACCAGAAAAATCTACAAGCGAATGCTTTTTATTGCTTAATGAATTTTAAGAAAAACTTTAAAAAACTTGGTTTTCGAACCCCTTCCACATTTCGCATCAATGCAATCTTATCAGCCAACAAAATCCTAGTAAGGCACTTTAAAGGAAAGAAGAAATAACATAATTTCTAGTTTTAAAATCAACTTTATTCAAAAAGATATAAAATTTCTTCTCAATTTTGCTTTTTTCACAAATTGTGTGTAAAATACCTCAATGGCGGCATCAAAAGGCTATAAAATCGCCACTTTAGGTTCTCACTCTGCTCTCCAAATCCTAAAAGGCGCAAAAGACGAAGGTTTTAAGACAATTTGTATCGTCACGCCTGATCGCCACCATCTCTACAGCCGATTTGCCTTCATCAATAAAATTATTAAGATTCCGACTTTTGCCGATTTTCCCAAAATCGAAAAACAATTAATTGCCGATAACGCAATCGTTATTCCTCATGGTTCTTTTGTAGCTTATTTAGGTCTTAGCGAAAATAAAAATATGAAGGTTCCCTATTTTGGCAATAAGCAAGTTTTGGATTGGGAATCAGACAGAATGAAGCAAAGGGATTGGCTAATAGAAGCCAGCGTGCCGGTACCAAAAAGATTTAAAAGGCAAGAGAAAATCGACAGACCAGTGATTATTAAATCGTATGGAGCCTCAGGCGGCCATGGTTATTTCTTCGCAAAAAACCAAAAGGAATTTGCATCCCGAATCAAAAATTTTAAAGCGAAAGATTTTATTATCCAGGAATATGTCATCGGAGTACCACTTTATATCCATTATTTTTATTCACCTCTTAACAAAAAATTAGAAATACTTTCGATCGATAAACGCTATGAAACTAATGTTGACTCCTTAGGGCGAATTCCTTCGCAGAATCAGCAAGGTCTTGGCATTGAACCCTCATTTGTGGTTGTTGGCAATATTCCCCTAACACTTCGCGAGTCACTTCTTTCCGAAGCATTTGAAATGGGCGAAAGAGTTGTTGCAACTTCAAAAAAAATAATGGATGGGGGAATCTGGGGGCCGTTTTGTCTTGAAACGATTATTACACCAGAGCAGAAGTTTTCGATTATTGAAATTTCCTGTCGAATTGTTGCCGGAACCAATTTATTTATCGACAGTTCTCCATATGCCTCTCTATACTATGAAAAACCTGTTTCAACCGGCAGAAGAATCGCCATGGAGATCAAAGAGGCTATTAAAAGAAACAAACTTGCCAGGATCTTAAACTAATGAAAAATACCTCACTTAAAAGTTGGCAAGGCATTACCTGTGTGATTGGTCTTGACTGGGGTGATTCAGGTAAGGGGCGGTTGATTGATGATCTGTCCTCCCGCGCCGATATCGTTGCCCGCTATAGCGGTGGTTCAAATACCGGGCACACCGTCAAAAATAAATACGGAAAATTTGCCATGCACATAATGCCCTCGGGTATTTTTAATCAAAAAGCTCAATGTTTAATCGGTCGGGGCGTTGCTTGCGATTTGGAATCTTTAATCGAAGATGAAATGGCCCAGCTCCAAAAAGCCGCTATCTCTTGGAAGAATTTAATTATTGATGAGCAGGCATCATTGACGATGCCTTGGCATAAACTTCGTGATGGCTTACGCGAAGAATTCCGTTTAAAAAAAATTGGTACTACCAAGCGGGGTGTTGGCCCAACTTACGCCGACAGGATTGAAAGAGTCGGTTTAAGAATTAAAGACCTCATGTCCTCTGATTTTAAAGACAAGCTTTTTGAAGAAGTCAAAATTCAGAATAAATTTTTTAATCTTAAACTTAACCCCACTCAAATCTATAGAAGGTATCTAAAATTTTCCAAATTATTAAAACCTTACGTTGGCCAAACTATTCCGATTGTCAAAAATGCCCAAAATATGGGTAAAAATATTTTATTTGAAGGTACTCAAGGATCTCTTCTAGACGTCGATTTCGGAACTTACCCCTTTGTCACCTCCACTAATATTGGTGTTATCGGAATTTGGCGCAGTTTCAACCTTCATCCATCCGAGATTAACCACGTAATTGGGATATCCAAAGCCTACTCAACTAGAGTTGGCGCTGGTCCACAGCCGACAAAACTGGATGGAGAAAAAAGACAAATCATTATCGAAAAAGGTCAGGAAATCGGTACAACTTCAGGCAGAACCCGCGACCCTGGATGGCTCGACTTAGTTATTATTAGAGCAGCAGCCGAGTTTAACAAACTCACTGCTTTGGCAATTACCAAACTTGATGTTTTGACTGGATTTAAAAAGATCAAAGTTTGTACTTCTTATAAAATCAATGACAAAACTGTTGAATATCTTTCCGGAGATGCCCAATTTTTGGCAAAGTGTCAACCAGTTTATAAAGAAGTTGATGGCTGGAGGGAAGATTTGTCAAAAATTCGCCAGTTTAAAAAGCTCCCTAAAAATGCCCAAAATTATATTAAGATAATTGAAAAATTGGTTGATGTTCCGGTAAAGTTTATATCAGTTGGGCCAAATAGGGGAGAAGTGATATACCTATGAAAATCAAAAATCAACCCGTCCTTGACCGAGTCGAGACGAGGTCGGGAAAATCAAAAATCAAAAGTTATCAGGACCTTACAATCGCAACAGTTGGGTCTCACTCTGCCCTTGATATTTGTCGCGGTGCCAAAGATGAAGGTTTTAAAACATTGGTTGTTGTTGAGAAAGGACGTGATCAAACCTATGTCAACTATTTTAAATCAGCCCGTCCTTCGACAAGCTCAGGACCTTCGGGTTGCGTCGATGAAGTTGTATATGTTGATAAATTTAAAGACATACTTTTGCCAAAAATCCAAAAAATCTTAAAAAATAAAAATTGTATTTTCATCCCTCACCGTTCATTTGAAGTCTATGTTAGCGATTATGATGCCATTGAAGATAAATTTGATGTCCCCATTTTTGGCAACCGCTATCTTTTGCGCTTTGAGGAAAGAAACGAAAAACCTAATCAGTACGATCTTTTAGAAAAGGCCGAAATAAGATATCCAAAAATATTTAAAGACCCTAAAGATATTAACACCATTGTTATAGTTAAAGTAAATGAAAAAGAAAGAAGGTTCGAAAGAGCTTTTTTCTTAGCAACTTCTCATGCGCGGTATAAATATGAGTCAGAAAGGCTAATCAAGGGTGGGGTTATTACTAAGATAGACCTTAATGCCGCTATTATCGAAGAATTTATTTTAGGTGTTCAAGTAAATTTTAACTTCTTCTATTCACCAATTAATCGTCGATTAGAGTTAGTTGGAACAGACACCAGAAGACAGACAGATTTAGAAGGAATTTTAAGGTTGCCTATTAACCAACAAGAGGAACTCTTTGAACTTAAAAGAATATATCCTCAATATGAAGAAGCAGGTCATATAGCAGTTACCACCTTGGAATCCATGCTTGAGCCGGCTTTTGAAATTGGAGAAAAATTTGTAAAAGCCACAAAAGAAATGAAACCACCTGGTGTCATCGGTCCCTTTGGACTCCAATCGGTAATTACCCCAGGCCCCCCAAAGAAAGAAATTGTCGTTTTTGACGTTTCACCCAGAATGCCCGGTTCGCCGGGGATTTCTAGCACCCCTTACAGCGGCTATCTTTATGGGAAGAATATCAGCATGGGCAGGCGGGTTGCCATGGAAATTAAAAAAGCAGTCGCCATAAAGAGACTTTCAAAAATAGTCACATGACGAATAACGATATACCTTTAAACCAGTTAACTGCGATTAGTCCCCTAGACGGGCGCTACCGTGACAAAACTAAGGAGCTTGCCGAATATGTTTCTGAGTACGCTTTAATTTCTACCAGATTTGAAATAGAGGCTAAATATTTGGTTGCTCTTTCAGATATTAAAGTTATCAGAAATTTAACCGCCAAAGAGAAAACAAAACTCAACTTGCTTGGTTCAAAGATTACCTTAGCTGATGCCGTGATGGTTAAGAAAATTGAGGAGGAAACCAGACACGATGTCAAAGCGCTGGAGCGGGCATTTCGCCAAATGGTTAAAGGCACAAGTCTAGCGGATATTACGGAAATGATTCACTTTGGGTTAACTTCCGAGGATGTTAACAATCTTGCTTATCGTCTGATGTTAAGAAGAGCAACTGATAATGTTTGTGTTCTGATTTTAGATGAATTGATCGATCAGCTCACAGAGCGGGCACAAAAATATCTCTCCATCCCAATGCTGGCACGGACTCATGGGCAAGCGGCTGTACCAACAACCGTCGGTAAAGAACTGGCTGTTTTTGCCACAAGGTTAAATTGGCAAGTTTTAAAACTTAAAGAATATCAACTTACGGGAAAATTAACCGGTGCGGTTGGTAATTTTAACGCCCTACAACTTACTCACTCTACTGTTGATTGGCTGAAATTTTCACAAGAGTTCATCAAGCAGTTTAGTTTTAAGCCAAATTTGGTTACCACTCAAATAAACCCCTATGAGGATATAATTGAATTTTTTCAAATTTACACGCGAATTAATAGTATTATCATTGATTTTGCTCAAGATATCTGGCGCTATATTAGTGACGATTGGTTTGTCCAGGAGGTTAAAAAAGGAGAAATCGGTTCATCAACCATGCCTCAAAAAGTAAATCCGATTGATTTTGAAAACGCTGAGGGTAATCTGACTTTAGCCAACGGAATTTTGGAAACTCTTTGTCGAAAGCTGGCTATTTCCCGTTTGCAGCGAGATCTAACAGATAGCACTACTATTCGCAATATTGGTTCTGCCTTAGGTTACTCGCTTATCGGTTATAAAAGTATTTTAAGTGGCCTTGCCAGAATCCGCCCGAATGTCGAAAAACTTGAGAAAGATTTAAATCGCGATTGGTCAATTCTCGCAGAGGCTGTCCAAACTCTACTTCGAAAAGCCAAAGTATCTGATCCTTACTCACTTATTTCCTCATTAACCCGCGGTGAACATATCAACGAAGAGAAGTGGCAAAAATGGATCAGGAGTTTGCCAATTAAAAACGACCTCAAAAGTACTCTTGCCAAACTAATGCCCTCGACTTATATTGGACTTGCCGAAGAAATTACCAAAAGAGCTGCCAAAGAAATTAAAGCATCAAGACATAAATGACAAAACCGCAAGTTGGCATTATCATGGGCTCTGATTCGGATCTGCCAGTGATGACCGAGGCCACTAAAATCTTGGACGAGTTGGGGATAGAAAATGAAGTTTTGATTCTTTCCACACACAGAGTGCCTGAGCAAACTGCCCGTTATGCCAGACAAGCTAAAGATCGCGGCCTCAAAGTTCTAATCGCCGGCGCCGGCGGAGCTGCAGCTTTACCTGGATCACTTGCCTCTCTTACCACGCTTCCCGTGATCGGTGTTCCAATCAAAACAAAATCAATGGAAGGGTTAGATTCGTTGCTTTCCATTGCCCAAATGCCACCCGGTGTTCCGGTTGCCACAGTTAGCGTCAATGGCGCCAAAAACGCTGGTATTTTGGCAGCTCAAATAATTGGAGTTTTCGATTCCGAAGTTGCTAAAAAAATTGCCGATTATAAAAAAAAACTAAAAAATGAAGTCTTGGCTAAAAATTTTCAATTACAAAAATTAGGTTGGCCTAAATATCTTAAACAGTTAATGACTAAATGATTGATCAAAAAACCATTACCAAAAATATTTCATCCGCTATCGATAAAATAAACTATTCCAAACTCGGTAAAAGGTATAGCGGAAAAGTGCGGGATTGGTACAAACAAGAGCATTTCAGAATTTTGATTGCCACAGATAGAATTTCCGCTTTTGATAGAGTTTTAGGACTTATTCCTTTCAGGGGTGCAGTCTTAAATAAACTTTCCCAATTTTGGTTTGAAAAAACGCGCGATATTGTTCCCAACCACATGATCGGGGTGATTGATCCAAATATCATGCTGGTGACCGAATGCCAAGCCTTGCCCGTTGAGGTGGTAGTTCGTGGCTATATTACCGGTGTAACCAGCACCTCACTTTGGAGAAAGTACTCGGAAGGGGAACGCGTCATTTACGGAATTAAATTCCCCGAAGGTTTAGTTAAAAATCAAAAGCTTAAGAATCCGCTAATTACGCCAACTACCCGTGGAACCGGTCCTAGCGGTCATGATGAGCCGATAACCGCTGCGGAAATTATTAAGAAAAAATTAGTGCCTTCCTCACTCTGGAAGCAGATCGAAAAAGTTGCCTACAAACTTTTTGAAAGAGGCAGTCAAATTTGTCAAAAAGCCGGTTTTATTTTAGCCGATACCAAGTACGAGTTCGGTTTAGATAAAAAAGGCCGCTTGACACTTATCGATGAAATTCACACTCCGGACTCAAGCCGGCTCTGGGTCAAAAAGACCTATCCTGCGCGTTTCAAAACAGGGGAAGAGGTTGAAAATTATGATAAGGAGTTTATGCGACTTTGGTTTGCCCAGCAGGGTTATATGGGAAGCGGTAAGCCACCCCAAATGCCTAGTGATTTAATTGTTAAAATAGCCCAGCGCTATATTGATGCATGCGAAAATATAACAGGCGAAAAATTCGTCATTGATCTAACAATTCCTCCCAAACAAAGAATTTTAGAAAGTCTCTCAAAATTGATATAATGCCTCATGGTTGCAGTCATTAACTTCGGTGGGCAGTACGCTCATCTTATTGCCAGAAGAATTAGGGAACTTGGCGTAAAAAGTGAACTGATTAGTCCCGATAGTAATATTTCTACTGTAAAAAAATTAGCCCCTCAAGCTCTAATTTTATCTGGGAGTCCTTTCTCCTGCTATGAAAAAAATGCCCCAAAGGTAGATCTTAAAATCTATGAGCTTGGTCTGCCGATACTTGGTATTTGCTATGGTCAGCAATTGATGGCCGTACAACTTGGTGGTCAAGTTTCGTCCCATTCCTCAAAACAATTTGGCAGGGAACTTCTGAAAATTACAACGTCGGCCCTATTTGAGAATCTTAAAAGTTCGCAAACGGTTTGGTTCTCTCATGGCGATCAAGTCGACAGACTTCCCACAGGTTTTAAAATAATTGCTTCAAGTAAAAATGCCAAGATTGCCGGCATGGAAGATTCACAAAGGCGATTTTATGGAATCCAATTTCATCCTGAGGTAACCCATACACCGAATGGTGAGGTAATCCTATCGAACTTTCTTTTTAAAATTGCCAAGGCCAAAAAAGATTGGAATCTAAAATCTCTCAAGGAAGACATAGTTAATAACTTAATAAAGAAAATTAAAAATCAAAAAGTAGTGATGGCTCTGTCCGGCGGAGTTGATTCATTGGTTGCCGCTACCTTGTTGAAGGAAGCAATCGGCGATAATTTGTTTTTAGTTTTTATCGATACTGGGCTACTTCGCAAATATGATCTTGAAGATCTGGAAAATGTTGTTAAAAGTGTCAATTTCAAAAACCTGCCTGCCGGCAGGCAGGGATTCAGAATAGTTAACTCGCAAAGTCGTTTTCTTAAAATTCTCCAACGCGTCAATGATCCTGAAGAAAAACGAAAAGTTATTGCCAAACTTTATTTTGCGATCCTAGAGGAAGAGGCCAAAAAAATCGGCAATGTGACTTTTTTGGCCCAAGGCACAATTTATCCAGATCGAATCGAATCAGCAAAGCCTTCCAAACATGCCGACAAAATCAAAAGCCATCACAATGTTACCTTGCCGAAAGGTCTTAAATTAAAAATAATTGAGCCTTTGGGGGAATTTTACAAAGACGAGGTCAGAAAATTGGGTAAAATCTTAAGAATTCCACAAGAATTCTTAAACCGCCATCCGTTTCCAGGACCTGGCCTAGCGATTAGGATTTTAGGAGAAGTGACTGAAGATCGACTCAAGATTCTAAGGGAGGCTGATGCTATCTTTATTGAGGAGTTAAAGAAAGCAGGTATATATAATAAGGTAGGACAAGCATTGGCTGCGCTTTTACCTGTTAAATCGGTTGGCGTAATGGGTGACGCACGTACTTATTCATATATCATCGCTTTAAGATCGGTAGATACTGTCGATTTTATGACCGCCGACTGGTCAAAAATTCCAAGCGATGTCATGGAGAAAGTCTCATCACGAATTGTCAATGAAGTACGAGGAGTCAACCGTGTCGTCTACGATATCACTCAAAAACCTCCGGCCACCATTGAATATGAGTAAGCTGAAGCTTTCAGATCTAGTTGTGGTCACTACCAATAAGGATAAGCTTGCCGAAATTAATGAAATCTTAGGAACCAATCACAAAGTTTCCAAAAACGATATTACCGAGATTCAGTCATTGGATCTTGATGAGGTGATTGCCGATAAAGCCAAAAAAGCTTATCAGATTGTTAAAAAGCCGGTTTTGGTGGAAGATGTAAGTCTGGAAATTAAATCACTTAGCGGATTGCCCGGGCCATTGGTTAAGTTTTTTCTCAAGACTCTTGGTACCGAAGGAACCGTCAGACTAGTTAAAGGCAAAGATACGACTACTCGCGCGATCTGTGCCTTGGCTATTTATGATGGTAAAATCCTTAAAATTTTTAGAGGTTTCTCTTATGGAACATTATCAGAAGAAAACAGAGGAAGTTTTGGTTTTGGTTTTGACAAAGTCTTTATTCCCAAAGGTTACACTCAAACTTTTGCCCAAATGCCGCCATCTTTAAAAAATCAAATTTCCCACCGTGCCAAAGCCTTAATGCAAGTCAAAAAGTATCTTGGCTGATCGAATTTCTTTTAGACATTTGACAGCAGATAACAAGTGTTTTATTCTTAAGCACAAAAGTGATCAAAAAACTTCTTTTTATTGCCATAGTTATTTTAGTGCCTCTTTTGATAGTTGGCTCGGTTTTTGCCAAGGAAGTCAAAGATCAAAATAAAAACATAGTTCTTCCAAAAGACGAAATTGTCAATAAAGATTATTTTGCAGCAGGCGAGACTGTCACCCTTGCCGGCACGATCAATGGCGATGCCTATTTGGCCGGTGGTACCGTCAATATTGAAGGACGAGTAAACGGTGATCTGATTGCTGTTGGTGGCATAGTCAATGTTCGAGGCAAGGTAGAAAATGACGTCCGAATTGGTGCCGGCCAAATTATCATCTCCGGTGAAATCGGTGGCAATGCTACAACTGGTGCCGGATCGGTCAGTATTACTGATTCAGCCAAAGTTAACGGAAGTTTAGTATCAGGTTCTGGCAATCTTTCTATATTTGCTCCAATTGGCAAAGGGCTGACCATTGGTGCCGGCAACTCTACCATCGGCAGCGAAGTTACAGGTGATATTACAGCAGGTGTTGGTCAACTAACCTTCACTCCCAATGCTAAAGTTTCGGGAAATGTAACCTATTGGAGTGATGTCGACGCACAGATTCAACCCGGGGCTCAAATCTTAGGTAAGATCGTGCATAACTTTCCCCCAAAACCAGACAAAGAAAAAGCTGCCAAAGCCATGGGTACTTTTGCCTTGGCAGTTAAGGTTATTAGCTTTATTTCTGCCTTAATTATCGGTTTTCTACTGATAAAGTTTTTGCCCATCTTTACCCAAAGAACGGCAAACACTATTTCCAAGAATGCCCTAAAAAGTCTTGGTATGGGAATTTTAGCTCTGATTTTGACCCCAATTATCGCCGTGATTTTACTAGTTACTATAGTTGGTATACCTCTCGCTTTTATACTATTAGTAGCTTTTGCAATCGAACTTTATCTTGCCAAAATTTTTGTCTCTCTGGTGATTGGCCAAAAAATCTTAAAATTCTTAGGCCAGAAAGCAGGTAATGGCTGGTCGCTTGTCTTAGGTTTGATAGTTTTCATGATTGTCACAATGGTTCCAATAATTGGATGGATAGTGGCACTAATTGTCTTACTTCTTGGTTTAGGAGCAATAGTTCTCCAAAAGAGAGAAACCTTTCTTCAGATAAGTAACAAAAAGCTTATTTAATACTTCGATATTGACCGCAGATGTCTCAATGATAAATCAGTTAGTGAATCTAAGATTAAATCTGCTTTTGTCAGATCTTGCTTTGGGGTGTGGGAATTTTTAACAGCAATACAAAAACAACCGGCAGCTTTTGCAGCAGCAATTCCATTGGTGGCATCCTCAAGAACCACGGCTTGAGACGGCCTAATACCTAATTTCTTTACTGCGATAAGATAAGTTTCAGGGTCCGGCTTTCCGCGTTTAACGTCATCACCAGAAACAATCACATCAAAATAGTCTGCAACTTTAAGTTTTTCCAAAACGATGTTTATGTATTTTTTCGTACCGGAGCTTGCCAATGCAATTTTAAATTTATTTTGCCTGAATAATTTTAGAGATTGAAAAAGTCCGGGCATTACTTGTAATTTTTTCCTTACTAACTCAAGAAATATCGCTGAGCGCTTCTCCCTCAAATCTTCAAGATTAACGCCCAATTGGAAATAATCAATAAGATTCTTTAAAATGTCCGAAACTCTCATCCCGATAAATTTTGCCCTAATATGCTCGGGCAATTTTTTTTGACTGACCCCATATTTTTGAAGAACTTTATCAGAGGCTTCCGTGTGTAGCGGATTGGAATTGACCATCAAATCATCTAAGTCATAAATAATTGCTTTAATCATGCATATATTTTAGCAACTTATGGGTTAGAAAGGTTGATATAATCAAATAAGTTTATGTGAAACGTTTATCTCTGATTTTTGCGGTATTAGCAGTTCTTTTAATTGGCGCCGGCTTAGGGTTTTTCATATCTCAAACCTCAAAGTCCAATCCAGACCAGTCAGGACAAAATCAATCGGTGAGTCGGATTGAAGGCGAAAAGACAGGTCAACAATTACCGTCACCAACTATTTTAGCGGGACAAAGAATCAAAGTAATAAGAATTATTGACGGTGATACTATTGAAATTGAAGGCGGCCAAAAAGTCCGCTACATTGGTATTGATGCTCCTGAAACTGTCCATCCCGATATGAAAGTACAATGTTTTGGAAAAGAGGCAGCAGTCAAAAATAAAGAATTGATCGAAGGCAAAATTATCGAGCTTGAAAAAGATGTCTCAGAAACTGATAAGTATGGAAGGCTATTGAGATATATCTATAGTGATAATATTTTTGTCAATGACTTTCTGGTAAGACAAGGTTTTGCTCATGCCTCAACTTATCCGCCGGATGTTAAATACCAAGATCAGTTTCGTCAGGCCGAACAAGAAGCCCAAGAATTTAATCGCGGACTTTGGGGAGTTTGTCAGTCAACTTCCTCTCAACCCTCTTCATCCTCTCAACCATCTGATTGTTTAATCAAAGGCAACATTTCATCATCCGGCGAAAAAATTTACCACATGCCCGGCCAGAGGTATTATGACAAAACGGTCATTGATGAGAATAAAGGCGAGCGCTGGTTTTGTTCTGAGGATGAAGCAGTCTTGGCCGGCTGGCGCAAATCAAAAATATAAAAGTTATAATAAGTAAGTACAAAAAATGCTTGCCAAAGTCACTTCTGCCGCAGTTATCGGACTTGATGCAGTTCCCATTACTGTTGAGGTTGACATCGCAGCAATGGGTTTGCCCTCCTTTACTATTGTTGGCCTTCCGGATAAAGCGGTTGAGGAATCAAAAGAAAGAGTCCGTGCTGCTCTTAAAAACTCCGGCGCCGATCTGCCGCCAAAGCGTATTACCGTCAATCTTGCTCCCGCAGATTTGCCCAAAGAAGGTCCAGCATATGACTTGCCGATCGCCTTGGGTATTTTAATGGCTTCAGAACAATTGACAGCTCGGGATCTGTCCGATTCTATTTTCTTAGGAGAGCTTTCACTTGACGGATCAGTCCGCAGAATCTGGGGAGTTTTACCATGCGTACTTCTTGCCAGAGAGAAAAAATTCATTAATTGTTTTATACCCAAAGAAAATATTGCTGAAGCGCAAGTTGTTGATAAAATTAATATTTTTCCGGTTGCAAACCTAAAACAACTCTTTAATCATTATTCAACTTCTCACTTGCCGGAAATCAATCGAAAGCAAATCGTACCAGCAAAATTTCAAAAACAAAAATTTACAAATATACACGATAGCGAATATGATTTTGAAAATATCCGGGGTCAGGAGTCTGCCAAAAGGGCCCTAGAGATTGCAGCTGCCGGCGGCCATAATGTTTTGATGAAAGGACCACCCGGTGCCGGTAAAACCTTAATGGCCAGATCCTTTGCCACCATTTTGCCAAAACTGACTTTCGAGGAAAGTCTGGAAGTAACCAAAATTTATTCGGTCGCAAACCTGCTGAATCAGTCGAATCCAATAATATTATCAAGACCAATCCGTAGTCCCCATCATACGACCAGTAATATCGGTTTAATTGGTGGAGGAAATATTCCAAGGCCTGGCGAGATTTCCCTTGCCCATCGCGGGGTTCTTTTCTTGGATGAATTCCCAGAATTCCCCAGACACGTTCTTGAGGCTCTTCGCCAACCTATGGAAGATGGGCATGTAACTATTTCTCGAGCTGCGGGCTCTGTTAAATTTCCTTGTCGATTTACTTTAATTGCCGCTTCCAATCCTTGTCCCTGCGGATTTTTTGGCGATGAAACCAGAAATTGTACCTGTATGCCGCATATGATCACCCGCTATCAAAAAAGAATCTCCGGACCGATTTTAGACAGGATTGACATGCACATATCAGTCCCGGCTGTTAAAGTCGAAAAATTAACCGGCAAATTTCAGGCCGAGTCATCATCACAGATTCAAAAACGAGTTCAGAGAGCTCGCGACTTTCAGCTTAAAAGATTCAAAGGTTTAAAAATTACCTCAAATTCCGAGATGAACAATAAACAATTAAAGCAATTCTGCAATCTCGATGATCAATCAATTCTCCTTTTAAAACAAGCAATCTCCAAACTCAATCTTTCTGCCAGAGCCTTTCACAGAGTAATTAAAATCGCCCGCACAATTGCAGACCTTGAAGGTTCCATCAAAATTCAATCCAATCACGTCGCAGAGGCACTACAATACCGTCCTCAGGTCGATAGTTAGAAACATTAATTTGTAATATCGCACAACTTATTGCCTATTTTTAAGATAAATTTGACCTTGATAGCACTCCTTGATATGCTTAGCTTCGTAATTAGCAGGCTAATTAATATGTCTGCTTAACTTTGAAAATATTTTTGATTATGTCAAATTTGAATTTACTTCTTATTTAAGCAGGTTTATTTCTTCAGTATTACTGCATATTTACTAAAATTAGAATATGAAAATTGCATTTATCGCATCATTTGTACCACGCAAATGTGGTGTTGCCACATACACGAGAGATCTTTCTTTGGAAATACACAAAAAACGTATTCCTATCTCAATTTTTGCAATGGAAAATCCCATGATTCCTACTGTATATGCTCCTCCGGTAATGGAAACTATTCAACAAGAAAAAATCGCTGATTACCAAAAAGTTGCAAAACTTCTAAATTCCAGCTCTGTTGATATTGTGCATTTGCAGCACGAGTTTGGTCTCTTTGGAGGAGCAGATGGTGAATATATCCTGGATCTTGCATCACTACTTAATAAACCACTCGTAGTTACATTCCATACAGTACTACTAACACCAACGGAGCATCAGAAATACATTATTCAAGAACTTACACGGTTGTCAAGAAACGTGATTATTATGGATGAAGTGGCAAACAACCGACTAGAACAGGTATACGGACTTAACCCCAGCGATAGCGTTTTTATACTGCATGGCGCTCCAATTACTACGATGAAGAAGGATGTTGCAAAAAAAATTATTAATTTTCCTTACACATTTATTTTACTTGCAAATAATCTGCTCAGTAGAAATAAAGGTATTGAATATGCAATCGAAGCAGTCGCACAAGCTGTTTTAAAAATACCAAATTTAGTATTTCTTGTATTAGGAGAAACACATCCTCTTGTCAAAAAAACTGAAGGCGAATCATACAGAGAAGAGCTTATGGAGCAAGTTATTAAATTAAAACTCGAAAAGCATATTATCTTTATAAACAAATATTTACCACTTGAGCAGTTGCAAATATATTTGGCTGCTGCTGATGTATATATTACTCCTTACCTTGATCCTCAACAAATTACATCAGGTACGCTCTCATATGCAATTGGCGCTGGAAAAGCGTGCATCTCAACTGAGTTCATATATGCCAAAGATATTCTCGCAAAAGGCCAAGGTATACTGGTGCAGTTTCGTGATAGTAATGCAATTGCAAAGGCTCTTGTCCAATTGTATAAAGATCCAAAAAAGCTTCGAAAATTAGAAACGAATGCTACTAACCTACGAAAAGATATGCGTTGGTCGCGCGTTGCCCAAAAACATATCTTACTCTACGAAAAAATTCTGCAACTGAATGATTCACAAACAATAGCTAAAAAAATTCTACGTGCTCCGCTTGATATTTCATACCTCTCTCATTTAACTGATGCTGTCGGTGTGATTCAGCATACACATCACATCATTCCAGATAGAAAATTTGGATATAGTACCGACGATAATGCACGGGCACTCATCGTAGTGTCGCAGTTATATAAACAACATAAAACAGACGACATTTTGAAACTTATCAAACTTTATGTGACTTTTTTAAAATTTGCTCAAAGTGCAAATGGCAAATTTCATACATTTCTCAATTTCAACCGAAGCTGGGACGACACAACCGATGTTACCGATCCATATGGAAAAGCCATGTGGGCATTAGGCTTTAATTTATATCTTAACGACAATCCACCTTTTGCACAGTCTGTCCACTCTCTTTTTGTCATGAATCTAGAACAGATGGATAATATCCGCGATCTAAGAACTGCAGCTTACACGATGCTTGGGCTGTACTATTATATTCTGACGTATGAATCAAAGACAGATGCTGCAGTACAAGCAAGCGTTTATCTGAAAAAATTAGCTGATTTTCTCATTGGCGCATATGAAAAAAGCCACACAACCAGTTGGGATTGGTTTGAAGATACAGTTACATATGATAATTTCCGTCTTCCGCAGGCACTTTTTGCAGCTTACATGATTACCCGAAACGTTAAATATAAAAAGGTTGCAAACTTAACTCTGCAATTTATCACAAATTGCAATTATGATAAACAGAAGAGTTATTTTGACTTTATCGGACAAGATGGTTGGTATGTAAAAGGAGAAAAAAAGGCAGAGTATGACCAGCAACCACTTGAAGCTGCGGCAGCAGTTGATGCATATGTATTTGCTGCTAAGGCATTACATAAAAAAAATTATCTAAGTCGTGCACTTCTTGCATTCGAGTGGTTTTTTGGCAATAACCGCAATCATAGATATATCTATGATGAAAATACTAAGGGTGTTTTTGACGGGCTTACCAAAAGAGGCGTCAATCAAAATGAAGGTGCAGAATCAACCGTTTGTTTTTTGATGTCTTGTTTTTCTTTACAACACTCCCTAAAAAAGATTTAGCACTAATTTTTTTTCGACAGTAGCAACTCCTATCACACGATCAGCAGCACCATAGTAGACGTAATAGATACCACCCTTTTCGATTGCTCCGCAGGTAAATACGACATTGGGAACAAAACCAAATGTTTCATAATCAGTTTCAGGTTCAAATATCGGTTCTGGTGAACGATATAAGATTTTTGTTGGGTCATTCCTATCAAGAAACATGATGCCCAATCTGTAGATATTTTCTTCATCAACACCATGATAAAAAAGAAGCCACCCTTTTTCGGTTTCTATAGGAGGCGAGCCGATACCAGTTCGCTTACTATCCCAAAACCCTGCTCGATTATTAAAGACGGGATATACTTGCGGCCACAAGTTGAGTTGATCTGATTTTGCAAAATAGCTTATGCTGTTTTCTTTCCTATAAAGAAGCCAATACTCACCGTTTATTTTTTTGGGAAATAAACTCGCATTTTTTCCCACTATATAAGGCAGGATAATACCGTGTTCATGGAAAGATCTAAAGTCTTTTGTTGAAATCATAGCGATATGGGCTACCATGTTAATTAATTCTGGCCAATTGGGATTTATTTTTCCTTGTGGGTTTTCGGAGACTATTGTAAACGTTATAAAAAACATATCATTTATTTTTACGATTCGAGGATCTTCGACACCAAGTTTTCTAAATTTTTCTTCTCTTGCGAAGTAGACAGGCTTTTCTCTTCGTTCGAAATGAATTCCATCATGACTTGTGGATAGACCAAAGCGTGAAGTAGACTCGTTTTTTCCTCGCGCTCTGTAAAGAAGATATACAATATCCTTTGATACAACTGCACCAGGGTTGAAAACAAGCCTATTCTCCCATGATAAATTCGACGGCGTAAGAATGGGATTTTCTTTTGCGCGGGTAAGCTTGACCATAAAAATAGTTTATACCTAAAATACTTCAACTTGCATCTATTAAAAAGAATTTTAGGTACATAATCGGTTAACGAGAGTTGCAAACTCGAGTTAAACGAGTTTATATCACTTGTTATAACGGCACAATACTACCGGGGTGTGGGACTTGCCTAGGCAAAGTAGAAATTTTCTCACCGAAAAACTAATGCGAAAAGAGAAGAAAAGCTCGCGATAAAGGGGTCGACATACACATATCAGTCCCGGCTGTTAAAGTCGAAAAATTAACCGGCAAATTTCAGGCCGAGTCATCATCACAGATTCAAAAACGAGTTCAGAGAGCTCGCGACTTTCAGCTTAAAAGATTCAAAGGTTTAAAAATTACCTCAAATTCCGAGATGAACAATAAACAATTAAAGCAATTCTGCAATCTCGATGATCAATCAATTCTCCTTTTAAAACAAGCAATCTCCAAACTCAATCTTTCTGCCAGAGCCTTTCACAGAGTAATTAAAATCGCCCGCACAATTGCAGACTTAGAAGGATCAGAAAAGATTAAATCAAACCACGTCGCAGAAGCCCTGCAGTATAGACCACAAGTGGATAGTTAGTCTGTTAGAATAAACGAGTGAAGAGACTTGTTATCATTTCAGTAATTTTTATCCTTGTTTTTATAATTGCTTCTATAATTACAGCGATTATTATTAGCTTTACGGTTGTAAAGCCGACCACAGAGGCAATCAATCAAAAACTTGCCGAGCATTTTGCAAAGATTGTGCGTATTCCTAAAGGTATTCTGCCTCCAAATATCGGGTTTGACTTAACAAGTTATTCATGGGAAATGGAAACTATCGAGAAAGAAGTAACCGGAATTAAGTTCAGTTATAATCCTGCTTTTGTCAGAAACCAAAGCGTTATATTAGCTACTTTAGAAATGCCCGAAGGAGGGGACGTCAGCATTTTTAATAAGGTCTTGGGTGCGGTTGTTTCCGATAAACAATCGCTAAATTCTGCGCTTGATATTGAGAAAGCAAATTTATCGGCAAATCAGGATGCCGGATATAGTAAAATTAACCTTTCAATTAAGCCGGAAACCAAACAAACAATCAAAATAACTTGGGAATACGATAAAAGTAAGCTGGGCAATGATCTAAGTCAAGACTATGCTAAACTTGCTAAATACCCCCCGTCGCTGTTAGGGATATTTTACGGTTTGCCCCACTTAATCATAGGACTGCTTGGAGGCTAATTGTCTCTAGAAAAAACCCCACTAGATCACTTTCGTAATTTGTCTTGGGGCTTTTTCTATATCTATGCTTGAAGATTACTAACCACCAATTTTAAACATGGTCGTGCCGCAAACTGGACATTTCCCTTTCATTGCTGGTTTGCCGTTTTTCATGGTTACTTTTTGAGCATTGGGGTCGTCCCTCTTTTCGCGGCACTTAACGCAGTACATCTGAGTCATTCTTTTAATCACCTCCTTAGGCAGTCAAGTCTTGAAGTTCTAGGTTCATTCTGAGGCTACCTAGCTTCGATTAGCTTCAACCATAGCACAGGCTTGAAGCTAAAGTCAAGGGAGCGCAATATTGGGCAAAAATTGACGAAGTAGTACGAGGGCAACCTGAACAGTAATAATTACGGCAGTCAGGACCATAATTTTTAAAAGATCGCCCCTAACGTAGCTATAGTCACCCTCAATTTTTTTGGTTAAATTGTGAGTTTGGTTTGACAACGGGGAAGCCTTTAATGTTGTCTTTTCAGTTACTTCTTGAGCCGAGTTGGTACTGGTTTTAGTTTCGATAAAAGTAAAACGACGAGCAGCGGCAGCAATTTTCTCTCTCTTAGTCCTAAACGGCATCTTATTTTGGATATCTTAACACATTATAATCAGTCCGAAAAAAATATTTGTAACTTGGCACTATGACGATTTGAGTTTCTTAAAACCCTGACTGCGGGATTGACAATTTTAATACCTGCATGGTAAAAGAAGGGGTACTAAATTTATCCAAAGTTTATGTGGCAACAGGTAGGAGCCACTGAGTATTTAATAGCGGGACTGGCAATTTGGCTTGCGATTTTAAGTATCTTTCTATTTAAAACAATCAGTCATTACCGAAAACTTACAAAAGGGGTAAAAGGACAAACACTGGATAAAGTTTTAGAAGAGATTATCGACAAACTTAATTTACATGATCAACAGAAACAACAGCTCATCAAACATATTCAAAAACTCGAAGATTGGCAAAAGATTTGTTTTTCCAAGCATGCACTCATCCGTTTCAACCCTTTTGAAGACACTGGTGGTGATCAAAGTTTTGTTTTAAGCCTGCTTGATGGGACTAACAATGGAGTGGTCATCTCATCTTTGCATTCAAGAGGCGGAACCAGAGTTTATGCCAAAGGGGTTTTCGGTGCCAAACCGACAACCCACCCGTTTTCCAAGGAGGAAAAAGAGGTAGTTGAAAAAGCTGCCCGCCAAGTCTGACTTGGCAACAAAATAACTTTGAATAAGAAAAAACTGCTACTTATTATTGCCGGAGCGTTGGTTTTATATTTAGCCTCGGCCGGACTATCTTATATGGTTTTTAATACGGTTTTAAAAGGACCGGTCAATATCGTTACACCTTTTGGCAGTCTAACTGATGTTACTTCCCAACAAGAAGAAGGTTCTAAGGATAAGCCCTGCCCATTAAACGGCGCTCTTTACACCAAAAGTAGGCAAGAGAAATGGCAGGAAAGAAGGCCGCTTGGCGTGATGGTTGAAAACCATCTGGATTCAAGACCATCGCTCGGTTTGTCCCGTGCCGATGTAATCTATGAAGCTGTTGCCGAAGGCGGCATTACCAGATTTTTGGCACTTTATCTTTGCCAAGACGCTGGCGATATCGCACCTGTCAGATCCGCCAGAACTTACTTTTTGGATTGGGTGTTGGAATATAATGCACTCTATGCTCATGTCGGCGGCGCCAATACGCCCGGACCGGCAGACGCTCTTGGTCAAATTAGACAATATGGAATTTTAGATATGGATCAGTTTGGTTTAGGCTTTCCGACTTACTGGCGAGGGACGGATAAACTTGCTCCTCACAATGTTCATTCAACCACCAAAAAACTTTGGGAAGCAGCAGAAGAAAGAGGTTTTGGTCCAAAAGATGAAAAAGGCAATCGTTGGGACAAGAATTTTATAGAGTGGAAATTTAAAGACGATGCTTCACTTAATGACCGTGGCGATCAAAAACCAGTGGCCGTACCTTTTTGGACGCAAGCTCCTGATTACACGGTAACTTGGCAATATGATAAAAATGCCAATTTATATCGCCGATTTCACGACCAAGCAGCTCAAAATGATCCAATAACCAATGAGCAGCTTTCTGCCAAAAACGTAATCGTCCAGTTTCAGACTGAAAGAACCGCCAACGACGGATATCCTGATGGCCATCTGCTTTACGGCACGACCGGGTCCGGCAATGCACTTATTTTTATGGATGGTAAAGTAGTCAAGGGAAAATGGATCAAGAAAGACAGAACGTCAAGAACTCAATATGTCGACGAGCGCGGCAAAGAAGTTCAATTTAATAGAGGACTTATTTGGATCGAAACTGTACCTGTTGGCAATGTTGTCGAGTATTAAACAAACATTTTCGGTCTGCTGGAGGTCCTACCTTTAAAGAACTGCCATATTAATCTGCTCAGTAATTTCTAATTTTAAATTTGAAATTTTTAATCAATATTTAATTTTAAAATTACAAACATTTAAGTTTCAATATCAGCAATGCTAAAGCATTCGGATATATCAGGAAAGCCTCGCTTCATACCGAAAGCTTGAAGTAAATGGCTGATATAAAAATTGAAAATTATAAATCGAAAATTTAAACAATGTTAGTTGATATTTTAATTTCAAAAGTCAGGGTTAAGGTCTTAGAGCTTTTTTTAGGAAATCCCGGTCAAATCTATCATGTCAGGGACATAGTCAGAAGAGTCGATGAAGAGATTAATGCCGTCAGGCGCGAATTGGCAAGGCTTGAAAAAACCGGACTTCTAACAAGTGAATGGCGTGCCAATCGCCGGTTCTATGCAATCCGCCGCGAGTTTATTTTCTTTAACGAACTTTTATCGATTATCAATAAAAGTGTTGGACTCGGCGGGGCAATTATCGCCAATAAACAAAAACTTGGCAAAATAAAATATGCAATGCTTTCAAGCTCGTTTGTCAAAGGCAAGCCTTACACTCAAAATGATGTCGATTTATTTGTAGTCGGCACCATCGTTTTACCGGAATTAGGTGCAATTATCCGCGAGGAAGAGGCCAGACGCGCAAGAGAAATAAATTTTACACCGATGGCCGAAGAGGAATTTAATTTCCGCAAGAATCGTCGTGATCCTTTTGTGATGGGAATTTTGGCAAAACCGCGTGTGATGTTAATCGGCGATGAAGAAGAAATGGTTAAACTTTAACTTTAAGATACGCTTTCCCCAATTTTAGTATAATTCTGATTAATGCTGAAAAATCCCAGAAGGATTCTTTTATTAATTGTTCTTTTAACAATCGCTGCTGTTTTCCTCGATCTCCCCAAATTTAAAATCAGGAATATAGAAATTTCCCACCCCAAGATAAATACAAAGCTTGTAAAGCGCGATTTGGAACCAAAACTTGGACTTGATCTTGCAGGCGGAGTTCAACTAACAATGTCTGCCGACATGCAAAATATTGACCCACAAGATCGTGATGCCGCTCTTGCATCCGCCAAAGATATAGTCGAAAATAGAATTGATTCCTTAGGCGTTGCCGAACCGGTAATTCAAACCGCCAAAACGCAAGCTCAATACAGACTTATCATTGAAATTCCCGGGATTTCCGATATCGATCAAGCAGTTGCCACAGTCAAAAAAACAGCTCATCTTGAATTTAAAATTCTCAAAAAAGACTCATCCGCGGAAGCAACCTATGCCGCAAAACCAGAAGATTTTGAAGCCTCCGGTCTTACCGGTAAAGACTTAAAAAGAGCAGCCGCTGCGCCAAGTCAGGATCCTGGGACTCCCGGCTATGTCGTCAATCTGACATTTAATCAAGATGGCGCCAAAAAATTGGAAGTGATTACCGCCGACAACCTTGAAAAGCCAATGGCTATGTATCTTGATGACCAACCGATTTCTTGGCCGCCACCGGTAATTAAGGCGGTAATCACAGACGGCAATGCCCAAATCACCGGCAACTTTACATCAGATGAGGCCAAACAACTATCCATTCAACTTAATGCCGGTGCTCTGCCGGTGCCCTTAAAGATTGAAAGTCAAACTCGCGTCGGGCCGACCATCGGCGCAGGTTCAATTCAAAAAAGTATTTTTGCGACGGTAGTTGGTCTTTTGTCCGTTGCACTCTTTATGGTCATTTATTATCGCATTCTTGGTATTTTTGCAGTTCTGGCACTTTTTATTTATACCCTTATTGTATTTGCAATTTTCAAAATAATTCCGGTTACTTTGACCTTGGCAGGCATTGCCGGTTTTGTTCTTTCTATTGGCATGGCCGTTGATGCCAACATTTTAATTTTTGAAAGAATCAAGGAAGAAGTTCGCTGGGGCAAACCAAAACATGAGGCTCTCTTTGCTGGTTTTAACAGGGCTTGGTCTTCAATTCGCGATTCCAATGTCTCATCACTAATTACCACTGTTATTCTTTTTAATTTCGGCACTGGCTCAATTCGCGGTTTTGCCTTAACTTTGGCAATTGGCATTTTAGTCTCAATGTTTTCGGCAATTACCGTGACTAGAACTTTTATTAGAGTATTTTGGGTACGCCAGTCATGAACATTATTAAATATCGCAACTGGTTTTTTGTTCTGTCTCTTCTGATTATAATTCCAGGCATTATTGCGCTTTCGGTTTGGGGCCTTCGACTGGGTATTGATTTTGCCGGCGGAACGCTTTGGGAAATGAAATTCGAAAAGGGAAATATCGAAACCTCACAACTTCATCAAGTTTTAAATTTAGAAAAAACCGAAGTTTCTTCTATCGCCGCAACTTCCCAAAATTCATTTTTGGTCAGATTGAAGATTACTGATGAGGCAAAAATTAATGATCTTAAAGATAAACTTACAAAAGATTTTGGTAGAGTCGAAGATGTCCGTCTGGAAACTGTCGGGCCGATAATTTCTAAGGAACTGACCAGAAAAGCTGCAACTGCCGTTTTAATTTCAATTTTGGCAATTGTTGCCTATGTCACTTGGGCTTTTAGACAAGTTCCCAAGCCGGCGACATCAATTGCTTTTGGTATCACCACAATTATTGCCCTTATTCATGATGTTATTGTGGTGGTAGGAATTTTTGCCATTCTTGGCCATTTTTTTGAAATCGAAGTTGATTCGTTATTTATCACAGCCCTTTTGACCGTAATCGGTTTTTCGGTTCACGATACGATTGTTGTCTTTGACCGTATCCGCGAAAATCTCAAAAAGCATGGTGATTTTGCTTTTGAAGAAGTTGTTAACCATTCGGTTGTCCAGACTTTTGCCAGATCCCTAAATACCTCACTGACCGTTGTATTCGTGCTTCTGGCTCTTCTTCTATTTGGCGGCGCCTCTATTAGAAATTTTGTACTGGCCCTTTTAATTGGAATAGTTTCCGGCACCTACTCCTCAATCTTCAATGCCGCCCCACTTTTGGTCGTCTGGCAAAAGTTAAAGGTGAAAAATAAAGAATGAAAGTTATACTCCTTCCGGGAAATGGGTATCATGACGACATCAATAAATATTACTGGTTCCCGTATTTAATTGAAAAACTGACACTTTTAGGCTTAAGGATTATTGCCAAAAACATGCCAGATTGGTATCTTGCACGGCGGAAATATTGGGAACCTTTTATCATTGATACATTAAAGGCAGATAATAACTCAATTCTTATTGGTCATTCATCCGGAGCAGCCGCGACTATGCGTGTACTTGAAAAAATAAAAGTTTTAGGAGCGATTTTAGTTGCTGCACATTATACAGACCTTGGTTATAAGGAAGATAAATTAAGCGGTTACTTTGATGATTTTTGGAAATGGCCAACTATTAAAATGAACGCCAAGTGGATTGTCCAATTTGCCTCCAAAGATGATCCATTTATTCCAATTGAACATTCGCGATTCATTCATAAAAAATTAAACACTGAATATTTTGAATTTGAGAATGAAGACCATTTCGGTTTTTCGAAACCTAAAACAGAATTTCCGGAAATTGTGGAGTTGATTAAAAAAAAGATTAAAAAATAATTCTTCAGTTTTTTAATTCTTTTAATCTTTTTAGTAAATATTCCCGATTATTCTTTTTTTCATCATCAACCACTTCCTCAAAAAGTTTATTTAAAACTTCTCCGACTTTTGGCCCCGGTCCAATATCAAGAATTTTCATCACATCGTTCCCGTCAATTTTAAGATCGGAAACCGTGAAAGGTTTTTTCATTACCTCTTTTAATCTTTGTCTGAAAAGCTTAAGTCTCCAAGACTCCGGCTGCTGCAAGCCTCCGCCAAGCCTATCGCCGATTCTCAAATCCATTATGTCCTCAATATTTTCTACCCCAATATTTTTAATAAAGCGCCGCAAAGCCTTATCAGTCTGATTTTCATTAACCGTAAACTGGTGCCAGCGGACTAATTTAAAAAGTTTCTCTCTCTGGATGTGTGATAGATTCCATCTTTTGGCAATTACCAGAGCTTGTCTTGAGCCAATAACCTCATGATTATGGAAAGTCCTTATCCCGTCTTCGGTTACTTCAGCCACCTTAGCTTTGCCAATATCATGAAGAAGCGTCGCAAGTTTGGTGATTGAATCTTTCGATGGACAATGTTTTAAGCTCATCACACAATGTGTTCCTACGTCGTAAATGTGATGGCGCTTTGGGCTTTTCTGTTCAACCTCAAAAGATTCGTCAAGCTCCGGTAAAAAAACTTTCAACAGCCCTGTTTCCCTTGCTAAGAAAATTCCTTGAGCCGCATTATCATTCTCTAAAATTTTAAAAAGCTCATCACGGATTCGTTCGCCGGAAATCAAAGAGAGCAACTTCGCATTTTTGGCAATTGCCGACAGGGTTTTTTCTTCAATTTTAAATCCTAAAATCGTGGCAAAGCGGACTGCCCGCAGTAAGCGTAAAGCATCCTCACCAAAACGTTTATTAGGATCACCAACCGTTCGGACAATTTTATTTTTTAAATCTTTCTGCCCGCCATATGGATCAACCAAAGTCAGGGTATAGGAACTAGAGGTTAAGGGATAGGTCTTTTGTCTTTGACTAGACGCTAGACTCTGATCGCTAGGGTCTACTTTTAATGCCATGGCATTGATCGTAAAATCCCGTCTGGCCAAATCCTCATCAAGCGTCTTTCCCCAGACAATGACATCCGGATGCCGTCTATCCGTATATTTCTCTTCTTTTCGGTAAGTGGTGATTTGAACTATCTGACCCTTGACCCTTGACCCTTGACCCTTAACCCTAAGCGGCACACCGACTGTCCCGAATCGATTGTTATAAAAGGCATTTTTAAAAAGTTTCAGAATTTCCTCGGGTCTGGTATTGGTCGCTAGATCCCAGTCACTCACCGACTTTTTAGAAAGAACGTCCCTAACCGCACCTCCGACAATTGCCACCTCAAAACCAGCTTTGGTGATCTTATCTAAAATATTTAGAACTTCTTTATCAATTGACATAAGATTTTTAACTTAAATAAATTATAGCAGCTTAAAAGCCCTAATCAGCATACAGGGAGTGATTCTTGCTACAATATTTTTGTGAGAGCAAATGTCTGGAAAGTCGCGGCAAAGCCGCCATATCCTAAAAACAAAAATTGGCTGCTAAAGCTACTAGCCCAAAATAGAGGATTGACTACAAAAAAGAAATTGAACCAGTTTTTGAACCCCAGGCTTGAGGACGTCTTAAAAATTAACCCTTCGGATACTAAAAGAGCTCTAGAACGTATTATCAAAGCCATCAAAAATAAAGAGAAAATAATTGTCTATTCCGATTATGATGCTGACGGAATTTGTGCAACTGCCATCATGTGGGAAACTCTTTACGATTTAGGTGCTCAAGTTCTTCCCTACGTCCCACATAGAATAAAGGAAGGATATGGGCTTTCAAAGGGGGCAATAGATAAGCTTGCCAAAAAGGGAGTAAAGCTAATTATTACCGTTGATCATGGAGTCACCGCCAATGACCAAGTAGCCCATGCTAAATCCCTTGGTCTTGATGTTATTATCACCGATCACCATGTCTTGCCCAAAAAACTTCCTCAAGCTTCTGCAATCGTTCATACAACCGACCTCTGTGGAGCAGGGGTTGCCTGGCGTTTCTGCTTCAATATTGTCAAACGACTAAAATCTAGCTATCAAGAAACTTTGATTGAAAAATTAGAACTGGCAGCCTTAGCAACAATTGCCGATTTAGTGCCTTTACTTTCTGCAAATCGGGCAATTGTTAAAATTGGCCTAGAAAAACTCCGAGAAACAAAGCGGCCCGGAATTAAAGCGTTAATAAAAGCGTCAAATCTTACTACTCAACTTGGCACTTATGAAATTGGCCATATTTTAGCTCCCCGTATCAATGCCATGGGCAGAATTGAACATGGTATTGATTCTTTAAGGCTTCTTTGCGCCAAGAACCAAAGCCAAGCCGACGATTTAGCCCAGCTCCTTTCAAAAACCAACAGCAAAAGGCAGGATTTAACAACAAAAGCAATTGCCCATGCTATTGATATGGTTGACGGTGAAAGTCCGATTGGTATTATCTCTCACCATCTTTGGCATGAGGGCATAATCGGTTTGGTAGCTGCCCGTCTTGTTGAAACCCATCACAAACCGATGGTTGTTATTTCCCAGGGTGAAGTTTATTCAAAAGGGTCGGCCAGGTCCGTGCCGGGTTTTAATATGGTTGAGGCAATCCGTTCCGCAAGCGAATTATTGGTTGACGCTGGTGGCCATCCGATGGCTGCCGGATTCACCATCGAAACAAAACATATTGAGGAATTCACTAAAAGATTAACTTCCTATGCGCAAAGTCAAATTAGCGGTGAGCTTTTAAAACCGATTATAAATATTGAGTGTGAGCTAGATAAAAATAGTATAAATGACAAGACACTGGCAACCATCAAACTTTTTGAACCTTATGGAGTTTCCAATCCCCAGCCGATTTTTTTAACGAGAAAAATGTTAGTTGAGGATGTCAGATCTGTTGGTGCAACAGGTCAACATTTAAAACTGCAACTGGATGGTTTTGGCGCAATTGGTTTTAACATGGGAGGGTTAAAAGCAGCAATGAGGCCTGGTTATTTAGTTGACCTAGTTTACACTTTGGCAGAAGACAGTTATAACGGCCATGGAAAACTCCAGTTAAAGATCAAAGATTTGGCCATTGTCCCAAATTAGTTTAAAATGTTGATCATGGAGCGAACCTTAGCCCTTGACTGCAAAGGTAAAGTTGGCCAGAAGGTTATTCTTTTTGGTTGGATTAACACGGTTAGGGACCATGGCAAAATTACCTTTTATGACCTAAGAGATGCATCCGGTATTATCCAGACAGTTACCAAAAAGAGATTCGATGTCTCTGCAGAAGACGTAGTCAAAATAGAAGGAGTCGTCACTAAACGCCCCCAAAAGCTTATTAATCCTCAGATTGCAACCGGAGAGATCGAAGTAAAAGTAGATTCCCTGACAATAATTGGCAAATCAGAAACTTTGCCTTTTCCCATTGACGATTTGGGCCTTGATATCGAGGAAACACTCAGACTCAAATACAGGTATTTGGATTTGCGCCGAGAGCGCTTAGTTACCAATCTTAAACTTCGCCATCAGATGATTAATTTCATGCGCCAGTTTTTAACAAAGCGTGGTTTTGTTGAGATCGAAACGCCGATTTTAACCAAAGCCACGCCCGAAGGCGCACGCGATTTTATCGTGCCGTCGCGTTTGCAGCCGGGTAATTTTTATGCCCTGCCGCAATCACCGCAGCAATATAAACAGCTTTTGATGGTAGCCGGTTTTGAAAAATATTTCCAGATTGCCCGCTGTTTTCGGGATGAAGATCCCAGAACCGACCGCTCTTACGGCGAATTTTCCCAACTTGATCTTGAAATGTCATTTGTAAATCAAGAGGATATTCTTCAATTAATTGAAGAACTCTTTGCCGAGATTACTGAAAAAGTCTTCAAAAAGAAAGTTTACAAATTTCCCTTCCCAAGAATTAGTCATCAAGAAGCAATTGCCAAATATCAATCAGATAAATTTGATTTGAGAGAAAAAAAAGACCCAAATGTCTTGGCCTTTGCCTTTATTGTTAACTTCCCGCTTTTTGAGAGGACCCAAAATCAGCCGATTTCACCAAGTCATCATCCTTTTACCGCTCCCAAAGACGAAGATATTCCGCAACTTTTTAAAGATCCGATGAAGGTTAGATCATGGCAACATGATTTGGTCGCCAACGGTCTTGAAATAGGCGGCGGCAGCATCCGAATTACCGATCCTAATGTCCAGCGAAAAATTTTTAAGATTTTAGGCTACAGGGAATCTGAAATTGAGGAAAAGTTTGGCCATTTACTTAATGCTTTTATATACGGAGTACCTCCTCATGGCGGCATTGCTTTGGGTTTGGAAAGGATATTAATGGTGGCAACCGGCGAGGAGAATACCCGGGAAGTTACCGCTTTTCCGATGAGTTCATCAGGGCAGACCGCGGTTATGGATGCTCCCTCAAAAGTCGATGAGCAAACGCTCAAAGAATTAAAGCTGAAAAAGTTGTGAATCTTTCGCGTTTCCTCTTAATATTTTTAATTTTAATCTCACTTCTTGTATACTTTTTTTTAACCCGAGTCCCCTCAAATAAAGTGACAACAACAGGCGAGTTACCCAAGCTTTATCCTTATCCCGTAACTATTGAAAATCCCCAAAAACCTGCGGAAATTTCCGCAAAGTCAGCCATAATTATTGATGCTAAAACCGGCGTTGCACTTTTTGAAAAAGATCCGGATACCCGCCATTTGCCCGCTTCAACCACTAAATTATTAACAGCCATAGTTGCGCAAGAGCGATGCGACCCCCAAAAAGTTGTTAAAGTCGAAAGAGTAGTTGAGGAGGGAACACAAATGGGGCTTTCTGAAGGCGATTTAGTAAGCGTTGGAAATTTGCTTTACGGTCTTTTGGTGGCATCGGGAAATGACGCCGCCTTTGTTTTGGCCGATTCTTGCTCGGATTCTTACATTCATTTTGTCGCCTCTATGAACCAGAAAGCCAAGGAGCTGGGAATGAAAAATAGCCATTTTATCAATCCGGCCGGTTTTGATGATCCGCTGCAATACTCAACAGCCAGGGATTTGGCTAAACTTGCTAAAGTTGCTGTTGCCAATTTGCAAATAGCCAAAATCGTTGCAACGAGAAGTATTGTTGTAACCGACCAGTTAACAACTAAAACTTACTACCTTGAAAATATCAATAAATTGTTGGGAGAGGTCGAAGGACTGGAAGGAGTTAAAACCGGCCAAACTGAAGGCTCCCTGGAAATTCTACTAACTAAAACTACAAGAAATAGCCATACTATTATCACGGCTGTACTTGGATCTGATGATCGCTTCAGCGAATCAAAACAACTGATAGAATGGGTCTTTGCCAATCACCGGTGGGTTAATCCTGAGTAGTCCAAGAATCATCAACCGCGCTAACATAAGCTATTTGTCCGTTGTCGCTTTTGAAAACATAAACAGGCTGCAAATAATTTTGGAATTTTCTTGTTTCAAGATAGGATAGAACTACATCCCTGATTGGAATTGTCGAAGTAGTTGGAACTTTGTTAAAAGCACCAAAACCTGTTTTTAACTGTTCAAACGCCTTGTTTGTCCCTTTTAAAGGATATGTTGCAAACTTGTGTGGCCTTATTGAAAGTCTTGAAAGCTCTGCTTCTACAATTCTTCTTTCGGAAACTTGTGCCTTTACCGGTGGATTATTTTCTTGTGGGCTAATTACTCCAAGGTCATCTAAACTATTTCTTTGAAAACTCACTTCTACTAAGTTGGCAGATGAAAGAGCTGGAGTTTTTGTCAAGTTACCCCCATCCAAACGAAAATAGGCGGTTTGGATTTTATCCTGGGGAAAATCATCTTGTGTGATATCAAAGTTGTTAAAGAAGTTTCGGGCTAAATCAATTGCCGCCTCAAGAGATCTTGGCCGAGTTGAAATAACCTGCGGGTCGTTTTGATAATTACTCGCCAGTACGAAATTACCACTGGCGATATTAACTGTAATACTACGGTCTTCTTTAGGATCTTGAAATTTAAAGGTATTACCTGCAACTTCTTGTGGTTCGCCCGTAAAACCGATTTTGGAGACTCTGATTTTAGTTCGCTCGAGTGCCCCAAAAGAAGACTCATCAGTATCTATCGCAAAAACTTTGGCCTTATCTACCAAATTTGGTAATTGGCCGCTGATTGTTTCAATTTTAAAACTTGTATTGCTTTTTATCTGATAGCCCTCAGAAAGATCAAGCTTCGGCAATTTGCCGAATGCAACCGTTGCCGGTGGCGGTTTAGGAGGAAAGACCGTACTTGCGATAGTTTTACCAAGAACAATTAGAAGTACCAAAACTAAAAGCGCCCCAAGCCCCCAAATTAGCCACTTAAATGCTTTCCTGGAAAAAAATGCGGTTTCAGTTAAAGATGTCATTGTTTGCCTATGATACAATTTTACCATGTCACGCGTGGTAGTCAGATATGCTCCGTCTCCAACGGGCATCCCCCATATCGGTAATATCAGAACCGCCCTTTTTAACTTCTTATTGGCCAAAAATCAAAATGGGCAATTTATCCTGCGGATTGAAGACACCGACCGCAAAAGATTTATTCCCAAGTCTATTCCCAAAATCAAAGAAAGCCTTCTAGTTTTGGGTTTGAAATGGGATGGAGAGGAAATTTATCAATCAAAAAGGCTTAATTTATACCAAGAACATCTCGAAATCCTCAAGAAAAAACAACTCACTTATAATAAAGAAGGTGCTTGGTACTTTAAAGTTGAAAAGAGCAAGAAGATCAGTTGGCAAGATTTACTTCACGGACCAATCAACTTTTCTTCGGATGTAATTGAGGATTTTGTAATTGTTAAATCCGATGGCTTTCCGACTTATCATTTTGCATCGGTAGTTGATGATCATGAAATGCAAGTATCCCATGTGATGCGTGGTGACGAATGGATTTCTTCAACCCCCAAGCATTTACTCCTCTATCAAGCCTTTTCTTGGAATCCGCCTAAATTTATCCACTTGCCGCCGATTTTAGGCCCTGACAAGAAAAAGCTTTCCAAAAGGCAAGGCGCCCGATCAGTCCTCGAATACATCGAAGATGGATATCTGCCGGAAGCTCTTGTTAATTTTCTGGCTCTTTTAGGTTGGTCACCCAAAGGAGACAGAGAGCTTTTTATACTTGATGAGCTCATCCGCGAATTTTCCCTCGACCGGCTCAACAAAAACAGTCCGATTTTTAATATTGAGAAACTCAACTGGTTTAACAAAAAATACTTGCAAAAATACACGAGTGATGAACTTATTAAAAAAATCAGAAATTTTTCAAAATTGGCCAAAACTGTTAATGATCAACATTTGGTCAAAATCAGCCGTTTGGTCTGTGATCGCTTAACGACTTTGGCTGATTTTGATTCGATTGCTTCAATTTTTTTCGAAAAAGGCAAAGAAAAACCACCACAGAAATCAAAAATCGAAAATGCCAGAAAAGCCATAGAGTCAATCATTACCTGGGACGAGTATTCAATCGGTCAGGTACTGGACGAATGGATCGCAAGTAATCATTTTGAAAGCTCGGATTTTAAAAATACTCTCCGTCTTTCTGTCTTTGCTGATAATACTCCGCCAATCTACCAAAGCCTAGCAGTTTTATCCAAAGAAGAAGTGATAAATCGAATCGATGATGCCATCAAAAAAGCAAAATAGGGTAGTCGTTGCTATCTTTGCTCACCCGGATGATGAGGCCTTTGGTCCATCGGGTACCATTGCCAAACTTGCAAAAAACCACAATGTTTATGTTCTTTGTGCAACGCGCGGCGAAGCGGGTTTACCAGCCGAAGCTCAAGCGAAGGCGGACGGCAATCTTAAAAATATCGGCAAGGTGCGAGAAAAAGAACTGCGTTGTTCTGCCCAAATTTTAGGAGTTAAAAAAGTTTATTTTTTGGGTTTTGTTGACGGTACTCTTTCCAATGCCTTGTATCATCTCCTGGCTGCAAGAATCAAGCAAAAGCTCAAGCTTTTAAAACCCCAAACCATCATAACTTTTGAACCCCGGGGAATTTCCGGCCACATTGATCATATCACCGTATCTCTAGCAACCACCTATGTTTTTTACCACCTTCCCTTTGTCAAAAAATTACTCTACTTCTGCATATCGGAGGAAGAAAGAAAATCGGTTAAAGACTACTTTATCTACTTTCCCCCGGGTTACCCAAAAAGCCAAATTGACCAAGTAGTCGATGTTGCCGATGTTTGGGAGACAAAAATTCAAGCAATGATGTGCCACAAATCGCAAATTACCGATGCCAGAAGAGTTCTTAAAATACGCCAAAAATTCCCCAAAGTTGAACATTTTTTAGAACTTGCCAAGTGAAACTTTACAATTCCTACTCTGAAAAAAAAGAAACTCTTGACCTTTCACATCCAATCGGCCTTTATGTTTGTGGAATTACTCCTTATGACACAACACACTTAGGTCACGCTTTCACTTTTTTGGTCTATGATGTCTTGGTCAGATATTTAAGATTTTTGGGAAACAAAGTCACCTATGTCCAAAATGTTACAGACATTGATGATGACATTTTAATTAAGGCCAAATCCCTTGGTACAACTTGGCAAGCATTAATCCAAGCCGAGACGAAAAAACATTTCAAAAACATGGCTGGTCTTAACGCTCTAGCCCCGGACATTATCCCTTACGCCACAGGTCATATTAAAGAAATGATTAGTATTATCAAGGTTTTAATCGCCAGAGGTTTAGCCTATGAAAAAAATGGCTCTGTATATTTTAAAATTAGAAGCGACAAGAATTTTGGCAAACTTTCCAAACTCGGCTATCGGGCAATGCTTCAAATTGCCAATGACCGCGGCAATTTTCCACTTGATCCCAACAAGCGCGACCCTTTGGATTTTGTCCTTTGGCAAAAACACAAAGACGGTGAGCCCTCTTGGGATTCACCATGGGGCAGGGGCCGACCCGGTTGGCATGTTGAATGCTCGGCAATGGCTATGAAATATTTAGGTCCAACAATCACTATTCATGGTGGGGGAGAGGATTTAATTTTTCCTCATCATGAGGCCGAAATTGCTCAAAGTGAAAACTACACAAAGCAGAAATTCGTCAAAATTTGGATGCACACCGGCATGGTTTATTGTGACCAAAAGAAAATGAGCAAAAGCCTCGGCAACATGGTCTTTGTCTGCGATCTTTTAAAAATTTACTCTGCCAACACCTTAAGACTCTATCTTCTTTCTCACCACTGGCGCCAATCTTGGAATTATAATGAAAAAAAGCTAGAAGAATCGCAGAAGACAGCCAAAATTTTAGAAAAATCAGCCACCAAATCAAGTATGGATGATCGAGAAGTTCAAAAAAATCTACCGGTCTTTTTTACAGCTCTTGATGATGATTTAAATATTCCCCAAGCTATCGAGGTTTTGGTCAGTTTTGCCAAAAGCAAAAACCTGCCTGCCGGCAGGCAGGGGCAGGCAGGGGAGTTAATTACCAAATGCGGCCAAATTCTCGGGTTAAAATTTTAGAGATTGATACCCAAATTTAATGGCAAAAATATTAAGCCTAAAAACAAAAACAAACTTGGCAGTTACGCCGTTTCCGCCGTTTAATTTTGATACTACTGTTTTTAAACCTTCTCACTATCCAGATTCACTCAAGATATATCAAACAGGAAAGTACTGGTTCGCTATGAGATATAACAACAGGGTCTATGGAATCAAGATGAAAAACGAGGGGACTGTGGATAATCCAAAAATTATGATTACTATTTTTTCTGAATCTAAACTCGCAAAAACAGAAGTTGAAAGAGTAATTGACGAACTTAAATTTAGATTTGAATTTAGCCGCAATATTTCAGAGTTTTATAAAAAGTTCAAAAATGACAAAATTCTCGTGCCATTTATTAAAAGATGTTATGGAATGCATGGGAGTTGTGCCCAAAGTTTATACGGACTTTTGATGATAGGGATTCTTCTACAAAATACAGTAATTAGAAGAAGTGTTCAAATGACAAAAGACATGCTTTTAAAGTATGGAGTCAAAGTTAAGTTTGATAGTAAAGAAGTTTATGAATTTTGGGAACCCAGAGACTTAAAAAATGTGCGGGAAGAAGATTTAAGAAAACTAAAAGTCGGGTATAGAGCAAAATTATTTATCAAACTTTCTAAAACGTTTGTTGAAGAAAAGATTGACGAATTTGAACTTAGACAATTATCTGTTGGGGATGCAAAGGAAAGACTCTTGAGACTGTATGGTGTTGGTCCGGAGACTGTTCGTATTTTACTAGTAGAAGCTTTGCATCATTATGAAATTTTTGATCATGTTGCGCCTTGGCAACAAAAAATTCTATCAAGATTACTTTTTAATAAACAATTGGTTCCAACCGAAAAAATAATCAAGTACGTTAAAACTCGTTGGGGAAAATGGTCAGCCCTTGCGATACTTTACATTTGGGAAGATATTTTCTGGCAAAGAAAAGAAGGGAAAAGGATCAATTGGCTCGAGAAAGAAATTAGATTATGAATCTTGTTGGACTATTTTTCCCTGAGGTGTTTGAAAAACTCTACCTGCTTTAATCTCTTTTTGGCCTCTTCTTTGGTATGATATGGCCCGCCAAGATTGCGGCCCGTCTTTTCCGAAAGCACGAAGTAACCTTCTTTACGTTTGACTATCATTGGCGAAATTATACTACAGTAGATTAGTGAATTTGGTAAAATATGTAATGTTTTGCCGGATCGTCTAATGGTAGGACCGCAGACTCTGGATCTGCGTATCTAGGTTCGAATCCTAGCCTGGCAGCTGTGGCGATAAGAAAATTTGGCGGGCTTGACTCGCCATAGGCGGGTTGAATGGGACGACGGATTTCCCGCCAATGGCGGGATAAACTGGCTTGCCACGTAATTGCGTGGATCCGTTTATCTAGCTTGTCCCGCTCTAAAGCGGGGGTTCGAGTCCTAGTCCGGCAGCTAAATTTTGGCCACTTTGTTAGCCTCAAAAATTATCAAAAATAGACAATTTTTGGGATAACCTGGCTTGGATTCGAACTTTGGAATTGTATAATTTAATTATGAGTAGTCCGTTTCCAAACACGCTTTTCCATGCAATTTCTCAATCAAGATTACGAGAGGCGGTAACTAAGCCTACATTGCCTGGTCATTCAAAATTCCACTATGACCCAGAAGGCAAGATCCCCGGGATTTGGCTAGCAGATGAACTTAAATTTGTAGCATCAGATAATCCTTATGGGAAGGAAGAAACAGGTGAGATACTGGACATCTGGGACAAAGATTTTATGCGGGAGGTTACGGGTCGAGATGATGCTGAGGCTTTAGTAATCAAACGCCAAAGGCCCGCAATTGTTCTTCAAGTCGAGGGGTTAGATGAGGGCGACTTACTGCAACACCCTTTGTTGCACAATCATTTTTTTTACACAGGAGATATCCCGTGGGAAAAAGTTAAAAAATTTTTAGTTCCCATAAAAGATAAGGAAGCTGAAGATACCGCTAGAGAGCTTGCAGAAACCCTCAATAGAAATGCAAGGCGTACTGTCGATGTTGAGACTTATGACCAAATGGCTTTTGAACCAACATTCGAGATGAAGAAGGAATTACGAAATGAACTTAATCTTGGAGAAACCGGTAAAGGTAAATTAACATAAGTATTGAATCTGAATGTCTATTTTAGTTTTGCAGAAACTGCACTGACTTCTGATAAACTAATTCGGGGTATTTGATCATTTCTACCCAATTTGCTGTTCGGAAATCATCAACTACCCCAGCTCGTTTGTTTCTTTCGCCGTTAGAGAAGAATCAATCTTTCTCTTTATTCCTTTAGACTGTTTACCAATAAAATTTACAGGGCCATAAAAATGGACTTCAGTTTTGTTAAATGAATTAGTAGCTTCGGGGTGAAGTAAATCAGTTATTTTTGTCTTAAAGCTTGCTAAACCTTCAAGGATTTGTTTCATTTTTTACCTAGTTCAATAATAAAAACCTCTCCGATATCGGGTATGGTTTGTTTTTCCCAGTCATATCTTCCGGAATAAGTTTTCAAGTCTAGCCTGTTCGCTTTAAAGAAGGATTTGCCTGAAACAGTCGCCCCTGTTGTATCTCGGGTTATTTTAAGAATTCCGTTTTCTCGAACATTAATGAATTTAAATGCAATTGCTTCATTGCCGCTATCGTAAAATAACACGCAATATTTAAAGTTTGTAACGTTTGTTGATCTACAAAATCCAGAAGAAAGTCTTATGAGTCCGGATTTATTTATCCCAATTTTTGTATCTCCTCTGGAATATACACCGTCGAACTTCTTGAATGAATAAGTTTTCATACTCGTATTGTAATACTAATTGTAATTCAAATCAAGTATCATGTATGACGTGTACAATGATCTAGAATACCTTGTCGGACCAGTTACCTTTGGGGTGATACAGTATGGAAATTAAGTTATAATGGCCGTAAGGGGTTCTGACCGTAGTACTCAATTTTTCAGGACTATAACCCTAGGCACCGCGTCCGGGACTATATGATCGAAGGGGTCTACACCTGTACGCTCAGTTCTGACGAGCACCCCTAGGAGACCGTCATCGCTAGAATAGCCTAATGGGACTTGCTAAAAGCCTCGTTAGGCTTTCTTTTAATTCGAACCGACTATATAAAGCTAAGGGTAACCATAGAGATCGGGGAACTCTGTTGTAAGTTATAATTCTTCCATGAATGATTTGTTAACAGAACTAGGTCAGTTAATTAATAAAAAAAACTTGTCTCGTGGAGCAAAGAAAAGACTAAGAGTAGATTTAAATGCGATAAGTTTGCGTCTGGTTAAATTTGAATACGAAACTAGTGGAATAGTTGAGAATACTTTTGACGTCCCGGAAACATTTAGACGAATGTACAAGCATCTCGATACTTATTCGAAGATTGCTAAAACATGGAGTTCTATATTATCTAATCTTCCTATAGATAAACAGACAAACATTTTAGATCTTTGTCCCGGCTACGCACCAAAAATTGAGTTAGCTTTATTTTATCTCGGATATAGAGGAACCGTTACCATAATTGATGAGGATAATACTTCAATGAAGCAACTTGTCAAATTTATGGCACTATTTAACCCCCAATTCAAAATTGTAACCATGAAACGAGATTTATTTTCTCCTCTCAAAGAAAAATTTCATCTTGCCGTTGGCAACCATATAATTGATGATCTCATATTACATTACTTTGCTAAGAAGGCTGGAATTAATACTAATGAGTTCTATGAAAACGAGCAGGCTCTTGTCGACTTTTGGAAAAGGGTTCTTTTAAATAAAAACGAAAACCAAAAAGAAATTACTCAAAAAATATCCGACATATTTAAAACAATTATTGCAAACGGAGGTTATTTATGCTTGTCGCAATACAAGAGTTATATGGATAAAATGCTAGACTTAGAGAAGGAATTTTTATTCTCGAGAGCAGTTTTTACAAAAATAATCAAAAATTTAATGAGAAGCGAATTTATCAATTTAAACGTTAAAAATTACGAAGCGAAAAATCAATATTTTTCTGCTCATGATGTTGTAATTTTAAAAAAAACAAAATGATGGAAACACGAAGTATTCAGTCTCGAGATCTAGTCGATTTACGTGTAAAGCTTACCAACCTTGCTCGGAATATTAGAAGAACAACAATACCGGATGACGTCGAGCTAATTTACCCACAATCATCAAGAGATGATACAGTTTTTTTTAAAGGATCAGTATTAAAGAGAAAAAGAATCGTTCTACTTGCCCCTGCATGTGTTACTGCAACATGCACTATGTGCCCTTTACCAAACGAGGCTCTTGATCGAAAAACCAGGCCCATTTCGCCCGAGCAAATCATTCAACAGTTCGAATCATCTTTTGAGGGAGAAAGGTCTCTCGATGACTACGAGCTAATAACTGTTTACAATAATGGAAATTTCTTTGCCGATTTAGAACTAGACCGGGCAGTTCGAAAGCACATTTACAAAAGAGTGGGCGAGAGCAAAGCATCAATACTTGTTGTGGAGTCACTGCCGCAATTCATTACGCCAGAAAAGGTTGAAGAAGCAAAAGAGCTTCTAGGGCAAAAAGAACTTGCGGTGGCTATCGGTTTACAGTCATCCAACGATTTAGTTCGAGAACTTGCTGTAAACTCAACATGCACAAAAGCTGCTTTCGAAAGAGCTGTGCGGTTGTTGGGGGAGAATGGATATAAACCGCTCACATTTCTTATGATCAAACCCCCATTTTTGACTGAAAAGGAGGGAATCGAGGATGCTGTAGGCTCCATAAAATATCTAGCAAGTTTGGGTATTGATGACCCTATATTATGCGCAACTCGAGTGGCACCGAACACTGTAGCAATGCTCCTTCGTGAGAAAGGGCTTTTTAATCCGCCATGGATTTGGTCAGTTGTTGAGGTTCTAAAAAAGAGTTCAACTGTTAGTCCTAGCAGTAGACCTCGAGTAGTGTTATCAGAATTGAAGCCAGAAATTAACTTAGATTCCGCATGTCCTCAAAATTGCGATTTATGCAGTACTCGAATTATAGATTTGATAGATTCCTACAATAAAACCGGTGACGTAAAAGTTTTTAGAGATGCAGATTGTGATTGTAGGGAAACTTATAAAGCGTATGTTGATTCTGTAGAAAAAGACATGGGGCGAGTTTCCCTTTTGGAGAGAGTCAGAGATTTTTTGGATGGTATATTAATAGAAAGTTGATTGAGATGCCAAAGACATATATCAACCATTGAAGACTTTTCACTGAAACCTATATATTTCATAAAATTTTTGAAGTAAGGATAAGTTTGCGATAATAATACGGGCTTTTCTAAGCTCTTATAAAATCCCACATTGAGTCTCCATAATTTGATTGAAAATTCCAACTCTTCCGTAGGAGGTATCATTGCTCTACTGCGAAGTGAAACATAAGGCAGTAGATAAGGAACTCGGCAAATTTCACCGTCTGGTAAAGTTACCACTAGCCCAGAATCTTTTGAACCAATAATAAAGTCTCTTAAATCTACTACATCGATCAAATTGAAACTTTTTCCTGGTACGTACTTGCCCGTCTTTAAATCTTCGTGTAATAGCTTCAAGGTACTTTCTATCTTTATTCTCCGGGGTAATAGCGATAAAACCTTTCCTCCTGTATACCCGGTCGCAACATCATCATCCACCAAAACATATGTTCCACTTGGGATATCTGAAATTTGCTTATCAACTAAGGGGTATCCAAGTCTACCAATTACAGCTCTTGGTTCTAGCTGTCCGTCACAGATATCAAAAAGCCTGGATACATATAATCTGTACCCACCATTTGTACAAACATCCATGTTTATTACTTTTTTAGATTTGTTGAGTACGTTGATAAAATTTTGTTGTGATTTTAGATTTACGACAACTATTGAGTCTTTCGAAAAAATGGCTTGCAAATAGTAGACGAAATCATTCAAAAAACCTCTTTTTGCTTCTAGAACTTTTTGTTCACCATGGGATTTTGATAGTTTTTCAAGGGCCCAAAGGCCATCATTTCTTACAGCGTAAATTTTTTTTAAGGAGTCGTCACTTTTATAGAAGTTTTGGAAACTTATTTTTTTTCTCAATTCGCTTGAGGAAATACTTGGCTTCGTCCTAGATTGAGATGTAAAAATAATGTTTTTGGGTTTTGCTATTGGAACTTCGCGTGCAACATCCTCAAGTTTACTTTCGTAGCCCTCTCTTTTTACACAAACGCAACTGCCTTTATCTATAAATGCTCTCGAAAAAACAGCATTATCACTACCGAAAACATAAACAACTTCAATTTTTAGTCCCAAATGAAATTGAAGATAACCCTCTAGTCTTAATATTGCATCGGTATAAGTTATCGGCACCTTGTTATATCGCGCTTCCCATGTGTCAATCATCAACCAATCGCTGTCACGGATTGCTTTCTCGCAAAGATCTATTCGCGAAGACGAATCAAGGTTTAATGAATCTGTGTATTTATTCCATACATATTCATCATGTGATGGTGATATATAACCGCCAACAACGGTTTTATTTAATTTCTCAACCTCTAATTTTGCGAGTTTCATCATTTCGATATGCCCCGTGTGAACGGGCGAGAATCCACCGGTAGAAAACAAGACAACTGGGTGAAAACGCTTGTCTTTTTTATGCCGCTGCAAATTATCCGAAATTTTCTGAAAAGGGGTGCATAACCAATTATGGAAATCTAATTTAGTAAGCGATCCTGGTTCAAGTCCATCATCAAAAAATCCCGCTTCAATTACCGATTTTATGCTTTTATAAGCAAAATAAGTTTTTGAAAGAAATGGGTCTCGTAATATTTTCCACGCAAGCCTGAGATCGTTTATTTCGTACTTATTTTCTTTTTTTAACCTTAGATAAGCAAGATCCAATTTAGAAGCAACATCAGTTCTTTTTACCCCAAACAACTTCCAGAGGTCTTCATTATTTTTTATTTTTAAATACATTAGTTCTCCCAACCCCCTGGAACAAACCTCTTGTAGATATCGAAATGGACAGAAGGCGATTTGCCCAAATATTTATGCCTGTTGTATTGATGTATTTTTTCTAAACGCTTAGATAACTTTTCAAATTGTTTCTTCGACTTTGCGTTTAGTTTTTTAGAAAATTCTATCTTTTCTTTTCGAGTAAATGTTAGGTACGTGATATATAATTCCACAAACTCATATGTTGTTCCAAATACTTCTTCATCTGTTCTTCCATCAAACATATCACCACTTGGTTTTATATTGATAATTTCCTCAGGAATATTTAAGATTTTTGCAACTCGACACACCTCACTTTTATGAATATCTGAAATAATTTGTAAGTCTACCATCCCATCTGAGGCTTTGCCAAAATACCCTAGATAAGCTCCTTCATCACGATTTGTAGTTCCACAGACTACTGCAGGAGAATTTGCCTGATTTAAAAGGCTAGTAATATAATAGAGAGTCGGCGTTTTTATATAAGCCGCTAACTGCCCGGCTGCCCAGTTTTTGCCTTTGAGATTAATTGACTTATCTATTGTGTTTTTAAGAACTGTGTGGCTCTTTGTTAAATCAACAACAATCTTTTTTGAATTGAAATACTTCGCAATCTCCTCTCCTCTTTTTGAAGCACCTTTTTGATTGGTTGCCGCTAATGGAGAAAAAACAGGCATCAAGATTGCATAAATATTTTTAATAGGTGAATTTTTGTGACGCGAGGCATTATGAACTATTCCCAAAACTACGGCAGAGTCAACGCCTCCGCTTACAGCAACAACACAAGACTTTAGTTTAAAATCACTCATGTATCGATTCAGCAACATCGATTTATTTTTAATATAAAGCTGTGGATTAAAATCTCTTTTTGCACGAATAATAGTAAGGACATCAAGTAATCCTTGCTCCAAAGTTTTTCCTGTTTGGGGATTATTAATTCTCATTTTTGTAAATTGTAGAATGAATCTAAAAATTTACCAAGAGAGTATTATCCTGAGGTTCTGACATATCCATACCCTCCACCCTCTGAAGACCTACGAGGCGGACGAGGGGTAGGCGGATTATAAGCAGGAGATGAGGATGCAGAACTTGACGATCTTCTACTTCGACTAGGGCTGGTCACCTCTTCCTCCTCTGCTACTTCTTCTTTTTGCAGTGCCGCGATCAGGTCTATAGCACCCTTATGAACTTCAACAATTGATACCAAAGACTCTGTACCGTCCCTGGCACTTTTCAGTGGAATTGTGATCGAGTTATTAACTGGGTCTTTATCGATATTTGCAAAATCTGGTTGAAATTTGCTATCTTCCAGTTGTTTGGGCACATTAATTTTATCTATCCCTTTTTTAGACCCAACTACTATTTTATACTGATTCTTTTTGCCACGTGTGAACACAAACACAATGTCTTCTTCCGGATCAAGTTCCTTTCCATTTTTATCTTCAAAAGAAAACGGTATTCTGGCAATTTGCGGTTTTAAACCCTCTCGTATCAAATTTCTTTCTGCAATTCCATTTGTAAGTAAATCAACGTTAATCGAATGAAGTTCGAAAGGGTTTTGGGATTTACTTTCGAAAGCTTGTCGGAGTTTTTCGCGAAGTTCTATAAGTTCTTCATCGTTGGTTAATTCTAGCGCAGATGTAATTCTAAAAAAAAATGCTTCATCTCCATTCTCAATAGAGTCGGCAAGTGCCTTTTTTACTTTTTCTCTTTCTTCTCCCAAGCGTCTCTCGTTAATCCGAATCTGGCCATCAACAATCATAATTGGTGTGTCGGATTCTAGCTCTACTATTTCTGTATAAATTAAACCAGTTAAGAATCTTGGCCCCATCGAAGCCAACGGAATTCCCTCAGTAGGTTGGTCAGTTCCAAGGGGACTATCTGTTACTTGATCTGGGTGTTCTGATTGTTCAGATGGTCTTGGCACAGTTAGTATTTTATCATGAGATTATTATATGCTCTAAAGCTTAACTTATCTGCCAGTCGTGTTGCCATTGTTCAACTTGGACGCCCTTCTTTGCAGCTCTTCCAACCCACTCTGGAGGTCTTGGATTGTTTTTTGACTCGCCTAGTACATCTTCTACTCCGGACGCTTTGATTAAATCCAAAACTATTTCTTGATCTTCTCTATACATTCCTGCCAAATATTCTTGATAAACTGCCTCCATGAATAAATCGTGCCAGTTATCGTTGGTTTTAACCTGCCCACTTCTGAATAACTCGTCAACATCTATAAGGGTCGTTTGGGCAGCTTTTATGCTATCAAGAATCCTTAATAAATTACGTCGAGTGTAAACGTAAGAACCTCCTTTGATGTCCTTTTCTGATCCAATTTTGCCAAGAGACGCTAAGTTTGAAAGATCACCTTGAAAAGCGGCTAACCATTTAATAACGGCATCCACGTTTGGTATGTTTTCAAGATCTCTGTACTCTGTTCTTACGTCTTTTTCTCCCTTATAACGCCTGTTCTGCCAAACTATATCGGGTTGTTCACCTTTGATTAAAAATCTCAAAAACTCTTCATATTCCTTAGTGGTTAATCCTTCAACTATTCTATCTTGCAGTCTGTTTCTCCTTGCCTCGGATTCTTCAAACCTGCCTCCACCGATGCCAAAAGGATTTTGAGCTGCTACATACCAATACCTGCTATCAAGACCAATAACCCCAGGTACAATTCCACCATTGTCAATTATTGATTGCTCCTCAGGCGTTAAAGGTCTTATAATTTCTCCTTCATGTTCGACAATTCTTAATTGAGCCATTCTTTCAATTGCTGAGTTTTCCCGCTCAATAACATTACCCGGTGCTAAATTTGGTTCGTCAGCTCCATAAACGCTGCCATACATCATAGATCCTGCGAGTGTTCCATTTTGCCAGCGCCATTGGATAGTATCATCGAGACCATCAATCCCAAGAGCAGCGGCAATTTTTTTACTTTCAAGGAGCGTCAGAGGTCTTGATTGTTTCTCTGCAGACTCGACAATTTCTTTGAGGCTCTCAGGTAAGTCTGGATCAGCTAGGAGTTCTTTAAAACGAACTGCAAGTTTGGCATCAGCGGGTACAAATCTTCCAATTGTGTCACCAGGATCGGAATCCTTAGAATAATTATGTCTCAGATAACTCCTGTTAGTAAGCGCACAAATCACCTCAGCTGCATATGATTTCGAAACACCTGTAGGGCCTTCGTTTCTAGATGCAATCCCTCCTTTGAGCCGAACTGCCATATCTCTTATCAAAAGAACAGTTGGTGTATCCCAACAGGTAGAGGCTTTTAATAGCTCGATTTTCGGGATGAAACGTCTAGCATTAACATCTTCAGGCAATGGTAACCTGTCTAAAACAACATCCAGAACCCTTACTTGGTTTTCTTTAGGATATTCCTGAATGACTGGGACTTCCCCTAATTTTCGTTCAATGTCTCCCTTTTCTGTCATTTCAACTAACCTTTCGTAAGTCCAACAGGTGGTCTGTGATCTCCCGCATTTTATCTTCTGTATTTTGCTCTGACTCGTTTGTGACGAGGAAGATTTTTGCTTGACTCGGGATTGTAGTGTTTCGCAGGTCAAATGACCCCTGATGAATATCAAACTTGTTTGATTCCCGCAGTTTTATCAGTTGATCGTAAATAACTGGATCAAAATTTACAGAATTTGCGAAAACAACTATTACTTTTCCTTTTGAAAGATCCTCGGCAAGGCTTTGGAGAAATCCGAATACATCATTTTTTTCTTCATGAGTAACTTCCGCATAATCTACGTTCAAAAGACTAAAAAGGTCCCTGATCTGGTTTCTAACATTTGTAGGCGAAATAATTCCCTCTATTGTGTTATACGAGGAGCTGTGAGGGTGTAAATGGAAACTTAGAAATCTAGCAAGCTGTTTTTGTGCGTTCATATTAACGATAGAAAAACTCTGGATGCTTTACCATATACTCCATGATTATAGCAAAAGCCCTGCCGAATTCTTCGGCGTCTGTGTATGAGTTTCCAACCTCATCAAAATTAGCACCAAGAGCTCTCGCAATATCTCTTTTTACTCTTTCATGGAGTTCAGGATAAGAATCATTAACGAAATCGGTTCCTGGACCGATACCAAAGCCTGCTGTTACTACGCTTCTGTCAGACCTTACTTCACGAAGCAAATCGAGTACTTCTTCCTGCGATGTGCTGGTTGGCTCACCATCTGTTAAGGTAATAAAATAATTGTTGTCCAGTGGTAGACTGGACATTCTTCTTTTTAAATATCTGTAACTTGCTTGTGTAGCCTCATATGTAGGTGTACCACTTCCTCCACAATCGGATAGCATTTTTCCAAGTACATCTCTATCTTGATTTGTTAGTTTCTTTTTTCCAAAATCCTTATACAATCTGACTTTTCCTTTGAAACTGTCTCTAAAACCTATAATTGCAAATTCAAGACCGAATCTATTCATTACTTCAGAAAAGGCTGCGACCATCTTAAACGTTTCAAAAATTTTACCTTCCATTGATGGACTAAGATCAACTAAAAGTAGAAATCTATAGCTTTTTTCGGTGGGTCTACCTTTCGCTTCAAAAGCATTATATTTTCTGGGATCTGCCTCCATTTGCATTGCTTTTCTCATTGATGGCCTCAAACCGGTTGAGGAATAGCGAATACTCGGTTCTTCCGTCGGTTCAAAAAGTGTTTTAAATTCTTTTTCTAGTCTTCTTCTGACAGCATCTACATCAGGCATAGATAGGACAGATTGGTAGGGATCCTCTTGAATTGTTTCGAGTGCTTCTTTTCGCCTTTTTTCCATATCTCTTGCAACTCTTTCTGCCTCCTTTTGTTGCTCCTCTTTTGCTTGACTAGTTTTTTCTCCTACTCGCCTTTCTTTGTGAGATTCTTGGTGTCGAGGATCATTTATATGCCCTTTTAGCTTTTCGTTTGCTTCGTCTTCTACATCCTCCAGATCTTCTCTTGCTCTCTGCTCGAGACTGTCTTTCGACTCACTCGAAAGATTATCGTAAGCATCTTCTATAGCTTTCTTTGTTTTGTCAGAAAAGTCGTCCCAAGGAATTCTCATGTCAGATCCATTCTCACTTCGACCATCCTCTTCTCTGCCTTGAGCACTCGATCCTTGTGTTCCCTCAGCAGGTTCAGCACTTTCTTCTTGCACATTCATACCTTGTTCACTACCAGAAGAATCTCCTGACTGTTCTCCTTGCGTTTGTTGCGTTTGACCATTAGCCCCAGATTGACCGTCTTCTCCTGTCTGTTTTTCTTGATCTTTCTCTGCTCTTTCTTGCCCTTGAGGTTCACCAGACTGCTTGGGACCTTTTTGGCCTTGTTGTCGATTAGCCTCTTTTACTTTTTCTCTAATTTCGTCTTGTACATCTTTAGGTAGCGCATCAAACGGTATAACCATAATTTGTCCTCCTCCATGCTGGCCCTGGCCACCACCTTGCTGATCTTGAGAGAGCATGTCTTTTATCATATTGACCATATTCTGGTCTTTTAAGGATTCCTCTACTAATTGTTTATATTTGGGCCAGATCTTTTCTATGAAGACTTCAGTGCTTGCGATAGCTTCTCTCTGAACATCAAATTCATCCTTAGTTGTGGGGGTTATTCGGTAAAACTCATCAAATGCGTCGATCGTTTCCCTAATTGTTCTTCTGACATCCTCATCTGGGATTTCTTCCAAAAAATGTTCTTTGTCTTCTTCAGTCTTGAGCCCATCTGTAAACTCTCTTTTGTACCAATGATGTATTATTTCTCCTCCCCATTGCATGAATTTAGGTACGTACCCTAATGAATTCCGGGCGTCTGCTAGCATGCCTTTGTAGTCTAAGCCTCCTCCAGGACTCAGGTCGCGTTCTATATACGCTCTGATCCAGTCTCTGGAGCCAGGCCTCATACTCATACCGGCTTGGTTTGCTCTGGGATCCTCACAAGCGTTGAAACCAAAGGAAAAACCTGGTTCTTGCCATAAATCAGTAACGTGTTCCGCTCTTGATACGAGTCTATGATTACCTTCATGAGCAGCAATACCTTTGACAACATCCTCGGGTTCTGTCGCCAAGTCCTTAGCATCCATATTTACGTGATTCTTAACAAAATCCCAATGCCAACCACTTCCCCATGGACCAACACCAACTGTCATGCCATAATCTCCACCCATAAAAAGTGCAATTACATCTGCCTTTCTTCTTATAGTTTCGTCTATCTGGGGTTGTCTTTCGGTTTGATCATTCATTGGTATTTATTACATATATTAAATGGCTTGTTGTAAGAGAGCATATTTTCGATGATAATATCGCTGGCTTCTCTTAGATTTTTATTTTTAATTAACCCTGAAAAAATATTGATCCCTGGTGAAATAAAGAGATTACTAACTGCGTAGGTTGGTCTATGTTTTCGAACATCTTCAGTGACTAATTCTAAGCAAATATATCCGAGCCTGGGAAAGCTGTTCATCACTTTTTTAGCAGTTTCAATAATTTGCGGGCTTATGCTGTCAGTTATATTTTCATAATCGTAATTACCTTCGATCAAAACCATCTTTCCATTTTTTACTATTCTCTTAAGGTCGACTCTTTTTGAATAAATTTTTAGAGGTATTTGCAATGGATCATTCGAATTTATTCTTTTAATGTTCTCTTGTTTTATTAGATCGTTTAATTTTGTAACACCATCTACCTTTAAATAAACTTTCTTCTCTAAAAGAGCGTTGTAAAAATGGTTATTTGTGATAAAAACTCGTATTTTATCGTGATTACTGTAACTGTTTACCACCACCTTTATTTTAGAACCTTTTAATATTTCAGTCCAAAAGTGTCTACGTGATAGTACGATTCCCCACATATAAGGTATTGAAGGTGTGAAATCTCCGTAAAATTCATAGCTGTTGCCCTTAAAGTTTATTGAATATATTGCTGTTCCTTTAAGTCTTGTGAATGTGGCGCCCTTATTTAATAACTCTTTTGCGATCTTTTTCGACGCAGTAGGAAGGTCAAAATCAACAATTCCTTGTTTTGTTTTCATATTACGGGAGGAAAAATAACATCTACTATTGCGTTTGCAACATCTCTTGACTTTCCTTTCTCGGGCATCATATGCAAAGACAATCCAGGAGCGCTATTTAATTCACAGACCTTGTAGTCATCCATATTTTTGGAAATATCACTGCATAGGAGATCAATACCCACAAAGGGCACATTTAGAGCATTTAATATTGCTTTTGCAAGTTTTTTGTAAGAAAGATGCATACTATCTGTAACATCGTAACAGTTTCCTCCAGTTGAAACATTTGAATTCTTTCGCAGAAATACTTTTTGTCCTTTTGTAGGAGTCGCAGAAAAGCTTAAACCCTGTTTCTTAAGATGATTTTTAGAAATATCGTCTATTGCAATTTTGCATAAACAAGTATTTCTAGGATTCATCCGTCTATAATTTTCTACTTTAATTAGTTTCCTAATTGTGCTTTTTCCGTCACCCGTTATATTCGCTGGGGTCCTTTCTACTGCGGCGATGAAACCGCTTTGAGTAACAAAAATACGATATTCCTTTGCTTCAAACTGTTTTTCGATGAGGAAATAAGCCGACTGGTTGTATTTCGATAGGAAAGTAACAATTGCAATTTTGAGATCCCTAACACTGTTAATATCCATAATCACGTTTTCACCATGAGAACTAATAGTTGGTTTCACTACAACAGGAAAGCCAATTTCTCTTGCGTAGGTAAGTGCTGTTTTTTTGTAGTCTCCGTCAAAAATCTCGCCAGTATTAACCTTGAACCCTTTACTGCTTAGAAACTTTTTTGCATAGTATTTATCATCAATAATGATTCCTTTAGTAAAGGGAACCAAATTAGTGTAGATGTCATACAATACTTCCTTGTGTCCCTTGTAGCTTGCTTGGACGAAGTTTGTTTTTCTAATTGGTTGCAATGCCACGCCTCTTTTTCTCATTGCTTCCAGCAAGAGCCTCGAATTAAATGAATGTTTTTTAAATAAAACATCAATACTATCCATAATTTTCCTAAAACGTACGCTTGATTATAGTATAGTCAGGGTTCAATTCAAGAATACATAAAAAATACCCGAAGAAAGAAAGTCTTAGGGTTGAATTTATTAATTCAGCAGACGGAAAAAAGATCCAACTTTGAATTTCTCAGTTTTCTTTTGCAGTTGTTCTATTAATCAAAAGAATGTAAAAAATTGGGGTTTTGAAAAAATCCAAAATCCATATGGACTGGAATGTTTCCGGAACGAATTGATGACCATAAGCAAAAGTATCATCTTTAATTACGTTCCACTTTAACTCTTTGGCCATTTCGGTTAACCCAAGCTCCTTATCTCTTTTGGGATTAATCCATACTATTCTTATAATCCAATCTTCAGGTATTGTTTCGCCAAATTCGTGATAAAAAAGTCCTTTTATTATTTTTTCAACTACAGAGTTTATCCTCTTATAGTCCAGGTCGCTTACTCTGTACATAGTTTTCGGGCCCAAATAAATACCTGACTTGGTATATAAATTGACTTTTTTCATTTGACTAAACATCTGAATTCCAAGTGCAGGCTTTCTTTTTATAGAGCGGGAAACTTCATTTTCCATCAGCTTTTTTGCATGATCAGACCTGTCCATAAGAAATCCTGCAAGGAATTGTCTGAAGAAGTCCTCATTCTTTTGGAAGTTTTTGTTACAGTCACTGCAGGATGGAACAGTTATAAGCCGATTCTCGGGCACACCTTTGAAAAATTGTTTTGCAGGTATATGTTCTCTAGTGTTAGCGGGGTTTCCACAGAATACGCACGTTTTACTTGTTTGCATTGGTGTAGTATATCAAACGATATCAAGTCTTTTTTTTTGAGACACCCTTTTTATAATCGCAGATTACATCTGCTCTTGTATCGCAAGAGCGATATACTGTCTCATTTGTCTCATTTAGCCTCGGAGTGAGACACTACCGGACGTACTGCTATAGCGATAGAATGGGGTCAGACCGAGCTGCTCAGCACGACTGTGCAGCCCAAAGTGACCGACGTGTGTAAGTAGCCTGAATTGGCTTGCTAATTTTGTAATTTTCCCCCAAACATTCGTACCACACGCTCGCAATCCACGTTTTCGTTACAAAGTTTAAGATGAAACCAGTGATATAATATTTTCAATGGAAACAGGAGAATTAAATGCACCTTCTTTTAAACAACAGTTCAAAAGCCGTGAAGAACTTCATTTTCCGGAAGGTAAAATAACGGTTGTTGACGTTGTTCCTAGAGTCTTGTCAGACGAAACCCCAGTTCTACTTGTTCCTGGATGGTCTGAAAATTATGATACGTATAAGAAAACTTTAGCTGTTGGTTTTAATGAGGGGCGTAGAATTGTAACAGTTGGACAATCAGGAAACGGTCAATCTCCAGAGAGTCAAGAATATCCTGAAGAAGAACTTAGAAAAGCGCAATTACTTCTTAATGTGCTAGGAAAGAAAGGAATTGAAAAAGCAGATGTTATTGCACATTCCGAAGGAGCCATAAATGGCTTAATTGCAGCGATTATGAAACCATACCAGTTTCGCAATATTGTTCTTGATAAACCCGCGGGATTCATTGGAAAAGACACAAAAGCTGCCTTAACAGGACGATTTATAAAACTATTGCTACAGGAGATAATTGCCAGACCAATTCTACTTACGGATTCGACTAGCTCAATAAGGGCAGGCGCAAGAACCGCTCGATACATTGCAGAGAATCCGCAAAGAGTACTTAAGGAAATGGATGCGTTGACAAGTGTTGATATTACCGAGATAATGACGAGCCTTTCAAATCAAGGCATCAAATTTAGCGTAATAGCAGGGGTTAACGATCCGCTTTTTCCGGTAAGTCGTCAAATTGCAGATATGCGAGAGCATGGTAATGTACCACCTCTAAAAGGCTACTATTCTGTAATTGGTGGACATAATAAGCTTTCAATTGATGCAAGTCGACATGCATCGCTCGCTTTCAATGCGCTTGAAAACCTAAGGGATTTAAAAGATTCTAGTTGATTATTATAATGCTTAATCTGCTCGAAACCGACTTACTCGTTTTGAAGTTATAACGACTAAACAGGTGAGTTATTATAGGTTTTATGTTAAAATACACATCTATTATGTCAATAGAGCATATTAGACCACGAGAAATAATAAACTTAGGACAACCAGATACTTTACTTATCAATGTTCCTGCTACTTTTCAACAGGGGATTATTCCTGACGATGAAGAGCCTCCTTTTGGAATGTTAAGAATAGCTGTGGCAAGCGAAGAGTACGGTTATAAACCAGCATTATTAGACGCTCATCGAGGAAAACTAACTCCTTCTGAAATTGATGATGTTTTATATGGATTAAAGCCAAAGTCTGTAGGAATTAACCCTACATCAGTTAATGTTCCCGAAGCTCAAGAGATAGCTGAATTATGCGCTCATCATGGTATTCCTTTAATTCTGGGGGGGGTACACGCTACCTTAGACCCTTTTACTGCCTTGAAGGAAGATTTCCCAATGGCTTTGGCTGTTGTTAAAGGAAAAGGAGAAAAAGCTATATTGCACATTTTAGATGATATTAAAAATGGGCAACGAACAGAAAAAAGAGGAGTATATTATCAAAATGCTGAAACAAGTAGAAGAGATTTTGCTGATTATTATCCTTTAGACGAACTTCCTTTAATTGACCAAAGCAGATGGGTTGAAAATCCATTAATTGGAGGAACAGTTGGAATTAATGGACAAAATGTAGAATTGATAGAGATTTCATTATATGAAACAGCAGGGTGTCCTTTTCAATGCACATATTGTGCTACACCAGCCCTTGTCGGTAGGAATGATGGATATAAAACATATTATCGTCCCAACATGGATAGGATACTGGCAAGCACAAAATTGGCTGTGGAATTAGGAGCAAATGCCATCCACTTTATTGACGATATGGCTTTTGTTAATCCTGGTCACTTCCGCAAGTTTGCCGACGGAGTTGAAAAATTAAAACTACAAAATCAGCTTTATTGGAGAGGAATGACTCGAGCGTCAATTATTGCCGATAAATGCTCAGATGAAGATTTATCTATTCTTGCCCAATCTGGTTGTTGGCGTATTGCTATGGGAGTCGAAAGCGGCGACGAACAAATATTAAGACGAATTAAAAAAGGCATTACCACACACCAAGTTAGAGAAGCAGTTAGTAAATTAAGAGCAGTTGGCATTCCTCAAGTAAAGGCTTTCTTTATCATGGGTTTTCCTGAAGAAACTCTTGAGCAAATGGAAACTACCCGCAAATTTATTATGGAGTTGAAGCAACTTGGTTTAACAGATATCAGCATCTTTCAATTCAAACCATATCCAGGCACAGAAGAATGGCAACACTTACAACAAACAAATCCTGAGGTTTTGGAAAATTTATATTATATAAGACATGGAGGCAGTACCAATATTGTCAATAGAAAAATAGCTAAAGATGCTTCGTTGCCTGATGATTTAAAAATTGCTGCTGTTCCAAGTAAAATTGTAAGAGAAATGGTAGTAAAAACTTTGGAAGAATTTTATGGACACTAAAGTATTCATATCATATAGCTTTGCCGATAAAAATAAATTCAGATTTTTTGATAAACAGTTAAGAAGATTCCTAGAAACAACTTTTGGTATAGATGCATATTCTTTTGTTTTTGATTTCAAAAAAAAGACAGATAATAAAACCCTAATGAAATTAGCTCTTGAAAAAATTGACGAGAGCGATTTACTTTTAGCTGAATTAACCTATAAATCAATAGGCATAGGGATAGAAGTTGGCTATGCCAAGGCAAAAGGCAAAAGAATAATCTACATGCATCGAATTGGAACAGAATTATCAACTACAACAAGTGGTGTGTGCGATATTAGAATTGAATATAAAGATATTTCAGATTTATTAGTTCAACTTAAAAAGGTTTTAAAAAAACAATATGTTCGATAATCGTCTCATCTACTACTCCCTATAGGGTGTTGGACAAATGGAACGATTTTAGGTTAGCAAACTTCAACAAATACCACCTTCCAACAAAAATCACCTTCCACTTGAACTACGTTGACACCTTTGCTTTATAAGGATGTTTAGGAATTACGAAAGGGTAGGTGCCAAGTCTTCGACTCTGAGGTCTAGCGACCTCGTCGCTCAGACTCGAAGAGCTAAGTCAAAGGGATGATCACTGTGAAGTTTGTTCCGTGTCCCTTACTGCTGACAACCTCGATCTTGCCGCCGTACCGTTTGGTCAAACAGACCCGTTGTTTGGCAAAGACGTAGCGTTTTACCTATTTTCTTTGCCAATTTACACCCTAGGCCTGGGGCTTATCAGGATACTTATTCTGTTGTCACTCATCATTTGCACTGCGGTCTATGTACTGCGGGGTAGTCTTAGCTTATCTGCGCTTTTTGGCAAATTCGGCTTTGATAGATTAATTGAAAAACTCGGTAGTCCGCTTGCAAAATTGGTGAAAATTAAGCTGCCGGACTAGGATTCGAACCTAGATAGACGGATCCAGAATCCGTCGTCCTACCATTAGACGATCCGGCAATATATAAAATCTTGCCCACAAATTTTATCATTTTTTTTCATTCGATACACTTTTTCCTCCGTCACCACTAAATTCATATTTAAATCATGTTTTTCTTGAGGAATCTCATCAACAATTTGGAAATCGTAAGCTAGACCAATTCTTAAGGCCTTGGACTTTGAGAGAAGTTTGTCAAATACCCCTTTGCCATAACCAAGACGCACGCCGGATTTAGAAAACGCTAAACCCGGCAAGATGGCAACTTCAATCAGTGACGAATCGAAAGGCTCAATAATTTGCGGCTGAAGAATTCCCTTTGGCCCTTCTTCTAAATCTTGCCAACTGGTAAATTTTGCAAATGAATAATCATCATATTTTTTCGAGAAAGCCGGCACAAATATATTAGCTTTTTTTTGAAGTAAGTCATCGATTATATCTCTGGTATCAACCTCATTATTGATCGGTAGATAGAGGCAAAAGGCTTTTTTGTCAGCAAATTCCCGCACAGAAAGAATTTTTCTGGTAATTTCCTGACTGACTTGGGTAATAAATTTTTTGGAAAACCTTAATCTCTTTGTAAAAAGAATATTTCTAAGTACTTTTTTATCAAAATTATTCACAAAAGACCACAGAGTAAAAAATTTGTACTTGAGCAAATTTAATTCTCAAAATACACATCTGCCTACTTTTTAGCGGTTTTCATTGCACCCGTAGTTTTAGTCACTCCTAGTTCAGCTAGAGTAACAACTAAGGCCAGAACCAGCACCCAAAGAATATTGGAAATTCCCAGGGCAGTTACTATTGCCAGTCTTTTTATAACCCAGATGATGACTGCATTGGCCACAAAGAAAATCGCCGGCCAGATATTTTCGTTTTTTATTTTATAACCACTTCTTTCAACAGCGAAAGGAACTAAGTAAATCAGTAAAGTTAAGATAAATCCCGAAATAACTGCCGCCAGTGGGCCTGAAAGATTGTTATTTCCCAAAACTACATTATTTCCCAGAACTGCCGCCGCTAGTAATAAAACAACCGAATTGGCCACCCAAAAGCTTAAAAAATTGACCGCCTTTTTTTGATCCAAAATTATCACCTCCTTATCTAGTAAATTTGCTTCTAACTGTTAGAATAGATGAATTATCTCTGTCAGTCAAATGCATCTTAGGAAATTGTTATTTATTTTTTTGATAATAGTCCTACTACTTATTGCCTTTTTGGTTTTTCGATTCAAAGGAGCTTTGCCTGCTGTTTTGCCGCCACAAGAAAGACCAAAAGCAATGGTGGTTGATAACGAACTTGGTTTGAAATTACCTGAAGGATTCAATATAGAAATTTTTGCCGAAAATTTAAAAAGTCCAAGAGTCCTTACATTTGACAGTCTTGGTACTTTACTTGTAAGTGTCCCCTCGGAAGGAAAAGTTGTTGCTTTACCTGATAAAAATAACGATAGTAAGGCAGATGAAATTATCACTCTCATCCAGAATTTAGATCGTCCTCATGGGTTGGCAATCCAAGACAGCAAGCTTTATGTAGCCCAAGTGTCAAATGTCCTGGCATTTGATTATGACAGTCAGAATCTCAAAGTTACTAATCAGAAGTCAGTCGTCGATTTGCCTCCGGCAGGTCGTCACTTCACCAGAACCATCCGCTTTGGTCCGGATGGTAAGCTTTACATTGCCGTTGGTTCCACTTGTGATGTCTGCGTCGAAAAAGATGAGCGAAATGGTACCATTCTGCAAGTAGATTCCCAAACTGGCCAAAGTCAAATTTTTGCCAAAGGCCTTCGAAATAGCGTCTTTTTCACTTTTGATCCCCAAACCGCCAAAATCTGGGCGACTGAAATGGGTCGCGACTTTTTGGGGGATAATTTGCCGCCTGATGAAATAAACATTATTGAAGAGGGTAAAGATTACGGTTGGCCTTTTTGCTATGGTAGGCAAGTTCACGACATTAATTTCGATAAGAAAGTTTACGTTCAGATTGTTCCCCAACCACCATGCGGCCAAACCGAGCCGCCAATTTATGAAATTCCGGCACATTCCGCCCCACTGGGATTGGTATTTATCACCTCAAGCCACTTTCCAGATGATTGGCAGGATGATTTGCTGGTTGCCTATCATGGCTCATGGAACAGATCCACTCCTTCCGGTTATAAAATAGTCAGGCTAAAAATAAATGATGAGAAAGTTATTAGTGAGGAGGATTTTATTTCTGGTTTTTTACCAGCTTCGCCCACAGGCGAGCAGGGGACGCAGACAATTGGCCGACCAGTTGACTTAATATTCGATAAGGAAGGTAGCCTTTATATTTCTGATGATAAAGCAGGAGTTATTTACAAATTAGCCAAAAGATGACTAGGTTTGACTTTGACTTACCGCATATAGTAGATTGAAGTTAGATTATGGTTACACAAGAGCAAGTTGTTGAAAAATTAAAGGCTTGTATCGATCCGGAACTTGGGATTAATATCGTTGATTTGGGCCTAATTTACGCTGTCAATATTGAAGACAGTCGGGTTAATGTTTTGATGACGATGACTACCCCAGGCTGTCCACTCGATTCATATTTTGTGAAAGATATTACCACCAAGGTTAAAAGTCTTAAGGGTGTTTCCGGTGTTTCCGTTGAAATGACTTTTGACCCTCCTTGGAGCTCCACCAAAATGTCCGATGAATCAAAAGAGTTCCTCGGATTTGTAAATTAACCCCTTGACTTCGGGTTTTCTTCGGTCTAAAATATGCCTGTTTATATATAGTTTGGGGTGAATTTTTGGGGTCTTGACAAGGTCAAGATATAGTGTCAATCTGAAATTAGACCACAATATATTGTGCTTTTGGCGGTTTTGTGAAATTTCAGTCTGCAGCCCAAAAGCAAAATTTTCAAAAAGGGCAGTTTAAGTAATTTTGTGAAGTGATAGGAAAGCGGGGTCCCCAAAGTGAAGCTTTGGGGTGAAAATGTGATTTGTCCGTTTTGTTCACACGACTTTACGCGGGTTATTGATAAAAGAGAGGGTTCTAGCGGAAAAACGACCAGAAGAAGGCGTGAGTGTCAGAAGTGTGGTCGCAGATTTACAACTTTTGAAAGAGTTGAGACCCTAGATCTTTTAGTTATTAAAAAAGACGGCAAAAGAGAAATTTTTGACCGGCTAAAGCTAAGAAGCGGCATTATAAAATCATGCGAAAAGAGGCCGGTTTCGGCAGAAGAAATTGAAAGAATCGTTGATGAGGCAGAAGCGGAGCTAAGAAAAATCAACGTTAGTGAAGTTTCAAGTAAAAAGATCGGCGAGTTGGTTATTAAAAGACTAAAGAGACTGGACGAAATTGCCTATATTCGCTTTGCCAGCGTCTATAGACAGTTTGCCGATCTTTCGGATTTCGAAAAAGAGCTGACGAAATTATCAAAAGGCTTACCTGCCAGTTCGCTAGGCAAAACAACCAGAAGGCAAGGCGTTAAAAGCAAAAATGAGGAAAGTTAAAAAATCAAATCAAAAATTCACCAGAGTTGATGCCCGCGGAGTTGGCCGTAAAATTCCAAAAGTTCCGGCTAATCTTTTTGAGCCAGCTTTATCCGAAAATGCCGCTTATATCGCCAATACCCGTTACTCTTTTCGTAATGACAAAGGTAAACCAATTGAAAGTCCAAAAAAGCTCTTCTGGCGTGTTGCTTATTATATTGCAGCCGCCGATCGAATATATCATGATGCCAAAACACACCGCAAAACTGCCAAGGAATTTTATAAGTTGATGGCAACTCAACAATTTATTCCCAATACTCCAACTCTTGTTAACAGCGGTAAAGTTGGTCAGTCGCTTTCTGCCTGTTTTGTTTTGCCTGTTGAAGATGACATGGAATCAATTCTTAAGACCATGCGTGATATGGCAATGATTCATAAAATGGGCGGTGGAACCGGCTTTTCTTTTTCCAAACTTCGTCCAAAAGACGATATTATCGGTACTTCAAAGGGAAAATCCACTGGGCCGGTTGCCTTTTTGCAGGCTTACAACGATGTAACTTCGCAGATTAGACAAGGCGGAGTTCGCCGCGGCGCCAATATGGGAATTCTACACTATACCCATCCGGACATTCTGCGTTTTGCGGTTCACAAAATTGATGAATTTTCACTGACTAACTTTAATATCTCCATCACCGTAACCGAAGATTTTATGGAAAAAGTAAAAGCAGACGCCAAGTTTGTCGAAGACACTGAGCACGGTCGAGGTGCGGATGGCGAACTGGAGGTCGATGAGATTATAGAAGAGATTAAAGAGGCATATACAATACGGGATCTTGACCTTAAAAATGTGCGAGTTGAAGAAGCAGTCAGTAAGCTTTATGAGGCGTGCCGAACTACCCATAAAGGCGAAGGCTATAATCTTGTTAATCCCCGCACCGGTGAAATTACGGATCGTCTAAATGCCAAAAAAGTATTTGATCTGGTAACCAAATTAGCTTGGCAATACGGAGACCCGGGCATGGTTCTAATTGATAGGATTAATAATTCCAGGGCTAATCCCACTCCAAACTTAGGTCAAATCGAGGCAACTAACCCTTGCGCCGAACAGCCGCTTCTACCCTATGATGCCTGCACACTAGGTTCAATTAGTCTTTCAAAATTTGTCAAAGATGAGGCATTGAATAACTTACCAGAAGAAAGCTTGTCCTTTGAAGCGCGGGCGTTGGAGGCAATCGATTGGGAAGGATTAAGACAAGCAGTTCACACGGCCGTCCATTTTTTGGATAACGTTTTAGATATGAATGAGTATCCGGTTGCCGAAATAGACGAGATGACTGCCAAAATTAGAAGGATTGGTCTTGGAGTAATGGGTTGGGCTGATATGTTAGTCAAACTTGGTATTGGCTACAATAGTCAAGATGCTTTCTTATTAGCCGAGGAAGTAATGAGGTTTATCCAGAGGGAAGCCGATAACGCCTCTTGTAACTTGGCCAAAATCCGCGGCGTCTTCCCGGCATTTAAAGGCTCGATTTACGATAAAACCGGTGAGATTCGTCCCAGAAACGCCGCCAGAACCACTATTGCTCCAACCGGCACCATTTCTCTTCTTGCCGATTGTTCCAGCGGAATCGAGCCTTACTTTGCCCTTACCTTTGCTAAAAACACTATTGAGGGCAAAAGGCTTTTTAATAGCAACCCTTATCTTTTAAAGGTTCTTAAAGAAAGAGGGCTTGATTCTGAAGAACTGCTTGCCAAAATTGAAAAAAATCGCGGTTCCATCCAAAACATTGATGAATCCCCCCAAGATCTTAAAAGAGTTTTCGTCGTTGCCGGCGACATTAAACCCGCCGATCATATCCGGATGGAGGCGGCTTTTCAAAAATACACCGACAACGGAATTTCCAAGACAATTAATTTTCCCAATGAGGCAACTGTTGCGGACGTTAGAGAAGCTTACTGGTTGACATACGAACTTGGCTGCCGAATGACTACTATTTATCGGGATGGTTCAAGAGTTAAGCAAGTTTTGGAAGTTAAAAAGGACAAATCTTATTATGATCAGCTTGCCCCGCACCATCTTAGAGTAGGGTTGAGAAGTGGAAGTTTTGTTCAAGATGAAAACCAGCCGCTTGTTCCCAAGAAACGACCGACACCTCAAGAGGCTTGGGGAATGCGGGTTCGCAAAAAGGCCGATGTCGGTTATGTTTATACTTCTGTTTTTCGAGATAATGACGGTGCACCTGTTGAAGTTTTTGTGACTATCGGCAAAACCGGCGGTTATGTTGCCGGTGCTGCTGAAGTTACCGGTAGGCTAGCGTCGCGCGCCCTAAAATACGGCGCATCTCTTGAAGAGATTGCATCTGATTTGGTGGGAATATCCTGCGGTACGCCCTACGGCATTGGTCCTGAAAGCGTACTTTCCGCCTTTGACGCGGTTGGTAAGTCGCTTATGGAAATAGCTCGTGCCAAACAACTCCAGCTGCCGGTTATTGAGCAAAGCAATGAGGAACAAGTTGTAAAAGTTGTTAAATCACAACCGTCAACCCAGATAAATGGCGACCCCACCAAAGTCTCTCCAAACGGCCAAAGTCCTAATGGCCAAATAGTTGCCGACGGCAAAGCCAAAAAGGTCCAGATGACAATACCAGGTGGTATTGAATATCAAATTGATGCTGGTCTTATGCCAGGTATCCATGAGGAAAAGATTATTGAAAATAAATTTGTAGTCTGTCCTGATTGTTCAAGTCCGGTAGTCTTTTCGGAAGGCTGCCGCAGGTGCATTAATCCTACCTGCGGCTGGAGTAAGTGCAGTTAGGCTTTACTTAAGTTGTAAAGCTCGGTTTTGTAAAAGCACCGAATACATTAAGCAATCTTCGGCTTTTCGAAGATCATTTTTTTGCTTTAAAGTTTCTTCTATTTTTCCTAACAATTTAAGAAGCGCCACATTTTTATTTTTTTGCGACTTTATAAGCCACCTTTTGGCCTCTTGATTGAACCTTTTGGTATTGGCCAAAGAACCCCTTTGAATTGATTGGACAATTCGTTTAAGATCGCTTGACAGTGAAAGCAAGGCTAGTTTTTCCATAGAATTTGAAAAAAATATTTCATCAAGTCTTCGAACATTGTTCTTCTAGTCGGATCTTGAATTTCATTACTGAAATTTTTGTCTTGCGGGCGAATATTGATTATTGAATTATTATCAACCATTAAAGTTTCCAAATCGATCCCGCCGCCCCAAAGATCAGTCTGTTCTGAACCTTGTTTTAAAAGTTCCACTTCATTTTCAAAATGTCTGTTGGCACCGGCCGAACAGATTTTTTGACTGATATCTACAACAGTCTTGATGTAAGTTTGAAATTCCAAAGATACCTGAGCCATTTCTTCTTTGGTAAATGGTTCTTTTTTGGTAATAATCACAGAGTCAATCATACCAGAATTTACCAGTTGAAAATTCTCTTTGCTTAATTTTTCTCTCATTGTTAGACTGAAATTGTGAGAAAAGGTTTTATCCAACCTTTAATTTTGATAGCATTAGCGTCGATCTTTGTTAGTGGAGTTATCTATTTTCGCTTCAAAAATAAAGGCCCAAACCAAACGGCACTCGTGGTGTCGTCGTCAGTCTCACCGGACGCATATTCAGGCTGGAAAACATACAAAAACCAAGCCTACGGTTTTGCTATTAGATATCCAGAGGAATGGTTCGTTAAAGAGTACGGTGACTGGGCAACAGATTTTTTGGCAACCGATTCAAATATTCAAGAAGCATCTCCCTCTGCCATTAAAGTCAGATATTCAAGATCAACCGATAAAGCTGATCTTGCTGGGTTTGAAAAAATTTATAAAGCCAAGGTAGGAGAAGATATTTACGAGCCACTCGATGTCAAATCAATTATTAACAAAAATAAGAATTTTGAAGTTAGTAACTACATGGCAGTCGATTATTTTATAAACAGAAACTTCTCAGCTCTTGAAGGTCCTCGCACCCAGCACAGGCATATTTATGAAATTAATAAAGATAATACGATCATAAGGTTTTTGGCAACTGCCCAGACAGAGAATGAATTCAAAATATTTGATCCAATTTTTCAAAAAATGATGTCATCTCTTAAGTTTTAGCTCTTCCTGATAAGGTTTTTCTTAAAGGCTGCCGCACTCCTATTAACTCAAATTGTGGCTTACAGAAAAGTGCAGTTAATGGGATAATTTTAAAAGCGATTCAAGCACGATTCGAATTGCATTATCTACACCTTTCTCTGCCTTTTTATCATCCGTTAATTTATAAATTGCTTCTGGGTTTTTCTTAACCAGTTCTGGTGGTTCGGGTGTTTTAACTACTAGGATAGCACCAGCTTTTAAGCCTCTAAGTTTTGACACTAGAAATACTGCAGAACATTCCATTTCCGAACTTATAAAACCAATTTTGGATATTTTTATAAAATTTTTCTCAGATTCGTAAAATGCGTCATGTGTTCTATTTAAACCTTTAAAATATTTGATATTTATATTCTTTGCTGAAGCCTCTAAGGTTTTTATAACTTGAAGATCGGCATTAACTTTTTTGATATCCGGTTGATATTCTCTTGTTGTACCATCGAGGCAAATTGTTGAAGTGGGAATAACGATATTCCCAGACTCCATTTCAGAAAGTAGCCCACCGCAAGTGCCTAACCTAATAACGATCCTGGCACCGATTTTTGATAGTTCTTCAACTGCAATTGCCGCACTGGGACAACCAATGCCTGTTGAAACTAACGAAATTGGCATTTTTTTGTATTTAGCATTAGCAATTCTAAATTCTCTGTTAAAGCTTATTTCCTTAAAATCTTTAACGTATCTGGCAACCCTGTCGATCCTACTGGGATCACCCGGTAGGATAACAAATTTATTAATTTTGTTTATTTTTAAATGGGGTTGTATCACAAGTTATCCTCTTCCTCTCCAAACTTTTTCTTCTTGTCTTTCTCCTTTATTGACATGCCTTGCCGCAACAAAAAACCAATCGGAAAGGCGATTGATGTACATTTGTGTATTCTTGTTAATAGTTTCTTCCTTACTCAAAGCTACAAGTGACCATTCCGCTCGTCTAGCAATCGACCTTGCCAAATGGAGTTTTGATCCAACTTTGCCGCCACCAGGCAAAATAAAGTTTTTGAGCACAGGCAAAGAAGCACTCCATTTATCAATTTCCCTCTCAAGTCTTATAACGAATGACTTCTTAATTCTCGGCGCTTTGATTTTAATGTCAGCTGGAGTCGCCAGGTCAGCTCCAAGCACAAAAAGTTCAGATTGAATTCTAAGAAGCTTCTTTACAATCTTCTTATTGTCAGTTATTGTTTGAGCTTGCTCGCCTCGCTGCGAAGCGGGTCGAGAACCACTTCTTGACTCACTGCGCTCGCTCGAAGAATATTGTTGAAGATCACTGATTATTAAACCGATCAGTGAATTCAACTCATCAACCGTCCCATAAGCGGCAATCCTTGCCGAATCTTTACCAACTCGCCTACCACCAAATAGGGAAGTAGTGCCGCTATCTCCGGTTTTAGTGTATATCTTCATGCCAAGATTATATATTAGAGCGCTAGCGAAAATATACATCAGAGTAGCGCCGTTTCTAACAGATTTGACAAACCCTCCCCAGTAGGGTAGGATAAAGTATGTATATGCAAAAGGCAGTCAAACAAAATGCCCTCAAAAGATTAAAATCTGCTCGTGGGCATTTGGATCATGTAATTTCTTTGGTTGATAAAGAAAAATATTGCATCGATATTTTGCAACAATCCTTGGCTGTCCAATCTGCTCTTCGGGCAGTTGACAACGTCATCCTCAAAGGCCATCTTGAGGAACATGTGGCCCATGCTATGCATGGTAAAGATCAGCAAAGGTCGATTCAGGAAGTTGTCGATGTTTTTGAAAAAGCACGAAAGTGAGGTGAAATAAATGTTTGCCGACATGATGCGCTGGGGAACTGAGTCAGGACAAAAACTACCATCTGATGACCGCTATTTTGGGGGTTATCACCCGATGATGGGCTGGATGGGCGCAAACCCTGGGGCTTTTTGGATCTTTGGGATTTTATGGGTAGCTACATGGGTTCTGGTAATTATTGTTTTGGTTGCTCTTGCCCGTTGGCTTTGGAAAAAAGGAGATAAGGTTAAATAACCCTCCTTCGCACAAGGCTTCGGAGGGTAAAGGAGGTGAATAGAATGAAAGAACAAGCATTTGCTAATGCTTTAGCGGCAGTAACCGGAATTGTCTATGTAGTTTGTTCTCTTTCGGTTGCCCTTTTCCCAGGGTTTTCCAAAGTGGTTGGTCAAAGTTGGTTTCATGGTATGGACATAGGTCTTATTTGGACTGGAAATGCCAGGGGAAATTTCTTACTGGGGATAATTTCTGCGGTAATCGGAATGTGGTTGGCAGGTTATATCTTTGCTTGGTTTTACAACCAGTTTGCCAAAAACAAATAAGGTAGTCAAAAAGAAAAGACTTTAATTGGGTAACCCAAAAAGGTTACCCTTTGATTAAAAATAACATGGACAAGAAAGAATCAATAAATCAAAAAGTTTACACCTGTCCAATGCACTCGGAAGTAATATCCGATAAACCCAGCAGATGTCCCAAGTGCAAGATAAAATTAATCTTGAAAAATGAATCAAGAATTATGAATCATGAAGAGAAAATGATCACCCATCACGATTCACCAGTAACCACTAATCAGAAACCAATCACTAAACTCTACACCTGTCCAATGGATCCGGAAATAACCTCAAAAGAGCCCGGCACTTGCCCGAAATGCGGCATGGATTTAGTACCAATGGTAAAAAACGATCATGACCATGAAGGCCACTTGGGGATGGAGGAGGATTTCAAAAGAAGATTCTTTATTGCTTTACCTCTAACTCTGATAGTCCTTATCCTTTCACCAAAAATTCAGGATTGGTTTAACTTCTCAATTCCCCAATTTCCCGGATACAACTTAGTTCTTTTAATTCTGACTTCAATTATTGTTCTTTACTGCGGCTGGCCGTTTTACAAAATGGCCAGGGGAGAGCTAAGAAAGAAAAATCCGGCAATGATGACTTTGGTTTCCCTTGCAGTTTTGTCTGGATATTTTTTCAGCATTGCTGCCACCTTTATTTTTAAAGGTGAATCACTTTACTGGGAGATTTCAACTTTAGTTTTGGCTTTTCTTTTTGGGCATTGGATGGAGATGAGAGCAGTTCGCGGTGCAACAGGAGCGCTGGCAGAACTTGCTAGATTGATTCCCCCAACAGCCCATTTAATAAAAGGCAATGAAATTGTTGATGTCCAGACAGATCAGCTCCAAAAGAACGATACCGTTCTGGTTCGACCGGGCGAAAAAATTCCAATCGACGCAGTAGTCATCGATGGCCAAAGTTCCGTGAATGAGTCTATGGTTACAGGAGAATCAAGACCTGTTTCCAAACAAAAAGGGGATAAGGTAATCGGCGGAACAATTAATAACGACGGTTCATTAACTGTTAAAGTTACAAAAACCGGGGAAGAAACGGCAATTGCTCAAATAATGGATCTCATTAGGGAAGCTCAAGGATCAAAACCTCAGGTACAGAGATTGGCGGATAGAGCTGCCGGGTGGCTTACATATATCGCGTTAATTGTCGGCACATTTACTTTCCTGTTCTGGTTTTTTGTAAATCCCCAAGGGACTGTGTTTGCAGGCACTCTAGCGATTACCGTTATTGTTATCGCCTGTCCACATGCTCTTGGGTTAGCAATTCCCACAGTTACTACAATAACTTCAACTTTAGCTGCCAAAAACGGAATCTTAATTAGAGATATGAGAGCTATCGAAATTGCCCGCAAATTAAATTATGTTGTTTTTGATAAGACAGGTACGTTAACTGAAGGAAAATTCGGAGTAAGTGGGGTTATCGCTCTTGGCAATGAATCCGAAAAAGAAATTCTAAAACTGGCTGCTGCAGTCGAAGTCCAGTCTCAGCACTCAATCGCCCAAGGAATAGTTAAAGCTGCAAAAGAGAGAAAAATTGAAATCCCGCAAGTCAAAAATTTTAAATCTGTTCCCGGTAAAGGCGCTAAAGGCCAGGTTGTGGGCCGGGAGATTCTGGTTGGCAATCAAACCTTTTTAAACGAGGAAGGAGTAGAAACCGAACAGTTTGAGAAAAAAATAACCGTCTCTGCCGATCAAACTTTCATCTGGGTGGCTCAAGATAAAAAGGCTATTGGCGTTATTGCTTTGGAAGATGTGATTCGTGAAGAATCGAGAAGAGCCATCAAAGCACTGTCTGCAATGGGTATAAAAACCGCAATGTTAACCGGAGATAATGAACAAATAGCTGCAACTGTTGCCAAAAAGTTGGGGGTTGATACTTATTTTGCCGAAGTTTTGCCTCAAGATAAAGTGGACAAGATTAAAGAACTTCAAAAAACAGGTAATATTGTAGCAATGGTTGGAGATGGAGTAAATGATGCCGCTTCTTTAACCCAAGCACATGTGGGTATTGCTATCGGGGCAGGGACAGATGTAGCGGTTGAGTCCGCCGAAGTTGTTCTGGTCAAAAACGACCCCCTAGACGTTGTTAAAGCCATAAAGCTTTCGCAAAAAACCAATACCAAAATGAAGCAAAATTTGGCATGGGCTACTGGTTACAATGTTTTTGCCATTCCTCTTGCTGCCGGCATTCTTTATTCAGTAGGCATTCTCCTTCGTCCTGAATGGGCAGCTCTATTGATGAGCGCAAGTTCCATTATTGTTGTTTCTAACGCACTACTTTTAGGAAAAGAGAATTTGACAGTTTGATAAAAGAGGTGAATTTTTATGCTTTGGTTTAAAAAGGGAGAAGTCGAAACTGACCCAGTTTGCCTGATGAAGGTGAATAGAGAAAATGCAAAAATTACACAAGTTTACAAGGCCAAAACATATTATTTTTGCTCTGAAAATTGTAAGGAACAATTCAAACAAAATCCTGAAAAATATTCATCATGAATAAATTATTTTTGAGCATTGCGAAAAAATATGCTCTCATATTCAAAAAACATGGCTTTTTAATGGTCTTGAGTTGTCTAGTTCCTATTTTTGCCATTGGTCTTTTTGCGCTCTTTGGGATCAGTCAAAAAAGTCTTCTCATTTTACTTGTACTAGCTTGTCCTCTAGGACATATTCTTTTAATGAGGGGACATGATGAAAAACATCACAAATAATTTGTCGGACTGGAAAATATGGAATTATTGATAAGTGCATCATTTATAGCTTCCTTTTTCGCAGGCGTTGCAGCCTTGTTTGCTCCCTGCTGTGTCACAGTTCTTCTACCCACATATTTTGCATCAATTTTTAAACAACGCTCAACCATATTCTTAATGACATTTGTCTATTTTTTTGGACTGTTGGTAGTTTTTCTGCCAATCGGTTTAGGAGCATCTGCTATTACTCAATTATTCAGTACTTATCATAACCTTATTTTTTCCTTGGGTTCTCTATTTTTGATACTCTTAGGATTAACCTTAGTTTCTGGAATACAGTTTTCATTACCTGTATTTGTCCATCCACAACTCAAAGGTAGTGGTCTAGGATCCGTCTTCGTCTTAGGGATATTTTCGGGGATTGCTACGACTTGTTGCGCGCCTGTTTTAGCTGGGGTTATAGCCTTGGCTGCTTTACCCGCCTCATTTTTCTTAGGCGGAGCGTACACTCTTGCCTATGTTTTAGGTATGGTTATTCCTTTATTTATCCTGAGCGCGCTTCTTGACAAGGGCAAGTTTACCCAGAAGTTTTTCACCTTTAGAAAAACAGTAAGCTATAGCTTGTTAGGGAAGAAAATTCGCCTGACACTTTCGAATCTTTTCTCCGGTCTGATGTTTCTGGTACTTGGAGCATTTATTCTTTATTTAGCCTTAACCAACAATCTGATAACCCACGCTTCTTACCAAGTAAGCATCAATGTATACCTTACTAAACTAATCCAATTTATCGGAAAGTACACCGGAGTGATTCCAGAATCTATTTGGGCTATTATTTTCTTTATTGCATTTCTGACAATTGTCACAATATCAATCAGGCAATTGCTGAAATTAAAAGTAAAAAGCACACCAGGGAAAGAAGGTGATCAAAGGTTAAAAAACAAGTAATTTTTTGGATAATAGGAGTTGTCCTTTTTGTCTCCGCTGTAGTTGCCGGGGCAATTCTTTTATCCGGTAAAAGTCAAGAAGAATCAATGGACCACGGTGCACATATTGCAAGTGATGAGGAAAAATTGAACACACTACTCGGCAAGGAAGCGCCCGATTTTACCCTAACAAGTTATGACGGTAAAAAATTTAACCTTAAAGAACAAAGAGGCAAAAAAGTCGTTTTGTTTTTTACCGAGGGAGCAATGTGTTACCCATCCTGTTGGAACCAGATAGTAGCTTTCGGTAAAGACAATGCGTTTAACAATGAGGACACAATGGTCCTTAACATCATGGTTGATACTAAAAACGATTGGAAGAAAGCTGTTGATAAAATGCCCGAGCTAGGTGCCTCAACCGTCCTTCTTGATTTGACAAAGAATGTTTCAAAAGATTATGGAATGCTTTCACTCCCGTCTTCTATGCATAAAGGGCAGTACCCGGGACATACTTATTTGATTCTTGATAAGGATGGCATGGTCCGCTTCGTTAGAGATGATCCTCAAATGGCGGTTAGAAATGACGAATTGAAAGCAGAACTTGCGAAGATAAATTGAAGAATCTTAACCTAAAAATTATTCAAGGATCAGCCCTAAAGGGACTCTTAGGCACCTCTTTACTTTTAGTATTTTATTTCGTAATCGTAACTTCAATCTCCGGTTGGAACTTTGCGCAAGATCAGTTTTTGCGATTCTGGTATTTTATTTTAGTCCTTGCTTTTGGATTCGGAATTCAAGTTGGATTTTATAGCTACCTTAAAAGCGCAGTCCACCAGAATGTCTCAGCAAAAGTAGTTGCCACATCAGGCGCAACCTCAACAGCGGCCATGATTTCCTGCTGCGCTCATTATCTTGCCAACATTTTGCCAATTCTTGGTATCACCGGATTAATTACTCTTATCACTCAGTATCAGATCCAACTATTCTGGGCAGGCCTGGCCGCAAATCTTACGGGGATTTTGTATATGGCCAATAAAGTTTTTGGCTTTGTTCAAATTACCAGGAGTAAAATTTAGTCATGCGCTTACCAATTCGCCAAATTGTCATTCTTTTGGGTCTAATAGTCGTCGGAGGTATCCTTCTTTCTATTTTCTTCTTTAAGGATAGATTTCTTGGTAAAAAAAATGATTTGGTGAATAATAGCACGTCTTCTCCAGGTCTAACCAGTCTGCTGCCACAAATCAATTCAGAAGGCCCAGTTACTATTAAGGTTTCACCAAGAGACCTTTCGCAATCGGCGACAAGTTGGAATTTCGAGGTACTTTTGGATACACATTCGCAGAATCTAGACCAGGATTTAGTTAGAACATCAATCTTAATTGATGACACGGATAATTGGTTCAAACCGACCGGATGGCAAGCCGTCCCTGCCGGCGAGGTAGAACCACCGCAAGAACATCACCGCCAGGGAGTTTTAAAATTCAAACCAATTTCTCCAAGACCTAAATCAATCGAACTGAAAATACTCAATATAGGTGATATCAATGAAAGAATTTTTAAATGGGAATTATAATGAGTTACAATAATTTCGCCAATGGCAAGAACAATCTCAACAGTTTTAATCTTTGCAGCCGCTTTCGGTTTTGTTGAAGCCGCGGTTGTTGTGTATCTCAGGCACCTTCTGGGAATTGGTTTTACTCCTCCCCATATCGACCGCAGTGAAATTCTGTTTTTAACCCCCGGTGTTGCCTTCTTGGAGCCTCAGACTGCCGTCAAAATTATTGCCGATACCCAGATTCTAAATATTGAAAGGATGCGAGAAGCAGCAACGCTTGTCATGCTTGCAACTATTGGAGGGCTTGCTGGCAAAAAATTATTGGATAAAATTGCTTTCTTCTTTTTAGCTTTCGGTATTTGGGACATTTTTTACTATATCTTTTTGAAATTAACAATCGGCTGGCCAAAGACTTTTGCAGATCTTGATATCTTCTTTCTCTTACCAACCCCGTGGGTCGGGCCAGTTCTAGTTCCAATAGCCATATCGCTAGTTTTGATTATTGGATCGCTCCTTTATCTGATGCGAAAACAGAGCCGTGTTAAAATTAACTCAAGGTGAGTGTTGCCAAATACTTTTTAGTGATTTTAATCCCCTTAGTAATTATTTTGGGTAATTTCCGATATTTAGTCTTTAATTTTGGTTTCTACCAAAGGCTTTATCAAAAAACAGGAGTTTATCAAACCTTCAGCGATCGCGAGATCGCAAATTACGCAACTGACAACCTTTTTGGCTACTTTCGAGGAAAAAATCAACTCGATCACAATTTTTTCTCAACTCAGGCTAAACTCCACTTGGCAGATGTCAAAAACATCCTTAAATTAACATCCAGCTTATTTTACCTGTCTTTGACGACAGTACTGACGATTTCAATCGTTCTTGTTTTTAAAAAACAATATAGAAATCTTGCCACATCATTTTTTATCTCATCAGTCGTCACTTTGATTTTTATGGCACTTTTAGCTTTAGGTCTGTCACGGTCATTCGATTTGATATTCGTTAAGTTCCATCAAGTTGCCTTCAATAACAACTTGTGGCTATTTTCCGTGGATGATAATTTGATAAGACTTTTTCCGCAACAATTCTTTATTTTATTCGCCAACTCGCTTGCTTCAAATATAATCTTTTCTTCCGCCTTTATTGCACTGGTATCAGCCATACTCGTTAAAAAAGTACCGAAATGATTCCAAGAGAAATCTTACTTGGTCCTGTTACGATTCATCTATATGGTTTGATTATCACCATGGCTATTTTTCTGGGATGGTTTTTGGCCAAAAAAAGAGCCCACTTTTATGAAATTTCCAAAGCAATTTTTGATGACCCGATTCTTCTAGTTCCCTTAGTTTTGGCAATTGTCGGTGCGCGACTTTATCATGTAGTAGATTTCTGGGATTATTATTCGCAGAATTGGAATAAAATTTTTGAGATTTGGAATGGAGGATTGGGTATCTGGGGAGCGCTTGTAGGCGCTGTTTTGGGTTTTTATCTAATTTCCAAAATTAAAAAAATTGATTTGGCAAGTATCCTTGATTTAGCATCTCCTTCCTTACTCTTAGGTCAAGCTCTTGGGCGCTTTGGTAACTTTATCAATCAGGAAGGCTTTGGTCCGCCAACAAATTTACCATGGGGTATCTATATTGGCCCCGAGAATAGACCTTCTCAATTTATCAACTCCACCAGCTTCCACCCGACCTTTTTTTATGAAGCAATTTTGGATTTTATTTTTTTCTTGACTCTTTTATTTTTGAGTCAAAAGTTAAAGGTCAAAGGCCAAGTGTTTGCACTGTATCTTATTTTTTACTCTGCTACTCGCTTTATTGCCGAGTTTTGGCGCATTGATACTTGGGTGATAGGGGATATTAAAATTGCCCATGTTATCTCAATCCTCGCTTTTCTTTTAGGTATTAGACTTTTTATCTTGCAAAATCGAAGGGCTTGACATAACTTAGCACTCGTGGTATTCTGACTGCTAATTAAGTCTGACTTGGCTAACCCTAAAGAGATCCGGTATGGTCTTATAGACATACTTGGTACAATATACGGTAGAGTATCTATATCAGCAAAGCTTTAAATTATTGTACTTAAGAAAAATTTATGGAAGCTTTCTGATATTTTTCAAAAACTTAATTATTACAATTAAGTTAGGAAGTTTTTAAAAAATGGCCATTTTCTTAGAACAACAAAAACCAAGACTTAAAAACGAAATCCCTATTGTTCCACTTAGGGACACAGTCGTTTTTCCTTCATCGATGGTTCCTATTACCGTTGGCAGACCCAAAGTCAAGCTCGGCTTAGATAGTGCTTGGGCAAGTGACAGACTTTGCGTTTTTGTCGCCCAGAAAAATCCCCGAATTGAAAATCCCGCCCCTAATGATATTTATTCTGTCGGTACTGTCGGTTTAATAAGACGACTTTGGAAAGTTGATAATGAATATAACTTAGCAGTCGAGGGTTTAAGTAGGGTTTATCTTAAAGAATTCAGCCAAATCGATCCCTATATTGCGGTTAGGGTTGAAGAAATACCAGAACTTACCCAAAAAACCGAAGAAATTGAAGCTCTTTTTAGAAATACTTTAACCAAAATTAAAAGATACGGCGAACTGGGCGGGATTTTAACTCTTGAATCTTCAATTCATATTTTTTCAACTGACGATCCTAATCAACTGGTAAATATTATTGCTGCCTCAATTGATCTTAAAACCCAAGACAAACAGCAAATTCTTGAGATGGTAGATACTAAGGCAAGATTGGAACGGCTTTCGGATTTATTAACCCGTGAAATTAGAATTCTGGAAATATCTTCAAAGATTGATACTGAAACTCAAGAAAGAGTCGGCCGGGTAACCAAAGAAGCAATTCTTCGCGAAAAAATGAAATCGATTGAAAAGGAATTAGGCGAAGATGAAGACGGCAGAGAGATTTCCGAATTTCGCAAAAAGATTAAAGTCGCCGGTATGCCGCAGGAGGTCAGGACCAAAGCGGATAGGGAACTAGACAGACTTGCCAAAATGTCATCTTACAATCCGGAATCCTCATATATTCGCACGTACCTGGAATGGTTGGTAGATTTACCATGGCAGATTAAGGATAAAAAGACTGCCGATGTCGATTTTGCAGCTAAGGTTTTAGAAGAAGATCATTATGGTTTGCCAAAAGCCAAAGAAAGAATTTTAGAATATCTGGCTGTTCATAAATTGGTTGGCAAAATTAAGGGACCGATACTTTGTTTTGTCGGGCCGCCCGGAACCGGTAAAACTTCAATCGGCAAATCGATTGCCAGAGCGCTTTCGCGCAAGTTTATTAGAGTTTCCTTGGGAGGTATTCATGACGAAGCAGAAATCCGAGGCCACAGACGTACTTATGTCGGTGCACTACCGGGAAGGATTATTCAGGGAATTAAAAATGCCGGAACTAAAAATCCGGTGTTTATGCTTGACGAGATTGATAAAGTCGGTACGGATTTTCGCGGCGATCCGTCGTCAGCTCTTCTTGAAGCACTTGATCCGGAGCAAAATAATTCATTCTCCGATCATTATCTGGAAGTTGCATATGATCTTTCCGATGTGATGTTTATTACTACTGCCAACATTTTGGATACTATTCCACCGGCACTTCGCGACCGTTTGGAAGTAATTAGCTTTCCGGGTTATACCGAGGAAGAAAAGTTTCACATAGCTAAGCAATTTCTTATCCCAAAACAACTGGAGGCGCATGGGCTTTCAAAAGAAAAAATAGAACTTTCAGATAGCGCTATTAAAGAAATTATTGCACATTACACTAGAGAAGCCGGCGTCAGAGAACTGGAAAGAGAAATTGCAGCCATACTGCGCAAAGTTGCTAAGAAATTTGCATCACATGCCAAGCAAAAGAAGATCAAAATTATCCCCAAACAGCTTCATAGCTATCTTGGTCCTCACAAATTCTCCAAAACGCTTGCCGAGACGCACGACGAAGTTGGTATGTCTACAGGACTTTCAGTCACTTCGGCAGGAGGCGAACTGATTTTTGTTGAAGTTACACTGATGCCGGGCAAAGGTCATTTAATACTTACCGGCCAGCTTGGCGATGTGATGAAGGAGTCTGCTCAGGCAGCGCTTTCTTATGTCAAATCAAGAGCAAAGTTCTTAGGTCTTAGGGATAATTTTGCCGCCAAAATCGATGTCCATATCCATGTCCCCGAAGGTGCTGTTCCTAAAGAAGGACCATCCGCGGGAATTGCTATCACCACCGCTTTAGTTTCCGCTCTTACTAAAATTCCAGTCAGGCGCGAGGTAGGAATGACTGGGGAAGTGACGCTTCGCGGCAGGGTTTTGGAAATTGGCGGGGTTAAAGAAAAAGTTTTAGCTGCTCACAGAGCAGGTTTAACAACCATTATCTTGCCAAAAGCCAATGCCAAGGACTTGGAAGAAATTCCTAAAAATGTCAAAAAGGACATGCAGTTTATTCTGGCGGAACATATGGATGAGGTTTTAAAAGTTGGTTTAACTCACGCCCTTCCGAAAGAAAAAACGAAAGAGCAAATTTTGAAAAAGAAAGAAAAGATTCTCGGGATTTACTCACCTCCGCCGATAGCAAGTTAAAATTTTTGAGGAATTAGCGCTTGCAAAAATTCCCTAAAATTTGTATTATTCCCAGCAAAGCTTTGCCCATCTAAAATATTACGGTGGATTTCTTAAACATTAACCCCACTTTCGCCCTGCCTTTTGCACTAGCTTGCTCAACAGCGGCTATTTTGTATGGGGTTTTTACTTCATTTAGAATAGTTTCCCAAGATGCCGGGTCAGTTAAAATGCGCCAAATCGCAGATGCCATAGCCGAAGGCGCAACCGCTTATTTAACACGCCAGTATTCGGTTATTGCGATTGTTGCCGTAATTATTTTTGTAATAATCTGGTTAGTGCTTTCTCTTGAAATTGCCATTGGTTTTGCTATCGGTGCAGCTGCTTCTGCAATTTGCGGTTTTATCGGTATGAATATATCAATTAGGGCAAATGTAAGAACAGCCCAAGCTGCCAAGAAAGGTTTAAAAGAAGCACTTTCTCTTGCTTTTGCCGGTGGTTCTGTCACCGGCTTTTTGGTTGTGGGCTTAGCTCTGCTTTCTGTTTCCGGTTATTTCGGAGTAACCGGCAACTTAAACGGATTGGTTGGATTAGGATTTGGCGGCTCTTTAATTTCGATATTTGCAAGACTTGGGGGAGGTATTTACACCAAGGGAGCTGATGTCGGTGCGGATCTGGTTGGTAAAACCGAGGTAGGCATTCCCGAAGACGATCCCCGCAATCCGGCGACCATTGCCGATAATGTCGGCGATAATGTCGGCGACTGCGCCGGCATGGCAGCCGATCTTTTTGAAACGTATGCGGTGACCCTAGTTGCAGCCATGCTTTTAGGATCATTTATCTTTCCGAATAGTATTGGCGCCATTGTTTACCCGATGACCTTAGGCGCAATTGCCATTATTGCAACGATTATCGCATCGCTGTTTGTAAAACTTCCCAGAAATAAAAGCATTATGGGAGCTTTGTATGTCGGTCTGATTATTGCAGCAGCCCTATCTGGTCTTGCCTTTTATCCGGTGACAATTTTATTAATGAATGCTAACGGTTCATACGATCCATTCAATATTTATCTGGCCTCACTTATTGGAATTTTAGTAACAATTTCTATTGTTCTGATAACCGAGTTTTATACTTCCACAAAATTCAAAACCGTTCAAAATATTGCCAAGGCTGCAACAACCGGCCACGCCACAAACATAATTGCCGGTCTTGCTTATTCTCTCCGGTCGACATTTTGGCCGATAATCGTAATTTGTGCCGGGATTTTAATTTCATATTCGCTAGCCAGTCTTTATGGAATTGCCGTTGCTGCTGTTTCGATGCTTTCTTTAACCGGCATCATTGTGGCAATAGATGCTTATGGCCCCATCACCGATAACGCCGGCGGAATTGCCGAGATGGCTAATTTACCAAAAAAGATCAGAAATATTACCGATAGTCTTGACGCGGTTGGTAATACGACAAAAGCCGTTACTAAAGGTTATGCGATTGCTTCTGCAGCGCTGGCTGCCCTAGTACTTTTTGCTGCTTACTCCCAGGAATTAATTGCCCATGGTTCATTTGTCGAATTTACTCTTTCGGACCCTAAGGTTTTAATTGGACTTTTAATTGGTGCTTCACTGCCTTTTCTTTTTGCTTCATATGCTTTGGAAGCAGTTGGCATTGCCGGAGCGGCGGTTGTTGATGAAGTTAGACGCCAATTTCGCCAGTTCCCTGGAATTTTGACTGGTCGCACAAGACCCCAGTACGACAAGGCTGTGGATATCGTAACCAAAAAAGCCCTCAAACTAATGGTGACACCAGCGCTTATTCCCCTTATTGCACCGGTTCTAGTCGGTTTTACTCTCGGCACACAAGCTCTTGGCGGATTACTGATAGGTTCGATAGTTTCCGGAGTTTTTGTGGCAATTTCCATGACCACCGGTGGTGCTGCTTGGGATAATGCCAAAAAGTTTATTGAAGCCGGCAATTTTGGCGGTAAAGGTTCAGATGCCCACAAAGCCGCAATTACCGGAGATACGGTTGGAGATCCTTATAAGGATACTGCCGGGCCTGCAATAAATCCGATGATCAAAATCATCAACATTGTTGCACTCCTTTTAATCCCGTTATTAGTTTAGGGAAAAACTAGACCCTAGACGCTAATTTACTAGTCACTAGTAAATGATCCTTCTTGGTTTTGCAGATGGCGATGTTTCTAGTATTTCTAAAGCTGGGGTAGGGCTTGGGCCAACAGAAGGTTCACTTTCCAAACTGGCCGAGCTTGTTGCAGTTTTAAAGCGATTTTTAATTCCCGGTTTGATATTGTCAATTGTTAGAATTGTATTAATAAACTCGCCAAAAGCAGCATCAAAATTATCATCAAAATTATAACCTTCTTGGTAATTTTGCCACTTTTTAGAAATTGCCGAAAGTAGGACTTCATGCAGTTTTAATCCTTCAGTAGTTTCATCGGCAAACGCGACAACTGATTGATTTTGTGATCTTGCCTTTTCCATTTGTCGCTTCATAGAATCTAGTCTCCCCGAATATCTCCCCAAGCTTTTGCTGGCATTTTTTACATCACCTTTTTCAAGAAGTAGATATGATTCTTTTAATCTTTTTCCGGTAAGAATAAAGTCAAAACGCGCCTTTTCTAAAGATGAGGGGCGAAAAAATCTTGATACCGTTTCTTTTGCGGTAATTAGAAAATAAAGGGGGTTTGATGGTAAGAATCGAAGCGGTACGGTTTTTTCCAAAGCTTCATTAACTTGTCCTTCGCTGTAACTTGGGAATTGATAATCGGTATGGGCCAAAGACAAAGGGACATTTAAGAAAATTAGTAAGAAAAAAAATAGAAGGCAGACTGAAAATATTCTCATAACTAAAAAATTATCCCAAAAATCAGAGATTTTTGGAGTAGCGCTACGGGGATTTGAACCCCGGTTTCGTGGATGAGAACCACGTGTCCTGGGCCTCTAGACGATAGCGCCGTGAAAAATCGATCGCGCCTATTATACCAAATAACTAAATTCTTGACCTACCATTAAATTTGGAATAGAATTAGCTTTCCAAATATCGACAAATATGGATATGGCTCAAAGTTCCAAAAAATTTATTTTAACTCACGAAGGTTTAACCAAGTTCAAAAGCGAATACGAGGAGCTTATTGGGGTCAAGAGACCCGCAGTCATCAGTAGAATTCAAAGAGCTCGGGAATTTGGCGATTTATCTGAAAACTCCGAATACGATGCCGCCAAGGATGAGCAGTCTCTTTTGGAACTTAGAATAGCTCAACTCGAAGAGATTCTTTCAAAAAGTCAAATCATTGAGCCTATTAAGAAAGCGGACTTTGTGGTAATTGGCTCAACAGTTGTTATTGAAATGAATGATGAGATTCATGAATTTACCATTGTCGGATCTATGGAAGCAGACCCAACAGCCCAAAAAATTTCCAATGAGTCACCTATTGGAAAAGCAATACAAGGTCTTCAGGTTGGCGAGACAATTGAGGTAGTTGTCGGTCCTGTTAAGAGTAAGATTAAAGTTTTGGAGATAAAATGAGTGCACCAATAGTTGTTTTCCCAGTTGAAAATCTTAATTTAACGGCTTCTGAGAAAGAAGTCCTCAAAAAACTGATCGAAGCGGCCAAAGCCATTGCCCCTATATACCAAAAACAGGAGAACTCTAAATATTTGGGAGCAAACTTTTATCCCTCCAATGCAACCAGGGAAGAGATTCTTGAAGTTTCAAGACATAATTCAGAAATTCTCTCGCCATACACAATAGTGGAAAGGAACGGAAAGAATAAATTAGTTGCTGTTCCATATCACATAAAATTCAAGAAAGATTTAGAAAAAGTCGCCCGTCTTTTAAGAGATGCAGCAAAACTGACTAAAAAAAGAGATTTCGCCAGTCGTCTAGAACTTCAGGCCAATGCACTTTTGGATGGCAATTATGAGGCTAGTGATATTTACTGGATTACCATGAAACCCTACAAAATCGATATTGTCATTGGACCGATTGACAGACTTGATGACAGACTTCTTTTCAAAAAGGCCTCCTATGAAGCATGGGTGGGAGTGATGGATAAGGATAAGACCAAAAAGGCCAAAATCATCCAGCAGACAATTTATGATGTCCGAAGAAAGATTATTGCACCTTCTGAAAAAGCCGAATTTCTAGATAAAACCACACTCAGAGTGGACAAGACCTTAATATTCTCTGGCCTCTTTGCAAGAGGAATGTTTACAAGCAATAGTTTACCTGTTGATCCCGTCTTGATGGAAAAATACGGAATCGAAATTACCTTTTTCGATACTTCGCTAGATTTTAAATTTAACAAGCAACACTTGCCAATTTTTGAGAGAATATTTGAGAAAAAATTTCAGAAAGAGTACACCAACGAGTGTCTTAGAGAAGGTTCATTTAGAAATGTCCTTTTGCATGAAATAGGACACTCCCTTCTTCGGTATAAAGATTCTGAGTTGAGGCTAAAAGAACTGTTTCCTGTTATCGATGAGCTTTCTGCAACAATTTATGGAATTAAATGTTGTGGGTCCCTTGTACTAAAAGGAATTATGTCTGAAAGAGAATTAGAGGCAATAATGATTATGTTTATCTGCCGGGCTTTTACTTGGTGGATTGATTACCAAACACAGAAATCGGTAGAAGCATTCGCCATCGGCCACGCTTTGGCCGTCAATAATTTTCTGTCAAATGGCGCTCTCAAGGAGTCGAATGGTATTTCATGGCCAAATTTCACCAAGCTGTTCTTAGGCATCGAAGAACTTTCCGATGCCCTAGAAAGACTAATCTCAGTTGGTACATACCAAGATGTCAAAGCTTTCATTGAAAAATATGGGTCTTTTATGATATACTCTAGCTTCAAAAATCGCCTGAAAGGGCTAATTTAAATTATGTCGCGACCAGAAAATGCTAGTAGGGTACCGGTCTCAGAAGGCTTAGGGTGGACGGCACCGAGTCTTTACGAGGGTGACCTGTCACATGGTCGACTCACGGAAGTAGGAGCCATAGATCCCGAGAGATCAGCAGAGATATCTGCGCTAAGCAAGTCAATAATCAGAATAACCGCTGGACTGGACATGCACTTGAGGCAAAAATCCAAGGGTAAAGATTTTATAATAGATGCATATGCCTATCGCCCCAAAGAGCGAGAAATCGACCCTCAAATTACACCAGAAGAAGCAATCCCAGACCTTTGGGCTCATGTCAGGAAAATCGATCAAATTGGCCTTGATAATTTAGCTCCAGAATGGCAAGTGATTAGAGACAGCCAAAGGGCACTTGCAGTCTTTCTTGAAGAAAAAGAAAGGCTCGCCAGAGGTGAACCTAAAACGCCATACGAAGAATACTTGGAAGCAGTAAGCGGATATCAGCCACGCCTCATTCCAACAAATGAATTGGATAAAAATTGGGAAAACGTAATTGAGATTCTGAAGGGCATGGGAGAAGAATTTAATCGAGAAAGTGAGGGCAGTGTAAGAGCAGTTATTAAAAGAAGAAGTAAAGACACTCTCAATACCGATCCTCAAGAAATAGAACGTCTCTTTTGGAGGTTTGATAGGCGCAACCGCAGCCAGTTAGCCCAAATTCTAGGTCCCGAGATCAAAAATGTCAGATTTGATTTTCGTTGGGAAGATACCGATGCCTGGTGGAGATTTTTTGAGGTTATGGGAATTGACGGGGCTAATTATCTTCGTGCAAACTGGAATGAACAACATAGAGATTCATATGATGATGGCTGGATCGAGGTGTATGCAGGACACGAACCAGTGCATTTTATATTTGGAAGTAAAATTGCAAGAGAAATTTCAGAAGGCAGGCTTGATCAGGCAGCCGGGTTATTAGTTATTCCGGGGCCCGTCGGTTTTCAAATGGAAGGTATGGCCCAAACTATTGGTGACGTAGCAGATTATGGCATTACTCAGGATTGTGAGTTAGCAGTTGAACTTTATAGGATGGAAAAAAGGGCCCTCTCAAACGGTCTATATCTGGTTGAACACGGTATGTCTGTCGATATGGCAGCCATAAGAATTAGGAAATTTATGCCACGGTTAACCTTAGATCAAATCCGCAAGACCTTAAAAGAGGGGACTGAAAGACCTTTTGAAAGAGCCTTTTTACCAAATTATGGCATGTCCGATTATGCAATTATGCAGCTCGAAGAGCGCATTGGAAGCGTCAAAGCCTTCTTTGGTTATTGGTTTACTAGGCCGCTCACGCCTCGGCAATTCTTAAACCCCCCGCTGGAAAACTTGGTTAATTTCGAAGGTAGTGCGCTTGATTAACAGGTTCCACCCCCTTTTTTCTTTAGGCCATAGCTATTTCCAGAGATCACCAGCTAAGATAGGATCACGCTTAAGAAAATTGACGAGAGCCACAAGCGAGGCTTATACTCTAAAGCATTATGGAACCACTCGAGAATTTGCGAAAGATTCGCCTTCAAAAACTTGCCAAAATCAAAAAACTCAAAATTGATCCTTATCCTGCCAAAAGCAATAAGAAAAATCCTGTCGCCGATTGTCTAAAATCCATCGGTAAGGTTGTGGCAACTGCCGGCCGCATCATGTCAATTCGTTCTCATGGCGGTTCAACTTTTGCTGATTTAGTTGATGAATCCGCCAAAATCCAGCTCTTCTTCTCCAAGAGTCAATTGTCAATTGTCAATCGTCAATTGTTGGAACTTCTCGATATTGGTGACTTTATCGAGATTAGCGGCAAAGTTGACAAAACCCAAGCCGGCGAAATTACCATTTTCGTTTCCGATTTTAAACTTCTGACAAAATCAATCCGTCCATTGCCCTCAACTTGGTATGGATTACGCGATGTCGAGGAAAGATATCGCAAAAGATACCTTGATCTTCTTTTGAACCCCCAAATTAAAAGAATTTTCGATCTGCGATCACAAGTTATCCAAGCTCATCGTCAGTTTCTCCTTGAACATGGCTACATTGAGGTTGAAACTCCAGTTCTACAATCTCTTTACGGTGGCGGATTGGCCCGACCTTTTAAAACTTACCATAATGCTTTAGGTATCCCTTTATATCTTCGCATCTCAACCGAACTTTATTTAAAAAGATTAATTGTTGCCGGTTTTGAAAAAGTCTTTGAAATTGCCCGGGTTTTCCGAAATGAAGGCATTGATCGGGCTCACAATCCTGAATTTACAATTCTTGAAACCATGACTGCCTATGCCGATTATCAGGACAGCATGGATTTAATTGAAGAAATGACCGAATTTGTTGTTAAAAAAACAATCGGCTCCACCAAAGTTAAATATGGCAACTTGACTGTCGATTTCAAAAGACCCTGGAAAAGATTAACAATGGTTGATGCTGTTAAGAAAGTAACCGGAGTCGATTTTAGTCAGATTGAAAAATTTGCTCAAGCCAAAACTCAGGCCCAAAAATTAAATATCGAGCTTAAGCCTTTTGAAAATTCTGTCGGTTTGATATTGGCCGCAATTTTCAAAGAGAAATCCGAAAAGGAGTTAATTGCGCCAACCATAATCTATGATTTCCCAATCGAAACCTCACCATTGGCCAAAAAAGCAAAAGACCCCCGCTTTGTTGAGCGTTTTGAACATTTTGTGGCCGGCATGGAGGCATCGAACAATTATTCTGAGTTAAACGATCCAGGCGATCTTGCCAATCGTTTTGTCGATGAAAGGAAAAAGGAAAGATTAGGGGAGGAGGAAGCCCATCAGACAGATACCGACTTTATTGAGGCTCTTGAATACGGCATGCCTCCAACTTCCGGCATTGGTCCATCAATGGACCGTTTAGTGATGATTTTAACTAACTCACCATCAATAAAAGATGTCATTTTGTTTCCGACACTCAGGCCAGACCTACCTCCCCGAAAGCGGGAAAAATGACAAAAGAGGAAGCACTCAAAACTTTAGAAGATCTCAAAAATTCTCCAAACATGGTTAAACATGCTCTCGCTTGTGGTTTCGTCATGAGAACGCTTTGTCATCACTTATCCTCTCAATCTTCTGACTTGCCCTCCGAAGCCTTGGCGAAGGAGGAGTCTTTCGATCTAGACGATTGGGAAATTGTCGGCCTTCTTCATGATGCCGATTATGAATTGACTAATAAGTCACTGGACTTACACACCGAGGAAACTACCAAGAAGTTAAAAGAGACAGGTGCCGATCAAACAATTATTGATGCCATCCGCGGCCACTGTGATAAGGCTCCCCGAGAAACTCAGATGGCCAAAGCCATTTATGCTTGTGATGAGTTGACAGGCCTTATCGTTGCCTGTGCTTTAGTTCAGCCTGACAAAAAATTAAAATCAGTCACCGTCGAGTCAGTTCTGAAAAAATTCAAAGACAAATCATTTGCCCGTGGCGCCAGTCGTGATCAAATAAAGACATGTGAGACGGAGTTAAATATTCCATTAGAAGAATTTACCAGCATTACCTTGAAAGCCATGCAAGAGAAAGCAGGAGAACTTGGTCTATGATCGTTATTGTCATTGCGAGCAAAGCGAAGCAATCTAAAAAGATTCTTTCGCTAACGCTCAGAATGACAGAGAGACTGGGATGAACAAGGCAGTTCTTAAAAAAATTCTTAAGGTTTTTTTAACTTTGCAATGGGCAAAGGAGCTCCCTCGGCAAGGTTTTATTGCGCTTGGTTTCAAAAGAAACGAGGCGGATTCGGTGGCCGCCCATTCATGGACGACCGCGATGTTGACCTATATGTTGGGAACAGAGATGATTAAAAACGGTCAAAAAGTTGATCTTAACAAAGCCATTAAAATGGCCCTTTTCCATGACATGGCCGAGACTATTGTCGGTGACGTCGGTACCTTTGTGAAGGGAATGGCCTCTGGTGCTTTTGCGGGAATCGAGGAAGAAGGGCTCAAATGGTTAGTCAAGGATTTACCAACAACCAAAGAAATCACATCTTTGGTTAGTGAATATACTCAAAGAAAAACTTTGGAAGCACGGCTTGTCAAGCTGGCTGACAATCTTGACGCTCTTGCCCAAGCCAAAGGTGTACCGGCAGCCAAGGATGCCTTAAAATATTTTAAGGAGGTTTATCATATAACCAAAATTCCATTTCATAAAACGGCAGTAGGAATGATTCTAAAAGACGAAATCGAACCGGAAAGGAGCTGGCAAAAGAGGTGAAATGTTAGACATCAAATTTATCCGCCAAAATCCAAAATTAGTTTCGGAAAAGTCCAAACAAAAAGGCTATTCTGTTGACATCGACAAACTTCTTAAAGTCGACCAGCAGCGTCGAGAGTTAATTGAGGAAGTGGATCACTTGCGATCCGAACGCAAAAAAGCAGCCGAAGCTCGCGACGAAAAAAGGGGTCAGCAACTTAAAAAAGAATTAAAGGAGAAAGAAAATAAACTCGAAAAGTTAACTGAAGAATTTTACTTTCTAATCAGAGAAATTCCAAACTTGCCGACAGACGATGTTCCTGTCGGAAAAGACGAAACAGGAAACAAACCAATAAGAAAGTGGAAAATACCCAAAAAATTTGATTTTAAAGTAAAAGATTATCAGGAACTAGGGGAGTCATTAGATATCGTTGATACGAAAACTGCATCAGAGGTCTCAGGATCAAGATTTGGATACATAAAGGGTTCTCTTGTGATTGTACAATTCGCACTTATTCAATACGCTCTTGAACTACTTACAAATAAAAGTCAACTTGCCAAAATCTCAGAATATAATCCAAAACCTTTTGTGCCTGTTATTCCTCCGGTAATGATCAAACCTACAGTTTTTGATCAGATGGCAAGACTTGAGCCAAAAGAAGAGAGATATTACTTGGACAAAGATAACCTTTATTTAATAGGTAGTGCAGAGCATACATTAGGTCCAATGCACATGAATCAAACATTAAATGAAAAAGATCTGCCAATAAGATACGTAGGGTATTCAACTTCTTTTCGACGCGAAGCAGGATCTTACGGCAAGGATACAAGAGGGATATTTAGGGTCCATCAATTCGATAAATTAGAGATAGAAAGTTTCACTATTCCAGAAGATTCTAAAAAAGAACAAGATTTTATTGTCGAAGTTCAAGAATATCTTATGCAGGCTTTAGAGATTCCCTATCAGGTTGTTATGATTTGTACTGGAGACATGGGGGTTCCCGATGCTAGACAGATTGATATAGAAGCCTGGTTCCCTGCGCAGAATAAATATCGCGAAACTCACACAGCAGATCTTATGACCGACTATCAATCCCGTCGACTTAATACAAAAGTCAAAAGAAAAGATGGCGGAACCGAATTCGTTCATATGAATGATGCAACAGTCTTTGCAGGCAGAACTCTGCTTGCCATTATGGAAAATTACCAACAAAAAGACGGATCAATTTTAGTCCCCAAAGCCCTCCAAAAATACACCGGCTTTCCCAAAATTCCTTCAGCAAAAATCGGTTGACAATAAATTTTTCATATTTTAATTTGAGAATAGCGAAAATTAAAATATATCAGAGGAGCGCCATTAGTATGACTGAAACCGAGTCAAACTCGGTGAAAGGTGCCAAGGCGACCTGCTGATATACATAATTTGAAATTAGAAGCCTCCGGAATGCTCGCGGAGGCTTTTCTTTTAGTAGTCATTCTGGGGAGTGTAACGACTTCAGAATCTAATCAAGGTACGGATTCTGGCAAGCCAGAATGACAGAATGGTGAGCTTGCGAAGGTACAAGATGGGTTCTATAATAAAACTCCATGAAACAGATTCTGCCCGAGGATGAAGAAAGCCTTTTGAAAAAGCGCAATCGGTTAAAAAAACTTTCCCCAAAAACTCACAAAATTGCCCATGAATCTGGCAGATCTTTAAAAGAGTTATGGAGAAAAATAATTGAGAAAGCAGAAGGGAAACAGAGATCAAAAGTTTAATTTTACTCTTCGAGCGACCCGCCACAACTTCAAAGATGTTGGCGGGGAAGTCGAGAAGTTTCATTAATGTAGTTCTCGACAGGCTCGAACAATAAAGACGATGTTTGGAATTTTAAGTCGATTCTTGGATTCTAACGAAAAACAGATTAAAAAGCTTGAACCGCAAGTTGAAGCTGTCAACTCCTTAGAGAAAAACTTCCAAAAATTATCGGACGAAAAGTTGCTCGCCAAAACCGCCGAATTTAAGCTCCGCCATGAGCGGGGAGAGTCACTTGATGATTTACTGCCCGAGGCCTATGCGGCGGTTCGCGAAGCATCCAAAAGAACATTAGGACAGCGGCATTTTGATGTGCAAGTTTTGGCCGGAATTGTTCTGCATCAGGGCAAAATTGCCGAGCAAAAAACCGGTGAAGGAAAAACCTTAACCGCATCGCTTGCCCTTTACCTCAATTCGTTATCGAAAAAAGGAGTTCACTTGGCAACAGTCAATGATTATCTGGCAAGAATCGGTCTGGGCTGGATGGGACCGATTTATTCTGCACTGGGAGTTTCTGCCGGTTGCATTATGCAGGAGGCGGCATTTGTTTACGACCCGAAATTTGAAGATAAAACCCAGACCGACTGGCGGCTTCGCCATCTTCGGCCAGTTGATAAAAAAGAAGCATACCAGGCCGATATTACTTATGGAACCAATAATGAGTTCGGTTTTGATTACCTCCGTGACAATATGGTTTGGAATCTTGATGAAATGGCTCAGCGAACTCATTTCTTTGCCATTGTTGACGAAGCAGACTCTATCCTTATTGATGAAGCCAGAACCCCGCTGATTATTTCTGCACCTACGGCTCAAGCTACGCAGAAGTACTATCAGTTTGCAAAATTAGTCGGGGAATTATCAAGCGCGACTGATTATGTTATCGATGAAAAATTAAAAACCGCCAATCTTACCGAGCATGGAATACGCAAAGTCGAAAAAAGATTGGGTGTCGAAAATCTTTATGAAAAGGATTTTGCATCTATCCATCACATTCAACAGGCACTTCGCGCCAGAACGCTTTTTCAAAAAGACCGTGACTACGTGGTTAAAGATAACCAGATTATTATTGTCGATGAATTTACCGGCCGACTTATGCACGGGCGTCGTTGGTCAGAAGGTCTGCATCAGGCAATTGAGGCCAAAGAAGATGTAAAAATTCAGCAGGAATCACAAACCCTAGCTACTATTTCATTCCAGAATTATTTTAGACTTTACCAAAAGTTATCCGGAATGACCGGTACGGCGGCAACCGAAGCAGAAGAATTCCATAAAATTTACAAGGTGGAAGTAATGGTGATTCCGACAAATAAACCGATGATAAGAAAAGATCTTTCCGATGTTGTCTATAAGACTACAAAAGCAAAATTTACGGCAGTAGCCAATGACGTAGTGGTAAGACACGAAAAGGGTCAGCCGGTTTTAATCGGTACCACATCGATTGAAAAAAATGAATTTTTGTCTTCTCTCTTAAAAAGAAAAGGCATTCCTCACGAGCTTCTAAATGCCAAGAACCATCAGAGAGAAGCGGAAATTATTTCTCAAGCAGGTCAAAAAGGTGTGGTAACTTTGGCAACCAATATTGCCGGTCGGGGAGTCGATATTATTTTAGGTGGCACGCCGCCAACCGATAAATTAGGAAGACCACAAACTCATGGTCGGGAATTTGAGAAATGGCAAAAACAACATGAGCAAGTTATTGAACTGGGCGGACTTCATGTAACCGGAACGGAAAGGCATGAGGCAAGAAGAATTGATAATCAACTTAGGGGGCGCTCCGGTAGGCAAGGTGATCCGGGATCCGGCCGTTTCTATGTTTCGCTTGAAGATGACATCATGCGTCTTTTTGGCGGTGAACAAATTGCCAAAATCATGACGACATTTAAACTTCCCGAAGATACTCCGATTGAGCATGCAATGGTTGGTAAAGCTATTGAAAATGCCCAGATTAAGGTCGAAACCCACAACTTCGATATTCGCAAGCACTTAGTCGAATACGATGATGTGGCCAATAAGCAAAGAGAAATTATCTACGGCATGCGCCGGGAAAATTTAGAAGCGGCAAAAGACAAGCAGATGGCTCAGAAAATGAAGGATGAAATAAAGGGTAAAATTGAAAGAGAAATTGAAAATTTGGTGCTAATGCATGCACCAGAGGGAATCGCAAAACCAGAACACGAAAAAATCATCCAAGAATTTGCAACTATTATTCCATTTGATGATGCATCAAATGATAAGCTCTTTAAAGATGCTTCAAAAATTAATGATC
>MFBU01000014.1:221845-230774 GCA_001775055.1 Candidatus Curtissbacteria bacterium RIFCSPLOWO2_02_41_11
TGCTTCAAAAATTAATGATCCTCAAGAACTAATACGTTTTCTTAAAGGTGTCATTAACGAGGTTTACACCAGTCGCGAAAAAACACTCGGCGAGACTGTTGCCAGGGATATCGAGAAATTTGTCAATCTTTCGGTTATCGACACCCTTTGGATCGGACACTTGGATTCACTTGATGATCTGCGTGAAGGAATTGGGCTTCGTGCCGCCGGCCAGCGCGATCCACTTGTTGAGTATAAACAGGAAGCTTTCAATTTGTTTGAAAAATTGATGGTCTCGATTGATTATGAAATAGTCCACCGCATTTTTAAGGTTCAAGTAAGACAAGAACCAACAATTGAAAGAGTTGAGGAACAAGGTATCGAAGTCCATCCAGAAGCCAAACTTACCCCAGACGTCGATCAACAGTCAGCAATTGATTCATCCCAATCGTCTAGCATCCCAGTTGTCCAGCAACCTATTGAAAAAGAAGACCCCATGGAAATGACTGATGAGGAACTTGATGCGGAAATTGCTAAGCTTGAGGCACTGGAAAAGAGTCCACAGTTAGAAGTTGACCTGCTTCGTCAGCGAAGCGAGGCGAGCAGTTCACAGCCAGCCGCAAATAATCCATTAAATTCCGCAAGCAAACCAATTCGTGTTGCAAAAATCGGCCGCAATGACCCTTGTCCATGTGGATCAGGTCTTAAGTGGAAAAAATGCGGTCTTATAAACGCCCCCGAACATAAAGGTTAATTTTTCTGATAAAATTCGACAAAGTTATGAGGGAAAAAATTTTACTTTTAGTAATTCTACTTGCCGCCGCGGTCTTGAGAGTTTTTATCATCGTCCGCGACTCTGTGCCCTTTGCCTATGACATGGGTCGTGATTTGCTTTGGGCAAAAGATATTGCCTTTTATCATATTCCGACTTTAATTGGCCCGGCAGCGAGTATTTGGGGTGTTTATTTCGGCCCACTCTGGTTTTATTTTCTTTCCATTCCACTTTTACTCTCAGGCGGAAACCCACTCTCCGCAGTTTATGCAACCGGATCGTTAATTATTCTTTCGGCAATCTTGGCCTTCTATTTGTTTAAGAAATATTTGGGCAAAACCTATACGTTCATTTTGGGCATTCTTCTTCTTTTTAATGCAGCGAACATTAATAATTCAACATATTCTTTTCCTGCGAATATCACCTCGATTTTGACGGTATTGATACTTTATTTTACTTTCATTTCCATCATCAAGAATCCATTTTTTATTACCCCTGCCTTTTTCTTTGTAGGTTTAATGTTCCATACGGAACCTGCTCCTGCGGTTGTATTCACGCTAATTCTGATTTTTATGCTTTTCTATCTTAAATTTTATGATCCCATCAGAAAACCCACATCCCAAAGCGCCTGGATGAACGTAAATAAGTGGGAAAATTTTTTTAAAGTTTTTTCTCTTTCCTCGGCTTTTTATTCCATTCCTTTTTTACCGCATTTATTATTCGAAATACGCCATGGGTTTATTCAGACGAAATCATTAATTGCTTATTTCTTGGGTCAAAATCCTTCCCTATCGGGACAGCTTCCGCTTCTACAAAGGATACCGACAAGGATTTCTACCTATATAGACTTTTTCAAGTCAAGCTTTTCTCCCCAAAACGAGATCTTTGCCCTTTGTTTAATTCTTTTGTTAATATTTGGAATTTATAAGTTTATTAAAAATAACGAAGATAGGGATCTTGCTTTTCTTCTAAAAATTAACATTTACATTCTAGCTTTAAATTTTTTGATTAGTACTTTCCTAATATCTGTTGAAATTAAAACATGGTATCTTTATGGCCTTATTATCAACATTGCATTTCTAGTTATATTTGCTCTTCTTGGATGGAAGTCAAGGATATTTACAATAGTATTCTTGGCGATTTTTCTTTTTGTAAACCTTTTGTCATTTTCAAAAAACGCAACGATTGCTCAAGCAAAAGCAGACCCTGCCCAGCTTGCAAATCAACTCCGGGTAATCGATTTAATTTACAAAGACGCTAAAAGTCCTTTTTCTGTTTATATTTACACTCCCTCGATTTACGACTTAAATTATCAATACCTCTTTTGGTGGCAGGGAGTGAAAAAAAACAGAGGTCTACCGGAGGATTTTGCCTATTTGCCCAACAAGCCGGATTACGTCAGGAATAAATCGAGATATTTTCCAAATCCCAAACAGGCAAATACTGTTTACTTAATTATAGAAAAAGCGCCGGAAAATGAATTTTACACAAGCTTTGATTGGCAAACTAATTTCACAAGCTTTAGAATTGTTTGGGAAAAAGACATAAACAATGTGATCAAAATTCAGAAAAGAATCCCCGAATGATATGAATTCAGTCGATAAGCATAATTTAGAAATAATGAAAACAGCAAAAGGTTACAATTTGTGGGTTTTTTCGAAGTTGAAACCCTATCTTGGCAGCCAGATTTTAGATGTAGGCGCTGGTATCGGAAGTTTCACTGGAATGCTTCCCAGAGGTAAATCGACAGCCATAGATATTGATAAATTCTATATTCAAAAACTTCAAAAAAAATTCGGCACAAATGCGGGCTTTGGTGATATCGAAAAAGGAAAATATTTTTTCGGCAATAAAAAGTTTGATACCATCATTTGTCTAAACGTTCTTGAGCATATTAAAGACGATCGGTTAGCTTTAAAAAATATATGTAAACTTTTGAAAGGGAATGGGAAATTTATTGCAACAGTACCAGCGCATAAATGGGCTTACGGCACAATGGATAAATACCTTGATCATTTCAGGCGATATGAAAAAAATGAACTGATTAAAAAGTGCAAGGCGGCAAAATTAGAGCCTATCATTGTTAGACGCCTAAATTTTTTTGGATTGATGGGATGGTTTGTAAACGGCAAGCTTTTAAGAAGAGACATTATACACAAAGTTCAGCTTACTATTTTCGAAAAGCTTGTGCTTGCGTTAGTTTCTTTTGAAAAGATTATTGAGCCGCCATTGGGTTTGTCCTTATTCCTTGTTGCTCAAAAGAAATGAAACTTTCCATAATTTTGCCGATATACAACGAAGAGAAAACAGTCAGGGAAATAATAGAAAGAGTAAAAAAAGTTAAATTGCCAAATGGATTTAAAAAAGAAATTATTGCGGTCGATGACGGTTCAACAGATGCTTCCTTTAAAATAGCTAAAAAATTAATTGATGGTAAAAAACTAATAAAGCACGAAGTGAATAATGGAAAAGGCGCGGCAATAAAGAGTGCGCTTTTAAAAGCGACAGGCGACCTTATTATAATTCAGGATGCGGACTTGGAATACAACCCTGCGGATATTCCAATCCTTCTAAGACCATTTAATAGTAAAAGCGTAAAAGTAGTATACGGCTCAAGAGTATTAGGCAAAAATAAACCTTCTCATTGGACATTTGACATTGGTGGAAGATTGGTAACCTTGATTACTAATCTCCTTTATGGTACCAAGATTACTGATGAGCCAACAGGCTACAAGGTTTTTAGAAAAGAAGTGTTAAAAGGTATAAAGCTTAATTCAAAAGGCTTCGAATTTTGCCCGGAAGTTACCGCCAAAGTTGCCAAAGCGGGCATAAAAATTACCGAAGTGCCAATAAATTATCAGCCCCGGCCAGTATCTGAGAAAAAAATTAAGTGGTATGATGGTCTAGCAGCTATTTATTATTTATTAAAGTATAGAATCTCCGATTAACTTCGACTCAATCATTTTCTATAACATAAACAACAACATCTCCGGATTCATAGGAAGCTATAATTTTTTCTCTGTCAGGCGATTTATCGCCTAATGTCCCAACTATAATAGTTTTTGTTACATCGTCTTTTATTGTAGACGTAGGAATCAAACTGTACGCTTGATAAAGCCATTCGAGATACTCATACCAAGAGCTGCTGGCGGGTATTTGTCCTTTTACAGTGTATAATTCGGTCCAACCGTCCTCAATTTGAGATGGATTTACAACTAAATAATAATTTTCTCCTTTTACGTGTTTTATGCTATTTTTAACGAGCCCGATTTTTTTATAAAGGGGATTACTAACCGCGGAGTTTAAAATTGTATAAGAGTTAATAGCCAAGTAAGCAAAAACAAGCAAAAAAAATAAAGTTCTGGATTTGTTTTTGATACTGGCCAAAAAACTCCCTGTTAATAAAGCAAAAGTTGGGAATATTACGGTAAAGTAACTTTGACTGAAATTTCCATGAAATATTCGATTAAAGATTAAAATTCCCAAGATAAAACTTATCATCATTATCCATAAAATTCCAAATTTCCTCTTATCAAAATTCTTGTCTCTGAAAAACAAAACAATACTGCCGATAAATATTAAGATTGTTGCGATTTGTGTTAAAGGAGAAAACAATGGCTTTGGATAAAAACAATACCCATGGCAAATATTTTGTTCAAAAGATTTACTCGGCTGGGAGGCAATCATTCTTGAAAGGGTATTAAGAAAATCAGCTGTTTGAAATTTTTGAAAATAACCTGGAGAAATAGCTTGCTGGTCGAATGGTTTACTAATTGTCTTTAATAGCGGTCCAGAGACTGCATGGTTATACATAATTTCTGCCAAGATGAATGGAGCTATAAACAGTAAAATAATTGATAAAAAATAAAAGGTATATTTGGTAATAAGTGGCAGTTTATAAATTACCCATATCACAGAAACCGCAATAATCACTACTAAAAGAGAAAGGTCCGAATTAAATGTAAATCCAATGGGTAAGGCTAAAAGAGGTATATATTTATAATTTTTGTCGATGATCTTCAAAAGGCACCAGAGTGCAAGCACAGCCATCAGTCCGTTCAAGGTGAGTGGCCATATTCTTCTCTCTAGAAATGCAACAAGAAAGGAAGATGCATACAGATAAGCTGCAATAAGACCCACGTTGTTATCTTTTAGAGACCTTCCTGCCAAATATATAAAATAAGTAGTTGCCAAACCGATGACCGATGCAATAATCCTCAAATTAACAAGGTCGAAGTTCGTTATCAAATAAAATGGTGTTAAAAGATAATAGAAAATGGGACCAAGACCAAATTCAAGAAACAAATTAGGAATAAGAAGTGTAGGAGATTTATCCCAAATGATATGTCTTATGGTAGCGGTTAGAATCTCATCATCTGCATTCCAGAATTGTAACTCTTTGAAATTATAAAACCTAAAAAAAACGGCAATAATAATTATGAATAGTAGAAGGATGTTAGTTTTCCTCAGGAGCTTCATAACATGCATATATTATAATTGATTCGCAACCAGCGGATATTTCAAATGGAGAGGATCAACCGAACTAAAATTCTTGGTGTAAAAATAGATTTTTGGATCATCGTTTTTATTTTTCTTTTATTTTCGACACTGTATAGTCTACTTGCAGTTATTCGCCACAATCATTTTCAATCCCAAGGAATCGATTTTAGTATTTATGATCAAGCCTTATGGTTATACAGTAAATTCGAATATCCTTTCTCAACTATTACCAACTTACCCGATTTAGCTGACAGGTTTCGGCCAATAATGCTTCTTTTGTCTACACTTTATTGGTTTACTGAAAACGAAAGGATCTTATTATTATTTCAAGCCACGATACTTTCTTCAGCAGTTTTCCCCATATGGTTAATTGCAAGAAGATGCCTCCCTAGAATATTAGCGATAGTAATTGCATTTCTTTATATCGACTTTATAGGAATTCAAGCTACTGCGGTTTATGACTTTCATGAGATGTCTCTATTGCCATTTTTACTCGCATGGCTTTTTTACTTTTTGCAAAAAGAACGGTGGATTTGCTATTTTTTCTTCCTTTTTCTTGGCCTTGCCGTTCGTGAACATGTAGGGTTCTTACTCTCAACTTTGGGCATTTATATTTGGTTAGTTAAAAGAAGTTGGAAAATGGCGTTTGCTACCGTTGTTATTTCATTCACTTGGTCAATCTTAGCAATTAAAATTTTTATGCCAGCATTAGGCCAAAACGACTACTCTTCCTTTGTACAAGAGAACGAGAGTCTAGAGAGTGCCCTGATTGGATATTTAACAAACCCGCAGTCGATTGTTAGCAATTTCTTTCTACCAATTCTCAAAACTCAAACTTTAATCTGGTCTCTTGTTTCGTTTGGATTAGTGCCAATTATCTACATGCCTTTAATGCCCGCTAGTCTTTTCCAATTTGCAACTCGTTTTTTAGATCAACTGCATCCTGTCCGTTGGACATTGTTTTTCCACTATAGCGCTGAATTGGCAGTGGTGCTTGCAGTCGCCACTATTTTCGGTTGTGTAATAATTTTGCAAAAATTTAGAAGTATTAAATACATAGCGTTAATTTTGGCGATGTTATTAATGTTTGCTCATATAGGGACAAATCTTCTTTTAGATTCTCCTCTGAAAAATTTACTTAAGCCTCAATTCTATAAACATCAGTCGTGGATGGACAATACAAGATTGGTTTTGGCTCAAGTGCCCAAGAATACCTCCGTAGCTTCTCAAAATAACCTTTTACCTCACCTTTCACACAGAAAAGAAGTATATCTTTTACCAAATGTGAATAACGCGGAATATGTGATTGTTGATTTGCATCCTGGACAGAATGCTTGGGATTTTTATAACCAAGGCTTAGAAGGAACTAAATCAATACTTGTTCAACTAGTAAAAAGTAATTCTTACAAAGTAGTTGTATCCTCTGGCGATGTTTACCTCTTGAAAAAATTTTGATAAACTTCCGAGGACTAAGAGTCCCCGGTTAGACCCGCAGTCCCGATTTAATCAGGACGAGGACCGCAAGAAAATTTCATAAACTTTCTTCTTCTCCTTCAAGTTTACATGAGCGAGTAGATACTTTAGTGCTCGCAAGTATGTATTCGCTTTCGCATTCATCCCCGCCTAAATATTCAATTTTTGGCGGGGTGTTCTGCGAGCGAATATAAAAATATCTAAATCTGCGTAAGTAGCTAGTTAATATTTGACTTACTAAGCCGACTTTTTAATACTAGAGATAGATACATGAATTTGAAGAAAGGGATTAGTCAGCTAGCCACTTTAGCTGTAATATTTGCCATCTTGATAGTTTTAGCCTCACCGGCCAGAAGATATATTTACTGGTCCTACCAGCATTTAGGGGTAAAAATAGGTATTAATTTCAATAACATCGCTTCGAAAAGTTATGTTAGCTTTATTAAATCCCAGTCCGGCGAGCTTGAAAAAGATAATCAAGCAATATTTTTAAATAGAAATGTGGCGTTTAAAGATGCCATTGCCAGCAAAAGAGTTGATATTTTGGGTGAATCGACTGCTGCTCCCGGCGAAAAGTGGATTGAAATTGATCTCTCAGATCAGCGGCTTAATATGAAAGAGGGAGACACAACAGTTGGCAGCTTTTTAATTTCCTCTGGAAAGTGGGCCCCGACTCCGACAGGCGAGTGGCGCGTCTGGACTAAACTTCGCTATACTCGCATGCAAGGGGGCTCCAAAGCTCTGGGTACTTACTACAATTTACCTAACGTTCCTTATGTGATGTATTATTACCAGGGTTACGGTGTCCATGGAGCTTATTGGCATAACAACTTTGGCCAACCGATGAGCCATGGTTGTGTCAATATGAAACCGGAAGAAGCCGGAATTGTCTTTAACTGGGCTGATGTTGGAACTCGCGTCGTTGTCCATAACTAATAAACTGTTGCAACTCAAATATCATTGCGCTATCATTTCTTTGTATTCTGATAACTGCCCCTAAATCTCCTGCCCCGAGGGGGTGAGAAAACTTGGGTCAAAAAGGCTTAATAGCCGGATTTTACGCATCGATAATCGCTTTGATTTTCGGATCGCTTGTCGGTAGCTTAGGCGTTTGGTCGGTATTTGCGGCAACTTCAAAAACAGTTTTAGGCGGCTGGCTAATTCTTTTAGTTATCGGGTCGGCATTGGGATATTTATATTCCTTTGTTAACTACGACAAATTTTTCAAAAAAGAGTTTGTAGTCAAAGGCGCGGCCTACGGAATAGTCATTTGGATTATCACATTAATTTTAGCAGGCATCTTTCCTATTTTAGGTCAGGTTGCTTTTGCTCAGCCACTGCGAACAGTTTTATTTGTCCAAGCGTTAACCCATCTGGTTTGGGGAGCGATACTTGGATATTTATTCCAGCAGCAATAATTTTGACGAAGGTCAGCTATTTTTGGCATGATTATAGTCAGTGACTTATCTTTTGGCAATTTTAGCAGGTGCACTTCAGGGGCTGACGGAATTCTTACCGATTTCATCAACCGGCCATTTAATTATTTTTGAAAATATCTTCCGAATATCACAAAAAGATTTTGGCCTTGCCTTTGACGCTTCACTTCACTTGGGAACCCTTCTTGCTGTTTTGATTTTCTTCTGGAAAGATTACTTACAAATCTTAAGATCTAAAAATCAACTCTTGTTCAAGTTGGCTATAGGTACTGCTCCTGCTGTCTTTTTTGGTCTTTTATTTGAAAGCCAAATCGACTCATCCCTTCGCCAGATTTGGATTGTCGGTGTGGCCTTGATTTTATTCAGCGCTGTTTTTATTTTGGCCGAAAAACTAGGCAAACAAACTCGGTTCAAAGATCACACCACACTTTTGGATGCTTTAATCATTGGTGTTTTTCAATCAATCGCCCTAATTCCCGGAGTCTCCCGTTCCGGCTCAACAATTTCCGCCGGCCTCTTCTTAAATCTCAAAAGAGAGGAAGCTGCCAAATTTGCCTTTATGCTTTCCGGTCCGGTGATTTTCGGCGCCGGGGCCAAAAAATTTTTCGAGGTAGTTTCAACGTCGACCCTTAGGGGATCTGACCTTAACTTCTTTCTAATCGGCATGGCAACCTCCGCCATTTTTGGCTATCTGACCATCAAATACTTCCTCAAATACCTCTCCACCCGCACCCTTTACCCATTTGTATTTTATCGAGTTGCAATCGGT
>MFBU01000014.1:230833-235230 GCA_001775055.1 Candidatus Curtissbacteria bacterium RIFCSPLOWO2_02_41_11
AATTCTCTTGCTATGGATTACCAACAAAAGCTCAAAGAGCTGACAGATCGCTACAATTTGATCAGGAAAAATTTTAGCAAGGACCAAAAAGGCCAAGATTTGGACGATTTGCAGGCTCAAAGTCAAAAGGCTGATTTTTGGCAGGAGCCGCAAAAGGCCCAATCTGTCATGAAGAAAATTGCTGTTCTTGATGTGGAGATTAACACTTTTGACCAAATCGCCACAGAACTGCACGGTCTTGAGGCTATGGTACCTCTAGCCGAATCGGATCCCCAAATAGCTAAAGAGCTGGAAGAGATTCTTGTCAACATTGAAAAAAAATTAGAAGGTCTGGAATCTAAAATGTTTTTGTCAGGGCCATATGATGCCAATTTTGCCATTGTCTCTATCCATGCCGGTCAAGGTGGGGTAGAGGCTATGGACTGGGTAGCTATGCTTTCTCGGATGTACCAAAAATACTTCTTAAATCAAAAATGGAATTTTGAGGTTATCGACGAAATTCCAGGTGAGGAAGCCGGTTTCAAGACCGTCTCGATGACTGTCAATCAGTCTTATGCTTATGGTTTGCTTCGGCGCGAAGCCGGTGTCCATCGTTTAGTTCGTCAATCCCCATTTAATGCCGCGAGTCTTCGGCAAACCTCCTTTGCTCTAGTTGAAGTCATGCCCGAAATCGAGCAAAGTGATGAAATTGAAATCAAACCCGACGATATTGAATTTGAAGCTTTCCGTTCAGGCGGTCACGGAGGCCAAAATGTCAATAAAGTCTCCACAGCTGTGCGAATCAAACACAAACCAACCGGCATTGTCGTTACTTGCCAAACCCAACGTTATCAAGCCCAAAATCGCGAAAATGCCATGAAATTACTCGTTGCCAAACTTTGGGTTCTCAAACAGACGCAAGATAAAGAAACTAAAGAGGCAGTCAAAGGAGCCCATGTAACCCCCGGCTGGGGTAATCAAATCCGCTCTTATGTACTTCACCCCTACAAAATGGTTAAGGATTTACGCACTAACTGGCAAACAGCCGATGCTGCAGGGGTTTTAGATGGTAATTTGGACGAATTTGTCAAACAGGAGCTTACCCTAAGTGTTCCTCTTTAATTTTTCAATCAAACTTGTTGTTCAAAACTTACTCTTGATATAATCAGAAGACTAGGCTAAACTTTATTGGCGGCACACTATGAAAGAACTCAAACCGTCCCAAGATCAATCACAGCCTCAGACTGGATCACAGTCACCATCTTCTTCGCAAATCCAATCTAAGGCAAGGCTTATCTTAAGAGCCGTTCCCAAAAGAGAGAATTTAGGCAAGTTTCTTCCGATTATTATTGTAGTTGTCGTAGTAGCTGCCGGCATATTTTCCGGCCTTGTTTTCTCATCACGAAATAAGAATGCCAAAATCCAAACCAAGGCTGCAATTGATGAAGAGCAATTAACCGGTGAGCAGAAACAATCATTTGCCCAGACTTTTCGCGACGAGGCCGAGGGTGTTATCGAAAAAAATGACGAACTTGATAAATTTGCTCAGGGACCATGGAAACTTATTCGTCCTGGAGGAGAGAGTCAAACAGCATACCTTACATCTTCCGTGATGGATTTAGATGAATACATTGGTAAAAAAGTAAAAGTGTATGGTGAAACATTCGGTTCGGGTCAAGTAGCATGGTTAATGGATGTCGGTAAAGTCGAAGTCATCCAATAATCCACCAGCCTCTGCCTCATGATACAGTTTGAAGAAGTCATAAAAAAATACCCCAACGGACAAGTAGCTCTTGAAGATATTAATTTAAAAATAGAAGACGGGGAATTTATTTTTATTGTCGGTCCCTCAGGCGCCGGTAAATCAACGATGCTTAAATTAATTACTCGGGAAATTTTGCCAAGCTCCGGAAAAATTTTATTTAATGATGAAAACATTCTGCAGTTTAAAGAAGGCAAAATTCCCCATCTGCGCCGAAAAATCGGGACCGTCTTTCAGGATTTTAAACTACTCTTAAATAGAACCGTCTTTGAAAATGTGGCGGTTCCACTGGAGGTTGTTGGCAAAAAAGAAAGCGACATCGAAAAAGAAGTTTCCTCAGTTCTGGAAAAAGTCGGACTTTTGGATAAGGCAGAGTATTTTCCCTCTCAGCTTTCCGGCGGCGAAGTTCAAAGAACAGCCATAGCGCGCGCAATTGTTTCAATGCCCCAAGTCTTACTTGCCGATGAACCAACCGGGGATTTAGATCCCAAAACCGCACGTGAAGTAGTTAAGGTTTTGGAAAAAATTAATCAGGATGATAAAACGACTGTTATCATGGCAACCCATAATGCGGCGATTGTAAACCATTTTAAAAAACGAGTTGTAGTTTTAGAAAAAGGTAAAATAGAAAAGGACGAAAAAGAAGGGAAATATGAGTCAGATTAAAAGTACCATTAAACTACTTAGAAGAAGTCCCTATCAGGCACTGGCAGCGGCTCTTGCTATGTCCCTGACATTTTTCGTTGCCTCAATTTTTGTGGTTCTCGTAATCGGCGGACAGTTGGTTTTAAACTACATTGAACAAAGGCCGCAGGTGATTGCGTTTTTCAAAGATGATGTCAATGAAACTAAAATTAATGAAATTATCGCATCCGTTAAGTCGACGGGTCTTGCGCGTGAAGTCAAATATGTTTCCAAAGAAGAAGCCCTGGCAATTTATAGGGAGCGCAATAAAGACGACCCGCTGCTTTTAGAATCGGTTTCTGCCGATTTTTTGCCGGCTTCAATAGATATATCTGTAAGAAAAGCGCAAGATATCGAGCAAATCACCAAAGTTGTTAAAGACCGGCCGGAGGTTGAAAGGGTTATTACGCCCGAAAACTTAGTCGAGCAATTGGTTAAGTGGACAAAAACAATCAGGCTTGGAGGGATTATTTTTGTGGCAACGTTAATGAGTGTTTCCTTCCTTATTATTATTATGGTGATTGGTATGAGAATTGCTATTCGCCGAGATGAAGTTTCAATCATGAGCTTAGTGGGGGCAACGCGCTGGTATATTTCAAGGCCGTTTTTTATCGAGGGTGCGCTTTACGGTATTTTAGGTGCCAGTATTGCGGTTATTTTGGTTTATGCGGCTCTCCTTTTCTATTCGCCGAAAATTCAAGACTTCCTAGGCCCAATTCAGGTTTTTCCTGTATCGCCGCTTTTCTTTATTTATCTTTGGGCTGGGGAAGCTTTAATTGCCGCGGCAGTTGGCATAATCGGGGCAGCGATTGCTCTTTTCCGCTATCTTAAAGTTCGATAAGATTATATTATGCCTATAAAATACCTGCTGCCCAAGGTTTTAACTTTTGTTGTCCTTCTGGTTTTAGGACTCTTCATAAGCAATTCAACTTCTGCTGTTAGTCTTGAGGAGTGCGAAAAAAAAGATATCCCTGCTGACAAAGTTAGTGAATGCATCGAAGTCCTTTCAAATAAAGTCACTGAACTTGGTGAACAAAAAAAGACACTTTCCTCGCAAATTGCCCAGTTTGACAATCAAATTCGTCTTACTCAGCTAAAAATATCGGATGCCCAAGCCACTATTGATAGACTCGAAAAGGAAATAGGCGTTTTGGGCTTTAAAATTGGCTATATTACTGATTCGGTAGAAAGACTTGAAGTTCTTTTAAAACAACGTATCGTTGCAACCTATCAGCAAAGTTTTATTTCCAATTTTGAACTTCTGTTGACTTCAAGAGATTTTTCCGATCTTGTCTTAAGGGTTCAATATTTAAAGCAAGTTCAGGAAAACGACAGAAGACTTTTGGCAAACTTGCAGGAGACCAAATCTAACTATGCCAATCAAAAAGATGAAAGAGAAGACAAACAGGCAGCGATTGAAGAAAACAAAAAGAAGCTTTTAGGTCTAAAAGCAAGTCTTGACACTCAAAAAGCCGAAAAACAGACATTTTTAGAGGTAACCAAAAATGACGAAGCAAGATTCCAACGTCTTCTTCAGCAAGCCTTAGCCGAAAGAAAGGCGATCGTTGCGGCTTTTAGTCAAGCCGTCAGCAGGCTCAACAGTGGTGAAGGTGATGGTGTGTCAGAAGGCAGTACAATTGCTTTACTTGGCAATTCCGGCGGGCCTGATTGCTCAAGTGGTCCCCATCTTCATTTTACTGTCCTTAAAAATAGTTCACCTCAAGATCCAGCTCAATATTTAAAGGATGTTTCACCTGGTTGGGACAATTCCCCAGATGGACAATTTGGTTTTTCGGGATCGTGGAATTGGCCAATATCCAGTCCAAGAATCACTCAGGGTTTTGGGATGTCGTATTGGGCCAAACTTGGTTGGTACAATGGCAATATTCATGATGGAATTGATATGACTGGCGGTTCAACAATTTCGGCACCTCGTAGCGGAAAACTTATCTATGGTTCAACAACTTGCGGT
>MFBU01000015.1:0-2114 GCA_001775055.1 Candidatus Curtissbacteria bacterium RIFCSPLOWO2_02_41_11
CCCAAGTAACTTAAATATCTCATCATCACGAAGTAGGCAATCTCTTCCTAAGTCACCAATAACCGATCTGTACAAATTTTCTTCCAATAAATTTCTAACCCTTTCAAATTCCCTTTGCTGGTCAGGAGATAAACTGTCAATTGTCTGCTTAAAACTTCGAGTCCTCAAATCGCGATCTGGCAATTTGCCAAAACATTTTAAATAAGCATGCTCGGCCACCCTTCCAAAACCAATACCTAAGGCTTGATCTCTTGCTTCAAACCAAAGTCTTTCATGTAATCTGTTGTTAGTAAAAACAAGTGGGATAAGTCTTTCCAAAACTTGCTGAATTTCTTCTTTAAATGGAACAACTTCAATATCATTTTGCCTCCCAGTAATACCAAGGTATGAATAGGGATCAGTTTCAAGAGGTGTATCCTGAGATGAAAAGTCAAATTCTGATGTTGAAAAAACTAGACCTTGAGTTGTTGCACCGATAAGAGTCGGAGCTATGTTTTTGCGATTTGGTGGCATTTCGGAAAATTTGTCTATGTGAGAAATATCCAAATTATTCCCAAAGGCCAAATAATGACCAGGGACTCCTCTAACTAATGGTAATAGTGCAATTTCGGTTGCAGTTAAATGAGGAAAGTCTCCTGCCAACTCTGCAAAAGTAGAGTATCGGCGACCAAAAACAGCCTCTGTCCCCCTATTAAACATTTCAAGACCATCTGGCAAAGAAATAGTTTTGAAGAGCAAGTTAAATAGGCGATCTCTTTTCTCATCAAGACCCAACTTTAATCTAGCTTCTTCTAAGGCATCCTGATAATGAGCAAGCGCCACAGAGTCTCTATGAAGTACTAAGTCCAAAACCTTTTCGCCTTGCTCTCTGGCAAATTGCCTTCCCTGCAATCTTTTCCCAATATGACCGAGTCTGGACATTGCCTCACCATAACTGACAGTTGTTGTTTGGATTGTTTCTTGTAATTGTGCGCGATGTTCAATAGCTGTGATTGGAACAATTAGGCTTAATTCTTTACGCAGAACAAGTCTTCTACTTTCCGTTTCTGGCTGGCTTCTTTGTCTTTTAGACCTTTTTACTTTTTCAGACTGATTTCGTTTAATATCTCCTGTTTCTTTGCTCATAATTTTTATGTTTTTTTCTTGTTATTTAAAATTTTCAGAATTTCTTCCATTAAATAGCGTCTATGACCTCGATTACCAACTCTTATCGCAACTAGTTTTTCAGTTCTATCCCAACGCCTGACGGTTTCTGGATGAACGCTTAACAGGTCAGCAACTTGTCCAACTGTCAATGTTTTTGGTAATGAATCTCTTTTAACCATTATAGGCTCAGCAAAAAACGACAAAATTATACATGGGTTGTAAATAATTGTCAAGCCCATAGTACAAATACAAGATTAAATTTGAAACCTGGTAATTTTAGGTCTAAAATGTTCTTTGATGCCGACGTAGCTCAGTGGTAGACCTGTCTGCCGGCAAGGCAGGGCAACCTTTTGAAAAGCCTGTCAAAGCTTGCCACCTTAGCTCAGTTGGTAGAGCAGCGCTTTCGTAAAGCGAAGGTCCCGAGTTCGACTCTCGGAGGTGGCTCAAGAAGCGGTGGGCCACGTCAGACGTTGCGGGCAGATAAACGGAAGGTCGTATGTTTAAAAGAACTTCAAGGATAGAACGCTTATCGCGAAAAGAAGAGACAAAAGTCGTCAAAAGAATTGTCTATTTATCTATCTTCAGCATCATTCTGGCTGTTTTTTTAATTACCCTTGGTATCCCCATCTTAGGCAAATTTGCCGATTTTTTAAATTTAGTTTTTAGAAAAAATGAAATTTCGCAAGTCGACACAAAGTCAACGCCCCGTGTGCCAATACTTGATATATTACCCCAAGCAACCAATAGTGCCAGCTTGGCGATTTCCGGCTTCTCCCAGGACGAAACAAAAGTTGTAATTTATAACGATTCACAAAATGTAGGTGAAGCCGAAGTCGTAAGTGGAAAATTTCAATTCGAAAACCTGAAACTTAAAGACGGACAAAATGAAATTAGCGCTAAGGCTATTTCCAAATCCGGTAAAGAGAGTGATTTCTCTCAAGGGGTAAAGGTTATTTTGGACAAAGAAC
>MFBU01000015.1:2126-73864 GCA_001775055.1 Candidatus Curtissbacteria bacterium RIFCSPLOWO2_02_41_11
AGGTAGACACTCCATCTGAAGGGCAATCCTTTTCTCAAGACAACAGAATAAAAGTTAGCGGTAAAACGGACAAGGACGCCCAAGTTTATGCAAATGGTTTTTTGGCAAGTGTTACGGCTGAGGGTAATTTTGAAGTGTTAGTCCCTGTTTTAGAAGGCGAAACAACTATCGAAATAAAAGCAACTGATGACGCCGGAAATACTAAAGTCGAAAGCCGCAAAGTAAATTTCAAGAAATAAACTTAATAACCAGAAACAGGAAACTATAAACAAGAAACATTTTATGATAGAAATTTGTGTTTCAAGTTTAAAATTAAATGTTTCTAGTTCTTTAGGCTACCCAATAGCCATTAACAAATCTCACCGCGAGTATTGCCTGCAAGGTTAGCAAAACCGCCCAAATAGTCAGTCTTAATTTAGGTTTTGTTTCTAAATATTGACCTATTATTACAAATGTTCCAAGTGATGCAAGTAAATACCTGGGCATGCTGGTTAAAGTACCAGTTGACGCAGGGATTAAAATTACGAGCATTGAAAATATCCAAAGAGAAGATGAAATCTTTCTAATACCTACTATCAATATTGTCAAAAACAGTAAAGTTAACAAAAGATCAAAGTAATCGTAGGCAGTTCTTGGTTCAGCAGTAAGCGGTGCTGGTAAATAGGTAAAAAGTGTCGATATAGGGTCAACTACTTGCCGCAGCCAAAAAGATTGGACGTTCAAAAATTTGAGAGGGTCGTTTACCTTATAAAAGAGATAAACACTATATGACACAAACCCAAAAGAAGCTACTGAAATGTGTAAGAAGTATCTGTTTAACTTTTTTAAGTTAAAATTTATTTTTGAAAAGTATGAATAAATCAACGAAACAGTAAGCATAATTCCTATTAACCTGGTTAAACTGGCAAGACTTGCAAAAATCGCTGATAATAAAAACTTTTCATCTTTTAAAAATTTAAGGGTTAAGATAACTAAGAGCAAAAAAATCGACTCGGAGTAATAAGAAACGGCAAAAAAGCTTGTCGGAAAGACTAAATAAGTAACTGTGGCAAAAAAAGCGATATCTTTTGAATATTTATCTTTTATGAATTTATAAAAGATTAATAGGAAGGTAACAAAAGCGATATTGGAAATTAATAATCCGGATAATAAATAGTTGCCATTTAAAATTAGTGCAAAAAATTTAATTAATGCCGGAAAAAAGGGAAAAAAAGCAAAATCACTATTTAAAAGATAGCCTTGGTTGGCAATTTGAAAGTAATGGCCGCCGTCCCATTGAGCTTGTGATTTCCAAAAATCAAATTGACGTCCAGGTCCAATTGCGCCAAGTGCGCCGTTGGCAACTAATGGAAACGTAAAACTACCTAGATAAGTTATCAAAAGTAAGCCAAGACGCCAAAAAAGGAAAATTTTAAGTATCATAAACCTGGATTAATCCTAAAATAAACCATAATATCAGCATTATTTGTGGAAAAAACAAAGAGTTAACAAATTGCGAATGAACTAAAAGTGCCAAGAAAATAGAAAAGCTGGCCAAATGCAGAGGATCTTGTCTTGCTCTTTTTGCGAAAATTCGCAGTATTGTCAACAGAAAAAATAAATAAAAAGATAAACCGACAATGCCGGTCGTTGCCGCAACTAATATAATACTCGAATCAGAACCTGCCCCCGAATGGCCACCCAAAGGCTCATCCGGTGAAAAAAAGCCATATCTTTCTTGAGCATATCTGTAAGTATTAAAACCGACCCCAAAAAGTAGATTGTCTTTAAAAATCGCAGCGCCTTTCTGCCAACTTTCAAGTCTGGCTTTAGCGGTCTCATCCAAAGTAAAGGCACCGATAATCCTTGATCTAACCTGGCCAATTAACAAAAAGGCAACTAAAAATAAGGTAAGAATACTTATCAACAGTTTTGGCGATTTCAAAATACCAATAGTAGTAACTGCCACTAATAAAGCCAAGTAAGAACTTCGGGAAAAAGTAAGAATTAGAGCTATAAATGAGATAGCAGCAACAAAAGGATAAAAACCGAAAATTTTTTTCCCTTTTTGATATAAATATAGCGAAATCGATATTGCAAATATGACTACAAAAATCATCCCTGAAAAGTTAGGATCCAAAAGGGTACTTGCAATTCTTTGCTGGTGAGGATCCCAACCGTAAACAGTTAAAAAGGATAAATTTGGCAAAAGAACAAACTGGAAAAGACCAACGACAGTAAACAATGTACCGATAGAAAGAATAATTTTAAACCATGAATGGACTTTTTCATAAGTTACTACATTAAAAATAACTACTGACAGAAAAAAATAAAAAATAAACCTTATTAAAAATAATGAAGATATCAATATTTCACTTAGCTTAAAGGTGCCGGCGGCTAAAAAAGTTGAAGCGCTGGCAGAAAGTATAAAAAGTAATGCCGGAAAGAAAATCTTATTTTCAATCTTTAATGATTTTTTAATCGCAAGAGCATATATAATAAATGTTAAATCTGTTGCCAGAACGAAAATATCGGCAAGAGTAATAGCCCCTGATGCCCCTAAAAACGGTAATCTAATAAGTTGACCAGAGATTATTGAAACAAGAACGGCAATTAAAAGAAGAGAAATTGCTTGCATTAGTGAGTTTTCCGCAGTTTGTGCACGCACCAGGACTTGAACTTGGGAGATCCCGCCTAAATTTAGTGGGCTCATCAGGACTCGAACCTGAGGCCTTTCGCGTGTGATGCGAATGCTCTACCAACTGAGCTATGAGCCCAAAATTTTTGGCGGGCTGCTCTGCCACTGAGCTATGCGTGCGTTCTGCCCAATTGAAGCAATTTTAACATATAAGTATAATTAAAAAATGGACATTCGCCAAACTCTTTGGGCAGTAATTCGTGAAATTATCCAAACAGCTTTAGTTTCACTGGCTATTTTCCTTTTTGTCTATGTGTTTTTAGTTCAACCTCATCGGGTTAAAGGCGAATCAATGCTTCCCAATTTTTCAGATGGAGAATTACTCTTAACTGAAAAAGTTAGCTATTATTTTTCAAAACCTGCCCGTGGAGATGTAATTGTTTTTGAAGCCCCGAATGCCCATAAAGTAGATTTTATTAAACGCATCGTCGGACTGCCTGGGGAAACTGTAAGTATTGAAAACGAAACTGTAGAAATCAACGGCCATCCACTTTCCGAAAATTATACAAATTCTGCCACACAAGGCAATTCAACAATAACGCTTGATCAAAACCAATACTTCGTACTTGGTGATAACCGTAATTCCTCATCCGATTCAAGATCGTTTGGCCCGATTAACAAAAGTTCTTTCCGGGGAAGAGCCTGGTTGGTTTATTGGCCGATAATCAAAACTGGCGGTTCAATGGGGGTAAGATTCGTCTCAAAGAGAGAGTATAGCATCCCTGATACGCTTAATGACTTTTGAAGTGGATTCAAGGTTACCCTTAGCAACAAATTGAACCTTGCCTTCAATTCTTGACTGGCTAATCTTAGCCTTAACTAAAACGCCATCGCTTGACAACCTTTGTGATAATTCCTCTTGAAATTTATCAAGTTCTTCATTTTCGATCCTTAAGGCCTGAGTTTTTTGTTTAGGCGCGATATTTTCTCTGGCTTTCATCTTGCGGGCAAGTTCCTCGGCACCCCTCACAGATAAATTTTTACTGAGAATTATTTTATATGCCTCAAGTATTAAATGAGGATCTTCCAAAGAAGCCAGCGCCCTTACATGGCCTTCGGTAGTAGCTCCTGTTGCCAGCGCATCCTTTAAAACATCGGGGATTGTCAAAAGCCTAAAGGTGTTGGAAACATAAGGAGCGCTTTTGCCAATTTTGACGGCAATTTCACCGCTTGTTAGGCCGAATTCTTCAATAAGCCTTTTAAAAGCCTGAGCGCGCTCCAGAGGATTCAGATCAACTCTTTGAACATTTTCAATAATGGCCATCTCCAGCATTCCCTGCGGAGTTGTTTCTTTAATAATTACCGGAACCTTTAGGTGGCCTGCAATTTTAGCTGCTCGCCACCTGCGCTCACCGGCAATTATTTGATATCCGGCCGGCGTTTTGGCAACAACCAAAGGTTCCAAAACGCCATGTTCTCGGATGGAATCAACAAGCTCGACTAAAGAATCAGGGGTAATCAATCCACGGGGCTGAAGCGGATTGGGTTGTAGCATGTCAAGATCAATTTCAAAGATTTGGTTTTCTTCCACCTTATTTTAACTTACTATTTCGACATATTTTTTGCCGAATTTCTGCTTAAAAGCAACTATACCTGATTCGACTGCCAATATTGTATGATCACGCCCTATCATTGTGCCGCGGCCCGGGTAAAATTTGGTACCTCTTTGACGAATGATGATATTTCCAGGAGAAGCGCTTTGCCCACCAAAAACTTTCACGCCCAAGCGTTTGCCGGCCGAATCGCGATTTTTAACTGTCGCTCCGCCACCTTTTTTATGTGCCATGGTTCTCTTGGGATTTTACTTTTATTTTCACAAACTGTCAACGCTTTGGTTGTTTATAGATTGATATAGTTTGTAGCAGGAATGTTAACTAGACCTGGATTTTTTCGATCAAAACTTTTGTTTTGGACTGCCTGTGGCCCCTGATTCTCAAATAATGGGACTTAGATTTAAATTTGACTACTCTTACTTTTTTACTCTTAAAATCTTCTAATATTTTGGCTTTGACTGCAGCTTTTTCAAGCAAGGGTTTACCAATTTTGAGGGTTCCATTTGAACTAACAAGAAGAACCTCGTCAAATTTAACCGAGTCCCCTTCTTTTTTACCTATTTTCTCAACTTCTAGAGTCTCGCCTTCTTGGACTTTATATTGCTTGCCGCCAGTCTTGATAACTGCCCATGTATCCATAGAAGTGAATTTTAACATTTAACTTGTTAGTACTCAACTAAATCATTGACGATTAAATCTTATAATTGAAAAAATTACTCCTAATAAAAAAAGTGTAGATATCAGTGAAGATCCACCATATGAATAAAGCGGTAGAGTAATTCCGGTTATTGGTAAAAGTCCCATATTCATGGAGATGTTAACTGTATATTGAAGAATTAAGAATGAAGCTGTACCAACTATAACTAGTTGTCCGAAACGGTCAACCGAGCCTGTAATTTTTAGAATTTTATGAATTAAAAAGGAAAAAAGGATAATAAGAAGTACACCACCCAAAAAACCCAATTGTTCAACAGTTGCTGCAAAAATAAAATCGCTTTCGGCCTCCGGCAAAAATTTGAGCCCAGACTGAGACCCACGACCTAAACCACGACCTATAAACTCACCAGAACCAACTGCAATTTTTGACTGAATAAGATGATAACCAGTTCCTAAGGGATCAGCACTAGGGTTTATAAATGTTTTGATTCTGGCCTGTTGATACGGAGCAAGTAGTTTGAACAAAATTGCCCCTAAAATTAGCAGGGATATAGATAGATAAGTTAGATGTTTTGGACGAATTCCGCAGGCAAGTGAAATTCCAAACCAAATTCCCAAAATGGCCAAAACATTGCCAACATCCGGCTCCCAAAAAATCAAGCTAATCACAGGTAAAATAATTAAGAAACTATAAATTAAGTTTTTAAAATCCGCTGCCGATCTTTCTAAATAAAAAACGGCAAGTATGAAAATAGTACCGACTTTGGCAATTTCTGAAGGCTGAAAGCGAAATATTCCTAAATCAATCCAGCGTACTGATCCGCGCACCGGCTCTCCCACTAAAAATAACAGTGAAAGAGTAAAAATTGCCAAAAAGTAAAAAGGGATAGAGAGCTTTCCCCAAATTTTATAATCCAGAAACGAGATTAAGAATAAGGTAACTAAACCAATAATCCAAAAAACAAATTGATTGGCGGCGAGATTTTTATCAATCGAGAAAATCACTAAAAGAGAAAGTGAACCGATTGCCAAAATTACTAAAAACAACAAAGCATCCCATTTTTTTTTCATCAATTTTAGATATTTTTATGAAGTCTAACCTATTCTAATTTCTAGCTTTGAGGATTTTATCAACCTCTTAGCCAAAGTTTCGCGCTTGATGTAATCTTCAAATTCTTTCGGCCAAGAAGGTAAACGGACAATAATTTTCTCACTAAGATTACAGCCTGCCTCTTTTCTAGCCTGCTGAATTTGCCGAACAATTTCCCGAGCTTGCCCTTCAGCTAATGCTTGATTGCCGGCACTTTTAAGATGTGTGATATTACCGCTAACAGCAAATTCTTTCCCTATCCCTTTAAATATTCCCTCATACTCTAATTCTTTAACATTGACTTCATCTCTGAGTATTTTTAAAACGCTTTCCGAGATTGGTGCTGGTCCTTCATACGTAATATTGATTAGAGGAATTCTTACTTTAATCTCGCTCATTTTTCTAAAGGCATGAATTACAGATGCGAGTTTTATTGCATTTTCCATGTCCTTCTCTATTTGCGGTTCTGATTTTAACTTTTCTAGATCGGGCCAGTTGGAAAGGTGAACTGATTGTTTACCTGTTAAATTCCTATATATCTCATCACTTACAAAGGGAATCATTGGCGCTAATACTTTTGAATACTCGGTTAATGTAATATACAGAGCTTGATAGGCATCATCTTTGTCCTGGGCATTTTCGGCTGTTGGACCAATTCTGTCTCTTGACCGTCTAACAAACCAATTTGATACGTCTCTGATTACAAAAATTTCTGCATTTCCAATTGCATCTGCAGCATTATACCGTTCTAGGGCCTTTTGAACATTTTCTATATTTCCTCTTAATCTTGAAAGTAACCAGCGGTCTAGTACATTTACAGGTTGAAATTTATCTTTGAGGGACCAATTTTCAGTATTGGCGTAGTTTACGAAAAATGCATAAACATTCCAAAGTCTTAAATAAAACCAACGTCTCACCTCATCTGCCCGATGGTAACCAAATAACAAATTGTCTACCGGATTCTGCCGTAGATACATCCAGCGCATAACATCAACGCCGATTTTATCTGCAGCATCGTTAAACTCGATGGCATTGCCTTTGCTTTTGTGCATTTCCTCACCTTTTTCGTCAAGAAGCGTGGCAAAACCTAAAACAGTTTTTGTGGGATTGGTGTTTTTAAGAACGGTTGACATGGCAATAAGACTGTAAAACCAATTTTTGAATTGACCAGGGAATGATTCGGTAATAAAATCGGCCGGAAACCAATCAGGCGGCATGGTTGAAAAAGGTACAATGCCGGCGTCAAGCCAAGGATTGCCAACATCGGGAATTCTGAAGGACACTTCCCGACACTTGGAACATCTGATCTTTACCGAATCAATCCATGGTCGGTGTGGTGAGTTCCCTTCAAATTTGTCCCAGCCTTCGACTGCTTTACTCTTGAACTCTTCTTTGCTTCCAATTACCTCAAAATTACCGCATTTTGCGCATTCCCAAACGGGCAGAGCCAGACCCCAATAGCGTTTTTTGGAAATAAGCCAATCTTGCATATTGGCAAGCCAATCAAGCTCGCGCTCCAAACCCCAAGATGGAATCCAGTTGATTTTTCTGGCAACTTTTATCATTTGTTGTCTTAAGGTCTCTTCCGACTTCTGACTTCCGACTTCTGACTTCCGATCCATGGCAATATACCATTCATCTACCACTCGCCAAACAAGTTCGGTTTTGCAGCGCCAGCAGACCGGATAACGGTGGGTATAGTCTTCAATTTTAAATAAGACGCCTTTCGCCTTTAGCTTTTCGATAACTAGGCTTGGATTTTCTTTGGCATTTTTGCCGGTTAGATCATCGAATCCTTCGATGTAGTTGGCTGATTCATCAATTGACTCAACGATGGCTAACTTTTCTTTTTTCGCCAAATCAAAATCTTCCTCACCCGCGCCAGGAGCGATGTGAACTAATCCTGTCCCCTCTTCGGCAGTAACTAGGTCTTTATCGGCAACGATTTTATGTTTGACTCCTTTAAGTGCCGGGAGTTCATCGAATACTCCTTCATAAGTAAGTCCGACTAATTCCTTGCCCTTGAGCAATTTTGGGGGTCTCTGATTAAAACCAAGTGATTTAGCTATGGTTGATTCGATGATTAAAGATTCTCCATTGATTTTCCAAAATCCATATTTAAGCTCTGGATTAACGGCAATGGCAACATTTGATGGCAGAGTCCAGGGCGTCGTTGTCCAGACGAGGAGGAACAATTGACCTTTGCCGCCGTTGGCGAGCCTCGCCCTTCGCGGGACTCTTGACTCTTGACTCTTGACTCTATACTTTACATAGACTGCCTTGTGAGTTATTTCCTGATATTCTTCGGTTAAAATCTCGTGCTGGGAAATGGCTGTGCCGCAGCGGGGACACCAGGGAACAGAATCTCTTCCCTTATATAAATATCCCTTTTGATGACAAACTTTTAAGAAATTCCAGATAGCATAGTTATTTTCATCGGATGAGGTGTGGTAGGAGTTGTCCCAGTCCATAAAATAGCCAAGACGCTTGCTTTGTTCAGTCTGGATTTTTGAATATTTTTTGACGCGCTCTTTGCAAAGATTAACAAATTTGTCGATGCCAAATTTTTCGATATCCTTTTTATTTTTAAAACCAAGCTCTTTTTCGACTTCGACTTCGACCCAAAGGCCCTGTTCGTCAAAGCCATTTTGAAAACGCTGTTTTGCGCCTTGCATATTGTAAAAGCGCTGCCAGAGATCCTTGTAAGTTCGGCCCCAGGCGTGGTGAACGCCCATGGGGTTGTTGGCAGTAATCGGACCGTCAAGAAAGGAGAATTTTTTCTTAGAGTTTTTGTTTTTTTCTAAATATTTTTTGACAATTCCCTCTTTATACCAATTCTCGAGCAGCCTTTTTTCCATAGCCACAAAATCCTGCTTGGGATCAACCGGTTTAAATTTGCCACTTTTTCCTACCATGTGTGTCATTATATCAGCAGATCACTTCAGTATGAATGCCAATGACGTTGCTTTATATTTAAATACCTGATAAACTTTGCCACACTTATGCCAGTAGAGAATCGAAACGTTCATAGGGTATTATCAGATCTATTAGTGAGGAGCTCAAGGGGCGCACTTAGGGAAGAATCGCGACATTTGCCTCCTCAGTTGAGAAGTTTTCCAGAACTACAAGAAGAGTCCAAATTAGCTGAAGAAGTTAGATTGGCTCAAGCAGCTGTATGGGACTCTGATGAAGCTCTCAAATTGATAAGTCAGCTCTATGGTGTTGGTGCTATTACCATGTCTGACTATTTAGCTCAAGGCGTAACCCCAGATTTAGTAGCAGGGATGGGAATTCTCGCCAAAGCACAATATTGTGAGGTAGATAAAAGTGCTATCAGAATCACAATTTCTGGGATGAGATTTGTGGAAGACCAACTTAGGGATTTTTAAGGTATTGATATTTCTTCTTTTTCAATTTTTTTTAAAGAAACTTGTTTCTAGACTTGACGGAAATTATTTTTATTTATTATACTTTTGCAAAGATTAAGGTTTTATTTAGAATCAAGCTGTAACCTTCAAAGTTTTTTCAAAAAAATCAGCAACCTCAGTATTTATTTTCTCAAGATCCACACCTCTGATGTCATGATTTGCGCCTTTGATAATTTCTAACTTTTTGACTTTGGAGTCTAAAGATTTGAGAAGTCTTTGGCTTTGGGCAAGAGGCACTACATCATCTTGATCACCATGAATAATTAAAGTAGGAGCTTTAATATTTTTGGCTTTTTGGTAAATATTGATATTTTTGGTTTCATGACGAAACCTTTTTCCACGATCATTGGAGATTTGCACCTTAGACCAATCTGATACCGGGGCTTTAAGAGCAAGCGCTTGAATTGGATGATCTGTTGCATAAAGTAGCGCGATGTAGCCACCGAAACTTGAGCCATAGATGGCAATTTTCTTTTTGCCTAAGGTTTTGATTGCAGATTTTAAGTCATCCAAACCGTAAAGTGGCGTAATCTCATCGATATTCCCTTGCGATTCTCCATGTCCAGTAAAATCAAATCTTAAAACCGAAAGTCCACTCTCAACCAACTTTTGAGCCAGAGCCCGGCTGGTAATCGGATTATCCTTTGAACTGTGAAATCCATGGCACATGATAATGGCTGGTGCGCTGCGATTCTCTCCCTCAAAAATTGCCGAAAGGTTCAATCCTCTTGAATTTTTGAAGCTTCTTCTTTCTCTAAACATAATTTTTCGAAAAACTATCACAATCTATGATATATCAGAAAATGTGATGAAATTAGATTCCAAAATACCTCCTGTAAGCTGCTTCATTTTCGAGACTGCCAACTTTTAAAATTTGGACTTCGTTGCCAATTTCAAATAACAATCTCAAATACTCAATTTCATCTTCACACTTAAAAGGAGTAAGATAAACGCTCCTTTGGAGTTTTAAAAACCTAAGTTTGTTCAACATAGTTCTAAACATTTCGCTATTTGCCCTTTTTCCAGTTTGGACATCATAAATTACCAGACGCCATTTGCCATCCCAATTTGATTCAAGCACCATTTCATCTATTTTATATCTTAAGAGTTTTTGTTTACCTTTATGGGTAATTTTAATTATCGGAACACCTTTTTCCTCTTTGACTTCTACCAGTTTGGAGCTTTGCATCCTTTTTATCACTTGTCTAAGCCTCCACAGATTAAACTTTTCCCATTCCTTTTGTCTTTTGTTTCTATCCGCTTCTTTAACAACATCAATAAAGGGTTTTGCCGCCATTGGTAGCCCCGGGAAAATAATACTTGCAGCTAGAAATGCACCCGCTCCTAATAGCATCAGAACTTCTTTTGTTTTCGGATCAATTTTAACCTGACTGATAACTTTCACAAATTAATAATATCTCAATTTCTGATATGTCAGAAAATGTGATGTTTATGCTATGGGGTTATGCGGAACCATATGGGATTATTTATCGAAGGGTTTAAATACTGGAGATTGAAAGCAAAACTATACCAATTAGGGTTACTATTATGCCGAAGATTTGTTGACGGGTAATTGAGTCTTTGAAAACTAGATATGCAAGTAATACAAAAATCGTCGGGTAAGAACCGGCTATAGGAGCGACTATTGACGTAAAACCTTTTTCAATTGCCAAATTAAAACTTAAGGCTCCAACTCCTAATAAGAAGGCATTTGCAAATAAAGGATAAAAAGACCCTTTAAAGTTAAAGTGAGTTAATTTAATTTCTCTCAATTTAATAAATAGCCATATTCCAGGTAAAGAAGCCAAAATGGAAATGTAACCTGGCCAAAACCAGCCTAATTCTTTTATAGGAATTTTGATAAATGCCCAGTAGATTCCCCAAGAAAGCATTGCAATTAGACCCATCCAGATTCCCTTATCGACAATTAACTTACGATTTATTAGATTTCTAATATCAAGAGTTGAACCGCCAAGACCAATAAAAATAATAACAATTGCCAGTGATTGCTGAAGTGAAACACTTTCGCCTAGGAAAATTATTGAAAGCAACACAGTAAGAGCTGCAAAAGATGCAGCAATTGTTCCAACTAAAGCAGCATTACCAACTTTCAAGCCTTCGTAAAAAGCAACAAGACCAATTGTGCCGATAAGACCAAGAGTCGTATTTAAAATTAATATTTGTAAAGTAAGATTTTGGAGATGACCAGTGAAAAATGGTATTAGAATACCGAAGATTGGAACTTGAAGTAATATATACCAAAATGTAGTTGAGTAAGCTCCAATTCTTCTAGTAGCTACAGTTCCGAAAATATCGCCTATCCCCCACCCTAAATACGAAATAAGGGCAAAAATTATGGCTTGCATTGGTTAATTGTAGCAAAAATATACTCTATTCGTGCTAAAATTCCACTTGTGACAGACAAGGAATTTAAAAAATTGGTGAGTGATGCGCTAAAGGATCTTCCTACTTACTTTAAAGAAAAGATGGAGAATGTAGAAGTTGTGGTTGAGGATTGGCCAAGTATGGAAATTGCCAAGGGAAGACTTCTTTTGGGACTTTATCAGGGAATTCCAAAACCTAAACGAGGCATAAATTACACAATGGTTTTGCCAGACAAAATAACAATTTTTAAGGGCCCAATTGAATTTCTCTCAAGGGGCAATGAGAATTCTATTAAAAGTTTGGTTGTGGATACTGTTAAACATGAAATCGCTCACCACTTCGGTATCTCCGATGCAAGACTTCGAGAACTTAAAGCGAAATGAAATTAGCTTGCTGTAGTAATCCTTTAAGGGAGAGACCTTGTTATAGGTTTGGCTGTTTTCCTTTTTGTCTCTATACCTTCACGAATACGTTCTACCATCTCACCACGGTTTCTTCCAGTATCAACAATAAAAGTATCGCCGAAACGTAAAATTTTTTTCCCGGCTGAAAAAGTCAGGATAAAAACGTTAGGATTGACTTTTCGGGCGTCTTGTACAAATTGTCGTCCACGTTCTTCATATGTATGAATAATTGCAACATCAAATCTTTCTTCTTTTTCCCAAAACGCTCTTATCTCTGTACAAAGAGGATTGTTAAATCTCCCCAATACCTCAATACCGTTTTTTTCCAACAAACGTTCCAAAGGTTCAGCCCGCTCATCATCGCAAACGATAATTGCTTTGATTTTTTCTTTTGGTTGAGGTTCCTGTTCAGGCATAAAAAACTCCTCCATGATTTTCGGAGATGAATTATAGCATTTAGAAAATAAGTGGGCAAATTAAGACTTTGAGATTAAAAGCACTGCTTCTTTGGCACTTGGCAGCACATCTATACCGTCATCGCCGGAGAAATGTTTCATATGGTGCTCGACGACTAACTTTGCGCCAAGTTTTTCCTTAAAAATATCGCCGTGTTCAAGTGGAACGTAAGGATCATCATCTGACATAATGGTTACAAATTGACGACAATGTTTTTTAATTTTTTCCCAACTAACTGGTGTTTTGAAGAAACTGGAAAGTTCGCCATTGTAGCCTGAATAATCCAAATCATGACCAAAACCCGCAACCAAAACTGCGCCACCGATTTTTTCATTCTCTTTTAATGTTTCTAAATATCTAAGAATTGTGATGCAACCCAGACTATGGCCGACAAAAAAATCATTGGGAGTTGGTCTTCCAACTATCTCAGTTAGATGATTGATCCATTCATCCATTTTGGGATTATCAGTATCTGGCATGGCTGGAACAAAAACTTCAAAACCTGATGACTTCAGTTCATTCTTTAGCCACGGCCTCCAACCTTCTTCTGGATAACCCTCCCAGCCATGAATTAAAAATGCTCGTTTTTTCATTTAGAAAAATTTTCTGCCGATTTTTGCTGAAATGAAATCATAATATGAAATCTAACCTGTCTCCAACTTTAAATTCCTTTGGCTTTTTATTTTTTATAAAGACTTTTACTTTACCTTTTTCTCCTACCTGTACTTTGTTCCCGTCAATCGTTAAAAAAGTTTGTTCTTCCAGAACAACAACTGGATTGGTCTCAAAAAGATGATATTCACTTATTCGCTCGTCCCTGCTTTCTGCAGAAGTAAGTACTTTATCTTGCGGTGCGTTATAGTGCGGGTTGATATTAAAGGGAACTAAATTTAATCCCTCAAAAATTGTAGATCCCATTACGTTCCAGTCATTAGTTGTCAAAATATTAGGTCCAGTAATATTAGCTCCCGCACTCACACCGATATAAGATGCGCCAGCTAAAACTCTTTCTCTTATTTTATTCAATAATCCATGAGTTTCTAATTTATTTAAGAGTTGATAAGTATTCCCTCCGGCGACCAAAAATACAGGTGTCTTACTGATTAAATCTTGGGGGTTTTCAAGATTTAGATGGTTTAGCTTAACTCCAACTTCTTTAAGGTTGGATTTTGCGTTTTGGTAATATTTTTTTGGATCGTATACTGTTGCTGCGGAAATAAATGTAACTTCTTTATCGCCGACAAAGTCAGCAATTTCTTTTTTACACCAATGATATAAAGGTTTTCCAGAGTTGCTTAACAAAAGCAATCGCATAATATCCAGAATTCTAGCATTTAGGGAAAGAAATGGACAAATGAGGTTAGGAAAGGTTGGCAAAAACTCCCCTTATATAGAAATAAATTCCGAAAATTAAGACGAGTGATGCCCCAAGGCCGACGGCAAAAAGTGAAGAGGTTCTTTGAGCAACAACACCTGCCAGGGCATTGCCAACAGGCATCATGCCAACAAACATTGTCAAGTAAACTGCCATAATTCTTCCTCTCATTTGGTCCGGAGTCAAAAGCTGAACCAAGGTATTAAGGGTGGATGCCAGCATAATTGTGCCGAAACCGGTGAAAAATAAAAGAATATGCGCTATGAGAAAATTTTTATTTAGAGAAAACAAGATCAGGCTTATACTTGATATGGCAAGTCCCCAAATAATAAAGGGGGTTTTGTTTTTCTGACGGGAGAGGGCTGATGTTAAAATCGCACCTAAAAGACTGCCGGCACCGGCGGCAGACAAAAGCGACCCCAATCCTTGAGCACCGGAGGAAAACACCTTTTGGGCAATCGGCGGCATGAGGGTTTGGTACGGCGCAATTAAAATAGTGCCAATCGCCGCCAGAATTGTTAAGTAACGAATTTTTCGATCGTTTAGGATAAAAATCCATCCATCTTTGAGCGATTGCAACGGGTGAATGTTAACTTCCGGTTTGCGGTTTAAAACAGGCAAAATTACTGCAACTGCCCAGATCCCTGGTAGATAGCTTGCGCCATTTAAAATAAAGGCCCAGCCAACCCCAAATGAGGCGATGATAACACCGGCAATTGTCGGACCGATAAAACGGGCAGCGTTAAAAATGCCGGCATTAAGTGACACCGCCGAGGCCAGATCGCGCTTGCCGATCATTTCGACAATAAAGGCAAATCTTGCCGGTAAATCAAAAGAACCAACAACACCGCTGGCAAAGGCAAGAAGGATTACCAAAGTCAGATTTATTTGATTAGAGATAACCAAAAATCCAAGAATGGTGGCAAAAATCGCCTCAAAAATTTGAGTAATAATCAAAAGTTTTTGTTTATTGATTCTATCGATAAATACTCCGGCAAAAGTCGCCAGGAATAAAAAAGGTAAGCCGCCAACAGCCGCGACAGCTCCAACCCAAAAGGCCGAGTGGGTCAATTGAAATACCAACCAACCGATACCGACTGCCTGCAACCAGAAACCAACCAGAGAAATTGCCTGACCGGCAAAATAAAACTGATAATTGCGGTGCGCCAGTGCCGGAAAGATGGAAACGACTTTACCCGGCAACTGAACCGGAGCCGCACCGGCAGTGACCGCCGTAATTTCCAAATCTTCTTGGGCTAAAATATCTTTTTGCGCCATAAACAAGTGGATAAATACCCCTAATTTAGGGAAGTAGAGAAGTCGGGTTTTAAGCTAATTAACTAAACAGGTAAATGGGCTATTTGTTAACCGCAAAATCACCAAGAACACCGATAACGATTAGGATAATACCAAGAACAACGCCCGTTTGACCACCAAGCGCGGCAAAAAGACCAACCAATAATAATCCAAGCCCAAGACCGGTTAGAGAATGCATCAGGGAATGAGGCTTAGTGCATTCTTTAAATTTAGCTGCCATATCAGCCATTTAAATCACCTCCCTTACCATTACTATTCAACTCTAGTCCCTGAAACTGTTTGTTGTCAAGAAACGACGATTAACCAAGTGCTTTAATAACCTCATATGCCGAATTGTAAGTACCTTCCGGAAGTTTTTCGGTAAATTCCTTTTTATCTTCTTCGGAAAAATCTGAAAGGTTGTCGCATTCGGCAACTAAGTCGGCCTTTGTTGCCGGATAAGACTGATGGGTTTTAAAATGATCAATTGCACCCTGTAAATTTTGCATCTATATCACCTCCTTTACACTTTAAGGACAAACCTAGCGGTTTTCCCTTAATATTCCCTTTCCCTTAATTAATGAATTTGAACTGGCCTAGCCAGATTCAAATTTGATTTTTAGAATTGAATAATTACTTCATTTAATCAGCTTGCTCTGACCTGAACTAGCTGGAAGTAATTGCCGTCAATATCCTCAAAAGTGGCAATATAACCATATCCTTCAATATGATAAGTATCCTGAACAAGCATTACTTTGGCTTCTTTAAGCCTTTTAGCTTCTTTTTCAATATCATCAACTTCTATGTTAAAGATGATTCTTTCCGGATTTTTGTTTTTACCCTTGACTTTTGAGTGATCGATAATGTAAATATTTGGCCCTTTGCCGAGTTTCAACTCGTAAAGCGTCTCATTTTCTTCCCCCATTTCGGCTTCCAGACCAATCTCAAGACCAACTTTATCTTTATAAAAATCGGCAAGATTCTTGGCATTTTGGCTACCGATTAAAAGCGATTCAAAACCTCTAATCATTTTTCACCTCCCCCTTTGATAGAACCTTACTTCTAACCATAATCGGCGGGTAATAGTCAAGAGAGGAGTTTATTATAAGGTGAATGATAAAGAATTTTCGGTCTTTAGTAATTCTAATATTCTGGCAGCAGTCCTACCATCAAGAATCAAGGGAGGCCTTTTTTGAGTCTTAAGGGGCAACTTGGCTGCCGATTGTTTAGAAAGATTGTAGAGCCTAAACAAAGGGTCTTGAAGATCAGTTTCCTTATGAATATCAACCTCACGGGAAATAATCCGTCTTTGGTGATTGGGAATTCGGATCGTTAAACTAAGTTTACTTTTCTGAAAACCAGTAGAGGTTGGCCGAGGTAGTTCTAATCCCAAATAGTTAAATTCTCCGCCTATTGCCGGCTGACTCTGAGAGTCGTGTTTAAGAAAAGACCATTGTATTAGTCCTTGTTCGGTCAGCTCGATTAAACGCTGACAAATTTGATCTTCATAAGGTCGCAGTTGTTCCCCCTCTTCTGCGTGAGAACTTCCTTTAGCTTCTGTCATCAATGGCTAATTATCGTTATGGGGTTAGAACTTGTCAAATCTAAAATTTAGCGGTATTGGCACTTCAATAAACTCAGTGTAAACTCAAGAACGTGGGCCGCCTTTGGCGAGCCTCGCTTTTTTAACGTATTTGACGTAAAAAGCGGGGATTCCTAAGTCATCTACCCTATTTAGGTTCAAAGCAACAAACACTTCCGAAGAATAGATTTACCATTCTTGGGTCACAAAGGCAGGTTAAGAATAGTTGATATTCCAAAAAATCGCAACTGGCTTTACTTGACAATGCTAGCGTGAAAATCTTAATATTTGCAGCATGGTTCAAGGCGAAAGGGAAGTTGGCCCACATCTAAATAATGAACCTGCCCCAATAAGAGATGCGTTTGAAAATTCGTCGTTGGTAAAAACAGTTACGCTCCTGGAGACTACAAAAATCCCGCAACCCAGCTTCCAATCACTTAATGTGATACTTCCCCTTGCATATGAAAGGCAGCGAATTAACTACGCTTTTAGAGAAGTTGCTGCTCTTGAACTCGTAATGCGAGATCCTGAATTTCGTTTACTTTGGCAAGATTTGGTGGAAGAACCCAAAAAACCAGGGAGAAAATTCAGAGACAATGGGCTAACGGAAGAAGCAATGGCTGTTTACGCTGAGTTTTTGGCAAGTGACGCGCCAGTAATAGGAAGAATTACAGCCGCAGCTCCTATTTTTAGAGATTATATGCGCAAAACGACAGAATACGAAAACCTTGGACCTTTTTTTAGGAGGGTCCTTAAGGAATTAAGGAAAGGCGAACCTGAAGTTGCAGCTTTTTTAATAGCATCAGAACATCATTTAGAGGTTTTTCACCAGTTAGATTACACCCATGGATGGGTCCAAGATAGGTTGAGGATGAGTGGTGGCGAATCCTGGGCATACTTTCAGTCAAGAATAGAGGAAGACCCTGAAAAGAAGGATCAACTTATTAGACTTGCCGTCGGTGACTTAGATCACAAAGAATCGCTGGTAAAATCTTCCTCCAGATTTAGGGAATTCACTACTAAAGTACTGGACATTTATTTTGATACCAGTGATACGTCGAGTTGGCGTAAATTTATTCGATATTACTTCCCCACTGTCATGGCTGGCTTTGGATATTTTGACCCTGAAGATTATGATCCAGAAAAACAGTACGAAAGGTTGCAGGAATTGTTTAATGCGGTCGGAGAAGAAGATTGGGATTTCCTAGCAGGTTATTTTATATGGAGTGGATGGGCAAGAAGCGGAAAAGCTGTAGGGGTTTTAGATCCACAAGTTCTTAAGGGTCATTTAGATAGTGCCAAAGCATTTGTTGAATTTAACAACGTCATAGAATTTCAAGATCCAGAAAACTTATCTTATGGAGACGAAAGCAAGGCAATAAATTTTTGGCTTGATCAATTTGCAGACGGAAATCTAACTGGTGATGATCTTAAGAATATAGCTAATTTGTGGATTGCCAGAAGAAAGGCTCTTTTTTCGCATAGAGAGCCATATAGAGCTGAACTGGGGGTTGCAGCGGTGCCGTTTTTAACTGATCTAGATACCTACAAAGATGGCGAACTTGTTGCCCAGTTGACTCAAGCAGGTGTTAATCCTGAGCCGGATATTAGACGAAGGATAAAAGATACCAAAGCAGACCTGGGTCCCGTTGCATCTTTCGGTCGAGCCATTTCTGATCTGGTAAAAGGAGATTTTCATTCTGGCATGTTGCCAGTCGTTTCTGCATGGGTAAGAAGGTACGTAGATGGAGATATAAGCCCGGAGGATTTAGCAAAATTGGTATCGAACATCAGAAAAATCAAAGCAGCGGAAAATCGGGTCACTAAAAACAAGGAGATTTCCGATGAGGAGAAAAAATATTTCAAACTATTTACGAGAAGCTTATACGTCACGGAAGGCCTTGGAGAGATTGATGATTTGGAGGGGTTAATAAATCCTGACGGAATAATAGACTTAATAAACCAAAATATTTTTCCAACACCAATAATTTTGGAATATGTGTCAACTAATGGTGCTGGTTCAGTAAATCAACTATTAGAAGTTCTAAGAGAGGCAGAAGCAGGCAACTTCAATCCGAACAATGAGCTTCACAGAGAACTCCAATTTGCCAGATATTTAATGATGTTCGGCTCAGAAGATATTGCTGTCCAATATGATAGATTCAGAAAATTACCTTTTATTGAAGAACCCAAGCCACCGCAGACGTTAAGTGAGGAGGACTTAAGGGAAACCGAATGCACGGCACTTGAGGCAGCGCGAGTTTATTGGTTAGTAAAAGAGAGAGTTGATGTTGGAAGAAATGTTTTAGTCATTGCCAATGAGAGATATGGAAAACTTTTTGTCACTGACCCCTTGGCCGAAGAATTAACTTCTTTAGGAGTTAGAGTCGATACAACTTATGTTAAATCTGGTGCCGCTAAAGATGGAACTGTCGAAAAGATTTTTGACGAGGAAACAGAACAATACATAAAACAAGAATTACCTGATGTTTTTGTAGTAGATGGTACAGCAACACCGTTCGCTAGCGGAAAGCAGGGTCCGAGGTTCTCCCGCGCGATGATTGCTTTTAATAAGTGGTTCAGCGAAAGCAATATGGGCTATCGTGTTGCTTTTTGGTCGTTTGTGGAGAGCTCTAAAGCTCAGCTCGGAGACGTAAATGTTCCTTTTAGAAGACCGGATTATGATGGACCGCAAGCCATTATTGTAAATTCTACGGTTAGCCCAAAACATGCTAAGCAACTATCGAAGAAGCTTAAAGACCATGCTCCCGGCTATTTTGATGACTATGAAGGTAATTTAGGAAGAGGCCAAAATAACATTGTTCTTTCAAAAACAGGATTAACACAACTTCCAAGAATGAGCGAAAAGCGGTATCTTAGTGCTGTTCAAAGGAAAATCAAGGAAGCAGTACCAAGCATGATAATGTCCCCTGAGTCTGATCCATATCTATAAGAGAAATATCGAGATCAGTAATAATCGTCATATGTGTCGCACAATTAATGTAGAGCGAGGTTGATACTTTAGCCTCAAATTAGTCCTTCGACTTCGCCGAGTCAGACTCGGCTTCGCTCAGGATCGAAGACCTCAACTCCCCACTATAATTACTCCGTAATCTCACCATACGTTATAATTCCAAAGCATACGTCGTGCTATAATACCTTTGAAATGAATTTGCCATTTACCGTCAAAGTTTTTATGGATGAAACTTCGAAAGATGCGCCTTGGGTTGCATATAATCCTGAGCTTGATGTCGCATCTTGCGGACCAACCGAAAAAAAGGCAAGAGAAAATTTAAAAGAAGCTCTTGATATTGTACTTGTTGGTGCAAAAAAAGATGGTAATCTTGAAGAATTATTGAAAAGCGCGGGATTTACAATTAAAGGGAAATCCGTACTACCTCCCAAGATTATTTTGGAGAAAGTTCCTTTTCCTCCTCTAGCTAATGCCTAGAATAACTCCAATTCATTGGCGGAAACTTTTGAAAGTCCTAGAAATGGAAGGTGCGATTGTAGTCGGTCAAACAGGCGATCATATTGAATTGAAGAAGCCTGGTGCAATTAGAAGATTGGTTGTTCCGAGATACAAAAACATTCCAGTATTTATTATTGAGAATAATTTAAAAACAGCAGGAATATCAAGACAACGCTATTTCGAGCTATTGAGGAAAGTGTAACTATCTAATTTGCCGCAAGAATGTGGGAATATCGAATTGGTCTTCGTCAATTTGACCGTCTTCACTCGGAGTAACCTCTTCTTGGGTAAGTGCTTTTTGTTCAGGCTCCTCAATTGTTGTTATTTGGGCAAATCTCCTTCGACTTTCGTCAAAACCGGTAGCAACAACGGTGACTTTAACCTGATCAATTAATTTTTCGTCAATGGCCGCTCCAAAAATAATTTGGGCATCCGGGTCGGCTTGAGCAGTAATAACCTTAGCAGCTTCATCAACTTCGTTCATGGTCATATCCGGACCGCCGGTAATGTTAAAAAGCACACCTCTGGCGCCTTCGATCGAAGCATCCAGAAGCGGCGAGGCAATGGCCGAACGTGCGGCGGTTGAAGCGCGATTTTCACCGGAGGAAGTACCGACTCCCATCAAAGTGGTTCCGGCATTGGTCATAATCGTTTTGACATCGGCAAAATCAACATTGATTAGACCCGGCATGACGATAATATCCGAAATTCCCTGAACACCTTGCGAAAGGACAGAATCTGCCAGTTTAAAAGCTTCAAGCAAGGAAACGTTTTTATCGACAACCTCCAAAAGTTTTTGATTGGGAATAACAATTAGCGTATCAACTTTGTCACGCAGATTCTCAATGCCTTCATCGGCAACAATCATTCTTCTGGTACCTTCAAAGGCAAACGGTTTGGTAATAACCGCCACCGTCAAAATACCCATTTTGTGCGCCAGATCAGCGATAATCGGACCGCCACCGGTACCGGTTCCGCCGCCTGCACCGTAGGTTAAAAAAGCCATGTCGGCACCGGTTATAACCTCTTTGATGCGCTCAAGCGACTCCTCGGCTGCCCTTTTGCCGATTTCCGGATCAGCACCAGCACCCAGACCTTTGGTGATACCATCTCCAATCTGAACTTTTGTTTGAGCAACTGACGCTAAAAGATGCTGTTGGTCCGTATTAACAGCCACAAAATCGACACCCTGAATTTGCGCCTGGGAAATCATTGAATTTAAAGCGTTGGTGCCGCCGCCGCCAAGGCCTAAAACTTTTATTTTGGCAAATTTATTGACATCCGGTTTTATTAACATTTTTCCCTATCAGTTTAGAGGTGACTTGAAGCTGCGACACAATTTAACACAGGAGAGATCTATTTGCAAGAGCAAAATTTTAGATGGAGATAATGAGTGTAGTAGAGGCTTTTGTGATTTGGTGCAAAATTCGGGGACGGTTTTCGAACTACATGTATTTTTGTTTAAAAGCTTCCAAGGCCTTTGATAAAGGAGGCACGTTATATTTGGCTCTCTCTTCATCAGTAACTGATGCATCTAAAGGTTGGACCACTTCCCATTCACCTTGACTGTTTTGGATAAATTGTGTCCCAAACTTTTGAGGTTTGCCAACCGACAAAAGCCATCTATCTAGAGATGCTGCAAAAAGCCATTTTGCTCTTTCATCACCCATTTCCATTGCTTTTCTCGCAAGTTCATTTGCCTTTTGGAAGTCTTTAGAGGCTTCTCCGTGCTGAAAAATTAAGGCTGCATGATAAAAATCTTTGGCGACCTTAAGACCTCCAGAGTCGATTATTTCCTTAACTCTTTTCCTGCGTTCCTTATCATGTTCCAAAAGCTCTTCATCAGCACCAACTTTGGAAGAACCAAGTTTTTTCCTCTCGTTAACGTCAGCTTTATAAAGCGCCTTCAATTCTTCATTCATGATTGTAGAAGTATATCATGAAAAACTTGAGGCTAAAAAGTGGCGCTCGCCATTCTGTAGCTTTAGCGAAAGATGGCTCCCCAATGTTAGCGCCACTAACCGAGTTTGACTCGACGCACTTAGGAGGTATTTTCTAGAGAGAGAATTTGAGCCGATATTTACTTAAATTTGGCTCCGCTGGCTAGACGACGTTAGAACCTATTTTATAACTACCAGCTGTGGCCAAGTTCACATAATTTCAACCACACTTTTACGTCTCCTACAGAGGGTAAATTTTCTTTAATATAAGCCATTACTTCTCTACAAATTTCGTCTTGCTTCTGAACTCTTTCGGAAAAAGAGTGGGCAGTAATCTCTAGTTCCACGCGGCCTATCATTTCTCCGCCACTTACTTGTATGAATCTAACACTTATCTCTTTTGTAGTTAGCTTAACATCTCCGCAGGTAAGCTTTTCTGCAAGGAATTCTTTCAGCTTTGGGACAAAGAATTGTAGTTCTTTACTGTTTTTCTGTTGAACAAAATAGAGATTTACAGTAGGCACAGATCTATTATATCAAGGAGCAAGAATGTTGGTGTCCCACTATTTGCGCACTTAGGACGTTTTTTCTAGAGACTGAGGTCGTGTTTGAGCCGAGATTTTTATAATGGGACGATTTCAGAATTATAACTAATTGAAATATTCTGAAAGTTTGTTTTGTCCAAGTTCTCCCCAAGGATGGACTTCATATTTTGCACCATTTTCCCTTAAAAGCTCTATATAAGCTTCAGTACTGATAGTTAACATACCTCTATGTGTAATGAATTCGAGTAACTTTCTTAATTCACCATCAACTGGCCAAAATCTAGTTATTCTAATAGCTGATGCTATTAAATTTATAGCCATATCACTAGCATTTAAAAAATCATTGGTACTAGGCAGTGTGTGGTCTCTATGACATCTGCCTTCGGGATGTGTATGCATAAGTATGTCTGAGTCTCTGGGCATAACATATGCAGGAACTCCAAGTTCACTTGCCTTTATCACAAACCAGTTTGGCTTTTGGTATACAAAACCAGACTCATCCTTTAAAGTGGTTGTCCATCTTAATAATTCTGGAGATGGTTCTTCGGCAAGTAAACCCACCTGTATTCTTTCAAAATTTTTTACTAACAATTCCTTCGGATCGACTAAAGGCGGTAATTGTCTTTCTACCATAGAGGGAATTATTATACTATTCCGAAGCTAAATTGGCAAACTATGAGATACTGATGTGATTGTGATGGAACGATTTTCGGACTGAATTTATGAAGCAAGTGCTTGTTGCTTCACTTCTTTAGGAAAAACCTCAGAAGTTTCTTTTAGAAATTTTGAGGCATTAAGAATTTCCAATAACAAGAGCTCGCCTTTGGCCGATAAATGAGAAATAATATTTCCAGACTGTTGAGCATCATCGATCTTCCCTTTTCCAAGGAAAACCATCAATACATCATCTTCTTGATCATAACGATATTTAACTCTCGCCATATCTACCCTTTCTGTAAATGTAGAAAGTAATGACAATTATATCATTTCTTTTGCTTTCTATACACTACTCGGAGATTATGCCTTTTATCAAAACCAGTAGCAACTATTGAATTGTCGTTGTCCAAAGAGCGATATTTAGGGTTTTTAATTGTGTCAGAAATTTTCGATTTGGTAATAATAATTCCAAATATCCTAAGATCGGAAAATTTCTTTTCGGCATGTTTTGTATACTTAATCTTCACACAGAAATTGTATCATGAAGATAAGAAATCAGATTAAGACTACATTGTGCTCCAACGGGACGGTTTTCGAACTAGATTTGAAGTGACCTTTTAAACTATGTTAATTTTGGAATATCCTATCAATCAAACCCAGGACCGTCCCTAATTCCGATTTCTGTAAATTAAAATCTGTCCGAGTATTATTCCCGTTGTTATCATTCCCGCTCCTTGTCCGATGATAAGAACATTATCTTTTTGATAAATTCCGTGTATTGTCCAAAGAAAATAAGAAACAAATGCTAAAAGAAAGAAAATCGTTGAAATTCCTTCAGTGGATTTACGCTTATAAATCTTTTTTATCTGGTCAGGAAGACCTATCACTTTTACGAATATTGCAACTGTCGTTGTAAGAAATCCAATTACGCTAGCTATCGTTAATCCATCCATACGCAAAAGTATAGCAGAAAAAACCAGTAAGTATTACAATTTGAGCCGTGGAAAATATAAAAGTTATAAAAGGTACACTAAAACAATTCGAAGTTTTTTACAGATTGTGGAGAAAAACACTTGAGGGCGGTCTTTTTCTTTACTCAAAGAACAGTGTTAGATTCATGATTGAAGAAGAACTCCCAAAAGCATTTCTGAAAGCAGAAATCAGAAAGGGCAATAAATATCTTTTCGTCGCCTACCAAGATGATATACCGGTAGGCTATTTATTAACTAACAAAACAAAAGGGGGCATAGCCTTTGGTCATTGGCTCGGAGTGAATTCCAAATTCCAGAAACAGGGAGCAGCTACAGCACTACTTTCATTTTGGGAAAAAGATGCACTAGAAGAAGGTGCGCATAAATTACAGCTCTGGACAACTAGAAATAATCTGACTTTTTATAAAAATAGAGGCTTTACAAAAGGTGGCAGCTTTCCAGAGAGCTGGTTTGGACTAGACCACTTCCTTTTCTATAAAACCTTGAGAAAATCTGATGAAAAACTTTTTCTTAGAGATTTTTTAAAGAAGAAAAGTGGCTAAAAATCATTGTTCCATACGTTGTCAGAGCAACCTGTATATGGAGTCACATGAGAACTTTTAAGAACTATGTGATACCTTTTTGGGCGGATGTGGTGCCGAATCAGGGAAGAATTGATTTAATTAGATCAAGACCTTTGTTAACCAGACCTTTTATCTCTATCCTGCCAACCAACGGCAACCTGACTTCTTCCTGTTGATAGTCAGCTCCGTAGATAACAAGACCAAGACTGGCGGCATAAGCCGGTGAAGCAACTTCATCAACAAGACCGGTTGCACCAGAAGGCAAGCCAATTCTAACCGGCATCCCCAGTTCTTGTTTAGCCAAATCAACCATACCGCAAGTTTCTGCGCCGCCGCCGGTTAAAACGACACCTGAGGGCGTCAGACCAGCAAAGTTCGACTTTTGAATTTCCAATTTAACCATATTTAAAATCTCCCTGACTCTTGGCTTCATAATGCCGTCAGTTAAGGTTTTTTTAGAAACATTACGGATATCCTCGTCAATTGAAAGACTGGCGATATCAAGTACATCCGATTCTTTTTTATCGACAGATTCTCCTTTTTCATCAACTTCGACGGCAATTTTAGGCGGACGAGAAAGGGCAAGCTTGATTTTTTCTGCCGAATCAAGTGAAATCCTCAGTCCAATTGCCAAGTCATTAGTCACATTTCTGGCACCGATTGGTAAAACCGAACAATAAGCCGGAGCGCCTTCAACAAAAATGCAGATATCGGTTGTACCTCCGCCGAAATCGACTAAAATTACGCCCAGTTCGCGCTCGGTGTCGGTTAACACCGAATAAGACGAGGCCAAGCCGGAAAAGACCATTCCTTCAACGTCAATACCGATAGTTGAAATGCATTTGGCGATATTACGAAGAGCAGTCGTTGCTCCGGTTACTATATGGGTTTCAACCTCCATTCTGACTCCATTCATGCCAATGGGATCCTTAATGCCGCTTTGCGAATCGACAATAAAATATCTTGGAATCACATGCAGAATTTCTCTTGATGAAGGTAGTGAAATTGCCCGGGCCGCTTCAATTACTCGCATGACATCGTCTTGCGAGATTTCACCATGGGGATCAGATACCGCAACCACGCCTTTGGAATTTTGCGACTCGATGTGGGTACCGTCAACAGAAACAAAAGCGGTTCCTGCAGAATATCCGGCCATCCGTTCTGCAGCCTCAAGCGAGGCAGTTATCGAAGCTACCGCCTCATCAATATCGACAACCTGGCCTTTGCGAAGACCGCGTGAAGGTTGGGAAGATACGCCAATTATATTAACGGAAGACGCAGCTTGGACTGTAGTGATAATCGTAGTAACTTTGGAGGAACCAACATCAATACCAACCACAACTTTATCTTTAGACATAATTTAAAGAGTACCACGAGTATCAAGAGTACCACGGGTACCAAGAGTTTTTTTATTGGCGATAGCTAATGACCGGTTTATCAAAGCGCAAGTCGATTTTGGCAATTTTTGCAGACTCTATTTTAGCTTTAGATATAACTTGCTGTAAAGAGTCAACCTGTACTTCTTTATCTTTTTTTGAAGAAAAAATAGCCAGTTGCCCCTGTTGATTATAAATTACCACTTCATCATTACCCACGATGCGGACATTGACGGGCAAAAAATCGGATTTTAAAAGTTTGGATGTCGTTTGAATTGCAAAAATTGCCGTCGGGTCGGAAATCTTTTGGCCTAAAACAACTTTAACCTCCGGTGGTAAAAAAATGATCGGATTATCTTTTTGTGAAATGCCTTCTGTAACCTGTCCATCATCAGTTAACATGAAATTAGTCCCTTCAATTTTAACCACTGGTTCTTTAACAGTAATCTTAATTTCCAGTTTAGAAGGAAATTTCTTACCAACCTCAATATTCCCAATACAGCTATATTGGCTTTTGAGCGTATTTTCTAATTTTCCTTTGGAAATAAAAAATAGATTTTTGGAATTTTTAAGCGCATCAAAGACATCTTGGGCTTTAAGACAATCCTGATTTTGAGAAATATCTATTTTTTGGGCTTTGAATAACGGTGAATAAAACAGCGCAAAGACAATAATTAGAATAATAACTGCAAAAATTAGGGCAGGTTTGAAAACTAGCGACATACTTTAAGTATACCTTTTAGACACAAAATTTGCGGATAAAAAGAGCCATTTTTAAGGCGGCATCAAGAGGCAGGGTTTTTTGGAATTTTTGGGCGTCATTTTTGTATTTTGCATAGTCGGTGATTATTTGGCCAACAGCCGTTTTTATAACTTTTGAATCTGTATCTTTTTGTCCAATGACAATTGACGAGCCGGCCTTTTCTAGAATCTTGGCATTGGCTTTTTGTTCACCTAAAGCAGCAATTGGCAAGGGCACTAGAATTGCCGGTTTTGCTAAAGCCGCCAGTTCCCAAACCGTATTGGCTCCGGATCTTGAAATGACAACGGACGCTTTATTTAAAACTGCCCCAATATCTTCCGGTTGGATGTAATCGATGGCCAAATAGTTTTTTTGCTTTAGTCTTGCGGCAAAATCCCAATCGCCTTTGAAGTTAGCTGTTCCGACCTGATGAAAAATATGATAGTTGTCAAAAATATCTAAGGAGGTAAATACCAGCTTATTTAAAAAATGCGAGCCTTGATTGCCACCGGTTATCAAGATCAACTTTTTACTTTTGTTGAGAAATTGACTAATTTTAATCGACTTAGCACTTGTTTTAAATATCGACTTTCTAATTAAATTGCCAATTACCTGACATTTTTCTTTTGGAAAGTAACTTAGAGTTTGCGGCCAGGAAAGAAACAGCTTCTTGGCAAAAATAGAGTTTATTTTGGTAGCAAGTCCCGGTATTATCGATTGTTCGTGAGCAATTGTAGCAATGCCTAAAAGCCAACCGCTAAATACTACTGGTACCGACAGATAACCTCCGAAGGAAATAATAAGAGTGGGTCTTTCAATAAGCAAAAAAATAAACGACTCCAGAAATCCCAAGGGTATTTTTAGAAGAGAAGGAATAGTAAACTTAGTAAATTTACGCTGAAGTCTGCCAGTTTCTACTGAAAAAAAACGGATTCCTTTTTGGGTAATAACGCGATATTCGGCAGATAAACTTTCTGAGCCTTCAGTTGCATATTTTCGCCCGAAAAACAAAATTTGACAATTTTTATCATTTTCAAACTGCTCAATAAGTGCCAAGGCAGGAGTTAAGTGCCCACCGCAAATAACAATTTTTTTCATCCTTGTCTTTTAATATTTAAGAGAATGCCAATAGCCGACATAGTTACAAATAATGATGAGCCTCCATATGAAATAAAAGGAAGAGGCACTCCAGTTAAGGGAACGAGTGCAACATTTGAGGCTAAGTTAAATAATATCTGTAGTGATAAAAGACCAACGATACCCATGGCCAATATTTTCCCTTGATAATCTGGACTTTGCCTGGCAATGGTCAGCGCTCTGGTTATTAAAAATAAAAACAGTGAGATCAGAAAAATGGCACCGATGAAGCCTAATTCTTCGACAAATACAGCAAAAATGGCATCGCTGTGCACTTCGGGAATAAAGGCAAATTTGCTTCGAGAATACCCGAGTCCCACGCCTTTGAGACCACCGGCAGAAAGTGCTGTAATGATCTGGCTTATTTGGTAAGAAGCACCCTGAGGATCGTAACTTGGATCAATAAAAGACCTTAACCTTTCAAGTCTGTAAGGTTGAGTAATAATCGCTGTTACCCCAGCAGCAACAATAACCGGAACTAGCATTAAAAAATGCCATAGTGGCGCACGGCCGACAAAGTAAATCACCATCGCTATACCTATAAACATTAAGGAAGTTCCTAAATCCGGTTCAACCAAAACAAGGAAGGTGAGCAAAAATACAGGCAAAAATAAAACAAGTGCAATATCCTTTAGGCTAATCTTAAAGTTTTCAAATTTGACCATTATCGAAGCTGCATAAAAAATAATGGCAAGCTTGGCAAATTCAGACGGCTGAAAGGTAAAACTGCCCAGATTAATCCAGCGTTTAGCCCCGTAAGCCTCGGTTCCGATATGGGGTATCAAAACCAATATCAGAAGCAGTGCAGCCAGTCCCATAATCGGCAAGCTTAGTCTCAAAAGTTTACGGTAATTGAAAAAACTGAAAAATCCCAGCGCCATAAAAGAAAGACTAGCCCAAATGAGCTGATTTTTAAAATAGTAAAGTTTATCGCCGAAATCGCGATAAGCTGCAACTACAGAAGCATCATAGATTACCAAAAGCCCAATTAAAACCAGAAGAGTTGTTGCACCCAAAAGCCAGATGTCGATTTTTGCTTTTTGGGATTTTAAGACCTGACTTTTATCTTCCATAATTTTTACTTTAAATTTTTAACCTCTTTTATAAATTGCATTCCCCGATCCTGATAATTTTTAAACATATCAAATGACGCACAGGCTGGCGATAGAATAACCACATCACCGGACTTTGCCTCTTGGTATGCACGACTTATGATTTGATGCATATTGTTAGCTCCTTCTATTATTTTAGCGTCAGTACCTCCTGATTTGGCGATTGCTTTTTTGATTCTTGTTGCTTCCTGACCGACAAGGATGATTGCTTTAATACTTTTATTCTGATTAATTTCTTGGGCAAGCAGACTAAAATCGGAGTTTTTTGATGAACCGCCAAGTATTAAGATCTTTGGCTGGCGAAATGCCTCAATGGCAGCCACAGTTGTTTCCGGAATCGTTGAAAAGGAATCGTTATAAAACTTGATATTTTTAAATTCTCTAACCAATTGTAACCTGTGAACTAAGCCCTTAAAAGTTTTAAGTACTAAGGTGATGTTTTTTGTTTTGATGTTATAGATCTTGGCGCAAGCTACGGCAGCCAAAACATTTTGTAAATTGTGGGCTCCTGGCAGAAGTATCTGTGAAGTTTTACAGATTTCTTCACTTTTGCCGATTTCGGATAGGATTGAATCACTTTCCAGATAAACGCCATTAGTTTTTTGCTTTGTTGAAATAAAATAGACCTTGGCCTTGGTCCTTTGGGCAAAATTCCCTGAAACTTCAAAATCTTGATTAATAATGGCAAAATCATTTTCGTTTTGAAATGAAACAATTGATTCCTTCGCGCGCCGATATTCAGGTGTATCTTGATGCCAATCAAGATGTTCTGAGGTAATCATCAGAATAACGGCTATATGGGGACTTTTTTTAAGATCAATAAGCTGAAAACTGGATAGCTCCAGAATAACAATACTTTGCCTGTCAACTTTTGGCAGGATTTCAAGGGCAGGCGTGCCGATATTGCCGGCTAAAAAAACATTATTAATTTGGCTTTTGAGCATTTCATAAATTAGAGTTACCGTTGTGCCCTTACCTTTGGTGCCGGTTACGCCAATAATTTCGCTTTGGCAAAGATCAAAAAATATTTTTGTCGGAGATGTTAATTGCGCCCCATTTTTTTTAAGATTCAATATTGTATTATCATCCGGTCGGACTCCTGGAGAACGAACTATGTAATCGACTTTTAGGCCACTAGGCACGTTTTGAATTTGAAAGAATTCAAAACGTTTGATGTTTAAAGATTTAAAAAAAACATTATCTATTGCCTCCTTTGATTTTTGATCAATGATTATGATTTGATTTTCTGAGCCTAAAAAGTTGGCAGCCGAAACACCTTCTTTCCCAAAACCTATGATTGCTATCTTTTTATCCTTAATGGTTTTCATCAAACGTAAACTCTTTAATTATTTAAATCATTAAAGTATGGATACTATAAAGTCAGACGACGACATGATTGGCTATTACCTTATATTTTAGAAAATTAGAAACCCTTTTGGCGAAAATTTTTGGATCTTTCGTTGTGTAAAAAATATCATTTAATCTTTCTTGTGAAAGTTGATCACTTCTGGTGAGTATCTCTTTAATACGTTTGGCTATTGCCTTGCCGGAATCAATAAGTACGATTTCCGAGGGGAGTTTTTTTGCGATTAAATTTTTTATAAGAGGATAATGGGTGCAACCAAGAACAACAGTTTTAGCTTTGAATCTTTTTATTTTTTCTGTGTAGATTCCCAAAAGCTTATCGATTTCTTTATTGTTAGAAGCCTCAATTGCCGCCTCTAACCCTGGGCAATCAAGTTTCAAAACATTTTTGGGATTTGCGAATTCTTGAATTAGGCGATCAAGATAACTGCTTTCAGCGGTTGCTACAGTTGACATAATTGCTACACGAATATTCTTGGATTTTTCAAATGCGGGTTTGACGGCGGGAACAACACCGATAGTTGCAATTTTAATTTTTTTTCTCAAAAATTCTAGTGCGGCAACAGAGGCCGTGTTGCAAGCAACAATTAATAATTTAATATTGTGCTTTCCTTGAAGAAACTTGCAAGCGTCGAGGGTATATTTCTTGATTTGAAAATTGGTTTTTTGCCCGAATGGATGATGAGCATAATCTGCAAAAATTATGAAATTTTCTTTGGGAAGGATTTTTTTTGTTTCTTTTAAAATAGAAAGTTGTCCGACACCAGAATCAAAAATTCCAATAGGACTATTATCGGCCATTTCTCTAGAAAAATGAAAGCCAAAGGCCCAATACGGCAAGCATAACCTGGGCAAGCCAGAATCTAGAAACAATTTTTGCTTCCGGCCAACCCTTAAGTTGCAACCACAGATGAACCGGAGCTACTTCAAAAATTTTTCTGCCTCTGAGCTTTTTTGACAAAAGTTGCAGTAGTGATGAGGAAATCTCTACAACGAACATTCCCCCAATAATCGCCAAGGCTATTGGTTTACCTAAAAGTAAGCCAGACACGGCCAGCGTTGCTCCGAAGGACAAAGCTCCGACATCTCCAAGCCAAATTCTGGCTGGCCAAATATTAAAGTAGCAAAAAGCAATTAAGGCGCCGATCCATAAACCAATAAAAGTTGATAATGTCGTATCTAAAATAGAGCTAGACATAATCAGAAACGCCACTAGACAAATGACCAAAAGTCCGGATGCTAAGCCGTCAAGCCCATCGGAAACATTAACCGCATTGGCAAAGGCTACAATCACAAACGCAGCAAATGGGATATAAAAATATCCAAGATTTACAACGTCAAAAAATCGCACATTAACTATGTCTATACCCAACTGCCAAAAAAGCATAGCTGCGATAAGTGTGGCTAAAATCCACTGGGCTAAAAATTTATAGCGAAATCTCAAACCCCAGAATTTGGTTTTTTTAAAACCAAAAGTTTTGCGAAGATCATCATAAGCTCCCAAAAGACCAAAAGATAAAAATGTAAAAATTAAAATCTGGACCTCTTTTTTGTAGGGATAAATGGCTGTTCGTTCTATTCCAAGAGTAGGTATTAAATTTATTGCCAGAAGGTACAAAATCGTCACGACGAAAATAATCAAAGCACCGCCGCCAACCGGCGTACCTATTTTATGAGCATGAAGCTTGTCGAAAATCGGTGTCCTGACTTCAAAAATATCGCGAGTTTTTTGTTTTTGGCGCTGAAATTTAATTTTATAGAGAATATTGATAAAAGGGACTAAAAGGACGCTAATTACAAAAAAAGAAAGAAGGACTAGACCTAAGATTTGAACCATATATTTTAAAGAGTACCACAGCTTTTTTTTCTTTAGCCTTTGGTACTCATGGTACTATTGGTACACTTGATACTCCTTTTATTCTACCCTATTTCAGCTCGCCACAGTGATGACAGTTGATTTTTGTTGATTTATGAAGAAGTCCATAGACAATTCTCTCCAAATGGGCATGCCGAGAACCTTTTACAAGAACTAAACTTTTGTGGGTCACTACCTTTTTGATTTCTTTAATGGCCTCGTTAGTCGTGACGACGTTAATTATTTTGCCACCAAACTTGTGCTTTCTGGCGCTTTTAGCAATTATCTGGGCCACTTTACCAACGGTGAATAGGTACTTAATTTTTGACTTGGCGACTTTGGCGCCTAATGATTGGTGTTGGCTTTTGGATAATGATCCTAAATCTTTCATTTCGCCAAAGACAGCAACTTTTGGTCTTCGTTTGCCTAAGGCTAAAAGCGTGTTTATGGCTTCAATTGCTGCTTTTAGCGAAGCATTATAGGAATCATCAATGATACTGATATTTTTGGTGACGATTAAGTTTAGGCGATGTTGGGGCGGTTTTGTTTGCGACAAACCCTTGGCAATTTGTTTGAGGGTTAAACCACAAATAATACCGCAAGTAGCGGCGGCATAGGCGGAAGTCAATTGATGCCTGCCAACAACTTTGGTAGAGACAGAAGCTTTTTGTCCATTGAAATGTAAACGGAATTTTGACCCTTTGAGATTTTGAGAATAATGGGAAATTTTAACCCCATCCTTAGCCTTTTGACCAAACCACCAAATGTGTGCTTTAGTCTTTGCTGCCATCTTATGGCAATAGGTGTCGTCGATATTAAGAACTGCATGACCAGTTTTGGGCAAAGACTCAATAAGCTTTACCTTTTCCCGGAATACCCCGTTAACATCACCAAGGTATTTGGTGTGAGTGGGAGCAATCGCCGTCACGACTGCGATCTTTGGCTTAACCAACGATAAGTAATAATCCATATCGTGCGGATGCTCGACTCCATATTCCAAAATCATTTTTTGATGCCAAGGCTTGGTAGCAAGGATTGTTTTGGGAATACGAAAGGTTGGATCAAGATTTTCGTCGCCAACAGCGACTTTATACTTTTGAGACAGAACAGAGGCAATAGCGTTTTGAGTCAAGGTCTTGCCAACAGAGCCGGTAATACCGATAATTTCGATTTGAGGTAGTAACTTTAAATAATTCTTGGCCAAAATCGTTCTTGATAGGTGAAGTGGTTTTTTCCAACTTTTAACTTCGCGATAAACGTTTAAATTTAACATGGAGTTTGTATTATAATTTCGAGCTGTGCGAGGAATTATATATCAGAGGAGCGCCATTGACATGAAGAACCGAAGGTTCTGTGCCAAGGCGACCTGCTGATATATCTCGCTTGCTATTAACAAATCATACTATGGGGTAAAGCAAATAGTCAAATTCAACTCCATCACATTTTCTGATATGTCAGAAATTGTGATGTTTTTGAACCTATTTTTATTTTTCTAGAGAATATATGAAACCTAAATCACTTCTCTTTTGAGGAAAGTCTCCGATAAATGAACTAAGAGTTCATAAGGAATTCTATCAACGATTCCGGAAGCATTGGCGATTGAGTTAGGATGGATGGGATTGTCAGAAAAAATGATTGCCTCTTGGCCAACCTGTGGATTTTTGATGGAAGATAAATCAACAGTTGTAATATTCATACTAACATTACCAACGATTTGACACGGCTTGCCAGTAATTATCACAAATCCTTTGTTGGACAGATTTCGGTCAACACCATCATTGTAACCAATCGGGAGAACTCCTATTAACATTTCCCGATCGCAGATAAACGTCCCCGTATAACCGATTTTATCTCCCTTTTCAAGTCTTTTAATCTGAACTATTTTTGAAGTAACTTTTAACACTGGTTTGAGCTCTTGATGTTTACCAGTTAAATCGATACCATAAAGACCCAAACCAACTCTGGCCATATTGGAAATTTTAGAGATCTTAACTGCATCTTTGGCTAGTATTCCACCAGATGCCGCAAGGTGCAACCATTTCGGCTTAAAGCCAGCCTCTTTCAAGAGAGTATTAGCTTTTTGGAAATTGATAAGTTGCTTCTTTGAAAGTTCTTCTTTTAAGCTTTCCTGGTAGGCAATGTGGCTCATAAGTCCTGATACTTTGATATTTTTATAATCCCTTAGCTTTTCGATAAACCCTGGTAAATCTTGCATCATCACACCCAGACGATGCATACCGGTGTCAACCTTAATATGGATTTCGCAGCCTTTTTGATATCTATTAACTACTTCTAGTTGCTCGCTGTTAAAAACAGCGTAAGAAAAAGGTAGTTTTTTAACCCTAAGACTGGTAGGGTGAATATAACCCATGATCAGAATAGGACTCTTAATTTGTGCTTTTAAAAGCAAATATGCTTCATAAAGACTATCCACGCAAAACATCGGAGGACTTTGACTCTCAAGGAGTTTTGCAACTTGAACGATTCCATGACCATAGGCGTTACTTTTTAAAACAGGAGCAATTGCTAGGTTTTTTTGAAGTTTTGCCAAATATTGATAGTTTTGAATTAACCTTTTTTGAGCTATTAAAACTTTATTGAGAGGGATATACTCTTTGCCTAAAATTTTCCTGATTAACTTTATCATTTTTGGAGGGCAAACATAACAATTTTATCCAATAACTTAGAGTAGGAAATTCCGATTGAGGCGGCGGATTTAGGAAAAAGGGAAACTGGGGTTAGACCGGGAATAGTGTTAACCTCCAAAACATAGACATCATTATCTTTGGTAATCATGTCGACCCTAGCAAAACCCCGGCAGCCAAGGGTTTGGTAGGCTAAAAGAGCTGTGTTTTGGGCTTTTTTGGTTAAGGACTTTCCGATTCTGGCCGGCACAATTTCATCGCAGAGTTTCTCATCGTATTTAGCTTCGTAATCGAAATATTCTTTTTTAGGAACAATTTCGATCAAAGGCAGGGCTTGAGGACGATCATTGCCTAAGATCGGACAAGTGATTTCAATACCGTCAATAAATTCCTCGACTAAAGTTAAGGGACTAAAACTAAAGGCTAAGTTTAAGGCTTTTTTCAAATGCTTCTTTTTGCTAACCTTGGTTGTGCCAACTGAAGATCCTTGATTGTGGGGTTTAACAAAAACGGGTGGTTTAAATTTATGCCAAATCGGTTTTAGTTGATCGTTCTTCTTTACAATAAGATGATTGGGTACTTTTAGACCTGCATGAGTAAATAATTTCCTTGAGGAAATTTTGTCCATACCTAAGGCTGAAGCTAAAACTTTCGAGCCGGTGTAAGGAACACAAATCAATTCCAAAAAACCTTGGATAGCCCCATCTTCTCCGTATGGACCATGCATGGCGATAAAAAACAATTGACAATTGACAATTGACAATTGACTAAGAGGATATTTTTTATTATTTAACTGGAAAGAGATGCCGTCGTTGGAAATAATAATTGGTAAAACTTCATATTTATTGGGATCGAGATTTTTAGCCACTTCCCTACCAGAAGCCAAAGATATTTCATGTTCGGCGGATTTACCACCCATAAGAACTGCCACTCTGATTTTTTTCTTCATGAAACAATTTTTTCCCAGCTAAATCCTTCTCTGCCGAAATGACCGTAGGAGGCAGTTTTTTGATAAATAGGTTTGCGAAGATCAAGACTTTTAATGATTCCCTCAACTGAAAGTTCCAAAAGGCTCCAAGCAAAATTTTCTATTTTTGCCGGTGAAACATTATCTGTCCCAAAGGTTTCAATCGCTTGTGCCACAGGACAGGGTTTACCGATAACAAATGCCAGTTGAACTTCACATCTGTCGGCTAATTTCTTAGCCACAATATTTTTGGCAATAAACCGGGCTGCATAAGCTGCCGACCTGTCAACCTTGGTCGGGTCTTTGCCGGAAAAACAGCCTCCCCCGACTCTGGCCATCGAGCCATAAGTGTCAACAGCTACCTTTCTGCCAGTTACTCCAGTATCGGAAGCCGGACCGCCAATTGCCCACTTGCCAGTACCATTACAGATAGTATTCTGGTAAGCAATTGTGAAACCATATTTTTTAAGAGCTGGTCTGATAACTACTTCATAAATATCCCGAGAAACCTGATTTTCTGATACAGCCGGATCATGAGGAACAGCTACAATAACCTTAACTACCTTTTTGGGAAGACCATTTTGATACTCAACGGTGACTTCAGACTTACCATCAGGCCTTAGATAGGAAAGCCTTTTGCTTTCTCTGGCCTTGTCGATTTTTTTAACAATTTCATGGGCAAGGGTTATTGGCATGGGCATAAGCTCGGGAGTCTCACGACAGGCATAACCAAACATCATCCCTTGGTCTCCAGCGCCACCTGTCTCTACTCCTTGGGCAATATCTGGTGATTGCTCATGGATAAATGTCATAACATCGATACTTCGCCAGTCAAAATGGTAAATTTTTTGATCATAACCAAGGCGTTGCACTACTTCTCTGGCTACTTTTTCAAAATTGACTTTAGCAGTAGTTTTTACTTCACCGGCCAGAACCAATTTGTTGGTAGTCACCAAAGTTTCTACAGCCACTCGACTGGTGGAATCTTGACGAATACACTCATCCAAAATTGCATCGGAGATTTGGTCGCAAATTTTATCAGGATGGCTTGCGGAAACAGACTCCGAAGTAAAAAGTTTATAGGCCATTACTTGGCATTTCTAACTGATTTTTTTAATTTTAGCGCCCAAAGTGGACAAACGCTCGACTATATTTTCATAACCTCTTTCAATAAGTTCTGCCTTATCGATCTGGCTTTTACCGAAAGCTGCCAAAGCGGCAATGACTAAGGCAATACCAGCACGAATGTCGGGGGTGTCAAGCCTTTGACCGCGAAGTTTAGACGGTCCGTAGACTAAGACCCGGTGAGGATCGGCAATAACCACCTTGGCACCCATTGAAAGCAGCTTATCAACAAAAAACATTCGCGATTCGTACATCCAATCGTGAAGAATAGTAGCACCCTCTCCCTGAGTAGCCAAAACAATCATGGGCGCTATCAGATCTGTTGGAAATCCCGGCCAAACATCGGTAACTACCTTTTCTTGTGCCTTAAGTTTTGCATCAGAAACTATTAAACTTTCTTTCTCGACTTTGTAATTTACGCCAAATCGAGAAAGAGTCATCAAAATCATATCCAAATCTTCCTTAATAATCGGCGAAATTTCGATAGTACCCGTAGTAACCGCCGCCAGAATTGCAAAAGTACCCACCTCGATATGATCTGGTCTAATTTGGTGAGTGGTTCCAAATAGTTTGTTAACACCCATAATTTTTAAGACATTGGTGCCGACTCCAGAAATATCGGCGCCCATTTTGATTAGAAATTGGCAAAGATCAACAACATGCGGTTCTGAAGCTGCTCTTTTAATGATTGTTTCTCCATGCGCCATGCTGGCAGTGATTACGGCATTTTCGGTTGCAGTAACCGAAGCCTCCTGTAAAAATATTTCCGCACCGTTAAGTTTGGCAACATTGGCCATAAAGTAGTTATTTTTCTCCTCTATTTTTGCACCAAGCGCTTCAATTGCTTGAATATGGGAATCAAGCGGTCTTCTGCCAATAATATCTCCGCCCGGGTAACCCATTTTAATTCTACCCACCCGAGAAAGCAGCGGCCCCAAAAGAAGAACCGAAGCTCGCAGTTTCTCAGTTAAAAGAGGAGGGAAATCAGCCGCTTTGACTGTTTGACAATTGATGGTCAATTTGGGGGTACCAACGCCTGAAACTTTGGCGCCGCAGATTTCAAGCAATTTGGCCATAATAGCCACATCAGAAATATTGGGAACATTTTCCAAAACACAAGTATCCTCTGTTAAAAGGCAAGCGGCCATTATCGGTAAAACCGAATTTTTATTGCCGGCGACTTTTATTTGGCCAGAAAGTTTCGCCCCTCCAGTAATTTCTAATTTAGCCACTTGATCTCCTTCGGAGGAAATTCGAATATCGAAACTTCAGTTACTTGTATTTGCATAATTAGTATGAATTCGCATATTAGCATCGATACCAATATACTAATGGATACTGATACGAATCGATTCTTGTTTCGAGCTTCGGATTTAGAATATTATTCATTGAAATCGCCTATATAGAATATTTCTTCTTTAAGGTTAAGACCGTAAGTGTTTTTAGCTTTTTCTTTGATTAGGTTTATTAATTCTAACACGTCTTGTGCTTTAGCTTCACCGGTATTAATAATAAAATTAGCATGACTCGCGGAAATTTGGGCATCACCAATTTTTGTCCCTTTAAGACCCAAGCTTTCAATAATGTAGCCAGTTGAGGTTGTCAAGCGAGGTGTAGCTAGACGTTTGGCGTCACTATCTGAAATATTGCGAAAGATACAACCCGAACAAGCCACGCCAATTGGTTGTTCTTGGTTGCGGCGTTTGACATTATCCATCGCTCTTTGCCAAAGATCTGCTTTATCACTGGCTGTATTAAGGCGGAACACAGCCTCAAGAACAATCTCACCGGTTTTTTGAATTTTGGATGAGTCATAGGCAAAATTAAAATAGGCTTGATCGACATTTTTAAAGTCGCCCTTTTTCGGATTAAAAAGAGAGGCTGTGACCACTCTATCGCCGATAAATTCTCCTTTTTCAACTTCAAAATGGGCATTAATTTTAAGGCCTCCACCAATTGTTCCCGGTACTGAAAGTAAAAATTCTAAACCCGCCAAACCCTGATCGATGGTAAAACGTGCCAACTGATTCATTAAAGTCCCGGATGCTGCCCAAACTAAGGCGCTTTTAATGCCCCGACCGTGCTTATTGATGGTACCTTTAACGCCAACTAGCTTAATTGCTTCTGCCCGATTTTTGATAACAAAACCATCAAAACCTTTGTCAGAAACTAAAACATTGGCTCCTCCGCCTAAGACCACAAAAGGAATTTTGTACAGATGCGCAGTTTCAAGAGCAAGTTTTAAATCGTCCACACTTTTTGCTTCGAAGAAAAGCTTGGCTGGTCCGCCGATTTTAAAGTAGGTATGTTTTTTTAAGGGCTCGTTTTCATAAACGCGAAGCGGGCCTAAAACTTCTTTAATTTGATCAAGACTTTGAATCATAAAAGCATCTCATAAAGCTTGTAAACATCACCTGCGCCCATTAAGAGGATAATATCAAAATCAGCTAAATGATTTTTTAAATACATTGCCGTTTCTTTTAGGGATCCGGTAAATGTTGCTTTGGGACCTACTGATTGCGCCAGTTTTTGGGCTAGTTTACTTCTATCCCCTTTTTCGCGAGCGGCATAAACTTCCGTTACCAAAATTTTATCAACCCTTGACTTTTTAAGATTTTTGACAAAATCATTAAAGAATGTTTTTATTCTTGAAAAAGTATGGGGTTCAAATACAAGCACAACCTTTTTATCTTTAAATTTCTCTTCTAAAGCATTAGCAGTTTTAAGTACTGTATATGGCTGGACAGCATAATCATCATAAACTTTGACATCATTAACCTCTCCTTTATATTCGAGTCTTCGTGCAATTCCTTTGAAGTTTTCGATTGATTTTTTAGCTTTGGTAATATTAAGTCCTAAAACTTTGGCTACTGTTAAAGCAGCATTAGCATTCTCACTCCTAAAATCACCAATTATCGAAAGATCGAGCTTGCCAAAGTCACCAATCTTGATAACTTTAATATCTTTTCTGATAAATTTTGTCAGTTGGGTAAAATTCCAAGTATTGGGAATTATGAGAGTACCATTTTTTTTAATTTTACTGACAAATTTTTTATAGGACCCAAAAAGCTGCTTTTTGGTTTTAAAATAATCCGGATGATCCCAGTCAAGATTTAAGACTACCGCGATATCCGGCTGATAATTTAAAAAGTTGTCATTATACTCATCGGCTTCGCAAACATAATAATTTGATTTACCGACCCTAAAATTTTGCTGCCATTCTAAAACAGTTGCGCCAATTTCACAGGTAGGATCCTTTCCCAAGTCCGTTAGGGTTTTGGCGATCATCGTTGTTGTTGTTGATTTTCCGTAGGCGCCGGCAACACATATTACGAATTTATCTTTTTGTAAATATTTTCCTTGGAATTCTTGCCAAGTCAGAATTGGGATTTGGACCTCTTTGGCGTATTTAAGTTCTTGATTTTTTGGATTAAATTTCAAAACTGCTGGAGAAATAACTAACATTCCTATATCTTCAATGTGTGAAGGATTGTGGCCACTTCTAATCTTAATTTTTAAGTTTTGAGTATAGGGAGATTTGGGATTTAAATCGCAGCCAGTAACCTCAAAGCCTGTAGCTTTGGCTATTCCAGCGATAGCGGCTGCTCCTGCACCGGCAATCCCCATAATATGGATTCTCTTCTGAAAGTTGAGGTTGACTGCTAAAAGCTCTTCTTTCGTATTAACACTCTGCCACTCATTCTCGTCCCCAAGGGGGAATGTTTCGACTTTTTGATTATCCCCTGTTGCAATGGCGATTAAATCCGTGATGTATAACTCACTTGTTACTGGGGAAGGTTTAATTTTTGTCAAATTTTGCAAAAGCCAACGCTTATCAAAAAAATAAAGACTGGCATTTACTTCATTAATCTTTTTTTGTACCGCTGAGGTATCTTTTTCCTCGACAATTGAGACAACTTTGCCATCCTTTCTAACTATCCGACCAAAATCTGTTGGATCGTCCTTTTTAACTGTGACAAAGGTCAGGGTTGCATCTGAATCTTGATGATGCTTAAAAACTTCAAGAATAGTTTCTGGTCGATAAAAAGCACTGTCGTCTCCGTACATTACGGCTACGGTTAGCATGTTCTTATCGACAAGTTTTAGGCCACAACTTGCTGCATCAGCTGTTCCCAATGGAGATTTTTGTATCGTATATTTAACATCTTGAGGGATTTCTTTTTTGATTGCGACAAGATTTTGGGGATTGGCGACGATTATTATCTCATACGGATTGACCCGTTTTAAGATTTCAATAGTCCGAACAATCATCGGCTTTCCGGCAATTCTATGAAGAACCTTAGATAATTTTGATTCCATTCTCTTGCCTTCACCAGCGGCAAGCACAATGACCGCGAATGGAAGTTTTTTATTTTGCATTTAGTCTCCTTTCGATAGCCTTTTTAACAACTTTAAACTCATCCCAAGGATACTCTTTTTTACCGTAGGTTATACTTTTTTCGTGACTCTTACCAAAAAGTGCAACAATATCGTCTTTTTGCGCTAACTTGACGGCAAATTCGATGGCCTTTACCCGATCATAAATTTGATAAAAATCTTTATTCTCTTTTTTCCCTCTTGATGTTAATCCTTTGGCGATCTGATCACAGATATCTTCGACCTTCTCACTTCTGGGATCTTCGGCAGTTAAGACTGAAATGTCGGCGCCTTCGGCTGCAGTTTTGCCCATCAGACTTCTTTTTGTCTTATCGCGCTCTCCAGCTGCGCCGAAAACGGCAATCAATTTGGATTTGGGATTTGGAACTTGGGATTTTATAGTTCTAAGAGATCGTTCTAGAGCATTTGGGGTATGTGCAAAATCGACGATTACCTTGAAATTCTGACCAAGATTGATCTCCTCCATTCTGCCTAAAACTCCTTTGAAGTTATTTAAGGCCTTTTGGATTTTGGACTTATAGATACCCAAAGTACTGGTGGCTACAGCAGCAGCCAGTGCATTGGCCAAGTTGTAATCGCCGACAATTTTTAGATTGAGGGGAAAATTTTTAAGGTTAAAATCAGCCGAAGAGTTGAGAGAATAGGTAATAGCCTGACCATCTACCTTTGATTTTAGAAAATCAAATGATCTGTCATCGGCATTAAGGATTGAAAAGTTGACATTTTTAAAAAGTTTGGCTTTGGCTTGAGCATAACTTTGCCAGCTTTTGTGATAATCCAAATGCTCATGAGAAATGTTAGTGATAACCGCAACCTTAAATTTAACGAAAGCTAAGCGATTTTGATCCAAGCCATGGGAAGTCGCTTCTAATACGAAATATTGACTACCCAAATCAACCGCCTTTTTCAAAAACTTTTGGACTTGCCAAGGATTAGGCGTAGTAACATGGAAACCGGTATCAAAGGTTTTAGGACCAATTCTGGCCGCAACTGATGAAATCATAGAAACTTTGAAACCTACTGCTTTTAAGATCTCATAAATCATCTGAACGGTAGTAGTTTTGCCGTCCGTGCCGGTTACGCCAATGATAACTAAATCCTTAGATGGAAAATTGAAGATGAGAGCAGCCAAAAAAGCCTGGACAAAATGATAGTAATTTTTAATTTTCTGCCACATTCAAGATGAGATAATTATACAGATTGCAAGCTAATCTGTCCTATTTTGCCAAAAAACCAAGGAGGGTCAATTATTGTCTTTTGGTAATGCTGAAGTTTTTCAGTAACGAATCAAGTTTCAACTTTTTTTTGGCAAAGAAGAATAAATAAGCTATCTCAAGAATCCCAAGAGTATTCAAAATCAATATCGCCACAAACCAGTACTTTTCTTCGTTTTGTGCCGAATACCAGAGCCCTAAACCTTTCCAAAGAAATGTCCATAAAAGAAATGGTACAAGTAACCAAACGGCAACCGATCCAAAAGGATTCCTAATTGATGGGAAAAAATTACGTAATAAAATATCCATTTTTAAAATTATATCATCGTTTAGGAGCAATTCCATAATAATTAAATAACTCTTTGGCAATCCCAAAAAATGTAGGCGCAGCAGTTTCTGAACCAAAAGGCGATGAAGATGGCTCAGAAAACCTGACCATCATCACAAAGCGCGGATCATCGGCCGGAGCAAATCCGACAAAGGAAGCAATAGTTTTATTGGGGTCGTAATGACCGGCAACGGGAATCTGAGCGGTTCCGGTCTTGCCGGCAATGCGATAGCCTTTGGGCGCAAACGCGCGTGCTTCTCCATTTTCCACAGCATTAACCATCATTTCGGTCATTTGAGCCGCGGTTTTGGGCGAGATTACCTGTCTTTCTCCTTGTGCTTTTACTTTTTCTTCCTTTTGCCCATCGACAATTTTATCAACTAGATGCAAAGTTAAAAGCTTGCCTTTATTGGCGATTATTAAAACAGCCTCAACCATTTGAATCGGTGTAACAGCAATTCCTTGACCAAATGAGGCAGTCGCTAAATCAATTACTTTCCAATCCTTTTTTTCGCGAACATATCCGGTTGATTCTTCTTGCAAATCAATATCAGTACGCTGCCCAAATCCAAATTTTTTAATATAATCATAAAATTTATCAATTCCTAATTTCTCTGAAACAAAGGTCATGCCGACATTATCAGAATGCTGAATTATTTCAGTCATGGTTGAATTGGGATAATATTTTTTGTTCCAAGTTGAGATTTCATAACCGCCGATTTGTCTTGGACCTGAACAAACATCACAACGGGTTATTGGCTCAACAACTGAAACATCAAGAGCCGTAGACATTACTACAATCTTAAAGATAGATCCCGGTTCAAAGGTGTCGGCTACGGCCGGATTCTTATAGAATTTTTCATCAAACTCTTGCCAAACAGCAGGATTATAAGTAGGATAAGTCGCCATTGACAGTATCCCCCCGGTTTTAGGATCGGCAACAATTACCGTTCCGTCGCGGGCGCCATATTTTTCAACAGCTTGCTTTAAACTCCTCTCAACCATAAACTGAATGCTTCTGTCCAAAGTTAAATACAACGACGCCCCTTTTTGAGGCTCAATCGGCCGGTATTTACCAACTAAAATCGGAAAGCCGAAAGGATCGGTTTCCTGACCTAGGCGGCCACTTTTGCCACGAAGCCGACGATCCCAGTATCCTTCTAGGCCGTAATAACCGGTATCTACCCCAAATTTGTCGGACCCGACAAATCCAAGAAGCTGGGCTGCCATTGAGCTTTCAGGATAAAACCGCTTTTGGTCAGCTTCAAAGCCCAAACCGGCAATATTCATTGCTTGGATTTTTTCTTTGGCATCTTTGGTTATTTTTCTTGATAATTGAACCCAAAAAAGAGTTTTTGTAGCAAGTCGATTGGTTAATTCTTCCTCTTTGGTCTTAATTTCGGCGTCTTTTGCTTTTTGTTCATCTTCTGAAAGACCTGCTGACGCCGTGGCATACTTTTCCGAAATCAGATAAGGAGCGATCTTTTGGGCAATATCTTTGGGGCTTTGTTTTAGATCATGGGGTTTGCCATAAATTAAAAAAGCTTCTTGATTGGTAACTAATGGAAAGTCCTGTGAATCATAGATTTCTCCACGAGCCGCCGGCAGATTATCTTCAGATATGATTGACTCAAAATTACCCTGTACTTTGGCAATAAACTGCCAATAAAAAAGTCTAGCAACAATCATTATGGCAATCACGAAAATAAAGATTTGGACTGCCTTAATTCTGTCCATGTCTACCTCTATCTTCTAGTTTATCATTAAGGAGTTATTACTTGTGAGGGCTTAGCGAAACCTAATTTTTGAGCTTTTTCGGAAAGCGTATTAAGAGACGATTCTTGGGCAATTTCTACCTTAAGGGTCGTATTTTCCGCCTCCAGTTTTTTTATTTCCTCATGAATTTTAGCCAGCTTCTCTCCGTCTGTTGCCAGATTATTGGCAAAAACTAACTGGGCAAAAAATGAAGCGCTTACCAACAGACCAATGATCACTAAAACTTTAACCTTAATTTTGCCAATAAGGTTAAAGTTATCTTTCTTTTTGATTTTAAAATCAGATACGGGCAGCATATCTTCCTTAATTTAAGGGGACACTAAGGTTTCCCCTTAATATTCCTCTTCCTTTAGATGACAAAGTTTCCCTGGCAAAGCCAGATGAAACTTTAATTTTATTTCTTAAATTCTTTCCGCAACGCGCAATTTGGCGCTTCTGGCACGCGGATTCGCTTCAATTTCCGAATTTTCGGGGCCGATTGGCTTTGGAGTCAAAATCTTAAGTCTCGACTCCTGCTTGAAGAATCGTTTGACTATTCCATCTTCAAGCGAGTGATAACTCACAATCACCAATCGGCCTCCAATTTCTAGCAAATCTACAGTCTGCGGTAAAGAATCTTCTAAATTTAAAAGTTCGCTATTGACAACAAGTCTTAAGGCCAAAAAAGTCTTTGTCGCCGGATGAATCCTTTTGTTTTTTCTTTTAATGTGCCTTGCGTAAACTGCCTCAACAATCTTGGCAAGTTCAGTTGTCGTTTCAATTGTTTTTACCTGACGGGCGCGACAAATAGCGTCAGCAATTGGCCAACTAAGCTCTTCTTGAGAATACGTCTTAAAAATTTCATTTAACCTCCTTTTGTCAAAATTATTAACTAGATCAAATGCCCGCACATTAAGATTTGGATCCATGCGCATATCCAAAGGCCCCTCGTGGATAAAGCTAAATCCTCTTCTTGCTTCCTCTAGTTGATGTGACGAAACGCCTAGATCGAAAAGGATGCCGGATAGTTGACTAAAACCTTCGCTTTTGGCAATTTCCCCGATCTGACTAAAATTCCCGCAAACCAAAACCAACTTTTGGCTTTTAGCTTTTAGCTTTTGGCTTTTTTTAATGTGCTTTATCGCTTCTGGATCCCGATCAATCCCTAAAACCTTTCCACCTCGCTTTAAAAGCTCAAATGCATGGCCTCCGCCCCCAACGGTCGCATCGATAAACAATTTCCCCCTCGCTGGATCTAAAAATTCTATTGTCTTTTGTAAAAGTACCGGCCTGTGATATTTCACTTTATCCTCCCAAGTTTCAACCTATGCTTTTGCCAATTAAACTCTTCCCAAATTTCGAAATGATCACCGGCCCCGATAATTATTGGTTTTTTAATTTGCGCGTACCCCAGTAAGTCGCCAGGTATAACAAAGCGACCTTGACCATCGAGTTTGACAACGGTTGCAGCGGAGAAAAAGAAACGGCGTATATCGCGTGAGCTTCTATCGGAAATAGGAGTCGTAAGCTGTCTAGCCGATTCCTTTTCCCAAGTTTTGATGTCAAAACCGAAGATACAATTTTCGTAGCCGAGAGATAAAATGATTTCGCTTGTCGCAAGATAGTCACGTATTTTTTTTGGTAAAGCAACCCTTTTGGATTTTAAATTAAATGAAGGTTTGTAGCTGCCCAGAAACACTTTTCACCTTACAAGCTCCTTTTTACTCCCGGGCAGCAGTCGGTAAAAGGGGATTAACTTGAAAGGACTTCTATCTTTTAACTCTTACCCCTTTTTGCTCTTACGGGTTAGATGGCTAAAATTCACCATTTATCACCATCTATTACCATTTTTCACCATTAAATATTGATTGTCAAGACCCCAAACTGGCACCTATCCCCACACGACAGGTAAAGTGATATAATTTCGGTATGGATTTAAAATATATTGCATTTCTAGTGGTAGTGATGGCGATTTTCTATTTCGCTCCCTCCGAAATGCGGCAATTTTTAATCTTTTTTGCTGTAATAGCGATTTTTATAAATCAAACGATTCACCACCAGAAAAAGTAAGTTTGACTAAATAAGGCTAAAAGCCTAAAATTATCTTAATAACGTGTGATTAGACGCCACGAGTGGGCGTCTTTTTTGCGTGAAAGGGGCAAAAAGCCTTGACAGCATCTTATTTAGAGGGAGGACAATTTAAATATGGGATTAATCAATAAAAAACTCCTTTTGGCGAAGGAGTTAAAGAAACAAAATGAATATTAACGACCTAAAAGCATTAGTGCACTTTATTATGCCGTCAGTCAACTCAAATAAAAATCTGACAGTTAAGGATTTGGTCTTTTGGATTATTAGAATTGCTGTTGGACTTTTTGTATTATGGTTTGTTGTATATGTCCTTAATTTCCATTTTTCCATTGGCTTTGGAAGGTAAATCTGAAACCATTACACCTCGGAGGTGAAAACGTAGCTACACCTCGGGATATGATAGTTTTCTGCCTAAGGTACAAATTCTTTCCTCTCGTAGCCGAAGAGCGGGCCGTAGTAGATGTAGATTTTGGTGGGTTTTAGAACGAACCAACTACGTCCTTCGGTTAGGGTATTGACTTCTTCTAAGGTTTTGGGCATGTGGGGAGTTCCGCGCTTGGCAAAATATTCACGGGCGGCTCCCAAAATTTGTTCTTCTGGAAGTCGCATTGCCTTTCCTTCGATTTGTAAACCCTTGTCTTGACCGCCACCGGTCGGTTGTTTATTGATGGCTGCAGCGACTTGTGGGTTTTTCTCAAGTTCAACAGTATGTCGGGTGTTATCAAATGAGATCCAATAAAGATTGAAGTTGGCGTCATGTCCAAAAACTAAAGTCGCTACCCATGGACCTTTTGCGGAGAAAGTGGCCAAAATCATTTCGCGGGAGTCTCTTAAGATTTCTTCGATTAGATGTCTTAGGTCTGGGTTTTTATCCATTTATTGAGGCAATTGTGCGGAAATTGGCAAAGGGATCTTTTTGGATTTTGATTCTGATTTTTTGACAAATATTGCTTTGGTGTAAGGAGTTCTTTGGTATTCCGGATCAAAGAGGTGCATATCAAATGGGTTGTGGTAGTCAAGACAACCGGTGCAGTGGGATGCATGCAATTGGTCAACGGACATATTTAAAGATGCGGCCAGACCCTTAAGGCTTAAATAATATAAGGAAGCTACCTTCAAATCTTTGCCGATTTCTGCCTCACTCATCACTTGATATTTACCAGTCTTATCCTTTCTAACGGCTCCGAGTTCATCACGAGAGCCGATATTTACACCCAAAAAACACGGATGCACAAAGCGCGGAGCCAAAAAGCGGCAGTGAATTTGGGAAACGCCAATTTTAAGCAAATGCTCTACTAAAATCTTGTAAGTGTTAAGTCGAACACCGGTATCATCAACCAGATAAATAGATTTGCCGATTATTGATGGGGAAATGAAGAATTTTTTTTCGATGTGTTTGGTGCGCAAATATGGATCGTCTTCGATAAATGTCCTTTTGGCATAATCGTATCGTTCTTTGACTAACCCTCTGATATAAGAAAGTTTTGGCGCAAGCTTAGTGATCTTTTTTGACAAAACTTCCCAAAAGGCATGGGCTCCGGGTCTGGCTGTATCTGGCACGGCCACTACATAATCAATATTTTTGACCATTTCTTTTTTAATCTCGCCTTCTTTAATACGTTCTATTTCCTCAATAGCCAACTGTCGTCCTAAGTTTTCCCGGTTGTCGCCGATAACGCCGTCCCAGCTTGACGTTTCGTGAGAAAAATATAATTTTTCAAAGACACAAAAGCTTGGTTTTTGCGCTTGGGAATAATTAGAAATTGAAACACCATTTTCGTCAGCAATTAAGAGTTGGCCTGCTTCAAGTTTCTGACTGTGGCGAATAGAGATTCTATCCAAAGCGCAGGTTTCGGAAGCAACAAAAACATGGCCGTTGTCCTGACTCCAAACAAGGGGTCTTACCCCCCAAGGATCACGTAGTGCCATTAATTTATCGTCGCCGGTGACCATGACCAGGGAATAAGCGCCTTTGACATCAACTAACGCATTGGCAATCTTCTGTTTCCAACTGGCACCTGGTGCGATTGCAATTAGCCAAGTTAAAATTTCAGAGTCGGAATCCGACTCGGTTTTGATACCAAGTTTGGAGAGCTTTTTGCGGTGACTTTTAACATCAACAATGTTGCCGTTGTGGCCTAGTGCCAGTTCCCAACCTTTATAGGAGGCGTAGAAAGGCTGGGCATCACAATGCAGTCTGCCGGCACCCTCTGTGGGGTAACGAAGGTGAGCAATTGCCACCTCACCGCGAAGCGAATTTTCTTCAACTACATTAACTGAGCGGAAAATTTCGTTAAAGGCCCGGGCTTTTTTGTAAACCTTGAGCATTCTACCGCTAGGTTTAACCGCAACCCCTCCCCCATTCTGGCCACGGTGCTGCAGGGCCTTACCCATTTCAATAACAATGTTGGTAACATTAACTTTGGAACCAGCCCAAACACCGGCTAACCCACAATTTTCACGAAGCTTGTCAGGTAGTTTAAAATTTGCTGCCACTGGGTTTGAAGTTTGCTTTTCCCTTGTCCTTAGTATGAACTCTAGCGATATTTTTTTCAACCCTAAAAGGTGTATTCCGTGGGGTTTAAACAATGGGGAACAAAATTAAACGATCGTTAAAAAATGTACCCTCTCATAAGAAGGGTTGTCAGACTTAGCTTAATTAAATTAGGAAAATTTTTCCTCTAAGGTTTTAGCAAGTTTATCGATTTTGACTCTTTCCTGCTTCGTTGTATCACGATCGCGGATGGTAACTGTGTCATCTTCAAGAGTCTGGAAGTCGATGGTGATGCAGAATGGAGTACCGATTTCGTCTTGTGCATAGTAGCGCTTGCCGATATTGCCGCGATCGTCCCAAGCAACAGGAAGTAGTTGGTAGTTGGTAGTAAGTAGTTGGTAGATTGAACGGGCTTTTTTGACCAGATCGGGTTTGTTGGCAAGAAGCGGGAAAACGGCAATTTTAACCGGTGCCAGTTTCGGATGAAGTTTTAAGACAATCCGATCCTTTTCCTCATGATAGGCATCAATTAAAAATGCGGTCATGGCTCTGCCTACTCCAACCGATGGTTCTATCACATACGGCACCATTTTTTTGCCTTTTTCCTCATCAAAATATGATAAATCTTGGCCACTTGCTTTGGCGTGGGCCGTAAGATCAAAGTCTGTACGATTGGCTATTCCCTCCAACTCCCCCCACTCCATGAAGGGCCAGTTGTATTCTATATCCACCGATCGAGTTGCATAATGGGCTCTTTCTGTTTCTTTGTGCTCGCGAAAGCGCAAATTTTGTTTCTTGATTCCCAGACTTATAAACCAATTCATTCTCTCCTTTTGCCAATAATCGAAGTCTTTTTCGGATTGATCTTTAAAGATAAAGTACTCCAATTCCATCATTTCAAATTCACGAACTCTGAATAAGAAATTGCCGGTGGTAATTTCGTTTCGAAAGCCTTTGCCGATTTGGGCAATTCCGAAAGGGAGTTTGACTCGCATGGTATCAACAACATTTCTGAAGTTGACAAAAATTCCTTGGGCAGTTTCCGGCCGCAGATAAGTTTCGGATGCTTTGTCTTCAACTGGACCGATGTGAGTTTTGAACATTAGATTGAACATTTGTGGCTTTGTCCAGTTATTTTTGCCACAATTTGGGCACTTTTTATCTTTCGGCAAAATATCTTCCCGGAAACGCAAATGGCAATTTTTGCACTCAGTAAGAGGATCGGCAAAACTTTCGACATGACCGGAAGTCTGCCAAACCTTTTGATTCATTAAAATGCTGCTATCTAAACCAACAATGTTGTCGCGTTTTCTGACAATGTTTTCCCACCAAGCAGTCTTGATATTGCCGGCGAGTTCAACCCCAAGTGGTCCTAAATCGTAGATGCCACCAATACCGCCATAGATTTCGGATCCTGGAAAAACAAAGCCGCGACGCTTAGTTAGAGAAACTATTTTTTCAAGAGTTGTCATTTTGAAGAAACAACTACAAAAGTTGCAAAGGAGTTAACTTTGGCAGAAACGGTCTTGGAGTTTGCATCGTAACTTGAGTCAAGTTTAGTCCATTTGGAATCGGTATGATTATAGCTATAGAGTTGGAAACTTTTGGCGTCTTGGGTAAATTTAATTAAAAGATCAGCAGACTTTGTAAACTGGGGGGCGACAGAAAAAGAGCCATAAACCGGGAAGACTACATTGGCAATATCGAATTGGCCGTTTGCCGGCGCGCCAACAGTATCTGAAATAATCACAAAATAATTTTTACCCAAGGGGGGAACTGTCAATTGGAAGTTATCTGACCTGTCTTTAAAAGTTGTTGAGCTTGTTGCCGATTGCTCAAGGTCCCAATTCGTTTCTGACTGATATTCGGTTTCCCCTTTAAATAAATGCATTGTCAGTATGCCGTCAGTAACACCCTTATCAGGACTTCTTGTTCCCTTTGATGCCGTTCCCAAAAGAATTGACTTTTTGTACTTTTGTTCCTTGGTATTAACATCCGTACCTGTTGAACCACGCTGAATTTTTTCACCGGCAATCTGCGGATTATCGGCCAAATAAGTTAGTTCATATTCAATTCGGTCAAAAGATGACATGTTTTCAATGGAAATTAAAATCTCCGCACCGTCTGAAGTTGGCGTTAATGTCACAAAAGGCCGTTTGTTAAGATCGATTTCACTAAGCTCTTTGACCTCACCGGAAACTTCTTGGGGTTTAACTGTTTTTGGCCCTTTTTGAAAAATAAAAAGGAAATAGACTGCAACCACTATTGCAATAAATGCAACAGCGGCAATGAGGTAAATGTTTCGTTTAGCTGGATCCATATGATCACCCCATCGAGTCAAGCTCGATAGGAACCCCGATAAAAAGTTACCTTAAAAACCTCGAGGTCTTTAATTTTGTTTGTGTCAGGTTTTCAATCATGCTATCAAGAAATGATAAAAGTTTCAAATAGGCGGATTCTTTAAAATTAAACTTCTCCTTAATGATATCAAAATCTTCATTTTCGATAGTTACGAAGATACTTTTAGCCACAGAATCTTTGAGGTTTTTAGCACTGAAAAAGCCGAGAGTTGACAAAAGTTTTACTTTAAAAACCAAAGAGACTAAATTGAAATCTTCACCAGTTGCAATTTTTTTAAGAAACCTAACTAAAAGTATAAAAACGCCGGGATTTTTTTGTTTTATTTCGGTAAGGCTTTCAACAAGCTCCAAAAGATGATAAATTTTATTGGCTTTAGTGGCAGTAAAATCAGTAATGCCGAATGCCTTTTTGGTTTCAACTTCCGTTAACAGATCAATATTCTTGCCGCGTGCTATAAATAATTTGCACCAGTTACCGATTTCGACATGACCGCCTTTCCGGGATTTTGGCCGACGGACTCCTTTGGCCAATGCGGTAAGTTTCCCGTGATCGCGAGTAAAAATGGTCAGGATTCTATCAGCCTCGCCAAAGTTGCGGCGAGATAGCACTACTCCTTCGGTGCGAAAATACATGCAACTCTAGTATCGAGTATTAAGTATTTAGTATCAAGCATTTGAGAAGATTAAATTTGGCGATATCAGCAGTTCGCCATTTGTCAAACGCAGGGCGCTCCTCTGCTAAATCATGCAATGATTTATATCAGACAAAGTGCTGATATATTTTTATGCTAAAGCTTAAAAATTAACTCTTTATCGGTTTCGAGAGGAAAGGCTTTTTGTTTTTTACCAAAGGCTTCGACTTCGTAGGTATGGCCTTTGACACCCGGCTGTTTTTGGATGAGAAGTTTGTACTGGTCATTAACCTTGACGGGAACAGTATATTCAAGCTCAATTTTGGCGGTGCCTTCAGGTCTAATTGTAAAGAAACCTTCAAAAACTGTTTTGCCAAGATCTTCACCTGCCGTGATTGGTACCTCGGTACCTGATGATTTAACCAGTTTGGAGCCTTTGGGGACATAAATCCTGATCCAGTCTCGATAAATTCCAGCAAGACACAAGCCTCCTATTCGCTCAAGGCTGCAATTATCACCGCGTCTTGGATACTTATATTCAATGGTGACTTTTTTGGCAAGATTGCCGTCTTTATCTTCTTTAACCACTTGCTTAACTTTTTCCTGAATGTAGAGATTGGATTTAGCTCCGGCAAAATTAGTTTCGTTGATGTGTAAATAGTCACCATCATACTCACTGAGACGACCAGCGAAGTTTAACTTCTCAACCGCTTGCTGACTCGAGCTGCTATGGAAATAAAGAAGTAAATGTTTTTCTCTTAAAGCGGTAATGGTGGTACCTAGTAAATTGGGCCAGGTTGATTTGGGGGCATTGAAAGCTTTATCCATCATTTGTTGCATTAAAACTCCAATAATATCTTTTCGGGAGCCTTTTTCATAAGCGACTGGTTGATCAGCAAATTTCTCCAGTTCGTAGATAATTTGTGGACAAGCACAATCTTCAACCTCATCGGTGGTGAATTTGCTGCCATAAGCATCGATTGGTCCTAAAACTTTCATCATCGAAAGGACAAATTCAGTATCAAGAGCAATAATCCCATCAATTTCTTTATTAGCTTGAGTGGCATCATAAAGTTGTTCAAATTGTTTCATCGAAACTAAATAATCAGGAGACAGATTCGAATCTCGAAGATTCAAGCTTGAAACATTAGGTAAATATTTGACGATAGGCTCCGGAGCCGGTACGCGTTTTAGCAAAGTATCGTCAAGACGATAAATATCTTCCGAACCTTCGGAGGCGATAACTCCTTTTTGGACCCTAAAAACAGCATAAGCGGTTATAAAACCGCCTGTCGGTCTAAGTTCTTTGTCATTTTGGAACAGAATTAAGTATTTCTTCTCAGTACTTTGGCCCATAATTTCCGGTAAAACCAAAAGCAGCGGCTTGGTGTCAACAATAAATGATTCCAATTGATCAATGGAATTTTTAATATTTTTAATTTTTGATCCTGGCTTTGCGGGCAGGAAATCGGGATAACGCCATGACTGAATTTGATCAACTTGACTGCGAGCCTTTTTAAGGCTTTCACCGACCGCATCAATCTGAGGTGTAACTTTTGATAAAGTTTCAATAGCTTTAGCTAGTCTTTCTTGAGCAGTACCACCCAAAAACGTCCCTTGGCCTTTCAGGCCTAAGACGTCCGCGTATGGCGTAATTGCCTCGGTAAAGGTACTGGCAGCCTCAAGACCGTAAATTGCTCCGTCAATGCCTCTTTGAATATCGGCAACATACCAGCCAAAAAAGGGAATTATTCTTAGTGGCGTAAAAACCAATATCGACTTTTTGGCAGACTGAAACTCGCGCTTAGCATCTTTCAGATAGGCCTTGGTAGCATCAAGATCCTGAAGTTTGGCAGCCCCGACAGCTTTGTTAGTTGTTCCAACGGCTTTTTTAACTGATAAAACAGTTTTTGTTGCCAGCAGTCCAAGAATTACGATTAAAATGATTAAGATTAGAACGATCCGCCTTTTCATAATTTTCAATTTTCAGTTTTCCCCGCTTCGCCAAGGCTTCGCAGGACGAGCAATTTTCAATTGATTTAAATTGCTCCTTGAGTAGAAATCATCACAAACGGGGTTTTGATAATTATCCATAGATCGTAAATAATTGAACGCCTTTTTATATACTTAGCATCCATTTCTACCCTCTTGTCGAAATTGATAAATGACCTGCCGGAAACTTGCCATGGACCAGAGGCGCCGGGTCTGGCTTTTGAAATAATTTTAACGTATTTGCGACTCGCCGGATAGACCTTCTGCTGGTGAATAAGCTCATCGTTCTGATAAGCTCTTGGTCCGACAAGTGACATATCTCCAATTAAAACATTAACAAGCTGCGGCAGCTCATCAAGGGAAAATTTTCTCAAGATTTTGCCAATTGGTGTAATTCTGGGATCGCGTGTCAATTTAAAACTGTTTTTTTGATACTGCCGCAAAAGTTTCGGATGACTTTCCAAATATTTTTCAGCATGAACAAGTTTGCCTTTTATTTTATACATGTGCATACTTCTGAATTTAAGCATATTAAAAAGCTTACCTTCTTTGCCGACTCGCTCCGGCATGTAAAAAATCGGGCCGGTGGATGTCAATTTGATAAGCATAGTAAGCAAAATCATTATTGGTGAAAAAATTACGAGAGCTACTAGGCTACCAAAAATATCAATAGTTCTCTTTGTAAGATCGTAAAACATATCCTGAAAATTTCTAATGACTAATTAGACTAATTGACCTAAATTTGGGTAATTGCGACATTGGGATTTGTTTAGAAATTAGAATAATTAGAAATTAGGTTAATTTACAAGTATTTGTCTTTTTTGGCTTCTTTTAACTTCTCAATAATTTTTTTAACATCGGCGACTCTATCTTTTTGGCAGACTAAAAGAGCATCCGGTGTATCAACAACTATTAGATCTTCCAAGCCGATCGTGGCCATAACCTTATTTTCACTCGTGTTGTATAACAGAGAGTTTTTACTTCCTTCGTCATAAACGTCTCCTTGAATAACATTGCCTTTCCCATTTTCAGCAAGTTCATCTTTTAAAATATTCCAAGCTCCTACATCTGACCAACCAAGATCTGCTGAAAGTACCACAATTTCAGATGGATCGATTTTTTCGAATATTACGTAATCGACCATGACCTTTTCAAAAGTTGGGTAGACTTTGCGAACTACCTCATCTTGTTTATCTGTCCCCCATGCTTTTTGGATTTTGACAAGCCCTCCATAAATTTGGGGCGCGTGTGATTTGTAAAATAACATCATTTTTGATGCTCTCCAAACTTTGTACCCAGCATGCCAGAGATATTCCCAACTTTGTAAGAATTTTTTAGCTGTTTTTAAATCCGGCTTTTCTATATGGCTTTCGAACTGAAAAATGGTAAGACCATCAAATTTTTTAATCATTTTGCCAACTTTTATGTAACCTACGTGAATATTTGGGTACGTTGGATTAACGTCAACCGAAACCATTTTGTCAGTTTCTGCACAATAATCTCGAGCAACTTTAAGAGCTTTAATGAATTCATCATCATTTTTAATCAGATGGTCTGCTGCCCAAAGTGAAGCGACAATAGGATCACCAAATTTTTTCTCCAAAACTGCTGCTGCATAACCTACAGCCGCAGCAGTATCGCGCATTTCAGGTTCGATGATTACATTTTCAAGTGGGAGATCCGGCTCCTGTTGCAAAACCAGACCAACGTATTGACGACCGGTAACAACAAAAACATCTTTTATTGGAAAACCCTTTTTTATTCTCCTAACAGCGCCCTGGAACATAGACTCGTTACCAACAAGTGCTTGAAATTGTTTGGGTTTATCTTTACGACTCGCTGGCCACATTCTGGTGCCGCTGCCACCGCAAAACAGTGCAATTTTTAAATTACTTTCTTCTTTCACCATATGATGCCACTTTCTCTCTCAACTGTCTGACAAAATTAACTCTTGAAAATCTTAAGGCATTTTGCCGACAGGTGTGACTTTTCCATTTTACCTTAGTTTGTCTGTTAATTGCATCTTGAATAGACATGGGAGATTGATTGTTAAACAAGATGCCGGTTTTACCATTTTCAATAATCTCTGAAACTCCGCTTGTTTGATAAGCAATAACCGGTACGCCGCATGCCCCAGCTTCAACTGCCGCAATACCAAAATCCTCCTGTTGGGTAACAATTAGCCCACGGGAATTTTGATAGAGCTCGCGAAGTTTCTCTTTAGTAACTTTACCGAGAAACTCAATTTTGTAGTTGGTAGTTGGTAGTTGGTAGTTGGTAGTTAATTTCTTGAGTCTGGTCTTATCCAGACCTGTTCCCACAATCTTGAGATTAAAATTAAGGTTTTGGGTGGCTCGAATAGCAATATCGATTTTTTTCCATTTAACTAATCGTGAGACTACCAGATAATAATTTTGGCTTTTAAGTCTCCAATTGTGAACTTTGGCGATCTTGAAAAAGTTTAAATCCGCAAATGGGTAAATTACATCTGATTGATAACCGTAGTGTTTTTTAAGATTTTGGGCGATATTTTGGGAATTGGCAATGTAATGATCGACTCGAGATGACGAGGCCAGATCCCATTTCTTAAGCCAGGCCAAAAATGGTTTCAGGATTAATCTGAGAATTGGCGGTAAATAATCTCTCTGGACTTTTTCATTCCACAAAAATCTCGGGAGACTATTAAGATAGCATATGTGGACAGTTTTTGGTTTAGTGATTATTGATTTGGCAAAACGGGTAGTTGAGGAGATAACAATATCAAATTCATCAAAATTAAAACTTTCAAAGGCTAAAGGATATAGAGGTAAAAGGACTTTGTAGAACTTGGTCGCTAAGGGGATTTTTTGGATGAATGAGGGTCGGACCCTATTTCTGTTTATTGTGGCGGGCAATTTATTCCAGTCAACAACTGATGTGTAGATCGGGGCATCCGGCCAAATTGAAGCAATGGTCGCAAACAAACTTTCCGCTCCTCCAGCTTGCACGAAGTCATCGTGTACTAACGCTATTTTAGGTTGATAGGACATTATAATCGACTAATTTTGAACTGTAATTTCTGTAAAAATGATGGGTTAATTATAGCAGTGAAATTTATTTGATGTATAATATATTCTATGGCTATAGACTGGACAAAGATATTCAAAAAGTATAAGGGAATGTGGGTAGCGCTGAAAGATGATGAAAAAACTGTTGTGGCTAGTGGAAAAACAGCCAAAGAGGCTTGGGAAAAAGCTCAAAAAAAAGGCTTCAGAAAACCTATTCTAACCCGTATGCCCGCAAAGATAATTCCTTATGTGGGTTTCGGGCTATGAAATTTAAATACAAGAAATATGGCCCGTACGTTCTTCGACCTGTAATCCCAGTAGAAATAATTTATAAAGATAAGTCTGTTCCATATGAGGTACTAGTAGATTCTGGTTCTGACATTAATATTCTTGACGCTCAAATCGCTGGTGTTTTGGGTTTAAATTTATACGACGGTAAACAAGCTGAAGTTGCTGGTGTGACTGGTGTTGAAGAAGTTTTTTATGTGCATGAGCTTGGTATAAATGTTGGTGGGCATTTATTTGAGAAAATAGAAATAGGGTTTCTCGAGAAAATTGGGCAGTATGGATATGGAATTGTTGGTCAAAAAGGGTTCTTCGATATTTTTGTAGTGAAATTTGATTTGAAAAAAGAAGAGATTGAACTAAAACTTCGATAACTGCTCTTGGACCCTTGTAGTCAGAAGTTCGAATTCAATTTCTTGTCTTATCTTCTGCTTCGCTTTCGTGTCAGTTTGTTTCCATTTTTTATGAGGTTTGCAGAGTCCGCAAGTTGATTTTCTTCTGACCATAGGGAATAAGTATAACATGCTAAAATGACTCCTATGGATAAATTACCTATTAAATATTTAAAATGGGCTCAACGAGCCGGTGGTGCAGGATGGAATAAACATGTAAGTCCCTGGTTAAGAAGAAAAGCCAATAAAAGAATCAGGAGGCTTATTAAAGCTGATCTTTACAACCAATAAACCGCCTGGAAGCCGAGGGTCTAAAACCAAAACTCCTGCAATTTTTTGTCGAGGATGGTTTTGGAATAAATTAGAGTTTTGCTGGCTGAGTTAGATCTGAGAGGATTTCTGCAACTTTGTCAAAAACATCAGGCGTATCTTGATGTTTCCCAGTTTCATCTTCAACATGAACTCCACCATTTCTAAATTCTGTTATATTTTTGTTTTTATCTTCATCAAAACTCGTGGACAAGTGCACAGAAGATACTCTTTTAGGGTGATTTCGTTCGTTTCTTATTCTTGTATCATATTTGTATATGGACATCCAGGCATCGACTGGCATATTTGGGCCACCGTCCGCATATCTAAGGGGTTCTGAACTATACCTAACTGAGTATCCATAGTCCCCCTTTACAAAGTAAACCCCGTAATTGCTCACAGATTGAGGAGAGTGATGTCGAAAACTTCTTGCAAAAAAATGTTTGACTACGGCAGAAGTAAATTCTGGTGAAGCTGACAAACTTCCAATAAGCCCGACCATAATCTCGTGAGCTCTTCTTCCGAGCTCCTGAGAAGATAAAGCTTCTGTTGATGTTCCTAGTTCTGCAACTGGCATGATGACGAATTATAGCACTTTAGGCATAAATGTCAAGTCTATAGGTCTCAAACTTCTAAACCAACAATTTTTAGATTATTGACAGAAAAGTTGTAAGTGGTAGTATGGAATTGTCTTATCAGCACGCCCCAAACAAAAAACCTTCGAGATTGAAGTCGTCATGTACTAACGCAATCTTCACTCAATGAGTATATCTCACACCTGTCATTGCGAGCGAAGCGAAGCAATCTTACTTCTTGTCATTCTGAACTTGTTTCAGAATCTATTTTTGTCGAGGATGATTTTAGGGTTAATTAGGAGTTTGACTTAGTCTACTAAAATAATTTTCGACAGCATAGAAATTTCTATCCTTTTCGTATATTTCGCAGGCTTTAGTTAACATCCTAAAAACACTAAGCCTAGGCCTTGGATCATTTATGCTATAGAGTGCTGTACTTGAGGCTAATTCAATTACTCTTCCCACTTGCTCTATATTGCCATCGAATACGCTATAAATATGTACGATTCCCTTCTTAAATAATTTTTCCTCTATATTTTCACTCTCTTCGCCAAAAGCTAAAGCCAGTTCGCCAGTTTCCCTTGCAGCATTGGCCAGTTTTTTGGCAAAATCTAATAGCAGGTCAATATCGCTCTCAGTAATTTCACCGCTTTCAAATCGTTTTCTGAATTGATATTGTTCCTCTACTGGTTGTTTAACTTTCCTTCTCAAGTTTTCGGCTACAATTGTCCGCACTTCCTGTGTCCCTGTTTCAATCATTTCTACAACTTCGGGGTAATCTCGTCTTTCTTCTTCGGTAGGTTCAGTCGGAAAATAAAGTTTTAAGGTTGGTGACGCAAGCGGATGATCAGGGTGATCTTCTGCCCATTGTTTATCCCTTCTATACAATCTTGCTATAGCCTCGGAGACCTCCTCATCTGTCAATGGGCGTTCAGGGAAGGTTTCGAGTAAACTGCTATACTTGCCTGTATTGGCAGATGCTCTTTCATCCATTACTGGCTTCCTCTTTTTTTCTCAAGCCACGTTTGATAATCATCCCAATCTTCTTGATACTTTTGCCAAACTGGATTTTCACTAAGAGGCCAGCTTTCCCAGGGTTCAGCATTTGGCTTTTTAGCATTTAACACTTCAACCGCAGCATCAAGTCTCTCAAAAAAGTAGTCATGGAAATCGGGGTCAAATCTTTGCATATCTTCCTCAGTTATTTCAAAATGATCAAATATCGCTAGTAAATCTCTTGAGAAAGCTGGATAGTGCCTCATCCTGTCAAAATAAACAATAGGTGTATCTTCTCTACCATGAGTAGCTGCAATTAGGCCTCTTAAAGCCGCTCCTCTTGCGTATCCTATCAGATCTTCACTAACCGCCCCTGTACGGAGGCTGTCAAAAGATTCTTCAATTTTAGGAAGTTGGTTGATCGTTTTACCCCAACGCTGATGGGCAATTGCGTCTCTAAGCTTCTTTAAGACCTCTTTCTTGCTATCATCCGCCCACATAACTGTTCTGGGGGTCTCGCTCTCTCCACAATTCGCAGCGTAATAGGCAAGAGCAATATCTTGGGCAAATTGTTCGTGATCACCCTGATAACCTGCGTCTTTAAGGCTCGCTAAGGACTTTTGAGCATAGTCTTGAATAATGCTTCTGTTAACTTTTACAAAAATACCTACACCACCCTCGGGATTATCAATTAGAAGTATTCGGTAATTTTCGTCTCCAAAAGGCCTTAGCCTCATTTCCCTAGACATAGTAGGAGCATATAGTAGACTTGCGGACTTTAAGTGTCAACTTTTTAGATTATTGACAAAAAAGTTGCAAATGGTAGTATAAGAAAGTCCTATCTCCATAGCCCAAAGTAAAAACCTAGTAGATCGAAGTCATCATGGACGAGGGCTATTTTCATTAGAAAGATTATATCCCATCCACTGTCATTCTGAACTTGTTTCAGAATCTATACTTCAGTTTGTATTAATGTATTAAAACATTTATACAAAAGAACTTGTGCATCTGTTGGTATTGGATTATCTGTCGAAACAACCTAAACACTATTATTAAGCTGGAATTGGAATAGCTTTCTTATCCGACGGATCTGGTTCTAATTGTGGTTCTTTATCATCGCCATCTTCAAACTGATTAAAAACTAACTCTATCGTCCTCAATTTATCTAAATCATCTGGCAACCAAACAAAACATATCCTTCCGTACATTTTATTCTCAAACTCCTCCAACTCCGTTTCCCCCACGTCTCCTCCCTCTTCTGACTTCTTCCTATTGAACATATTCTTCTCAACAACAAGAATCTCTTCTCCAGATTCTAGATGTTTCAAATTTTCTTTAACGAAAGGCCTATTGATATTCCAAACAAGAGTATACTCACAATCGCCTATATTTATATCTACAAAGCTGTTTAAAAGCTTTGTGTAATCACTTGGTGAACGTGCAATAAAACTAAATCTTAATATATAAGGAATTTCTCGTGCCGTGGTATCGCTTTGGCTTATAGTCAATACAAAAGCTACATCGCCAAAAGGTTTCTCTAACGAGTGCCCACCTACAGGGATTTCGCCCATGGTCTCAATATCCTCACTTATTACGTCAATATACCCTTCAACGCCAAGATATAAGATTTTTCGCTGTAAAAGTACGATATAGTCGTATTCTTCAGGGATTGGAACTGGCTGTTCCCCATCAGGTTTAATAAAGCCTTCTGCTTTTTCAAATGGTTTAAATGGAATTCCGACTGAAACATCGTATGGCTTACTATGTTCAATCTGATCTCGCTTGCTCTCAGGCGACATAGGGAGTCATTATATTAATTCTGGGAGTAATTATTCAATATGAATTATAAAAACCACTTATAAGTGGAATATTCATACGAATACTGACTCGTAGACTCTCAAAGTTTCTTTTGCCATTCTTTGCCAAGAGTATTTTCTGACTTGCTGCAAACCACTGTCAATAAGTCTTGATCTGATCTTACTGTCAGATACTACCTGATTGATTTTTGAGGCGATGTCTTCTGGGTCGTTTGGATCAAAATATAAAGCCGCATCGCCATAAATTTCCTTAAGTGTTAGGATATCAGAGCAAACGACAGGAATTTTGGCGGCCATGGCATTGAGACCGGGAATGCCGAAGCCTTCGGAAAGCGAGGGGAAAACATAGGCTTTCGCTTGGCGGAAAAGCACTGACAATTCTCTAGCCGGAATATAGCTGGTCATAATTACCCTACCATTTAGCTTTTGATCTTGCACCTGTTTTGCAAGTCTTTGCCAGAACACGTCTCTTGAGCAAACGAGAGTGAGTTTCAAGTTTCTGGTTTCTGGTTTATGGTTTATGGTTAAAATTTTGAATGCTTCAAGAAGCTTTTCTAGATTCTTATGCGGATAAGCATTGCCGACATAGATCATGAAGGGCGTTTTGATATGATACTCATTTAATAGTTTCGGGTTTCTAGTTTCTAGTTTCTGGTTATCAAAGTATTCTTCCTCTGCGGCTTCGTAGGTGACGACCACTTTTGAAGGATCAATTCGAAACGTACTAATGACTTCCTCTTTGATGTTTTTTGAGGGGACAATTATTTTTGCAGATTTTTTAATTGCATGGGCTATGACTTGCCGGTAAGCTAGTCTTTTGGCTTTAAAAATCAATAAGTTGCGGGCAGTTGTTGATGTTTCGGCAAATTGATGATGGATAAGATCATGAATGGTCACAATAAATTCGCCTTTAAATTCGCTTCGCTCATGTAATCCGAGAAGGTTAAATCCGGGCGGATTATAAAAAATCGGCACATTAAAATGAGGAACATGTAAAAGGTCAAGGTTTTGGCTTCTAAAAATTTTAGGGAGTGTTACTTGCTCGATGAGGGAATACCAGGAAACATCGGCTAATATTTTTTTAAAGTTTTTGCCTAATTTGAGATAATCCCAATTCTCTTTTCGCAAAAAAATAAAATACTGATTTTGGGAATCGATCTTGACAAGATTCTGAATAAGTTTTTCCGTATATTTCCCAAGCCCGGTACCTGCCGGACCAACAAATCTGGCATCAATTCCAATTCTCACCATCGCCTCCTGTCATCCTGAGGGAGCGAAGCGACCGAAGGACCTCGTTTTAGAAGATTCTTCACGGAGTTTATCTTGAGACTCTTCACTCTGTTCAGAGTGACAAGCGAAAGATTCAGAATGACAAAATAGTAGAAAGTCTTCATGCTCTTAATAATCGGATTTGTCCAAGTATTTTAATACCTAAAATTACAAGCCAAGTTATAAAAAAGGGGTACTGACTAGTAAAATGTTTTTTATAAAAAAGCTCCATAGCACGGATTGACTCGGCAATAGCCTTTTTTTTAGACTCTCGGGTGGCTTTAGTTAAATGGGCTGATGTAGACTTCATTCCGGAAGCCGCACCTTTGTAATGGATAATTTTGGTAATTGGCGTATAAACTATCTTGAAGCCGGCTTTTTTAAAACGGTAACACCAATCAAGATCTTCACCGTAAAAAAAGAAATCTTCGTCAAATAACCCAACTTCGGCAATGGCAGATTTTCTGACCATCATAAATGCACCGGCACAGGAGTCGATTTCGTGCTGGTGATCGTCTGGAAGATAACCATAGTAATATTGATCAAGGATTTGTGAAGTGGCAAATATCTTGGAAAGTCCTGCAAAATGGCAAAAAGCGCGCCAAGGGGTTGGAAAATGACGCCGGCAATCTCGATCTAATTGGCCATTGGGAAGTTCAACTTTACATGTTGACACAGCGACTTGAGGATTGTCTTGCATAAAATCAATCATTTTGATAATCGTATCCGACATTAGTCTGGTATCAGGATTTAAAATTAAGATATATTTACCCTGTGCCTCTCTTATTGCTTGATTATTGGCTTTGGAGAAGCCAAGATTTTGTTTATTAGCAATAAGCTTTATTTTGGGGAACTTTTTTTTAATCAATGAAACTGTTCTGTCAGAAGAGTTGTTATCAACTACAAAAACCTCAGCACTGATAAATTGAAAGGCTTTTTGGATTGACTTTAGACAATCTACTAGTAATTCTTTGGTATTGTAGGAAACAATAATAATTGAAAGATCCATTAACCGCCGCCTACATCTTGATAAACTCGATCAAGTCGATCTGAAATTTTCTTCCAGTTATATTCCTCTCTTACCAGTTTATATGCGTTCTTAGCTAATTTTTGACCAAGTTCTGGATTTTCTAGAACTTTGATAGTCTGAAGTGCCAAGTCTTCTGCTGACTGAGCAATCAAAGCATCCTTTTGGTCTTTAATATTTATTCCCTCAACCGCAAGTCTGGTTCCGACAATCGGAGTTTTGGTGGCCATTGCCTCCAGAATTTTATATTTTGTCCCCCGCCCGTTTCTGATGGGAGCCAAAAGCACATCAGCTTTTGCATAGGCAACTCGTATATCCTCAACAACCCCATCAACTCTAATATCCTCTGCTCTAAATTTCAAAATGTCCTTAGGAGGATTTCTGCCTACAATCCAAAGATGTGCATCCTTTAGCACTGTCTTAATCTTCGGCCAAATTTCCTCAACTAAAAATTGTGTGGCATCGCGGTTTGGAAGCCATTTAAATTGTCCCACAAACAGCACAGTTGGATTTTGGGGCTTATGTTTTTTAGTCATGGCGAAATAATCGATATCAACTCCGTTGGCAATTACATCAACTGTTAATGGGCTGTGATTTTGAATAAAGGCACGATCATCATCCGACATTGCCGCTAGTCTTTTGGCGCGTCTCCAGTAGTATCTTTCCCACCATTTGATCTTAAAAACATCCAAAAAAAGGAAGGGTTTAATAGGCAATGCCCAGAAAGGCAATCCTTCAACAAATCTTTGATAGACTAAATACTCAATAACTTGTTCGACTAAAAATATGGGAATTTTAGTTTGGGGAATATTAGGCATTACATAAAAGGTTTCGGCATGGATCAGATCATATTTTTCATCTTCCAATTCTTGCTGAATGCGCCTTTTGACAAATGGACTGAAATAAATAGAGACCAAAAAGGGGTAAAAAGTAAATCCGGCAAGCAGAATGTTAATTGGAGACCAAGCTTTTCTTCTTCTAAAAATAATCACCTTTTGGCAATAAGGCGCAAGTTCTTTTAAATATTTTTCTTCAGCAGATTCTCGAATAAATGAGGCTAGTGTAATTTTATGCTTAGTGGCCAAATTTTTAAGAAGGTTATAAGTTCTGATCTGGCCACCAGAAACAAGAGGATATGGAAGATAGGGAGTGATCATTAGGATCTTCATATCACCTCCCGATGCATTCTTTAAACATCTCGACAATGACATAGTCTTGAGTCTTCTCGATGACTTTGCAATGACGGGCAAGATTTTGAATACCGGTATCGTTAACATCAACAGAAACTAAATATTTAGTACCTTGATCGATAAATGTTTCCAAGGGTCTGTCAACAATTGGATATCCATGGCGGTTTGTTTGATAAAGAAAGGCAGCATCGCCGTTATAGGGGGCAATAACAGTTGCATCTGTTGGAAGAAGTCGATCAACAGCACGACCAGCTGAAATTATTTGGGGTTTGTTGATCCAATAATAACCTCTAATTTCGAATGCGCCGAAAGCAAAAATTAAAATAATTAAAACTATCGCAGCCAGCGGTCCGAAAAAACGATTAAATGATTGACTTGGTAAATTGAAAAGAGTTTTAGTACCAATTGACATAAAAATAACAGCGATAGGTATAAAGGGCACTTGATAATAATCATGGCGAATGTTGCCGGAGGCAAAAACTGTAAAATAGACAGCAACTGCCAAAAGCCAGGAAAAATAAAACAGTTTTTCTTTCTTTATTGGTTTTTTCAAAATTCCCAGAATAAATAAAACAAAGCCGCCAACGGTTAATATGAGTTTATCCATTCGTTCGGCTATCAACCATCTAAAAAATGCCCCTTTAAAGCGAATATTGCTCTCGTTCAATAAAAACTGCCAATTAGGAATTCCTTCAGGAAATTGAGTCATCCAAATTCGCCAAACGACAAATGGCAAAAGAGTCAATGCGACAAAAATCCACAAGTTTAGTTTTCTGAACATTGCTAAACCATATTTTTCAAAGGCCAAATAGACAATAGGGATTAGAAAGAAAATGGCAATTGGCCAAGAGAGAATGGCTAAATTGGCAAAAAGGATCGCAACCGCTAGTAACAGCCATTGTTTGTCGTTTTCCAGCCATTTGGCAAAACTAAGATAGAGTCCCAAGATGCCAAATACCATCAATGGTCCCGGTAAAATTGTCGATGAGTAAAAAATGTTATATGGAATAGCCGCAAAGAAAAAAGCAGAAAGAGCGGCGGTAACTGCGTCTGAGAAATGTTTAACCAGAAAATACAGAAGTAAAATTGAACCAAGCGTGATAAAAACCGTGACTAATCTTGCGTAAGTTTCATTGATTCCAGTTTGCGACCAAACGGCCGCGATCATGGCATTATAAACCGGGAATTCGACAAAGCGGTATCTTTGAGGATTATCAAGACCGTTTGTCTGCGAAGACATGTCATCATATCTTGGAATAAATGGATTAAAGCCCTCCTTAATAAAATTTCTGGCAACGGCGGCCGTATCAGCTTGACGCCATGAATGCCAATCAGCAATGGGGCGGTTAATTTTGTATAAACGGATAAGGAAGGCAGTAATTAGGATAGCTGCAAGAATAAGGATTTCAAATTTCTTCATTAAATTTTAAATTTTCCCCTGATTCTTTTCTTCTGTGGCCAGTTTAATAGTAGCAAACAGTATCGCCACCATAATCCAAAAAGTATAGGCAACTTTTGAAGCCTCGAATACATCGATATAAATAGCATTTACCAAAAGCCCGATAATTGCAGCAGTCGAAGCTGCTACAACGACAAAGTAAAATGGATCGGAAATCTTTTTGAAATTAGCTATCGCATACCAGACAATAAACGCAATCATTCCAAAAAATGCCAAAAACCCAAGAAGTCCGGTTTCGCCTAAAGCTCTTAAAAAGTCATTATCCGTTGACTCGGCTTCCGTAAAATCTTCAATATTCTTTTTAGTAAGCGTCGAATAGCCAGAACCAAACAGTGGACTCCGCATGAATCCTTTGATCGCTTGAGGCCAAGTATAATCAAGGCGAATGCCAGTCGATAAATCATACTGAACCGCAGCTTGTGAATAAATCCGGGGCTTTGCTGCTAACGTTGCAGGAAGGCCTTCGCCGCTAGCACCAAACTCAGGAATGTTTTCATAGACATCGGATGGTACTGCACCGGTAATCGGCGAACCTGTTGTCGGCCTCTGGGTGGAAGGAGGTATATCGGACCTAGAACCAATATCCAAATAAGCTGCCTGCGAACCTTTGGGAGGCTCTTTTTTAATGGGTCTTAGGGCAAAAGAAGTTTTAAGCGTGTCTAATTTCAAAAGATGGGCAAAACGATCGGAAAGATCGCCAAAGGAAAGCATTATCCCAAGAGAGACGGCAACTACTACCAACCATCGAGAAAGACTCCAGAGCCAACCCTTTTTGGTAATTAGTATCGTAAAAACGACTGTGATTGAAACAAGATAAGCCAAAAAGGAGGTTCTGGAAACAGTCAATATTAAGAGCCAAAAACCGGCAAGACTAACTGTTAAGAAAAATAGCTTGAGTAACCACCTCTTGACGGTTAAGCCAAGCGGAATAAAAAGCGTCAGGACGATCATCAAGTAGGCTGCCAAATCATAATGACCGCCGAAAGTCGAAAGAACTCTGGCATGTTCTGTCAAATAAAGCTTGACCCCTTTGGAAAATTCCCGATTCATCGTTGAAAAAGCTGGCCAATAAAGATATTTCTGACCAAAACCATAAATAGAAACTGCTAAAAGAACAAATGCAGCCAAATAAATATATTTTTTGATCTGGGTTAACGATTTAATCGAAGAGAAAAAGACAAAAAAGATTGAAAAGTATTCGATTCTTCTTGCCCAATTTAAGAAGAGTTTTTCAATATGAATTGAGCTTAATGGCACAGTTTTGGTTATAAAAATCGCAGCCAGTGATGAAATAAACCCAATGGCTATATAAATTAGAATTGGAATAATTAAAGGATTTCCTTTAAGCGTTACTTTTTTTCTAATTAACCAAATAAGCCATATTGCGAAAGCAAAACTCACTAAGAGATCATCAAGTCTTAATCTGACTAGATAGCCAGGAATAAGATCCGCAATTGGAATTTTGGGGTAAAGAGGAATGAAAATAAGAAGGGCCAAAGAAAGATATTCTAGAATATGATTATCAAGCCACTTTAAAAGCTTCGACATAAGATTTGGACAATTCCTTTCTGCCCAAGAGACTAAAGATAATGATTCGAATTAATGCTCCTATTTTAAGTAAGATGAGGGCGATTTGCAAAAAAAATTTGCCTTTATATTTACCATAAAAATAGAGGATTGCTTTATACTCGCCGATGAAGGCACCAGTTGGGATTTTTTGGCTTGATCCCCTACCAATGTGAACAATTTGGGTAACAGGTGAAAAGTAAATTTTGTAGCCGGCTTTTTTGATACGATAGCACCATTCGACCTCCTCACCATACATAAAGATTTTTTCATCAAGGGCTCCGACCTCTTTAACAACTTTTTGAGAGACTAGAATTGCGGCAGCAGTCACCCAATCAACTTCTTGTTCTTTTTTATAAAAATTATCATGATCGACATGATAGGGCTTTAGGAGTTGTCCTCCAGGCAGATCGTCAATAAAGCTCATCCAGAAGAAAACCTGGGGTAAGTTTGGGAAAAATCCGGCTGACTGCTGAATAGATTGATCTTCATTTAAAAGCAACGGCCCCAGTGCTCCAAAGTTTTCTCCTATACTTCGAGCTCTGTCGAGAAGTTTCCTAAACGAGTTTTCAATTAAATATGCGTCTGAGTTTAACAATAGGACATAATCCCCTTTTGCTATTTTAATCCCTTGATTATTGGCTTTAGTGAATCCTAAATTCGCTTTGTTGAGTATTAATTTTACTTGAGGAAATTTCTTCTTCACCATAGCCTGACTGCCATCTGACGACCCATTATCAACAACAATCACTTCAAAATTAATACCTTTAACCCCTTCGTCATCCTGTTCCCACTTTCCGTCATCCTGAGCGTTAGCGAAGGATCTCTCGTTATCTGCGTACCTATAGATTGACTCAAGACAAGTCTCAAGAAGTTTTTTTGTATTCCAATTGACAACAATTACTGAAAGATCCATATTATTTTTTTCTGATCGTATCAAGTGTTGAAAGAAAAACTCCAATCAGCATTATAAAACCACCAATTAACAAACTTACATCTAGTTTTTCTTTAAAGAAAATTATGCCATAAATAATTGCTGAAAGAGTTACCGGATAAAGAAGCATCGAGGAAACAAATGCCGAAGAATGTTTTACTATCCATTGGTTCAAAAAGAAAAAGGCGATTGATGATAAAAATGCGATAGCTAAAATCGCCATGATTAAATTTATATTAAAAGTGGTTAGAGAAAGATTTCTAAAATTCAAAATGAAAAAAATGGCGGAAATTAATCCGGAAATTATAAAGTCCACAAAAATAATCGTTAAAGGCTTGTAATTATTGCTAATCTTCCTCGTTAGAACGAGATAAAAAGCCCAAGAAAATAGGGCAACGACTACAAGAAAATTTCCGAAAGGGGTTCCAAAGGACAAAATATCTTTAGTTTTAAATGACCCGAGAATTAAATATGTAATACCAACCAATGATAGTATAAGACCGATTATCTCTTTTTGGCTTAACTTTTCTTTAAGGATAAAATATCCAAGACCAGCAACAATTAATGATGTAGGGACGTAAATTAACTGCCCCATGATAACACTTGTTTTCTGAATACCATAAGCAAAAAGAATCCAGTTTGCTGCAAACAGTAATCCCGCCAAGGTTAAACTTTTAGGGTCGTTTTTAAACTTTGTCAATTCTATTTTCCCTATAAAAGGAGCTATTGCTACTGCAGCTATTACTGATCGGAAAAAAACTAAATCAATTGGGGAAATTTTTGCTCCAGCATACTTGATCAATGCAGCGTTTGCACCACCAAAAAGTAAAACAAATAGAAATATTGATGGAATCATTGAAAAAGGCGAGCGCGGCCGAGTTTGTAATGGGGATTTTTGTTCTTGCGCTCGCCGATGACTTGGGCCGGTACACCAACGACGATAGCAAATTCTGGAATATCTTTGGTCACCACCGCACCGGCGGCAACTATAGCACCCTTACCGATTTTGACACCCGGCAAGATTGTTGCTCTTGGACCAATAAAAACATAATCCTCGATTTCGACCTCACCATAAATCGGCTCAAAATCTTCAGAGTTAATATCATGTTCTGAGTTGTAAATTAGAACTTGAGAGGCAATATCAACATGATTACCAATCTTTAATGGTGCCCGACCATCCAAAAAGGCATGGTCACCGACAACAGTTCCTTGACCGATTCTGACCCCGTGTGGGTAATAAAATCTTACCCCCATATGAATAAATGAGTGCTTACCGATTTTAACACCGGCAAGCCTTAAGAATAAATTTCTTATAGAGTGAAAAGGTATGAGTACAGTAATCAGCGCCAGAATCATCAGTTCAAAGTCTAAAAGGACATGCAAAATCCTAATTACCACTTTGGCAATAACTTCTCTGACAGCTAACTCTTTACCCATCCGATCTTTCATACCTACTTCTAATATAAAGCAAAGTGAGTCTTGATTCCAATGCTGTACTGAAGGTTTATACTAAAGCAGCTTTCTCCAAAACTCCTAAGGTTTGCTTTGCGCACTTTTGCCAAGAAAAGCGTTTGATATTGAGAAATCCCTTCTTGACGAGGTCGGACCGGATTTTAGGGTCGAGGGCTTTTTTAATACCAGAGGCTATTGATTGGACACTTTCTGGATTAATCAGAACTGCGCTGTCTGATACAACCGCATTATTTGCAAAACTCACTTTCGAGAAGTCAGAGCCCACCTCGGAGGTGCTTGCTCTAACTATCTCGGGCAAGCTGGATGTATTTGAAACTACAACCGGCACACCACAAGCCTGAGCTTCAACAACCGGAATTCCAAAACCCTCCCAGAGTGAAGGTAGAATATATGCTTTGGCGCCTGAAATTAAAGCTGGAAGATCATCATCAGGAACGTAATTAGTAAAGATAACTCTTTGGTTAACATTGAGGTCTTTAACTTTTTGAAAAATAGAATCGTAGAGCCAACCCTTCTTACCGACGATGACCAGAGAAAGAGTATCAAAAGTATCATGGGTACCACGGGTATCACGAGCTCTTGGTACTCGTGGTACACTTAAAGCCCTTGGTACTCTTTGCATTAATGTTGCGAATGCTTCGATCAGTCGCTCCAGATTTTTGCGTGGTTGAAGAGTACCGACAAAAATTATGTAATTACCATCTATCTGATACTTTTTCTTCATTCTGTTTATTTGTGA
>MFBU01000015.1:73876-102995 GCA_001775055.1 Candidatus Curtissbacteria bacterium RIFCSPLOWO2_02_41_11
GATTCTGACTGAGGTTTAATCCTACTTTGATCGTATCCCTCGTAAGTAACGGTGATTTTTGCGGGGTCAACATGATAGTTTTTAACAATGTCATCTTTGGTGGTTTGAGAAACGGCAATAATGTGAGTGGCGTTTTGTACAGAATATTTTGTCCATGATCGCAATTGTAATAGATCGCTTTTTTTGAATAACTCAGGATAATGCAAATAGGAAAGATCGTGGATAGTCACTACATAAGGCACTTTTGAAAAACGAGGGCCATAATGGGCCATCGAGAAAAAAACGTCAGGTTGCCTGCCAAACATCAGCTTTATCGGCAAAGCAAATTGTGTCCAAAGTTTTTTAGGACCGAAGGCCTTATACTTAAAATTCGCCGACTCTTTGGGTAAATCAGGTAAAGGGGAATCCTTTAGATAGACAATAAATTGATGATTGTTCCTTCTTGTCATTCTGGAGCGAAGCGATAGAATCTCATCGTCAGATTCTATCGGTCGCTGTCGCTCCCTCCAGGATGACGAATTGAGGGATGATGAATGGAATTGCTTGAGGAGTTCAAAAGCGTATGTTCCTGAACCGACTCTATCTTTAACATTGGCCTCATTTCCGTCAATTCCTATTATCATATATCACTCCTTGACGGAAATATCCAGCGAGTGAAACGAGAGCTGATATTGCCATCGACCCCAATGAACATAGTAAGTAGTCTGTAGCGGGTAGTTTGTAGTATTGATCTTATATCTATAAACTATCAACTACCAACTTTGAACTAGTTTTGACCACCTCCTCGTAAACTTCAAGAGTCTGTCTGGCGGTTTTATTCCAGGAATATAATCTTGCTCGATCCAAAGAAGCCCTGACCATTTTTTGATAATTTTCCAAGTTTAGATCTAAAACCATCTCAATAGCCCGCTTGAGCTGACTTTCCGATCTTGGGTCAACCAGAATTGCGGCATCTTTGGCAATTTCCGCCATTGACGAATTATTGGAAGTAATCACCGGTGCGCCACAAGCCATTGCCTCCAGTATCGGCAAACCGAATCCCTCATACAAAGAAGGATAAACAAAAACCCGACAGCCGCTGTACAGCGCCACTAAATCATCCCATGGCACATATCCTGTCCAGATAATTTGCTCGCCAGAAGGAACATCTGACTTAAAGCTAAGACCGGGACCCCAGCCATATTTTCCGCTTAAAACTAAATTGACATCCGAGCGACTTTTACTTATTTGACCAAATACATCAAGTAATTTTTGGATATTTTTCCGCGGCTCTAAAGTAGCAACCGAAAGAATATATGGTTTTTTAATTTTATATTTTTCCAGAACTTCTTGAACTTTGTCCTCATCTTGAGGCTTGAAATCCGAAGATGCAGCTAAATAAATTACCTTGATTTTTTCTTCGGGAATTTCTAAGAATTTAATCAAATCCTCGCGAGTTGAATAGGAGTCAGCAATGATGATATCTACTTCTTTTTTGACGCGTGAAAGTCTTCTTTTTTGGGTGGTCGTTATTTTGGGATGAAGGGATGATGGGAAAAGATAGGCAACCATATCATGAACGGTGGTTACCTTTCTGGTTGTAGCGGATTTTACGGGTGGTTGAATCCAATCAGAGGAGTGAAAAACATCAACTTCACCAATAAATTTTTCGACAGGAACTATATGCAATCGATTCCATAAGAATTCCAAGACAGTCGGCGGTATTGGAACTATTTTAAACTGAAAATTTTTGCAACTGGCGAGTTTTTCTTTTAAGTCACGAAATTTGCCAATACCCCGAAGTGATGCTCCAAAAAGAACATATTCGTTTCTTTTGTCTATTTTTGCCAGATGCTCGACTAACTGGGCGATATAGCTTGAGACACCCGTGCCATGAACCACTTGAGAAATGTCTAAGCCAATTTTCATGATGCGAATTCTATCACAAAGATCCTTCTATAGCAGTTTCCAAAGTTAGCAAGACGCAAAAGAGGCAAAAGCAATAAATAACCCTTCATATACAAATAGTAAAGATATTTATTTTTGGAAATCCATGTTTTCATTAATAATTGCCTAACTGCTAAATTCAAAATAGGTCTTGATTTAACGCTTGCCCTCTTATCCAGCTTTCTTAGCGATTTATCAATCCAAACTAATATCTCATCAACTAAAGGCAGTCCATTTTCAATGTGTTCTTGTAAAAATTGGTTTTTAGTCTTAAAAATTTTATTCCAGTGGGCATAAAGTTGTCTGTCTTGCTCTTCGGAAAGTTTACCAATAGGCACAACAATTACGGCAAGTTTGCGAGCAATCCTCAGTTGTTCAAAAATCGCCTTTTCCCGTACATCTCTGAACAAATGTTCGATAACGTCAACGGATATAACAACATCATAAGAATTTTTGCGGAAGGGCAAATTGTCAGCCTGGCCTTTGATCTTGTTTAAAAAGTTCGAAGTTGGACCAGAAAAATCAATATCAAGACCATCAACATTTCTTTTAAAATAAGGGGTGATACCCAATGATCCAGAACCGATTTCAAGAATATTTGGATCCATTAGGCCACTTTTCTCAATTTCAGAAACTACCGGTAAATATCTTAAAGCTGCCTCCGGATGTTGCCGCCAAAAGAATTTATTAAAAAATTTCCTAACTAAGTTTTCAGCGTTCGAATTCATAGACAAAACCTACCCCATTAAAATCTCGAGTTCTGGTGTTTTTAAAACCAAGTCTGGTCAACTCCTGAAAAACTAAACCCGCAGGATCGGTAATTCCTGAAAGATATTGAAAGAGAAAAACTTTTTGTTTATCTTGAGTAAGGACATTTAGTTTTTCTCTAACTTTAGACTGATCAGCATTGTATCCGTTTAAAGCACCTTCGGCCTTCACTTGACCTCTACTGTAATAATCAAACGGTCCTGGAGGATAATCTGATTCAAAAAGACTAATAGTCTTTTGACTAGAATTTTGAATAACATATGATGTAGCTTCGCGCCAATTTTCTCTTTGAAACCTTGGGATTAAAAAATAAAATGTGGCTGATGTTAGATTAACAGCCAAGGCAAGAAATAAAAGGCTTCTAGTTAAGAAAGTCCAGTTGATGGTATTGATTGCCGAAGCCCAAATTAGATAATAAGCTCCGATTACAAAAACGAATCTGAAATAAGCAAATACTGGAATGAAATAAGCAATTGCAAAACCCAAAAAGACTGGGCCAAAAAACCAAAACCATAGAAAAAATCGTAGAGGTGACATCCGAAATAATGAAAGAAGAAACAGAAAAATTATAAAAAATGCTGCTGGTGCAAATAAAAGTGCATAAACTAAATTGTTATCGTAAGAAATCCGACCGATTGTAAATTTAACAAAAGTAATTAGTAGGTTTTGAATGCTTGGTGCCCCCACAACTTGTGCCCAAGCTGGCGATGCAGTTGCCGCTGAAAGTCCTACCGAAATTTGTTTGGGCAAAATAATCAACCAAGGAGTAATCAGGATCGATATAAGAATAAAAGCAGGGATAAAAGATTTTAGGGTATTTTTAGCAACTTTTCTTTTATTTATTAACAAGTAAAGAAAGTAAATAGGAATTAATAAGTAAGGAAGATAATCCGAATAAAGCATTAAGGCGGTGGAAATAATAAATCCAAACCATAACCAAAAGTCATCTTTTTTAAGAATTGAAATAAAAAAGAAAACGGAAAGACTGGCAAAAAAAGCGGCCAACATATACATTCTTGCTTCCTGCGAATAATAAATGGAAAGAGGACTAGTTGCCATAAGTGTTGCTGCAATTAAAGCAGTTTTATTTTCAAAAAGTTTTTTGCCAATAAGATAAGTTACAAAAACAGTAGCCACCCCCAAGATAACCGAAGGAATTCGTACTGAAATTTCAGATGACCCGAAAAATAAAATCCAACTTTTAAGAATAATGTGATAGAGAGGAGGGTGAAAATCGCCGAGCGAATAGTTGAAGATAAGTGATTTATAAGAAAGAGCCTTAGCAACATTGACATTGATCGCCTCATCAAGCCAGAGACTTTGATTCAGGTTAATCATCCGCAAAACAAAAGTCACCAGCAGAATTAACCAAATCATCATGTTAGGTATTTTAGCATTTGACATTACTTTGATAACACATCTAATATAAAAGTAGAGGCGGTAGTGAAACGCGGCATTGCATTTATAGCTATTTTAGTGGTTTTTGGAATCGTAGCGGCTGTAGGAGCCAGTGGATTTGTAGTTGCCAAGAATTTTACTGATACTGACGCACCAAGACAGTTTGAGCTTTTTGGGAAACCAAGACCGACTCCAAGCCCAAGAACTACTCCTTCTCCACAATTTCGGACACCATCACCACGTTCTTCCCCGAGTGCTAACCCCTCAATCAGACCGTCCCCGACTGCTTTACCTTCACCAACAGGTGGACCAATTGTTTACAGACAACCACAAGGTAAGTACACAATTACCCTGCGGGCTGGCTGGGTAGTCAACAGAACCATAGATAGTAAAACTTACTCCACAACCACATTTAACGGTCCAAACGGTAACATTTCGATTACTTTCGGCACTGGCAAAGATCCGATCGGTGGTTGTTCGGAAACGACTAGTTTACAGCTTGCAGATCGGACAATTTCCGCTTGCTTCCTTTTGCAGAAAGATGGATCACAAATCATAACTCGAGGCTACACAAAAGATAAGGCAGGGTTAGATTTTACTATCGAAGCATACATTAACTCTCCATCTAACGCTAACAGACAAATCATCCTTGATATTATTAAAACTATAGATATCGACTAAATACTATTTATTTAGATTTAACTTCTCCAAAAAACGATTTAAATACCGAAAGCCAGACTGCCAAGTCGTAAGTTAATTTAAAAATCAAAAAATGTGGGAGCAGATTGATAACGGATTTGGAAAAACCGATTAACGCTGACACTGGTAAACTATACAAGACCAATGACCTGAAACGACGAAGTAAGTTGCCAGAAATAAATTCATTTTTACCAATCCAGCGGGCTTGTTTGAAAACTTCGCCGAGGGTAGCTGGATTTGAATGATAATAAACTGCGCCAGAAGCAACAGTCGATTTAACTTTAAGTTTTCTAGAAAGTGACCAGTCGTCCGTGTATTCTCCTGTGGCATCAAATCCGCCGACTTTTTCAAATTCTCTTTTTAGGATTGCCCGAAAAACTGGAGCTTCGTTGGGGTAATCAGGCGGTATTAGCCTTTCGATCGGCCAATTGCGATTGATATTCCAACATTGTGACCAAATGTTGTCTTTATTAGCATTCATTTCATTTTTAGAAAAAGTACCAATAGTCTCTTCTGCTAAAATCGGTTTAACTAGATCGCCGATAAAATTTTTGTCAAAAGTCATATCGGCATCAACAAAAACCAGAATTTCGCCTTTGGCATGGAATGCACCTAAATTCCTTGCCGGTCCAGGCCCTTTATGATTTTGCTTAAGCAAAATCAAATTCCCAATTTCCAATTTCCAATCTCCAATTATTTTAATGGTCTTATCAGTTGATCCGTCATCAACTAGAATAATTTCCAGCGGTTTATAATTCTGATTCAAAAGTGATTTAAGGCAAGCCTCTATAACTTTTTCTTCATTATAAGCCGGAATAATTACAGAAACTAAACGTGACTTATCCATTAGTTTTTTGTCTATCCCCTTTACTTATTAAATAATAGGCAATCAAAAGACCCGATGGGTAAATTTGGAGCAGGATTCTGCTTATTGAAGTGGCAATTTGGGAAGCCTGATCTTCTTTGGAGACGTAAAACACTAAAAAATAGCCTAGTATCTGAATTACTATTAAGACTATCGCAAATAAAAGTAATCTGTTAATTATCAATGATTTTATTTTTATCACATAGAACAAACCAATAATCCACCAGCCTAAACCCCAGATTTGGATTTGTCTAAATTGTTCTCTGAAGGCATGGGCTGTGTATAAATTATATTTGAAAATGGGCTTTTGAGAAATAATTTGAGAAAAGTCCTGATTTAGGTAGCGTGAGCCAAGTTGGTAGTAATATTTCAGGAAGAGATTAGCAAACAAAAAACTTAAAGCAATAGTAAATGCCAGTTTCAAATCAGATTTTGCAATTAAATTCCGAGTGAAAATTGGCAAAAGTGCGATGAAGGCGATAAGTGCAGGGAGGGCGTCGTTTTTTGTAAAAGCAGCAAATCCCAAAAATAGTGCTGAGAATAATAATTCTTTTCTGATTATTGCACCAATTGAAAGCAGAAAGAAAAGACTTATGAATATGTCAGCATTCCCCGAATAGTTTTCTTTTAATATTGTCTGCCAAAGGAATGGTGTGAACATAAGAATCAAAATCCAGGAGTATTTTTTAATATCCCAGTTTTTGATATTAAGATGTTTTTTAAATTCAAAAATTATCGCCAGAAAAGCGATAAAGGGGATAATTCTAACCCATATCTCTTCTGAGTCACCGTTAACATAATAAAGCCAGCTTATAGCAAACGGCCATAAATTGTGATCATCTGCCGGGTCGTAAATCTTAGCATTTTCTCTACTTATGCCCCCGTCAACCCAAAACGTCCTGCCTTTTGCAAGCCATCTCTCATAGGCATCGTAACCCCAAATGGCTTTTGAGAAAGTAAGCATGAATAAGACAACCAAAAAGGCGGTAAATATAATTAGGAAGATTTTTGGGGACTTTCTAAGTCCCTGAATATATAGATCTATATTTCTTAAGGCTTGATTTTTAAGCCTGGCATCTAGAAAAAACGGCAGTGAGAACGTAAATGCAGCTGTCATTACTAAAGCTCTACTCAAATGAATCTGCAAGAAACCTGATATGTAAAAAATGATGCATATTGTGCCAAGACCCAGCGCAAAAAGTCTAGAAAAACTAAAATTTAAATTTTTTGCTTTTTGTAAATAAAATTGGACAAGAACACCTAGTTCTAAAATTGAAAAAACAGCAAAGACAGATAAAATGAGGGTCATTTTTTTAGTTTGTAAATGAAATTATTTCTAAAAGTAACAAATGGTGATAAGTTAAGTTCTGGACGTAGTCTAAATTGAGAAACAACAAAGTCACATCTTTGGGCAGAATCTGTATCCCAAACAGTTTTAAGTCTAACAGGATAAGACTCTTGGATAATATATTTAGTCGCAACATCCCAGGACCAAAAAACGCAGTTATTGTCCTGAGGATTTAAAGTTTCTCTAATTTGACTGGCGAAAGAAAACTGATTAAACGTTGAGCTTTCTATCTTTTCCCTATCGTTTCTAAAAAACAATTTTATTTCTTCTAGATCCTTTGTGATTTGAGAAATTGAAGTTAAAACTGCAAAGAATATACCCGTAACGAGAATAATCGCAATTGCTCTATTTTTTAATTGATTGTTTAAAAAAAAGGATATAACTATTACCAATACCAGAGTAATATAAAAGAAACCACCAAGTTGAAGTACTTTGGGGATGAAGCTTTCCATTGGTTAATTAAGATAATTCTTGAATTAAGTCAGAATACCTTTGGGCAACTTTATTCCAACTGAATTTAAGAGCTTGCATGTAAGGAACATTTTTATAATTTGTCTTTGCAGCTAATTCTAAATCTTTTGTATATTGTTCAATGTTGTCGGGATTTGTCAGAATCCCAGCAGGGCCTATTATCTCCGTTCTGGAATCATCGGCCGTGGTCACAACCGGTAGGTTACAAGCCATAGCCTCGACATAAGATATGCCAAAAGCTTCAGTCTTTGAGGCAAGAGTAAAAACATTCGCAGCACGATAATAAGAAGGAATTTGTGCGTAGGGTACTACCATTCTTAAATATCTCTTACCTAAAAGTCTTTTGCCAAGCGTGTCAATTAACCCGTGTAATTGACCATCTCCTAAAATCAAAAGGCTCGAGTTTTTAGTTTTGGCAACAGCCTTGATGGTTAAATCAACTCTTTTATATGGAACTAAGGCAGAGGCACAGACAACCACCGGCTTGACAAGAGATAAATTTACCGGTTTTACTTTTGGATTAAAATAGGCCAGATCAACACCATTGGGAATAATAACTTTATGGACTTCAGGAACTAACCTCTCTGCCCAGTCAAATTCGGCTTTTGTTAAGGCGACAAAAACATCGGGTCTTAATAAAAGATTGAAGGCGTCATCTGAGCCGATTCCGGCATGACCGGATATTAGGATCTTGGCACTGGTAATTTTGGAAAATATTCTAAAAATAAGTGTTTGCCAACCCCCATTTAAGGGTATTATCAAATCATATTTACCCTTTAAAATTTTTGGCAAAATCTTAAGACTGAAAATCAAAACCTTAAGCGATTGCCAATCAAGATAAAACTTTCCAAGAATCCCTTGAGAAGATTTCGGGGGGCTGACAAATGTTTTAACTTCGATGACTTTGAATTTTTTAGAGACTGCGTGGCCTGCTTGAAAAACCGTTAATTTGTGTTTTTCCGTCAGACGTTTTGCAATCTCGTAGGCAAAAGTTTCCACTCCCCTCTCGACAGTTCCTGAATAAATACTTAGTATCGCAATATTAGCTATTGTTGATCACCTCAATGATTTTTGTTGCCGTTTGCGAATATACCATAAAATAAGAAAGGTAATGGTCGAAAGACTAATAGTTTTGCCAATTGTAAAACTTTCTGGTTTGTAATTTATTTCTAAAGAGTTTTTATTTTGGGGAACTATTACTTTTCTAAATAACGGTTCTTGATTTAAAACTGTTAATTTTTGATGATCTGCATTAACTATCCAACCCGGATAAAAAAGCTCCGAGAATATCAAAGTGCGCGGTCTGGATGAGCTAGAGAAGTTGACGCTTATATTATTTGGAGAATATTTTGTAATCGTTACTCCATCTGCCACATTGCTAAAATAGACCCGCGGTTTAAATTTTCGATTCTGATATAAGTAAATTCTGTCAAATTCATTGACAAAAATTAGATCAGTGTCTTTCACCGGATAAGTTGATGCCACATATTTGACATTGGCGAGTCCCAGAAGATAAGCATTTGGCTGCGGCGGATTATCTCTTTGCCAAACTTGGTATGGCGGAAAAATCACCGCAAATTTGGAATATTCATAGCCACCGGCAGCAGCCAAAAAATCAATAAATTTAGCATCTTGAATCGGAGTTTCTCCGTGTAAAACTTGAATTTTGTATTTTGAAACTAGCTGTGGATTAAAACAGTAAGTTGTACAGTAGACCCTAAAAAGATCTTGGTCACTAGCAAGGTATTGATATAGGGCTTCATTTTTGAAAGAAAGATTTGGTACAGAGATTATTTTTCGGTAACCAATAAAAAATGATTCAATCAAAAAAACACTAAGTATTAGATAAACAAATGATTTTCTTTTTATTTTTTCAAGACCATAAGCAGCAATTAAAGCAACGATTAAAGCAACGATAAACCATAGTCTGGTGGTAATACGCGTGTATTTAAGAAATGGCATGAAATCATAAGCTAATTTGAATATTGGTGTGGAAAGACCAGCGACAAAAAGTAGGGTTGTAAAACTTATTGATGCTAAAAAAAATTTTTTAATGTTGGATAATCTTAAAAAGCCAACTACAAAGAGTAAACTTGGAACAATTCCAAGATAGAGCAATGATTCATGATCAAAACTTTCGAAATTCAGATATGGAAATGTAAAACTTGTCAAAAATCTTTTTAAATTCCAGAGAGGTTGGGCCACATCCTCAAGCTTCAACTGTGATCTCGTCGAAAGTGGGGTAAATTCTGCCTGAGGCAAGAGAAATATTGCCGACAAACCCAAAAGGACTATAAACAGCAGGATAATTTTGACAATTTCCCTTTCAAGTTCTTTAAGTTTCAGATCTTTTGTCATCCATCGGTTAATCAAGACATGGTACAGCCAATAAATTATTATAAAAATCACCGCATAATAAAAAATAGTTGGGTAGGTCACAAGCATAAAAGTCAAAGATATCGCTCCAATTACTACCCAAACGGATTCACTTTGTAAGATTATTTTCCTTGTAGATAAAAAGACAAGTGGAAAATAAGAGAAAGCGGCAATCATTGTTATATGGCCGGCAGAGAGATGTAATAGCATCTTTGTGGAAAATACATAAAGGCAAGCGGCGGCAAATGAAGACAAGGAGGAAAAGTTAAAAGAACGGGCCAACAAATATGTAAAGATTCCGACAAGTAGAAAATGGCTAAAAAGATAAACGACAGAGGCAAATTTAACCGAAAAGATCAAAAACAGCAGGTTTGCTGGATAAAATAATGAGGAAAGTGGATTGTCAATAAACGGCTCCCCCATCAGTTGATCCGGCCGCCACAGGGGAATTTGTTTGTAGGTGAAGAAAGAATTCCTAATGAAACTGAAAAGCGGGATATAAGTTCTACCAAGATCATTATCTCGTGTAGTCAAAAAATCGGGTCTTATCAAAAACGGGAGGAAAAAGACCAAACAAATTACAAAAAGCAAGGTAATATAAAATCTTGTTTTTACTTTTTCGTTTTTAGCCATAAGGTATCAGAAATTTGTGTTAGATTTTGGTATTTCTCGTCAAGATAATCGGCAAGCTTTTGCGGTCGATATACACCAAGTTCATATTTTGGTCCCGTATCGTATGGCTTAAAAATTACAAATTTTGGATCTTGGGCGATAATGCCTGCCAGTATTTTAGTCTGGACATTTTTTGTTTCTAAATACCATGGAAATTCATCAGCCCATGGTTTAACCGGAAGTCGGTTGGCCAAGGGTAAAATTTGATCCGGGCCATTTTGAATATAGATTGGCTCACTGGAACTGGTAATTTTTGCCAAAAAGGCAGCTGCCTGCATTACATCTTTTTCAAAAAAACGAACATCTTGGTGCCAATTGCGAGTCAGATAGCGACCAGTAAAGAAAACAAGGAAAAAAAGACTAAATACAAAAACGATGCGAGCCGGAAAATTTGATGTAGAAAGATTCTTTAGATTTTCTCCAAACATTACTGAGATCAAGGCTAGTGACGGAATTAAATGGAAGTAATCAAAACGGGGATAAGCAAAAAATAGAGAGACAAAAGCAGTCGAGATTAAAAAATTGGTTTCGAATTTTGTTTTGAAAAATGCTGGAGTAAAAAGTAAAAATAAAGCGGCTATTGGCAAAATTTGTCGCAGTGTTGGAAGAAGAATGTATCCGGGCATAGTTGAAGCTTTGAAAAATGGGAAATAAATGGTCCAATAGATGAAATCGAAAAGAGTACCTTTTTGCCAAAAGGTCAAAATTTGGATTAAAAATAAAAAAATAAAAGGGGCAAAAAGATAAAAATTTTTGAGAAAAATATCAAAGATTCTGGTGCGAAACTTTAAAAACAAAACAATCGTAAACCAAAGAATTAACCAGATTGCCTGCTGTTTGATGAAAAAAGCGATTGTCAATGAAAAAAAGGGGAGGAGAAGCGTATCAATCTGTTTGGGTTTTTGGAGATATTGATAGAAATAATAAGTGGCAAAAAGAATAAATGACGTTTGGACAAGATCAAACCAAAGACCATTAACACCAAATGGTATGGAGAGAATCATAAAAAATAACAATGAGGCTAAAGCCGAATGTAATTTTTTAAAGATTTTTTTGGCAATATAAAAAATTGAGAGATCGATTGTCAAGATAAAAATCCAAGTCAAAATTTGATAAGGCACTGGGTGATAACCCACTATTTTGGCAAAAATTGTTAAAAAAAATGTCAAGATTGGCGGGTATGGATTGATAATCTCCTTATAAAGGAAAAAACCCTTGTTAACCAAATAGGGATAAACAACCATTTCCGGCCAAAGAGTAAAACGAGTGTTAAGGAGAAGTACCAAATGTACCAAAAGTATCAAGGATATCAAAAGCCAGCTACGAATCATGACGAGTACTTACCTTGCAGGCCGTTTAGACGAATCTTAATAAGACCGGTGAGTGAACGAAAGATATCTTTTTTAAGCGAGACTTTGGTACCTCTAACATCACTCCAAGTCACCGGCGCTTGAGCAACCTTTATCTTGTATTTTTTGCAAAGAAATAAAATTTCGGCGTCAAATGCCCAATCATAGACCGTAATTTTACTGAAAATTTTTTGAGCAATATTTTTTTCAAAAGCCTTAAAACCACAAGTTGCGTCTTTAATTTGCCAATCAATCAATAACCTGACAAGCAATGTAAAACCTTTACCCAACAGCTCGCGGAGAAAATGTTGATGGATAAGAATTTTAGCTTCCTTAACCCGTCTTGATCCAATAACGGCTTGATAGCCTTTCTCAAAATACTTGAAGAAACTTTCGACAGTAGCTATTGGAACAGAGTGGTCAAGATCGGTAAATAAAATATATTGACCGTGAGCGGTTTTCACACCCTGAATAATGGCATAACCTTTGCCATGATTTCTTGAGTAAGTGACAATTTGGATATTTGATTTCCCTCGGGCACTGTCCCGCATTAATTCAACTGTCTGATCATGCGATCCGTCATTAACCAGAATAAGTTCCCATGGGTATTTTTGTTTAGAAAGATAAGAAAGATAATGAGTAAGGCCTTTTTGGAAACGGTTTTCTTCGTTATAACAAGGAACAACTACTGATAGTTTAGTGGCCATTTTTACTGAATTTTATAAATACATACCCGCTCATAAAAAGAAAAGCAAAAAATTCGCTCACTGAAAACGCAAAAGCTCCGCCCTTAGCGCTGTAGAGGGGAACCAGTAGTGCAAGCAAAACGACAAATGAGACATATCTAATTAATGTAATAACGAACGAGATTTTCGGTTTACCGAAATAATAAAGAATTATTGAACTTGGGATTGTTGAGGCAAAAAAGAAAATAAAACCAATGGACAAAATCTGTAGGATTTCAGTGGCCTGGATATACTCTTTGCCGAATACTAATGTCACAAGCGGTTGGGATATAAAAAATAAAATTGTAAGACCAAGTATAAATATGAGTGGAAAAGGCATAGCCCTAAAGGCAAAATCCCTGGCTTTCTTATCGCTATCAAAAGACGCAAATCTTGATGCCAAAACCCTGGTGAAATTACCTCCAAATTGATAAGCAAATGTTAAAAGTTTAAATGGGGCAGAATATAGTCCAGCCTGAACTGGACCAACAACTCTAATCAAAAAATAATTATCAAAAGGAATTGAGGAAATTACCAGCGCGCTAGCTATCCAAAAGTTGTACTTATAAAACTCAATTGCTTGGGATTTTTCTATTGCTTTAAATTCAAATGGTAGCCATAATTTCCCAACTGCTACTGATATGATTGTTACGAAAAAGAATAAGGCAGTAATAAAGTATAGATTTATTGTAAAAAAATATGCGCCAATTGCCAGTATCAAAAGCCGGATAGTATTTGACAAAATGTTCACTATCGATGCTTTAAGGAATTCTCTTTTTGCCTGAAGAGAAGCAATGAAAAAATTTGTAAGCAGCAAGAGGATACTACCTGAAAAAGCAAGTCTTAAAAGTGTAGTGATAGAGGGCTGGTTTAAAAAATTGGCAATAAAGCCCGACAATAAAACACCAATTAAGGCTACCGAGACGCCTAGGATGATATAGGACTTAAAAGCCAGTGAAAGAATTTTATTGAATTGTTCCCTGTTTCCTTTGGCAAAACGAAGTATCCCAGTGTCAATACCGAAATTGGCAATAGCAGCGGCCATTAATCCGGTAGCCACAACTGTCGCAAATAAACCATAATCAGCTGGACCAAGAATCCGCGGAGCCAGAATAAAAAACAAGCCGCCAATAATTACATTTATCAAAGTGCCCGCAAGGACAATACCTGTGTCTTTGCCTGTATCGGATAATAAAAGATTCTTAAAATATTGAATCATCTGGTCAAGTATACAATTTCAGAATTAATCGAACCAAGCAGTGGAATTATCCATAATGATGACCTCGATGTTTCCAAAAAGGGCACTTTTGACCTCGTGTGATTTTAGAAGTGCATAGCGCCTGTAAAAATCTTTAATCTCAGAACTAAAATCATGGATAACAAAGGCAACTACAGTCGACGGATGTTTTTCGGCAACTTGCGTTGTACCATAAAGATATGCAAAATTCGGGTCGACATAACTTTTGACAGGTTCGCGACCGAATACAGCAAATAAATAGCGATATCCAGAATATTTCCAACAAGTTGAAAGCGAATCAAGAGAAAAGTCTTTATCCCCCACTTCTTGCATAGTAAATTGAATGGCATCTTTTTTAACTTTAAGTCCCATACTGTTTTGAGCTGTGAGTAGTTTGTGGAGATTAAAAGTAACAAAAAGCGCCAGGGCCAAAAGCCATAAATTTCTGGGCAATAAACTTACGATTTTGGCAAAGATAAGCAGAAAAACTGCAAATATTCCTGTTATGTAATGCTCGAAAATATCGGCTCTAAAAATTGTGCCATAAAGCTGAATACCAATAAAATATAAAATCAGTAGTAAGGCTACAAGTCTCCAACCTACATTTCTTTGATTTTTCCTATAAGCCCAGACGACAAAACCAATAAGAACAATCAACGAAAGAAAAACAAGAATGGGTGGAAGTGCCTGATATTTCTCTTGGACAAATGTCCGACAATACGAATATTGCTTGGAAATTTCATTATCACCAAATGTATAAATAAGACGAGTAAGCGCTTGAGGAAACACTAAAGAATTGTCGATGAATTTTTGTATTTCAAACCCAGGAGTATTTCTTCCCTGTTTCCAAAACTCAACAACTGGTCGGGTATTTGCAAAATTGTGTCTGAGATCAAATACAACAAGAGGCAAAAATGAAAACAAAATTAATCCAAGTGCCAAAAAAGTACTCTTTTTGATCGGCAACTTGTAGATTATCCAGACAAAAACTGCAAGCACAAGAAAAACCAAATTAGATGGGTCAGCATGAATGCTTAGAGCAATAGTCGCTCCTAAAAAATATACAAATTTTTCGTGCCCTTTAATTATTTTATAAAGGCAGTAAAGAACTAAAAGTGAAACTAGGGGGGCCCAATAGAGCGCCCACAGATGTCGATCGTAGACATTAGCAAGATAGGAAAATGTCCAAAAAATAGCTGCCGTTGCTGCGATCTTTTTTGAACCAAATACTTTGCCAACTACAAACATTAAAAAAGTAGTAATCAGAGCAATAGCAGCTGAAGCATAACCCCAGACAATCGGGTTAAGTTTCCCAAAAAACAAAATCGCAGCATAAAACCAATAAAAATATGGGGCCAAATGAAAATTGAAGGGAGTTACCCCGCCAATTAGAGGTAGGTGTTTCCAAAGTATCAGACGTCTTGCGACAAAAGCCGGAATCGACTCATCATAAGTGAAATAGAAAAGTTCTTCGATCCTAATAATTCTGAGAATAAATGTTGCTATCAGGAGGATAAGAATGGGCCAAAATTTTATAAAAAACAGCCTTACTTTCGACATATGAATAAAGTAGTCGAACTGGGGAAAAACCTTGTTTCTCTTTTAATCTCCACACTGAATCCAAGCTTTTTAAGTGTTTTCGATAAACTTTTAGAATCCCAATAATGAGTTTTTTCTCTCGGGTAGAAAATAAGGTCCCAAAACCTTGCTAATTTGCTCCTTAAAAATTCACTTGAATCAACTTCTTTAATGACAACAATACCGCCTTTCTTAGTAGACCGTGCTATTTTCTTAAGAATATTTTGATGTTGGGCTACGGGTGTGTGATGTAAAAAGTCAGAAAGTACAAGGCCATCGACCTTTTCCAGTTTTGTTTTTAGTATATCCTGCAGCCTAAAAGATAAGTTCGGAATTTTAGTCGCTATCGATTTACCTAATTGGATTTTTTCTCTATTGTTGTCAATACCTATGACTTGTCTTTTGGAAGAAGATAGAGCCATTAAAACCGCCATTACTCCCTCACCACATCCCAGATCTAATATAGTTCCAGAATTAGGCATATAAGAATCAATTTTCTCAAAAGGATTAATTACCCAACGCAGGGGCATATAAAGAGTTCCATGTAATTGTCCTCGATAATGGGCAAGTACTTTCCAGAAGTAACTCATTTGATTTTCCTAACAAACCTTGCCGGAACACCAGCAACTAAAGTATTGTTGGGGACATCTTTTGTAACCACGCTACCTGCAGCGACAAAAGCCTGTTTTCCGATAGTTATCCCCGGTAGAATGGTTGAGGAGGCGGCGATAACGCAGCCTGATTTAAAAGTTACAGGCTTTGAGCTTTTGGGGAAATACTTTTGCAAGGGATGATCCTTATAACCAACATTTGTATGCGTTAAAATTGTCACTCTTTGAGCAATTGTCACCTGATTCTCTAAAGTAACATTGTCATACAAATCTATTAAAGTTTCATCGCCGATAAAACATTCATTGCCTACTTTTAATCCTGTAGGTCCCCTGTGATGCCAATTAAAAAAATTAACATTCATTAAAATTGAATGCTTGCCGATTTTTGCACCTGAAAGAGTCAGAAATATTTTTCTTAAGGGTGGGAGAAAACAAAGACGGTAAATTATTTGTAAAAAACTATACAGTACAAATTTCAAAGTTTTTTTAAGACCAATTTCGTCAACTACTCTCATTTGTTCTCCTCAATTATATGTTTTGCGAAATAAAAAAGAAAAATTACTTGAAAGAAAAGAGCACCAAACAGGGGAAAAAGAACAAAATTACCTTTCAAAATTTGAGGCTTGTATTGACTAACCTGTTTAACGAATGTAGAAATGCTGGATGTTTCATAATAAGAAGATGAAACATAACTGAGAGACACGTTATTAAATATGACCATCAAAAACACAATAAAAATAAGCAGGTATTTGGTAAATTGCTTAAAAATCAACTGTGACAGTTGCCAAAATCCAATTACTAGAATCGTAAAATGAACAGTTATCATTGGAAAGAAATAACGCCCCTGAATTCCAAAAGAATAGCCATGTTCTAAATAGAAAAAATAATCCCACAAAAGGAAAATTAAAAAATAGACAGTTGATGCATAAAGCATAAAAAATAAGACTAGGTCTAGTTCTTCAACTTTTCTATTTTTAATAATTTGAAATAGTTTAATGATAATTCCAATAAAAGCGATAAGAACTAGTCTGTTAATTATTTGGTAGTTTATATGAGGTACGGTTAGTGAAAGCCATTTATATACTCCCCAATACCAAGGTAGTGTTTGAGTAATAGTATTTTTCACCGTCCACATAAAATGGTCAATAAATGCCATTTTAAATAATAAACTTAAATTGGGCTGACCAACTTCGGGAGCAGACAGACTTTTTATGAAGCTAAACTGTGGAAGAAAAAAACTTAATACTATTATAAGAATTGTTAATAAAAGGATAGGTTTTAGGAAAATACTGATTTGTTCTCTATTTTTGATTAATTGATAAATAATCGGAAAAGCAATTATGGGAATGGAAATTAAAAATTGTTGCCTGGTTAGGGAACCTAATATTATTGCAATGATTAAAGAAAACATTACAAAAAAACTGAGTCCTTTTGTTAAAATCTTTAAACTTAGAAAAATGATTAACGAAAAAAGCAAATTAGTTAATGGGTCTGGTAAAACACCAGTTGAGGCAAAAACAAACATAGGCATAAAGGCAACCAGGCTTGCTAGTACAAATGGCAATGTTTTATTTTTGGTAAAAATTAATTGGCCGATTTTATAACTTACAATCATCGTAGTCATGAAGAGAATTAGGGACATTAGCCTTACCGCATAGACTCTTACAAAAAGACTCCCACTTTCAAATAATCTGTAAAATAGTGATCCTAAAAAGGGATAAAGCGGTGGATTAAGTGTTGCCTCGTTTTTGACTAATTGAGTTCTTGATGTTTTTGGAAGGTTTAGAATTTCATTCTCTCGGGGTCCAAAATCATTATCTGAATAATCAAGTTTGTATTCCGGGTGATAAGTAAATTTGTTATTACCTAAGCCATCTCTTTGGGTACCTAAAATTTCTTCCGATAATGCGACCTCTAAAGACGCATTGAGTTTGTCTGCTGGTCTTTTCCCCAGTTCCGCCACGTCTTGAATTTGTGCAAAGTGAGCTTGTTCATCGGGATATTGCCAAACCGGAATAAGTATAATCCAGGATAAACCATTTAAAAAAGCTGCTATCAAGAGAAGCTTTAATATAGATGACATTAGGTAAGATTATAATAAATGATTCCTATCATTAGCATCCATTAGTATATTAGTATCAATGCCAATATACGAATCATACTAATTATACGAATGTAAACTGTTAGAGCTTTAGAACTTAATGCTTCGATGCTAGAATTATTGATGTGAGAAAAAATTTCTGGGCCTTTGCGCTTTTGGTTGCTCTTATATTCGTGTTTTGGTATAGAGCTTTGTTTAATTTCTTTACCCAGGATGATTTTATTTTAATCAATCATTTTTCCCAAAATAATCTTTGGCAGGATATTAAAAATGTTTTTGGTCCACCAACTGTTACCCACTGGCGTCCAATTCACAATTTGTATTTTTTTGTAACGGGTAATATTTTTGACAAAAATTATTTTGGGTATCATCTAGCAACTTTCCTTTTTCATATTGGGGCAGCATTCTTTGTTTATAAAACTGTTCAGAAACTAACTAATGATTTTAAGGCAGCACTGATCGCTGGATTGATTTATGGAGCACATCCAGCTCATTTTGTGTCGCTTTTTTGGATTTCTGGTGGTGCGACAACTATTGGTTTTTTCTTTTTAATAAGTGCTATTTATTGCTATCTTCTCAAAAAGCAGTCTGCGAGTCTAACGTTATATTTATTGGCAATTTTTGCTTCTGAGGCAATGATTGTTGGATTGCCAATATTTGCTTGTTATGAGTTTATATTCAGAAGAGAAAAACTAGACAGGCTATTTTTGACAATGATTGGAAGTACATCGGTAATTTTTCTGATCATAAGATTTGCCTTGTTTACTTCGAGAACAACTTTTAATGTTTATCAACTAGAACTATCCACCAAAGTTTTACCTGCTTTAAAATATTACCTTTTAAGAATTGCTGGTTTTGCAGAAGTATCGGGAGATCAGATTGTCTCTGTAGTACTTTTGAGCTGGTTAACATTAATCGCTTTATTACTAATCAAAACTTTCGGCAAGAAACAAAATGTTAATCAATTGCTATTATCAATCATAATAATCATTATTGGTCTTTTCCCCTTTATCTTAATTCCCCAACATTTATCGCCGCATTACATGAATATTTCCATCTTCGGTTTTTCGATGTTTATTGGACTTGCATTAAAACAGTTAAAACCAATAATCTCAATTGTTTTTTTAATAATATTTTTAGTGACTAGTGTCTACAATGTAAATTTAACACTGAATAATAATTGGATTATCAAAAGAAGTAATCTTGCCAAAACTTATTTGAAAAAAATAGAAAGAGAGAAACTTATCCCCAGATCAATTTTGATTTTTGATAACAATGAAATTTCAACTTCCAAAGAAGCATACATTGCCTTAGGTACAGGTGAAGCTATAAAGTTTTGGTTTAAGAATAAAAATTATAAATACTGTTTCACTGAATTTGAGAAGTGCCAAGCTTTACCTTAGAATATGGCCATGCGAAAGTTAGCAGTTACAATAATTCTACCTTGTTATAACGAAGGTCCGACCTTTGAGAAAAGTGTTAAAAAAATAGTCTCTGTTTTAAAAAAACTTAAGAAGAATTGGGAGATTATTTTTGTAGAGGACAAAAGTACTGATAAAACTAAAAAAACCATTGAGAAACTAGTCAGTCAAATAAAAAATTCTAGGGCAATTTATCATTCTAAGAATCAAGGCAGGGGTAAATCAGTTGCTGATGGAATAAAAACAGCAAAAGGCGAAATTTGTGGTTTTCTTGATGTTGATCTGGAGGTTTCTGCGGATTATATTCCTCTATTTACTCGCGAAATTGAAAATGGTGCCGACATGACTATCGGGAGAAGATTTTATGAGAGAGGAATGAAATCGATTGCCAGATACTTAGCATCGAAAATTTATTCATCATTAGTTAAAACTTTTCTAAAAATTCCAATAGAAGATACTGAGGCTGGTTACAAATTTTTTAATAGATCTAAAATATTGCCGATTCTATCCCAAGTTCACGACAAGCATTGGTTCTGGGATACGGAAATTTGTGCAAGGGCTTATTGGTCTGGATTAAAAATCAGTGAAATTCCGATTCTTTTTGAAAGAAGAACCGACAAGAAATCTACGGTTAGAATGATTCCTGACACTATCAACTATATCAGAAATCTAATTAGATTAAAGGCAAAACTCAAAAGTCAAAATGCAAAATTACAAATCAAAATTTAAAAGTTTTGACCTTTTACTTGTATTTTTGACCTTTGAATTTTAACTTTTGAATTTATGAATACTAAATTCATCATTCCTCTCCACAAACCCTTCTGGGGTAAAGAAGAAGAAAAGGCGGCAGTTTTGGCAATACGAAGCGGGACTGGTGTGGGCGATCTTTCCTATAGTCAGCTTTTAGCGCAACATTTATCCGATATTCTCGGGTGCAAATTTGTACTCCCCACAGGATCAGGAACGGCGGCACTGGAACTTGCCTGTGCGTGTTTATTAAGAAAGGGAGATGAAGTTATTTTGCCAAGTTTTACCTTTTCCTCTTGTGCAAATGCGATTCTACTTGCTGGGGCAAAACCTGTTTTTTGTGACATAGATATCAATACCTATAACATTGATCCTAGCGATGTTGAGAAAAGAATAACCCAAAAAACTCGCGCAATAATGGTTGTTCATTATGCAGGTTTTGCCTGCGAAATGAATAAAGTCATGGATATTGCCCAAAAATATCGACTTTTAGTAATTGAGGATGCGGCTCATGCACTAGGGGCAAAGTACCAAGGTCAGAGTTTGGGGACAATGGGTAATGTAGGTTGTTTTTCATTTCACGGAACCAAAAATGTAGCAAGCGGGGAAGGAGGGTTTTTTACAACCAATGACAAAAGTTTATCAAAACTTGCCGAAATCATTAGAGAAAAAGGGACTAATAGATCATCATTCATGCGCGGAGAAAGAAAAAAATATTCTTGGGTTAAAGTAGGCAGAAGCTTGGTTCTGTCTGATATCTTAGCAGCAATCGCCCTTGAGCAAGTCAAAAAACTTGAAAAAATTACAAGATTGCGAAAGCGCAAAGGAAAATATCTTCTAAAAAAACTTCAGATCTTATCGTCTAAAATTATTTTGCCAACGGAAAAAGAATATTGTGATACAAACTGGCATATCTTTGCAATTAGAGTTCCAAGACTATCACGTGATAGAGTAATCAGAGGACTGCGATCTTATGGCATTGAAGCATCCTTTCATTATTTGCCTTTGCATACAAGTACGATGGGGAGAAAGTTCGGATACAAAACTGGAGATCTACCTGTTACAGAAGAAGTTTCTGCAACTCTAATCAGATTACCTATTTATCCATCGTTAAAAAAATCAGAAATTGATTATATGGCAGCTGCTCTTGAAAAGAGTTTACTTTAACCTCACTTGATAGATATGGCAAAGAGCAAAAATTTAAAGAAAAGCTATTCAATATCAGCTTTTTTCCCTTGCTACAACGATGCTGGTACTATTGCTTCAATGGTAGAGCTGGCAACTTTAACACTCAAAAAAATTACGAATGATTTTGAAGTAATTGTTGTTGATGATGGGTCAAGAGATGCTTCAAAGGAAATTGTGCAGGAATTAAAACTTAAAAACAAATATTTAAAATTGGTTTTCCATGATAAAAATAAGGGTTATGGAGGAGCTTTGATTTCTGGATTTAACATAGCAAAGAAAGATTACGTTTTTTATACTGACGGAGACTTCCAATATGATGTGCGAGAATTGACTAAACTGGTTACTGCCATTGATAAAAAAACTGATATTGTTCAAGGTTACAAAATCAAAAGACACGATCCCTGGTATCGCATTGTTATTGGCGACCTGTATAACTTCGGAGTAAAATTGGCCTTTGCAATTAGGATTCGTGACGTTGATTGTGATTTCCGACTGATTAGAAGAAATGTCTTTGACAAGGTAAAACTTGAGCACAATAGTGGGGTGATAACAGTCGAGATGGTGAAAAAGTTCCAGAATGCTGGTTTTAAATTTGCCCAAGTTCCTGTTAGGCATTATTCCCGTTCTTATGGTAGTTCACAATTCTTTAACTTCAATAGAATCTGGAGAGTTGGAATTGAGCTAATCGAACTCTGGAATGAACTAGTCTTATCTCCATGGTTAAAAAGAATTTTTTCGTAGATAAAGAAATCTTAATCACCGGTGGTCTGGGTTTTATCGGATCCAATTTAGCAATCAAGCTTGTTGAGTTAGGTGCCAAGGTAATAATTCTTGATGCTTTAATTCCCAAATTTGGCGGTAATAAATTCAATATCTTCCCGGTTAGAAATAAGATAATAGTGAAGATTGGTGATATGAGGAATCCTGCAACCATCAAACGAGTAGTAATAGATAAAGACATTATTTTTAACCTTGCAGGAACTCTTTCTCATATTGATAGTATGACGGATCCTTTCACAGATCTTGAAATTAACTGTCGAGCACAGCTTTGCCTTCTGGAAACATGTCGAAAATTTAATCCAAAGGTCAAAATAATTTTTGCGGGCACACGTAACCAATACGGAAAGGCACTTTACCTACCAGTCGACGAAAAACATATTCAGGAGCCAACCGACATTAACGGAATAAATTCCGTAGCTGCCGAAAAATACCATTTTCTCTATGGCAGAATTTATGGACTTAAAGCGATCTCTGTAAGGATGAGCAATACTTATGGACCGCGTCATCAAATGAAACATTCAAAACAAGGTGTACTTAACTGGTTTATCAGGCTTCTGATGGATAGAAAAAAAGTTGAACTTTTTGGTGACGGCTCGCAAATAAGAGACGTTAACTACATTGATGATGTTATTGAGGCATTACTTCTTTTAGCAAGTTCCAACAAAAGCAACAATCAAGCTTATAATCTCGGAGGACAGCCTGTAACCTTGAAATCTTTTGTCGAAACCGTGATTAAAATTTTGGGAGAGGGAAAATACAAAACAGTTCTCTTTCCGAACGACAGGAAGGCAATTGAAGTAGGCAATTACGTTGCCGACATTAAAAAAATTAATACTGATGTTGGTTGGCAACCAAAAGTTTCAATCGAAGAAGGAATTAAAAAGACTATTGAATATTATCAAAAATATAAGAGGGCTTATTTTTAAAAAGAAAAAATTCTATCGGTAATGATTCCACTAGTTGATCTTTCACTTCCTAAAAATGTCAAAGGCCTAATTAAAAGGGAGGTTGAAAAAGTAATTGACTCCAAAAGCTACATTCTGGGAGAACAACTTGGGATTTTTGAAAAGAAATTCGCTCGCTTTATTGGTGCGAAATTCGCAATAGGTGTTGGCAATGGGACTGATGCAATCCGCTTGGCACTGAGAGCACTAGGAATTAGCCAGAAAGATAAAGTTTTGACTGTTGCTTTAACTTCCCCATTCACAGTAATTGCCATCATAGAAGAAGGTGCAATTCCGGTTTTTTGCGATGTTGACGAAAGAACTTGGACAATTGATGTTGCCGATATCGCCAAAAAAATTGATAAAAAAACTAAGGCAATTATTCCTGTCCATTTGTTTGGTAATCCCTGCAATATGATCGAGATTATGAAAATTGCCAAAATTTATAAGTTGAAAGTGATCGAGGATGCCTGTCAAGCTCATGGGGCGACAATTGCGAACAGAAAGGTGGGGACATTTTCTGATGTGGCAGCATTTAGCTTTTATCCTACAAAAAATCTGGGAGCAATGGGAGATGCCGGGGCAATTATCACCAATAATAAAAATGTGGCGGATCTGGTGAAACTACTGCGCCATGGAGGCCAAACTAAACGATTTTGGCACAAGTTTAAGGGAGTAAATAGCAGGCTTGATGAAATTCAGGCTGCTGTGTTATCAGTCAAGCTTGAATATCTAGAAAAAGAAAACAAAAAGAGAAAAAAGCTTGCTAAACGCTATCAAAAAGGTCTTCAAGGATTGCCGATTTATTTTCAAAAAGCAATAAGCGGGGGAAAATCAGCCCATCATTTGTTTGTAGTAAGAACACCTAAAAGAGATGCCCTAAAGCATTTTTTACTCGAAAAAAACATTATCTCTGATGTATATTATCCATACCCTATCTATCGCCAAACTTTATTTGCCAAGTACAGTAAGGAAAATCTAACAGTCACAGAAGAACTAACTAGGGAGCTTCTCGCGCTTCCCTTTTTTCCTTCCCTTACCATAAAACAACAAGATTATGTAACTAAGATGGTGAGAAGCTTTTTTAAAACACAAATTTAGACTATTTCTTGCAAAGACAGATAACAGAAAGTCCAAAGGGAAGATAGAGAAATTTTACAAGAGTTGTTTCGAAAAATAAAAATTGTTTCAAAAGTGAGTTTAGCTGTTTTGGTAGGGGAGTAATATCAGAGGTTTTACTATTTGGGCCTAGGAGTTTATCGGCTAACCTTTTGAGGGCTATACCAGGAAAAAGCAAGGTATTGAAATAGGACAACTTTATTATTTCAAATCTCGCCAATTCTAAGATCTCCTTTAAACTTCCCTTTGTGAATCGCCTTTCTGTCGAAACAATTTTGTCATGCTTGCTTTTAAGCCAATTGTAAGCTGGTTCCTGAATATAAAGTAGCCCGTCTTTTTTGAGAACCCGGCTAAATTCACTAATTGTTTTGTGCTGATTAACACCTTGATGGTAAAGCACATCCAGACAAATAACCGCATCAAATGACTGGTCTTTAAACGGGAGATGGTTAACAGTTGCCGATTTAATGTTTGTTAATTTTCTTTGTCGGCAAAAACTGATAGCTAATTTGGAATTATCAATACCGAAAATATTGGAAAACCCAGTTTTTTTAAGATAAACAATCGTTCCGCCTGTACCACAACCTGCATCCAAAATCTTTGCGTTTGTTGGTAAGTACTTTTTCAATATCGATACCAACAGATTTCTAGTACCCAAATACCATCCGTGAGTCAGCTCATTATCAAACATTTCGCAGTAGGCGATTTTTCTCATATTGGTATTTTAGATCTATAATACAAGTCATGCTAGCATATTTAAGGAAGATGACTAAAAAAGAGATTTTTTGGCCTCTTTTGATATTTATAATTGCACTTGTTTTGAGACTTCATAATAGCTCTGAACTTTTTTTCTGGAATATTGATGAGGATAGGTTTGCGCTGACAGCGAAAAGGATACTTATTGACCACCGGCCTGTCTTAATTGGTTATTCTTTGCCTCGCGACATTTATCTTGGGCCGATTTTTCCATACATTCTTTCGTTTTGGTACTTTTTGGTCGGGATGAATCCGTTTGGCCTACCGGTGATTGCAGCAATTCTGACTGCCATTACCGCTGTTTTGGTTTTCTTTGTCGGAAAAACCATTTTTGAATCTAAAAGAATAGGGACCATTGCCTCATTACTTTATGCATTTTCTTCCTTAGCTGTTGTTTACTCAAAAGTATTAACTGAGCTGACAATCGCGCCGATTATCGCCCTTTTGACATACCTAATTCTTTATCAAAACCTTAAAAGTAAAAAGCCTGTTAATCTAATTTGGCTTTGGGTTGTATTGATTGTTGCCGTACAGAATGAAGGTTCTAGTTTTTCGCTTTTGGTTTTGGTCGCAGCTGTTTGGTTGATTTATCGTTTCAAGATCCCAATTAGGAAATTGGCTTTTCTTTTAATAATGATGGTCGGTTCTCATATATCACTTTTAATATTTGACCTGAGACACAATTTTTTCTTGACCAAATCCTTCGTAGGGTTTTTCTCAGGCGGAGTATCGGGGCAAGTACCCCTTTTAGCATTTGAAAATTTAACTAAATCTTTTGAAATTTTTCCTAATACCCTAGCTAGATTTCTTTTAATTTCAGGAGAAAAAAGTATTTCTGGTCAAATATTACCATGTGCAGATTTAATTACTCAGCGAGAAAGTGCTATATCTGGCACTTCTTTTTTCTTTGCAGTAATAATTTTATTATTCTTTATTACCTCTATTTTCCTAAAGAAAAAAAGGGCCTACGGACAACAAATCATTTTTATTCATTTTGCGGTAATGTTAATTGGAATCTTCTTGTTTAATGTTTTTATGGGAGATTGGTTTTTCGAATGGATACTGGTAATTTTTCTTCCTGGCTTCAGTTTGATGATTGCATATTTTTTCAAAAAAATTTCTGAAAATATTAGATATGGAAATCTCTTAACCTTTACGATCTTAGGAGTTCTGATGTTTGCTAATCTCAAGTCAATCTACCTGACGAAAGATGCATTCGGTTTAGCAGCAAAAGCAGAAGCAACTGAAAAGGCTTTAAGGGAGGTAGATAAAAAGCCGTTTTTCCTGGATTCAATTGGCTCTTGTTTTGCGCAGGGCTATAATTACCTTTTTTGGTATTTTGGGAATTTCCCCACTCATAGCTACTCTGACGATCAATTTACTCCTACGTATTATCCCCGCTCTACTAACAAAAAACCGTCTTTGGGTGCGGTCATGGTGAATCCTTCAAAAGAAGAATCCGAAGAATTTAAAACAAGATATAATTTTTATAAGCAAAAAGCAAAAAAGATTGAAAGGGTTGGAGCAATAGAAATCCTAATTGTGGAATTGAATTAGCAAATATGGTATCTATTTCATAATGACAAAAGTAATTTTAGTCACAGGTGGGGCTGGTTTCAAATCAGCAGGTCGCCTTGGCACCCTTCGGTCATGCCAATGGTACTTCTCTGATATAAACTATTGTAATATCGGCTTTTATTTGAGTAACCAAATTTAATTATGAAAACAATACTTGTAACTGGTGGTGCCGGGTTTATTGGATCACACCTGTGCAATCGATTGGTTGAGCATGGTGACACTGTTATCTGCCTTGATAATCTTTTGACTGGCTCACAAAAAAATATTGCCCACCTTTTAAGCAAAAGCAATTTCTTTTTCATAAAGCAGGATGTCTGTAAGCCATTTGCAAGCCGCAAATTTAATAGGATTGATGAGATTTATCATTTAGCCTCCCCTGCTGACCCCAATGTTAACTCTCCTATTTCATACATGGCTTTACCTTTCGAAACTATGCAGGCAAATACACTGGGTACCTGGAATATGTGCGAATTAGCGTTTAAACACAAGGCTAAATTATTATTTGCCTCAACTTCGGAAGTCTATGGGGATCCTCAGGTCTCTCCACAAGGCGAGGACTATCGGGGAAACGTTTCAACAACCGGCCCGAGATCTGTTTATGATGAATCGAAAAGATTTGGCGAAACGATTGTCTCCGCCTTTGTTAGAGAAAAAAATTTAAACGGCAGAATTACCAGAATTTTTAATACCTACGGGCCAAGAATGAACATCAATGAAGGTCGGGCTGTAGTTAATTTTATTAAGCAAGCATTAACAGAAGGACCGATAACGATTTACGGCGACGGTAAACAAACAAGATCATTTTGTTATATCGATGATCAGATTGCTGGACAAATTTTGGCCATGGAAAAAGGCACCGCTGGTGAAGTGTTCAACATTGGTAATGATGACGAAATTACAATTTTGGAATTTGCAAAGATCATCCAAAGACTGGCAAGGAGCAAGAGCAAAATAATTTTTTCTCAAGAACTCCCCGAAGATGATCCTCGTCAGAGAAAACCGGATATTAAAAAAGCAAAAAAAAATCTAAACTGGAAACCAAGAATCTCACTTGAAGAAGGACTTTTAAAGACAATCAAATATTTTGACGAATTATTATGAATTATTAGACTTTTCCTTGGTAAAAAACAATGTCCTCCCCCAGAAATTTACCTTGATTTTTTTTCTCAAGACCTATTTTTATATAAAATTTATTAGCACTTTTAATTTTCCTTCTCACCGATAACTGAAATAACTTGCATTTATACCTTTTAAACTCTTTTTGACAACGCATAATAAGATTTGTTCCTATACCACTCCTTTGATACTGAGGCAAAACAGCTATAGAAAAAATTTCGCCGATTTGTCCATGCTCTTTAAAACTAGGATAAAAGGGCATTTGAATAAGTTTATAGAGTAAAAATGGGTTTTTAAAAAGTGAAATTAAAATCTCTTGCCATAAATTTTGGATTATTAATCTCGGAATTGATTTTAAATCAAAAGCAGCAGTGGCAAAAGCAACGACTTTGTTATCCTCATAAGCTACAAAAGTAGCTATATTTTTTTGTTCAAGCAAGATTTCATAAAACTTTTCTAGAAAAGAAATTCCCATATGAGAAATTACCCCAGTTTTAAGGATATCTCTGTGAATTTGACTAACTTGGGGGGTGTCTCTTTTTGCTATCCTTTTAATCAACATTTACGTTTATTGAGTTTATATTCTTTCTAGGCTTTTGGCTGTGTGAATTGCCAAGTATCAGGACCAAGGAAATTAAAAGTAAGTTCCCAAGAAAAGCAAAGTAATTGAGAAGAACATAGGGACCAAACATAAAGAGTACAAAAAGGACTAAAAACGACCCGATTGGAGCCATCCTAATAGATTTCTGTCCTTTTAGTAGAACAAACGCTGAAAAAATAATACCGATAATTGCGGTAACTAACGTGGGGATTGCTAATTTAGTGTATTTCAGAATTACCGCCGATATATTTAAGGAAGCGTCAGTCAGCCGTGGATAAGATTGAACTGCCCCCGAATCAAAAATTGTCCTCTGGATAAACGAACTACTGTTAATCATCAAAAAAGGTAAGGCAATAACAAGCGGTGTCAAAATTATTGCAGCATAGTTTTTGTAAACAACATTAACTTTTTTCAGAAGAACTAAAAAGGGAAGGATGTAAACGATTTTAATCGAAAGAGCTGCTCCTAGTGCAAGACCAGGGAGAAGACTTTTTGGTTTAAGAAAGTAAAAATAAATTGCCAATAAGACAAAAGTAAAAATCACAGGCTCTATCCAAGATTGTTCTGTCATAAAAGGAAAGAGTGGGTGAAAAAGAAAGATCAATAGAACAAGACTGATTAAATTTCTGGGCGCTTTTACTTTTTGGGCGAGTTTATAAAGTAACAAAGCACTTAAGACTTCAAAAAAGACCAGAGTAAATCTCGGATCGTTAAAAATGATATTCGAAGGCAGAAATAAAACGGG
>MFBU01000016.1:0-13787 GCA_001775055.1 Candidatus Curtissbacteria bacterium RIFCSPLOWO2_02_41_11
TAAATCCTTGCCGGTGGCAAAGGCAAGTGAAATCCAAATACGACCAATTCTCTGCGAGCCTGAAGATTATAAACCATTCTCACTATTCTTGCTCTTTCTATAAGCAAACCGAGTTTCTGTTCCTCTAAACTTCTTATATTGGCAAGATAGCTTGCAACAACAGCTTCCTCCGGCTCTTGTTCTATGTGAATTATGTTCTCTATTCCCATTAATTTAGTATACTCCTGCTTGTCAAGTTTTTTTCTTGCCAATAAGTTTTTCAAATTCGTCTGTATCCAAAGTCTCTTTTTCCAAAAGCGCTTTAGCTACCTTATCCAGTTTTACTTTATTCTTCTTTAATATCTCTATTGCCTGCTTGTTGGCAGCATCCAAAATATTTTTCACTTCAGTATCTACTTTGGTCATCATCGACTCAGAGATTGATCCCCCCTCTTCCGGCATCCTTGACCACAGCCCAAACATCGCCTGAGATTTAATGTTAATTGGCCCTAAATCTGACATCCCGTATTCCGTCACCATCTCCCGGGCAATATGTGTTGCAACTTCTAAATCCGAGGCTGCCCCGGTTGAGAGGTCCTTAAAAACCATATCTTCAGCAGCCCTGCCCCCCAAAGCGGTAGCGATCTGTTCTAATAACCGCGATTTCCGCTCATTGGAACGGTCTTCGGTAGGCGGAAACATCGTGTGCCCGCCGGACATCCCCCGGGCCACAATAGTAATCCTGTGCACCGGGTCAATCTGGGGTAACATATGCCCGACTATTGCATGCCCTGCCTCATGGTAAGCTGCCAGCTTCCTATCTGCCTCAGTCTGCATCCTTTTCCTTTGGGGGCCGAGTTTTACCTTAGTCGCTGCCTCCTCAAGATCCAGATTTTCAATCTCCCGTCTAGCAGCCCTTGCCGCCAAAATCGCCGCCTCATTAAGCATATTGGCAAGATCTGCTCCCGAAAAACCAACCGTTCTTTTGGCCAGTCTTTCGATATCGACATCTTTGGCAAAAGGTTTACCCCTCATGTGAATCTGAATGATCGCCTTTCTACCTTCAATGTCCGGCAAATCCAAAACCACCCGCCGGTCAAACCTGCCCGGCCGAGTCAATGCCGGATCCAAAAGATCCGGCCTATTTGTTGCCCCAATCACAAACACATTGTCATTTGGCGCAAAACCGTCCATTTCAACCAGAATCTGATTTAAGGTTTGCTCGCGCTCGTCATGGCCGCCGGAAAAACCAAGACCGCGCATCCTGCCGATTGACTCAATCTCATCTACAAAAATAATCGCCGGAGCCGTCTTTTTGGCCTGATTAAAAAGATCGCGTACTCTGGCTGCTCCAACTCCTACCAACATCTCCATAAATTCGCTACCGGCAACAGAAAAAAACGGCACTCCTGCTTCACCGGCAACCGCACGCGCCAATAAGGTTTTACCGGTTCCGGCCGGTCCCACCAAAAGTGCTCCCTTTGGCGTTCTTGCCCCGATTGCCCGGTATTTTTCCGGATGCTTCAAAAAGTCAACAACCTCCTGAAGTTCCTGCTTTGCCTCATCAACTCCGGCCACATCGGCAAAAGTCACTTTGGACATATCACGGGTAAATTGTTTGGCGCGAGACTGGCCGAATGAAAAAACGGAAGATGCTCCTTCTCTTGCTTGTCTGAAAATAAAAAAGAAAAAGAGGATTATCAGTCCCAGTGGCAAAAAGGTAGTTAAAATAGTCACCCACGCTTGGGAAAAAGTACGATCCTTGACCGTAATTGAAGCGTAAGAAGGATCAACTTTGGCGGCTTCTATTGCCGTAAAGAACGATTGGTTCTCTTCTTTTCTAGATATATATGTTTGACCATCCTTCAACTTAACATTAAGTCTATCGCCGTCAATTTCTATATTTTCAACTTTGTTGTCTTTAATATCATTGATGGCTTTCGAAAGCGGTTCGGCAGGCATAAATCTGGAAGTCGGTGCGGAAGTGAATGCAAAAAAAGCAAAAAGCAAAATTCCCAAAATCGCATAAATTAAAAAACCCCTCCAAGATGATTTTGGAACCGGCACTTTGGGCATTGAGGGTTTGCCTTTTCCCAAAACTGAACCAAAGCCTTTACCCTTGGGTGTAGTTTCTGTTTTATTTGGGATTTTATCTTCTGATTTATCGGGCATGTTTGGAAACTAATTCTAACACTTGAAAAAACAATTTGCTAGCGCTTATGGGTAATCAATCTTCATTACCTTTTTGACTTCCGTCAGCGTTTTTTGCGCCTCGGCGCGGGCTTTTGTGGTACCCTCTCTGAGGATTTGATCAACTAATTCCGGCTGCTTTTCAAAGCTTGTCCGCCTCTGACGGATCGGTTGCAAGAACTCCTCCAAAACCTCAAACAAAAATTCCTTAACTTGCACATCTCCAACTGTCCCTTTCTGGTATCTTTGCTTATATTCCTTAACTCTTAACTCTAAACTCTGATCCCTTAACTCCGGGACAAAAGCATCAAGATAAATAAACACCGGATTACCCTCAACATCCCCCGGTTCATCTCCATGAATTCTTTTGGGATCCGTATACATCCCCATTACTTTCTTTTTGACGGTTGCGCTGTCGTCTGAAAGATTAATTACATTACCGGCGCTTTTGCTCATCTTGGCTTTCCCATCTGTCCCGGGCAAAGTCCCGATGTCTTTGGGAATCAGTGCTTCGGGAATTGGAAAAACTTCGTCATAGATTCTATTAAATTCCCTGGCAATCTCGCGAGTGACTTCAATATGGGATGCTTGATCGCGGCCAACCGGCACCAAATTAGCCTTAACCATCAGAATATCGGCAGCCTGCAAAACCGGATAACCCAAAAGTCCCATGGATGGAATCTCAATATGGGCATCACGCATAACATCTTTTAAAGTAGGAACTCTTTGAAGTCGAGGCACACTAATTAAATTGCTAAAAATAACCGCTAGTTCGGCAACTTCAGGAATCTGCGATTGCACATAGATTGTGGCTTTTTCAGGGTCAATCCCTACCGAAAGATAATCCAAAACTAATTGACGAATGTTCTCTTTAAGCTCCGCCGTTTTCTCAGGCTGTGTCGTTAACGTATGTAAGTCCGCAATGATAAAAAAACACTCATACTCATCCTGCAACTTCACCCTGTTTTTGAGCGAGCCAACATAATGGCCTAAATGCAACCTTCCTGTAGGACGATCCCCGGTTAAAATTCGTTTTTTCATTTTGTGATCATTATATCAGCATTCTCTGATATACCAGAGCCTACGGTTTTGCTGTATAGCTTAATTAGTTGACTCTCCAAAATGACGTCTTAATAAAGCTCGAGCAAGTATTTCTAAGGAGTCAAAAGTGGGAATAATGAAGTCTTTGGGGAAAACTAACGGTAATTCAGTACAGCCTAAAATAATCCCTTGAGCGCCTTTCTTTTTTAAAGACTTGGCAATTCCAATCAACCTGAGTTTGTCTAAGCGAGAAATTTCTCCAGCTATAACTTTTCTAATAATTGCATCGAGTGTACGAAATTGATTTTTGGATGGTGTAATTAGTTCTATGTTTGCTTGATTTAATGGTTCTTGAAACAATCTTGAATTAATAGTAACTGGTGTAGCCAATATTCCAACCTTGCCAAACCCCTGGTTCATTAATTGTCTGACTACTTCATCAACAAGAGAGACAAACGGTTTTTTGGAAACTAATCTAAGCTTATTGAGCATAATGTGGGCTGTATTACAAGCAATGGCAAAAACTTTAATATTCATTTTTTCCATCATCTTTATTCTTCTTTCCAGCATCCTAAAGGCTACCGGCATATTTTTTTTATTCGATATAAAATCTGGAACCGGAATTGAATCTAAAATAATTTCAGGAAACTCATCACCATTTTTTGCTCCAAATTCCTTTGCTGACATTTCCACTAAAATATTAACCAGCTGGGCCGAAGCCTCTGGTCCCATCCCACCTAAAATTCCAATAGCACCATTATCTTTTTTCATATTTTTACTCAAAAAATTGCCACAAAAAAACTCGCCGGTTAGCGAGTTTTGTGTTTTTGATATTTTAGAAATTTACATGAATCCAGGCACTACAAAATTGCCAACCGAAGTTAGTTTGTTTTGTAATACCAATAAACCAAGCTCGACTTGGTGTTCATGTTAAATTCAGTATACATTACTATGGGTAATTATGTCAATCAGATAACCAAATCTTCAACCTGATACTTACCAACAGCGGCAAGTAAATCGGAAAGTTTCATCTCTAGCCCTTTTGTTAAATCACCGGAGCCAATATTGACATGAGTTAAATTCATCACCCTGCGGTCAAAATATAAAGGCACCCCAAGTAGAATCGGACAAACCGCCCCAACTGGCACCCCACAAACTTTCTCTACCTCATCAGCTTTTGCCAATTCACAGTTCACCCTGAGCGCAGTCGAAGGGCCAAATAATCTTCTGACTTTTTTAAAATCCAGCCGATCGCAACCGCGAACTACCAGTGCAATAAAGTTATTATTGGTCTTAATTACAAGCGTCTTGACTATCTCATCTTCTTCGACGCCGGTTTTCTTGACCTGATCAACCGTAAAAACCTCACCGCCAAGATCAACAATTTGATGAGGAATTTGCTTTACTTTTAAAAATTCTTCGATTTGCAAAAAATTGGCCATTATCGATTTTTGAGTAAAAAAAACCCCGCAATCAACGGGGAATTAATCAAACTAGCAGTCAATTCTGCCCAACTGCTAAGATAGCTTCTATAATCACCTCAAAAGAGCATTACTAGTTACATTTTTATTGTATCAACCCCTAATATAGCAAGTCAAGCCCGCCTGCCGGCAGGCAGGGTGAGGTAGATCCAGCAGTCCAAAGTTGTAAGTGCCAAGTTACCTAATTTGATAACTTTTAATTTTTTGCTTGGCGACTCTAATATCCTCTTCGATTCTTTCGATCAATTTTTTGGGGCTTTCAAAATCCGCTACTTCGCGAATGTAATCAAAAACTTCAAGATCCAAATGCAATGGAACTTGCAAGTTTTTGTCAAAATCGAAAAGATAAACTTCAAGAGTCTTTTCCTCCTCATTAAAAACAGGCCTTGGACCAAAATGCAAAACCCCCCAGAAAGCTTGAGGGAATAGTGCTTGGCAAACCCAAATTCCTTCTTCCAGAATGCCAGCTGCTTGAGGATCTAGGTTAATCGTCGGAATCCCCAGTCGTCTGCCACGGCCGGCACCTTCAACAACTTTTGCCCTAATTTTTATGGGGGAAGATTTCACTTTTTAAGTTGATCAAGTACTTTTAACATTTTTAAGGCCGCAATCGCCGCTTCCCTTCCTTTATTATTACTGTCGTTGGCGGCTCTTTTTGTGGCCTGCGCCGAGTTGTAAGTAGCCAGCACCTCAAAAATTATCGGAATACCATATTTTAGTGATACATCCATACAGCCCCGTGCGCACTCATTAGCAACTAATTCAAAGTGATAGGTATCACCGCGAATGACTGCGCCCAGTGCAATGATAAGATCTGTGCGCCTCTTTTGGGCGATTCTTTGGGCAGTCACTGGAATCTCCAGAGAGCCGGGAACTTGATATAACTTAATCTGACTGCGCTTGATACCGGCAGAAAGTAGTATTTTTAAACAATGCCTTTCTAAGCTTTCGGTAATTTGAGAATTAAACTCGCTTCGGATAATGGCAATTCTGGATTCTCTGACAATCTTGGGCGGGATTTCAATTTTCTCGGTCTGTTTTTTAAGCATGATAAGCCTTTTCCAGCTTTTCTAGGTATTTAGCTAAAATATCGACCTCTATATTAACCCGATCGCCTACTTTAGCGCTAGAGAGCATCGTATGTCTCCAAGTATAAGGGATAATACCGACAGTAAAAGTTTTGTTACTCGCGTCAATCACCGTCAGTGATATACCATTAACTGCAATTGACCCTTTTTCAACAATATATCGACCGAGCTGCTTGGGTACTTCAAAAGTAAAAAGGCGACTATTGCCTTTTTGCTTAATTGACTTAACAGTCGCCACACCATCAATGTGACCCTGGACAATATGACCAGCAAACCGATCTGCTGCCTTCATCGCCAGTTCCAAATTGACGATATCGCCACTTTTTAAACCGCCAAGAGCAGTCCGCTTTAGAGTTTCCGGCATCACTTCCACTTGAAATAAATCAGCACGCTTATCAATCACCGTCAAACATACCCCATTAACCGCCACGCTATCACCATTTTTGACTTGTTTGATCAAAGATCGATCCGCCTTAACCAAAAGTTGGTTATTCTGGAAACTTTTAACTTTACCAATGTGAGAAATAATGCCGGTGAACATAAATGTGGGATAAAAAGAGTGACGGCGGCAGGGATTGAACCTGCGACCTAGGGGTTATGATTCCCTCGCTCTACCACTGAGCTACGCCGCCTCGTCAGACTTACTGCCGTGGCTTGTATTCTATCAATCTGCGATTAGGTTGACAAGTGAACCATTTGAGGCTAAAATACATTGACTATAATCGACGCGGGGTGGAGAAACGGTATCTCGGGAGGCTCATAATCTCCAGAAGTGGGTTCGACTCCCGCCCCCGCTACAAGAAAAAGGACTCGGGAAAGTGCTCGAGTTTTTTTTATTAAACTAACTGCCCAAAAACAAATCCCTCCATTTGCGCCAATTTGGCTTTGTCAATTGTTGCCTGTCAATTGTCACTTGCTGATCTTCTTCTTTTGGCAAAATCACCACAGCTTCTCCTTCTCTGGCTAAACCCAGTTTATCTCTTATCTCTTTTTCGGCAAACTCATTGCTTTTTTTATACTTCAGTTCCTCTTTTAATTTTTCATTATCTTTTCTCAAATTCTCAAGTTGAGCCTCGGACTCTTTAACCTGCTGTGAAGTCGTTCGCAAATTCAAAATCCGCTTTGAGCTATTAACAACTAAAACAATACTTACCAAAACTGCCAAAAAAAGTAATAGATTTGGCTTCATTTTATTGCCGATTTTAACAACCGATAGCTTTTCTTCTTGACAAGACCCATAGCATAGGATTATACTTAGCTAAACTTTTTACCAAGCACTACTTGGTTAGCTGCCATAAAACCTGCACCACATCAAACGCGGTAGCCGAGTATGACTCCGCACCAATTGCTTTCTATATGAAGAAATTGCAAGAAGCTCATAAGGAATTTATTGAACATTTAAAAGGCCGAAAACGCGCCTCCGCTACAATCTTAGCATACGGCAAAGATATCGAGCAGCTGATAGGGTTTTTACAAGAGCTTCAAAAAGCGCACGTCCATGAGGTAACCGCCGACGATATCAAAAGCTTTCTGGCTAAGATGCAAAACAGCGGTTACACCTTAAAATCAATCTCCCGAAAGCTCAATTCGACAAAGACATTTTTTAGGTATCTAAAAGTTCAAGAGTATATTACCGATGATCCGGCTTCCCTCGTTGATCATCCGAAATTCGAAGCTAAACCTCCGCGAATCCTAACACCTATTGAATATCGGGCCCTTCGTGACGCTGCCAGAGATGACACGCGAATTGCCGCTATTATCGAGGTTCTTCTGCAAACAGGCATCAGAATTGGCGAATTGGCAAATCTGCGAACTGATGATGTATTTATGGGCGAAAACGGCAGAGAAGGCCATCTTTATATCAGGCCTTTGGAAAATAGAGGTGAACGGACTATTCCTTTAAATAAAGCAGCCGAAACGGCGCTCAAAAGATACTTAGAAATAAGAACCAAAACTCCCAATAAAACCCTTTTTGTCACTAAAACCGGCAAACCACTTTTGGTCAGAAATATCAGAACTGCCATTGACAGGTATTATAAAAGGGCCGGAATTACCGGAGCTAAAGTCAACGACCTTAGGCATACTTGGGTAGCCCATCATCTTTCTTCCGGTGCCTCGCTTGTTCTAATTTCTAAAGTCGCCGGCCACAAAAGACTTTCAACTACCGAGCGCTATCTTTCCCTCATCCAAACTCCTAAAGGTGAGGAAAAGGTGAAGCTCGAGCAACTTTAAACTTTTTCCGAGCAGTTTACCCTGAGCGAAGTCGAAGGGAGGAAAAAGTGAAATTAGAACAACTCTAAGAAAAATTATTTCTTAGTTTCCTTTTTAAAATACCCCAAAACCACATCAGCAAAAAGGATAAGCACCATCGGAATCAAAAGAGCCCGCCAAAACCAAGAAGCATAAAAAATTGCCACCATACCGGCAATTCCCGCAATGATAAAGATTATTTTCAGTATCATCTTGAAATAACCGCTTGACTTTGTTAGTATACTGACGCAAAGGCATTTGGGCAACCAAATGGCCTTTTTTTAAGAGGTGAAATATGTCTGTTAAAGATAAAACAAAAGCTCTGGCAATTCATTGCATTGACTTTCGTTTCCAAAAACAAATTGAAAAAGATCTTGAAAAACGAGGCCTTTTGGGTCAATTTGACAGAATTGCCTGGCCGGGAGCATCGCGTGATTTTGAAAATGTCAGTAAAGCCTCTGAGTTGTCGATAAAACTCCATAACCCCGTTTTTGCCATAATTTATGAACATGAGGACTGCGGCGCCTATAGGGAGGATAACTCGCCAAAAACTCACCGCAAAAATGCCCAACGACTAAAAACTTTTCTTGAAGGGATAAAACCTGGAGTCAAAATTACTACCCTCATGGTTACTTTTGAAGGCATAAAAAAACTCTAATCTTTACTACTGATATAATCAAATTAGGTCAAAATGGAATCACATATTGCGCTTGCCGCAGAAAAACTTTTTCAAATCGGCCCGATTCCGATTACTAACAGTATCCTGACAACTTGGGTAGTTACCTTTATATTAATAGTCTTTGCTTTAGTTTCAACCAGAAAAATAGCTGCAGTTCCAAGTAGTCTTCAGAATTTTGCCGAAATCTTAGTTGAATCTTTTCAAAATTTGGTTGCCTCAATTGCTGAAGATAAAACAAAAATTTTTCTGCCAATTGTGGCTAGTTTTTTCTTTTTTATCCTCCTTGGCAACTATTTTGGACTTTTGCCCGGATTTGGAACAATCGGATTTTTTAGAGTTGAACACGGTCAAAAAATCTTTGTGCCCCTTCTTCGTTCAATGAATTCGGATTTAAATACGACATTGGCGCTGGCCATCGTTTCTTTAATAATTACCCATTTTCTGGCAGTCAGATATTTAGGGATTGGCGGTTATCTTAAAAGATATTTCAGCTTAAATCCGATTTTTTTATTTGTCGGACTACTGGAAATTATCAGCGAATTTACCAAAGTCCTTTCGCTCTCATTCAGGCTTTTCGGCAATATTTATGCAGGCGAAGTAGTTTTGACAACGGCCGCCACCAGATTTTATGCATTTCTTCTACCACTACCCTTTTACTTTTTAGAACTACTTGTCGGCTTTATCCAAGCTCTAATTTTCGCTATACTAACGCTGGTATTCATGGTAATCTTAACGCAGAAATCAGAACACTAAATTTTTAAGTAACTTATGAAAGGATGGTGAAATTTTTTGGAGATAGTTTTAGCTAAAGGTGCAGCAATCGCCATTGGTGGAATCGGACCGGCACTGGCCATTGGACTTATTGGCTTTAAAGCCATGGAGGCAATCGGTAGAAATCCGGAAGCTCAAGGTAAAGTTCTGCCGGCAATGTTAATCGGCATGGCCTTTGCGGAAGCAATTGCCATCTACGCACTTATATTGGCATTCACAGGATAATACGCTAAACGCAAAACGACAAACGTAACGCCAAATTTGACTATATACTTTGACTTGCATTAGTCGTTAAGCGTTAGTTGTTGAGCAATAAAAATTATGGAAATTTTTAAATCATTCGGCATCCAGCCAGTTTTTCTTTTAGCACAAATTGTCAACTTTCTGATAATTCTCTATCTTTTAAAAAGATTTTTCTATAAACCAATTGTCAAAATTTTAGAAGATAGAAAAAAGAAAATTGAAGAAAGTCTCAAGAATGCCGATTTAATTGAAGAAAGACTGCAAAAAACCGAGGAAAAAAACGCCCAAATTTTGGCAGAGGCCCAAAATAGCGCCCGTATCTTAATCGCTGATGCCAAAAGGGAAGCGGAAAATATTAATCAACAGACTAATCTCGAAGCCAGAAAAACAATTGAGGCTGCTTTAGTTGAGGCCAAAGTTCAAATCGAGGCCCAAAAAGTATCTATGCAAAAACAGCTAGAGCATGAAACTTTAAATCTGGTTGAGGCAGTCGTCAAAAGAGTTCTGGGTCGAAGTTTAAAAATAAATGAACGGCGCCAATTAACCAATAAAGCCCTAAGCGATATTGGACGTAAAATCTAATGATAAGCCGTAAAAAACAAAAAATTATTGCAAAACAAATGTTTAGGGATAGTTTAACCAACGGTTCAACCGATTCCGAAAAAATCCGCAAAGTTTTAGGGCGGGCGATTTTGGAAAAACCGTCAGGTCTTTTAAATATTCTTAAAATCTATAAAAGACTAGTAGAAACTGCAGTTGCCAAAGAGCAAATTATCTTGGAAACAGCAATGGCTCTTTCGAATAAAAAACCATTGGAAAAAGAACTTCTCAAAAAAACCGGTGCCAGAAAAATTCTCTATAAAACTAGCCCTAAAATAACCTTTGGAGCCAAAATCACCCACTACGACTGGATTTATGATGAGACTTTGGATGCGAAACTAAAAAGTTTGACTAACGCTCAATGACTAAAGACTAACGCAAAAGCTTTAGTCGTTAGACGTTAGACGTTAGTCCTTAGGCAAATTATGTCCATACTCGACGAAATTGGAAAACAAATAGAAAAAGCTAAATTTACGACCACACCCAAAAATGTCGGTAAGGTAATCGAAGTTGGTGATGGTGTGGTGCGCGTTTCAGGTCTTTCTGATGTTTCTTCTTCCGAGCTGGTTTTATTTCCCCCCTCCAGACCAGATGCCCACCGGGCCGACGGCCACAACATCACGGGCTTGGCGCTTAATTTGGAAGAAGACAGTGTCGGAGTTATTATTTTCGGCGACTGGTCAAAACTCAAAGAGGGTGACGCCTGCGAGACTACCGGTAGAATTCTTGAAGTACCGGTTGGCGAAGCGCTAGTTGGCCGGGTCCTCGATGCTCTTGGCAAACCGCTTGACGCCAAAGGATCAATTGCAACTAAAACTTTTTACCCGACTGAAAAAATCGCCCCGGGTGTCGTCTTTCGCCAGCGGGTAAACACTCCGCTGCAAACCGGAATTCGCGCAATAGACTCGATGATTCCAATCGGCAGAGGACAACGAGAATTAATCATCGGCGATCGAGGCCTTGGCAAAACAGCCATCACGCTTGACACAATCATCAATCAAAAAGGCAAAAACGTGATCTGTATTTATGTAGCCATTGGCCAAAAAACCTCAAAAATTGCCCAAGTTGTCGCCACTTTAGAAAAATATAAGGCCATGGATCATACCATTGTCGTTGCGGCCTCTGCTTCTGACTCATCGACAATGCAGTATGTAGCTCCTTACGCGGGTTGTGCCATGGGTGAATATTTTATGGACAAGGGCCGCGATGCGCTGGTTATCTATGACGATTTGAGTAAACACGCCTGGGCTTATCGGCAGATTTCTCTACTACTGCGACGACCTTCCGGACGCGAAGCTTATCCTGGCGATATTTTCTATCTGCATTCGCGGCTTTTAGAACGAGCAGCCAAAATGGCAGATAAATATGGCGGCGGGTCTTTAACTGCCCTACCGATTATCGAAACCCAAACGGGTGATGTCTCCGCTTATATTCCGACCAATGTTATCTCGATAACAGATGGCCAAATTTATCTGGAGAGTGATTTATTTAATGCCGGTATCCGTCCGGCTCTTAATCCAGGTCTGTCTGTCTCCCGCGTTGGCGGTGCCGCCCAAACAAAAATGATGAAACAAGTTGCAGGCAGTCTTCGCCTTGATCTTGCCCAATATAGAGAACTGGCCACTTTTGCCCAATTTGGCTCCGATCTAGATGAAACAACCCTAAAAAGGCTTGAGCGTGGCCGCCGCATCACCGAAGTCTTAAAACAACCAATCCTTTCGCCAATAGACGTCACCGATCAAGTTGTTGTTCTCTGGGCAGTTAACAATGGCTATTTTGACAATATTCCCCTCGAACAAGTCGCGGAATATGAAGAAAAAATTCTCACTCTTTTTGCCACCAACAAAAAACTTAAGGATTACCTAACTAATAAAAAAGAGATTGATGACTATGTCGAAAAAGAACTGGAGAAACTAGTGGCATCAATATCCGGATCGAGAAAAGTGATCACGGAGGGCACAGAAAACAAACAGAAAGCACAGAAAGTTCATTCCTCAGTACCTTCAAAATCTTCTGTGCCTTCAGTGATCAAAAAACAATCAGCACCTTCAGCGGTTACAAGAAAACGCAAGTCTAAATCCAAACAGAAAAAGAAAACTAGACACTAACAAATGGCTCAACTTCGCGAAATACGAAAAAGGATTAGGTCAATTGAAAATACCCAAAAGGTAACCCATGCTATGGAGCTTGTGGCAGCTGCCAAAATGAGAAAAGCCCAACTATCAGCTTTATCAGGCAGGCCATATTCGCTAAGTCTTGAGGGGATAATTGCCGAAGTTAAGACCAAATCCGGTAAGATAAGACATACACTGCTTGCCGAAAAGCACTCTCCAAACCAAATCATCATTTTAATAACTTCAGACAGGGGCCTTGCCGGAGGTTTAAATATCAATCTATTTCGCGAAATTTTAAGCTCTGATCTTAAAAATTCCCAGTATATTACCGTTGGTAAAAAGGCTACGAACTTTGCAGTCAAAACCGGCGCAGAAATTTTGGCAAGTTTTTCATCTGAAGAAAAATCACCTCTTGACCTAGCAAGAACCTTATCTAAAATGGCCCAAGACGCCTTCAAAAAATCCCAAGTTTCTAAAGTAAGCCTCCTCTATCCACATTTCCAGTCAACGATCAAACAGACCCCTACTTGGATCCAATTATTACCAATCGAATTACCAATAGTTGATCAACTAGAAAAGCCTACCAGCCTACCAGGCTACCAGCCCGATACCCTTATATTCGAACCCTCAGCCGATGGAATTTTAGAGTCAATTCTTCCCCATCATATCCTCACCCAGATTTATCAAGTGCTTCTTGAAGCGAAAGCTTCGGAACACTCTGCCCGCATGGTTGCCATGAAAAATGCTACTGATGCCGCCAGCGACTTAGTCGAAGATCTCACTCTAACTTATAATCAGGCAAGGCAAGAAGCAATCACTAAAGAACTTTTAGATATCATCACGGCGCAGAGGGCATTTGAATAATTTTCAATTTGAAATTTAAAATTTTCATTGAAAATTAAATATTTAAATTTTTAAAATTGATTAATAATTAAAAATTGAAAATTTAAAATTATTACAAAAATGCCAAGTAAAATACCAAAAGATTCTAAAATGATTAGAGAAGGTAAATTAACTGGTCGTATCGTCCAAATCATTGGCCCGGTTGTCGATGTCGAATTTCCCGTAGGTAACCTGCCGGAGATATTTGATGCTTTAGAGATCAAAACACCATCTGGTCGTTTGGTTCTCGAAGTCCAACAACACTTGGGCGACAATCAAGTTAGAACGATTTCTCTTGGATCAACCGATGGTCTTAAGCGCAACATGCAAGTTATCGCGACCGGCGAACCGATTACAGTGCCTGTGGGCACCGAAACTTTGGGTAGAATTTTCAATGTAATTGGAGAACCTATTGACGGCAAAGGTGAAGTCCACGCCAAAAAATTCTATCCAATTCACCGTCCCTCGC
>MFBU01000016.1:13803-15131 GCA_001775055.1 Candidatus Curtissbacteria bacterium RIFCSPLOWO2_02_41_11
GGAAACCAAACAGGAAATTTTCGAAACCGGCATCAAAGTTATCGATTTAATCGCCCCGTTTATTAAGGGCGGCAAAATTGGCGTTTTTGGAGGAGCAGGCGTTGGTAAAACTGTCATAATCCAAGAGTTAATCAACAACATTGCCAAAGAGCATGGCGGTTATTCGGTCTTTGCCGGCGTTGGAGAAAGAACCCGCGAAGGCAATGACTTATACACCGAAATGAAAGAAGCAGGTGTCCTAGATAAACTAGCTATGGTCTTTGGTCAAATGAATGAACCGCCGGGCGCCAGATTTAGGGTCGGTTTAGCCGCTCTTTCGATTGCCGAATATTTCCGCGACGAAAAAAATCAAGATGTTCTTTTATTTATTGATAACATCTTTCGTTTTGCTCAAGCCGGAAGTGAAGTATCCGCACTTTTAGGACGCACTCCTTCGGCTGTTGGCTATCAACCAACACTGGCTAGTGAAATGGGAGAACTTCAGGAACGCATTACTTCAACCAAAAAAGGTTCAATCACCTCTTTGCAGGCAATTTATGTGCCTGCAGATGACTACACCGACCCGGCGCCGGTTGCTACTTTTGCCCATTTGGATTCGACTATTTCTCTGGAGCGTTCAATTGTCGAGGCTGGCATTTATCCGGCTGTTGATCCATTATCATCTACGTCCCGCGCTTTAGATCCACAGATTGTTGGCCAAAAACACTATGATATCGCCCGCAGTGTTCAAAAAGTTCTGCAAAGATACCGCGAGCTTGCCGATATCATCGCCATTTTGGGTGTTGAGGAACTTTCGGACGAGGATAAAATTACCGTCGGGCGCGCCCGCAAAATCCAGAAATTCCTTTCCCAACCGATGGTTGTAGCAGAGGCTTTCACCGGCAAAAAGGGCGTCTATGTGCCAATCGAAAAAACCGTTAACAGCTTCGAAAGAATTTTAGCAGGCGAATTTGATAGTGTCGACGAACAAGAGTTTTATATGCGAGGCGCGATTGACGAAGTCAAGAAGCGCTGAGCATATATCAGAGGAGCGCCATTGCGAGGACGAAGTCTCGCAAGGCGACCTGCTGATACATGGTTAGAGACATATCTGATGTCAAAAAATAAATTATTCGCTCATTCGCATAAATTCGCTCTAAATTAGTTTTAATTCGCATGTTACATCTCCAAATCATAACCCCCGAAAAAATAGTTTTTGACGACGAAGTCGAACAGATTACTCTGCCCACTTCAACCGGCCAAATCACCGTCCTACCTCATCATACTGACTTAATAACTCAAGTTGAGCCGGGCGAAATCATTTTTAAAAAACATCAAAAAGAAACAAT
>MFBU01000017.1:0-884 GCA_001775055.1 Candidatus Curtissbacteria bacterium RIFCSPLOWO2_02_41_11
CCTCAAAACGCGTGCAAAAAACATGGACAGCAAAAAAACATCGACCACTTCGAAACACATTCTACATAATTCTAGCGACCGCTACGTTTGTGTAGAATGCAATAAAACCTTACAACACGGCGCCACGACCCCTCTCTCCCTAAACTCAAATCCCTAGGCGTGTTTCTTTAGCAAATCTCTAAAATAATAAAGCGCCCTGCCATTAGACATTTCATTCAACTCAAAGATTTCAACATAAGGCTTAATCTCTAAGAAATCTCTTAGGAAATTAATTTCTTTTACGCATGAAAATGGATGCAGCCAAACACTCTTTTGCAATTGGTAAAAATCGAGCTCGCTAAGCTTTCTCTGAAAAATTAACCTTCTTGATTTAAATTTTTCGGGAATATCAAACATAACCATCCTCCACTTTCCATCCCATCGTTTTGGTTTTTCCAATTCCAATGTTTCTACCGCAAACTCTCTAACCATGGCTCGGCCCTTATCTGAAAATCGATAAATTACACCTTCGTTTCCTTCACCAACCTTCTCAAATATATTTTTCTTTTTTAAATTATTAAAACTGCGCCAGAGTTTTTGATACCTCTCTCTCTTAGCCTTCTTTTCCGAAACCTCATGTTTGCCAATCAATTTAAAAATACCAGGAAATGCGGCGGCCACGGTTATGGTACCGCCCATTATAGCCGTCGCCAGAAGAACCTGCACAGCTGAAGAAGCCAGTGGATGATCTTTAACGAACTTTTTAGTTCGTTCTCGAATTTCGTCAGATATATTCGGGTCTTTAAATAGTATCGGGATGTGTCTAGGCATATGATTATTAATTCCAGCATACTACATAACTATAGCGACCGCTATGGTTATGTAGTATGGTTAATTAACTGCTG
>MFBU01000017.1:894-14471 GCA_001775055.1 Candidatus Curtissbacteria bacterium RIFCSPLOWO2_02_41_11
ACTTTTTAATCTCTTTCTGCCGCAGACATCTAACTTTAGCTTAGATCCACTCTTCCCAACTGTCAAGAAGACTAAAGTTATCTACAAATTATGTCCAATCCAGCACCTGATGGACCGATTCGACTTAGATGCTCTGTTGTTAAAGCTCTTCGTAATTCCCCTGCTCTTACCCTAATCTGCTCCAAACTTTTTGGAGTGGGTTTTGCTGCCTGCTCTTCAACCGTCAAGGGCCTTGTCGGCAACGGTTCCGTAACCTGAATTTTTTCCATTTCACCTCCCTTTCTTAAATTGATTTTGGTAAAGCTTTTTAACTTCTTTCACTGTTGTGGCATCTTCAGCTCTCTTATCAGCTTCGCGGAATTTTACCAGCCTTGGAAACCGCAAAGCAAACCCTGAACCTGTCGAAGGATCCCAACCAGCGGTGTGAACCGGCGATCTGGTAATTTCATCCGCGTAAATCTCAAGAACAATTTTTGGCTCAATCCAAAAGCTTGGCTCGATTTTGGAATTAACTCGCGCGGGCTTATGGGATAGTCTTAGATGCTTAGAGATTTCATTTACTTTCCTAAATTCCTCGTCAGTCAAACCAGTTCCAACTCTTGAAATCGTCACAAATTCATCGCGCTTCTCATCATAAACTCCAACCAAAAGTCCACCAACCCCAAACGCGGTCCTTTTACCCCGTCCGCTATAAACTCCCAAAAGAACACAATCAACTGTATCGGTAAGTTCCCCGGATTGAGCCCTTTTGAATTTAATCCAGTGAAATCCTCTGCCGCCTGCAACATAAGGACTGTCAAGTTTTTTAAGCATAAGCCCTTCAAGACCTTCGGAAATTGCCTCATTGAAAAATTTTGAGATGTCTTCTGCTTTGTGGAGTACTCTTTCCTCAGCAAGCCTAACCACTTTACCGTCTTTTTTAACAATTGATTCCAAAAGCTTCCGTCTCTCTCTGTATGGTTGCACGGAAATATCCTTGCCGTTTAAATATAAAAGATCAAAAGCAAACATTACCAAAGGTAACTTTTGAGCCATTTCTTCGATTTTATATTTGCGCCTTCTTTTGGTCGTCTCCTGAAATGGTAAAAACTCCTCCGTCTGCGGGTTGTAGGCAATTGCCTCCCCTTCTAAAATCGCAATCTTTGCCCCAACTTCCTCAATAACGCCTTTGACTAAATCAGGAAAAGCATGGGTGGTATTTTCCAAATTTCTTGAATAAAGTTGGACAAAAGGTTGGCGGGTGGCAGCAGTGGAAGGGCTCCCGACAGCGCGCAGATCAACTGATTCGGAATCAGGTTGCGGTGATCTTTTTGAAGATCGAGCACTGGCGGGAGGAAAACTGCTGACAGGACCCGCCTGCCGTCTGGTTCTATCCAAATGTACTTGTACCCTAAACCCATCGAACTTTGGTTCTGCTGCAAACTCCTGACCTAACCTTTTGACTGCTTCCTCAGCAGAAGGTAGTCTTTCGGCAAGTGCGGGACGAATGGGTTTGCCGACAACTAGTTTAATATTTTTGATTCCAGATATACCTTTCTTGAAAAATGTTTCTGCTACATAACCTAAATCGCTTGTCTTATTGTAAGCATTCTCAATAACTGGCCGGAGTGATTTATCGCCGTGCTTGGCCAAAGAAAGCGCGTCCATGACGGTTGGGTCGCCAATTCCCAGTCTCAAAGTTCCAAGAGGAATATTAACTACATGCTTTACTGATATTGGATCAAGTTTTTTTAAAAGTTCAGCAAGTGTCGAAACCTTCTTCTCCACTGTTCCTTCACCTGAATAATCCGCGATTTTCCTCAATTCTCCAAAAACCTCACTTACTGACAAAGCTTTAATCGTTAGTCGTTTAGCTTTAGTCGCCAGCTCTTTAGCAGCCAAGCCCATATTTCCTAACTTACGGTATGATTTGATCACATCCTCTTTGTGCCTGCCAAAAGCCTTTCCGACCGCCTGCGCAATTGTCGACTCCGCCATCCCCATTTCCACCGGTTCAAAAAACGGCGCCACCCGGCCTTGTATCAAATAGCAAATCTTGCCAATTTCAGCCGAGTCAGACTCGATGAAAAGTTTTGAGAGGATATCAACCAGCTCCAATCTCTTGGAAGTTGTCTCCAGTTTTTCAAAATATTTTGACAAAGTATTAAAGAGCATAAGAGTTATAGAGTTAAAGTTTTTTTCTTAATGACTTTTCAAAAAAGAATAAAATAATTTCAATTTCGACTCTTCTTTCTTCAAGTAATCGATAATCTGCCAGTGTAAAATAACCCAAATCGGTTGCTATTTCTATACATGCTTCCACTTCAGTTAACGAAGCGCCTGAGATATTTAAAAAACGGATAAACTCTTTTGTGGTTGATCTTCTATAACCTTCGACGATGTTAAATACAACAGATATTGCAGCCCTTCGCAATTGGCTTTTTAAGACATACTCCTCACTTTTTGGGAACTTTTCCGAATATTTATAAACCAGCTTCAAAAACTCTCTCGCTTTTTGCCATAAAATTAGCTTGTGATAACCTTTATTCCTTTCTCTTTTACTCTCTAATTCTTTCACACTCTCACTCTTCATTTAAGTACATACACCGCTCCTTTAGTTGAACCTTTCTTCTTAATAAGTCCCTTCTTCTGCAAATCCTTAAGATCCCGCAAAATTGTATCGTCGGAATACTCACGAAGTAAACCCCGCCACTCTCTATTGCTTATCGAACCATAGGTTTCAATATATTCGACAATCTTGACCTGCCGCTCCGAAAGCACAATCTGACCGGTTTTACCTTTTAAACGAATATCAAGTGACAGTTTTTGAACCTTTTCTTTAACTCTTACCAGCTCATCAGCCAAACCTTCGCAAAAATACTCAAGCCAAACTGTTAAATCACGATCGGAAAGATCATCTACCTTTTGATTGGAAACCGCCTGCAGTGTTTTGTAATAATGGTGGGCATTCCTGTCAAAATACTCCTCGAGAGAAAAGAATTTTTTGATATCATAACCCCGCCTAAACAAAACCATCGAAGCCAAGGCCCGCGCTGCCCGACCATTACCATCAACAAAAGGATGAATATAAACCAGAACATAATGGCTGATACCCGCAACTAAGACCGGATGGATTGATTCTGATTCTTGGCTATTTAACCAATCGAAAAAATCACCAGTTAGGGAAACAACAACGTTGGCCTTTGGCGGCACAAAACTTACTTGATGGGTTTTAAAATTTTTAACGACAACTTGCGTTTTACGATATTTTCCGGCCTGCTTATAACCAAGAATTCTCTCAACAGTCAACTTATGAATCGCAAGCAAATCTTTTTGACTAATTCTTTGACTCTTTGACTCTTTGATTCTTTGACCCTTATCAATGTACTTAAGCACATTCCTGTAATTTAAAATTTCCTGAATATCCCGATCTTTGGCACTTATTTCTTTGCCTTCTAGAACTGCTTTAACTTCCCCCGTATCTAAAGGGTTACCTTCAATATGAGTACCGTGATGAACAGTTCTTATAATTGCCTCTTGTCGAAACTTCGCTTCATATGCCGGCACCAGCGGTGCGTTTTCTATAATTTCTCGCGCCGCCTCAATCCGCCCGATATCAGCAAGGATTTTATTGGTGATAGTAAATTTTGGAGAAAACATCAAAACAATTATCGCACATTTACCGCAACTCCACCAACTTTGCCTTCTTAAATAACTCCTTGGGCACAGATTCGCGCTCTGCCGCTGTAATTATTGTCTGCTGCTTATCAATAACCGAAAGAACGGCCTCCCGGTGTTCCCAGTCAAGTTCCGAAAAAATATCATCCAAAGCCAAAATCGGCCGGGTTTGGCGCTTTACGCTATAAAATTCAAGCTCCGCCAGTTTTAAGGCCAGAACCGCCATTCGCTGCTCTCCGCGCGAACCGAAAAACTCCAGATTTCTGGATCGATATACAAACTGGAAATCATCACGATGCGGACCCGAAAGAGTCATTCCTGCAGCAATATCTCTCTCTCGATTTCGGCTAAGTTTTTCCTCATTGACTAAACTTGGCTTTAAAACCCAACTCAAATCCCCCAGCCATTTTGCTGTCTGACTTGATGTCTGGGCAAAAGTCGGCTCAACAAAATTTAAAAATTCAAAAAACTCTTGCCTTTTTTGTGAAATAAATTTTGCATGCGCAATCAGTCTCTCGTCCCAGAAATCAAGTTCTGGCGGTTTTGAAAAACCTTCAGAAATCCGCTGTAAGACTCTGTTCCTTCTGACTATCACTTTATTGTAGCCAGATATAGCCCGCCAATAATTCCTGTCAATACTGGCAAGCTCGCTATCTAAATGATGCCGACGAATAGAAGGCGAGCCGGTCACTAAATCCAAATCCGAAGGACCAAAAACAACTAAAGACAGAAAATCACTCAAATCAATAAGGCGTTTTTTAACCGAATCTATAAAATAGGCTTTTTTAACATAAAGCTCATCAATCACCTGGAAATTAATAGTAAGGGTTTTTGGTTCAAATCCTGCAATCTTACCTTCAATTTTGGCCTCAGTCTTGCCGAATTTAACCAGATCATAGTCAGTTTGCACCCTTGTTGATTTAATCGCCGACAAAAGACCAATCGCCTCCAAAATATTGCTCTTACCGCTGCCGTTTGGTCCGATTATTACTGTCAGTTTTGGGGAAAATTCGATTCTTTTTGTTAAAAAATTGCGAAAGTTAACAAGATGTAAATTTAAAATTTCCATGAATTGCTAAGTTGAGAAGAAAGAGCCGAAAGCGTCAAAAAACCAAGCCCTGCTAAGACTAAAACATTGACATAACCCAAAAGCGCCTCAATACCGGCAGCAGAAGGCGACATCACCCCAGCCAAAAAAGAAGCCAAAAGAATGTTGGCTCCAAAAACCGTCCCCTGAAAATTATGGGCAACTTTTTTTTGCAAAACGGTCCTTGAAGCAATCACTGAGACAATCACTCCAAAACCCAAAAGGACTAAAAAAAATGCCACCGGCAAAAGTAACAGTCTTTCGACAACTAAGTCAAAACGCAAAATCAAGCCTAAAATTAAAGTAGAAAAACCCATCGAACCTGTTCCATAAGTCACTAGTCTTCCTTCTTTCGCCTTAACACTATGCACAAAGATCAATCCAAAAAGCACCCCCAATCCAATAAGTGGCATCACAAATATCGGGCTTTTGTTAATTGATAAGCCAACTACCTCATCAAAGAACCCCAGTGCCAATGTTACCCCAAAGGCCACAATCCCTTGCATAAAAGCAAAAACCAGAAAGAAAAACCAAACAATCTTTTGATTAAAAATATAAATGAATGCCCTACCAATATCTGCCAGTGTCTTGGCAATTGAATGGTCGCGCGATTTTTGAGGAAGAAGAGATGGTAATAATACCGAAAGCATTGCCGCAATCACCAATAGGATTCCACAGACCGCCAAGGTTACTTGATTACCGAAGAAAAAATGAACAATGGCAGCGGCAAAAAGTCCCAGAATCATTCCTGAAGATAATGTAAAGATAAATATCGAATTGGCAATCAAAAGCTGCTTCCTTCTGACCAACTGACCAGAGGCAGCCGAGGAAGCCGGTAAGAAAAAAGTATTGCCGGCAAAATACAAAAATGAAAGAGGAATGGAAGCATAAACTGCCTTTTGGGAAATTAAAATTAAAAAAACAACTAAAGTAATTATTGCATTAGCGAAAACAATAATCTTTTTGCGATCAATTATATCGGCAGAAAGACCTGCTACCGCCATCAATAAAAATCCCGGGACGGTAAATGAAAGAACCACTCCCGAAACTCCGAAATTACTACCAGTCTTGGCAAAAACCGAAACAACCAAGGATAACATTAAAAAAGAAGTTGCGAGCTGTCCAATAAAAATAATGGAAATTAAAAGAAAAAAATCCCGATTGCTAAGAAGTGCAAGATAATGTCTTGGAATTAATCTCATTATTTAAGCCGTTGGCAGACGGGACAATAGTGAGCCGATCGACCATCGATTTTCTCTCTGATAATTGGCGTCTTGCAACGCGCACAGGGTTTACCCGTCATATGATAAGCATGGGCATAGGAAAGATACAGTCCGCGTTCTCCGCCAGAATCAACAAACGCCGAGGCGCTCGATCCGCCCTTTTCAATCGCCAAATTTAAACTTTCTCGGATTCCTCTTAAAAGATTGCGAATTTCCAAAGGCGAAAGGCTGATGGCTGCTCTTCTCGGATGAATTTTGGCTCGCCATAATGCCTCATCAGAATAAATATTACCAACCCCGGAAATGAATGTCTGATCCATCAAGAGTTTTTTAATACGCCATTGGCCTTTTGTCTTTAGCCTTTCGCGAAACTCCTTAAAACTTATCACCAACGCATCCGGCCCCAACTCCTGACCAATCGCTTCTTTGACTTTCGACTCTTCACTTTCAACTATCTTGACCCAGCCGAACTTACGCACATCATTAAAGTAGAGGTAGCCTCCACCTGTAAAAGTAAAAGTTACTCGGGTCGTCTTATTAGGTACCGGTAAATTCAAAGGCGGAATCGGATGCCCTCCGGCAATACGAGTCTTTGCGTCTTGATAAATTAGCTGCCCGGTGAGTTTGAGATGAATAAGAATAGAAATTCGACTAATGTCTAAAGACGAACGACTAACGCCAGCTTTAGTCTTTAGTCGTTTAGCGTTTAGCAAATTAATCACCACTACCTTGCCTCGTCGTTCGACATTTTTAACTACCATGCCCTTAAGATCAGCAATGGAATACTCCCCCCAATCAAACTTCTTTGGCCAGTCATATTCAACGCCTTGCAAAACCAAGCCCTTAAGCTTTTTATTTAATCCGTTTACGATTACAGTTACCTCAGGCAACTCCGGCACAACATACTCCTTGAGCAACTATTCTAACTTAATTTGGCTGGTTGGACAATTGAGGATTGGGGAATTATAAAGTGGTATCACGACCCATACCAATCGGGGGTCGAGGTAAACTTTCATCAGGGTGCTGACCAATTCTGTGGTGATTATTGGAAAATCGAGTAATTTGCTCTTCCGGCACTCCAGTGCTTTCATCACCATCCCAACCATCCTCAAGTCGAGAGAAAAAACCTTCCGGAGGTGAAGACATAGGTTCTACTTCTCTCCTTCCCAAAATTCCCATCCTACTTTTACTTTAGGCACAAATTAAAGAAGGATTCAAGAGGGGGGGATTGAGACTTAAATCTTCTTCTCCCAACTATGTGGTCGACTCAAAACCAGTGCGTTATCTCTTTCTCTAGCAATCAAAAGGCTTTCAATTTTAAAACCCGCGTTGGCAAAAAGCTCAAAAATATCATCTCTGGTGAATCGCCTTGAGATTGCCAATAGCAGCCTTTGCCCCTTTGGAAATCTTAAAAGATTCCCACCAAATGTCTGTGACCAATCTTTAAGAAACTCCAGATGGCATTCGAGTTGTCTTCGCTTTTTACTCCAAGTCCAATAAATTTTGGCATCAGTGCGTTTTAAACCAATTTTTTCTGGGACCGTCCACATCACCTCAAGTGCCCCGGAAACATTATAAGCATCAACCGGAACATTTCTTTGATTGTAGTAAGCCATACCTACTATCAGTAAATCTTCATCTGTCATACTCTCACTAATATTAATGAGCACTCGATGGGCATCCGAAATATTGCCGATTGTCTGTCCGAGAAACAAAATTAAGTTGGATGCTCCATATCTCCTATGCAAATAGTAGGTTCCATTAGCAATGTTGCCCTGCTCAAAATCATCTTGGAAGTTTTCTTGTTGTAAATCTGGATGGGCAAGACTCATATTATGCGAGGCAATTTCAAGCATCCGAAGACTCAAGTCTAGGGGAAAATACCCGTCAATTTTTTTCTCCAAATGACTAATAAAAAATGCTGCTTTCTTACCATCACCACAGCCTAAATCCAAAAGATTATTTCTCTTCCTGCTTATAAAATTTAGTATTTCCCTTTGATTGTCCATAAGGATATCAAGTTCAGACTCTCCTCCATACTCCTTAGGATGTTGGAATGATGTATACCTGTCCGCCCCTTCTCCGAAATATTGAAATTTAAGTGGAATTTCTCGTCTGCCCATTAAAGCAGTTATCAACTCCGCTTCTTGAACTTCTGTTAAAAACTGGCTTTTCCTTTTATGCGATTCCAAAAACTTCAAAACATCAGATCGCAGTACTCGCCACTCTTTGCCAATTTTTGATGCCGGGAATTTACCAACTCTAGCCCATCTATAAATTGTATTGGAATCAACCTGAAGAAGTTTTGCGGTCTGTCTGATGGTAAGAATCTGCTTTTCCATAAATTGAGATTATATCAGCAGGTCGCCTTGGCACCCTTCGCCAAGTCTGACTTGGCTTCGGTCATGCCAATGGCGCTCCTCTGATATATCAGGGCTACGTCAAACGTGGCGGCTGATATACAGTATTATACAATATCAGCTTTTGAGGAAAACAGTCAAGGCTATTTTACACAAACATACTGATAAAAATCAGCATCGGGGTTATTACCCGGCTGATAATCGCTAAATTGTTCAATTTTAGAAAACCCTGCTTCTTGTAGTAAACTTCGCAATTCGCGCAGAGGAAATGGATAAACCTTGTAGTACGCCTTCTTGCCTTTCTCTTGGTAAAAGTACTCAATAATGATGTAATCTTCATTAATTTCGGCAAACCTAGCTTCGACTTTATCCGTACCAGTATATAAATACTTCCCTTGCGAATGTAGTTCTCCCTTTAGGGCCGCCTCTCTGTTACCCAAAATTCTTTGAAAATTCCGCTCATCAATTAACAAGGCCCCCCCCGGTTTCAAAACTCGACGAAACTGCCGCAAAGCCGCCAACTGATTTTCGCGGCCAAAAAGGCAGGTTAGGGAATTCCCCAAACATATGACAGCATCGTATAAATCGGCAGGATATTTTTCATCAAGCCTTCGCCAGTCTAAAGCAGTCGGTGCAATAACCAAACCTTCTTTTTGGGCATTTTCAATAGCCTTTTGTCGAAAGGCATCATCATACTCGTTTGCCGAAACCTCAAAGCCTTGTTGTAAAAGATAAATTGTATCCACACCGTCACCGAGGGCAACGTCAAGGATACTCCTTGCTCGATGTTGATTTAACTGCTTGACTAAAAATCCATTTTCGCCTCGTCTTCTGTCATCCCAACCAACAAAATCGCCCCAGATTTCGGCACGAATTCGGGAATTTTCAGGGCTAGTGGCAATTTCTGCCAAAGATTTATTTTCCATCTTTCTTACTTAATTTTACTCTCCACAAACTTCAAAATTTCGCGTTTGAAACGGTCTTTTGAAAATTTCTGCGTATGCTTACGGATAAATTTGGGGTCAAAGGCGCCTTTTTTCTCAAGCTCTAAAAACTTATTTAAAGCCATTGTTAAAGATCCTGTTGTCGCCGGTATAAAATATACCCCTGTTTTTTCGTTGATAACTGACTCCAGTACTCCGCCTTGAGCATTAACAATAACCGGTTTGCCTGCTGCCATTGCCTCAACCGGTACCAAGCCAAAATCCTCCTGTTCTGCCGGGAAAATCACCGCCCGGCAATTTTGGTAAAGCCCTATCAATTCTTGGTCGCTAACTTCTCCCAAGAATTGGACCGTTGACAGTTGACCGTTGACACTTGACTGACGAGCAAGCTCTTTAAGTGACTCAAGCTCCCTTCCTGTCCCTACAACCTTTAGCGGCAGTCCCAATTTGCTACAAACTTCAACTGCCAAATCCACTCTTTTGGCAGCAACAAGGCGGGAAACAACCAAAAAATAGGGTCTAGAGTCTAGAGAGCTAGAGGCTAGTGACTCTCTTTTTTTTCTAGACGCTAGACGCTGATTACTAAACGCTAGAGTGTCCACCGGTGGATAAATCACCGTTGAATCTCGTCGATAAAACTTTTTAATTCGAGCCGCCACTTCATTCGAATTGGCAATGAAATAATCCACTCGCTGAGCCGCCTCAAAATCCCAAACTCGCATAAAGTGATTAATAACATAACCGGTGATTCGCGAGAAAAAATTCTTCTCCCAATCAGAAGCAGTGTGATAACCATAGAGGTGGCGCGGAGGTGTATGGCAATAGCAAATATGAATTGGTAACTTCTTGCCCTGAGCTCGTCGAAGGGTAACTGCCTTGGCCATATACATGGCATTTGAGGAAATTACCAGATCAAAACCAGATAAATCAAAACTTGCAAAAAAACTCTTGGAAAATACTCGGTAAGGTGAAACTAGTTTTTGCCAAAAGGGCAATTTTGTTCCCCAACTGGTAATTATCTTCCAGTTTTTAAATTTTTTAGCATGCGGCCCCAAAGAATCTGGATTATAGAAAGCGGTATAGACAGGTGCCTTGAACCAAATTTCATGAAGTGCCTCCAAAACTCTTTCGGCACCACCATACTCAATTAAAAAATCATGAACTAAAGCCACTCTCATTTGATCAATTCAAGCTGTTTTTGAGATCTGATTGTTCCACCTTTTGAAACCTTTGGTACTTTTGGTACATTTGGTACCTGTGGCACCTCTTCTCTGCCTCTGGGTAATTTGGCCACAATACTTTTGAATCCCAACTCTTCATATTCTCGCCTGACCTTTTCCCAATCAGGCTTGAATTCCAGTTTTCCCAACTCAAACTCAATACCCACCCTTCGATCAAGCTCCACCAGTTTTTTAGCAGCCAAAGCTGTTTCTTTACCGTCTTTAAGCTTTGACCGGACTGATTCCGGTTGCTCATCCATGTGTTTAAAGAGATTCTCAAGAGTGTGATATTTTTGAAGTAAAGAGGCCGCTGTCTTTGGCCCAATTCCAGTAACTCCCGGCACATTATCGCTAACATCCCCGACTAAAGATTTGTAATCAACCATCTGATGAGGCTCAAGTCCATATTTTTCGCGAACTTCCTTTGCACCAACCAACACACCCCATCTGGGTTTACCCTCCGAAACTTTAGTGAAGGAGGGCATCTGAACTTTGACATTACCATCCACCAACTGCAAACAATCCCGATCACCGGAAAGAATGATAATTTGAAATTTGAAATTTGAAATTTGAAATTTCTTGGCCAAAGTGGCCAAGATGTCATCCGCTTCGTACCCCTCCTTCTCAAAATAGACAATCCCAAAAGCATCCAAAACTTTTTTGACTTTAGGAAGTTGCGGATAAAGATCTGGAGGCGGCGCCGGTCTGGTTGCTTTGTATTTTTCAAACTCAATATGGCGAAAAGTCGGCGCACTCGTATCAAACGCACAAACCACATGGGTGGGTTTAATTTCATTAGTCGCCTTAATTAGCATGTTGGAAAAGCCAAAAACCGCATTGGCAACTTCACCACTTTTATCAGTAATTGGCGGCAGCGCATGATACGCCCGATGAAAAAGGCTATTGCCATCGATAAGAAGCAATCGTTTCATGTTGAAGTTACGCTCAAATTTTAGCACAATTAGCACTCCTTGCCTTAAAAAATTATAATTAGCCGTTATGCGAATCGAAGCGCCAAGAGCTTACTGGCAAGACTGGAAACCAGATCCACAATTAAAACCGGAGCAAGGAGATATTTTAATAAGAGTCAGTCTTCCATATTCTGATATCCATTGGTTAAATCAAGTTAAATTTGCTGACGCCGCCGAAGCTCTTAAAAGCGGCAAAATAAAACCATATCAATATTTAAGTGAAAGGTGGACCACAACAGACGATAATGGAAATGAACTACCTGGCAATATCACCGGTGAGATTTATTGGGCAATCTATGCAAACCTACCACTCTCTAGACTAAATTATATTGGTCAACTTGGCCTTCTCTTCCATTCAACCAAAGACCAAATTTATGAATTTTCCAAAGGTACGGACTTCTCCCATACCCGGCTATCTCATTCCCTAACTACTGCAAAAGTTGGCGAGGGAATGGCCATCTGTCTGGGTTTGCCCGAACAAGAAAAGAATCAACTAGTAGTAGCGGCTTTAATGCATGATATAGCAATGCCACCTTTTGGCGATGCAACAATAGAACTTGATGCTGAAGCCTTAAGTGAAGAAGTAGCGATTTCAAGACTTCTAAGAAGATATGATTTAAAAGCTCTCGAAAGATTCGGAGTTCAAAAAAGGCAAATCCTGGCCACCATTAGAGGCCAGGGCATCCTTGGAAAACTATTAGACCTGGCAGATAAAATCAGCTACACTGCTTGCGATGTTGACCACTACATTGGTGATCCTTATACCATTGATATTCCCAACGTGCTGGACGTCTTAACCGAACCAATAGCAGCTTTAGTTCGGGCTGACCCAAATTGGGCCGATCTTTACAAAGATATTAGGCTAACTTCCACAGGTAAACCATATTTCAACAACATCCAAAGGCTTTCAATCTTCTTGGAGTTAAGAGCCAAAATGCATGATGCTTTATATCTGAATCCAAGATGCCGAGGCTTAGACCTTCTTTACAGATTGCTTCTTGCTCCGCTTTACAGCCGCCACCCTCAACCTACAAAACCTCTAAACAGCCGAAATCTTTTATATTTGACAGACGATGAACTTGCAAGAATTGTCAGCCAAGCGTGGGGCCTTTCGCATGACATCCATCATATAAGTCATACTTTGGATGTTGCCCCAAATTATGCACAAGTTGATGACGAAACTGAAATTGACCACATGGATGAGCAATTGAGAAACAGAGGGGAATTTGTTCTGGCTGCCGAAGAAATCAGGAGTTTTAATACCGGAACCGATATTCCTGTTCTTAACCAACAAACAGGAAAGGCTCAACCTTATTTTCAAGTCCAGCCAGAGCATGCTTCTTATCTTGAACAAATTGCCCAAGGATGTCATAAATTTGTCGTTTATTATTGGCCAAATCTCTTGGATGCTGAATTCTCAAATGAAGCAAAACTTAGGCCCATTTTTGAAAAAATAATCGGCGATTTACGCCAACACAGCAAAGGGAAAATACCCCTATTTAGGTAAATTATGCTTGAGCGGGTTTGGAGATTTTGGCACTGATTTTTGTTTTGGCAGATGCAGTTTTTTTAAACTTTATCTCCCCATCAGAAGTTGGCTTTCCAGCCTCGCCAGCTTGTCTAGGCGGGCCCACCAATTTTTCAAATTCATCACGCTCCAAAGTTTCTTTTTCAAGGAGGGTTTTGGAAACAAGGTCAAGTTTAGCTTTATGCTTGGCCAAAACATCACGAGCCCGTTCGTACCCTTCATCGATAATTTTAGAAATTTCCTTATCGATTTTGGCAGCCAGCTCCGGCGAAACTTGGCTGGCTTCCGGCCCCATAATCGGCCAAATGCCAAACTGCGGGTGGGGTTGAAAAATCGTTGGTCCCAACTCACTCATTCCAAACTGAGTAACCATCTCCCGAGCCATCGTTGAAGCAATTTCCAAATCAGAAGCCGCCCCAGTCGTAAATTCGCCAAAGATCAAGTCCTCGGCAGCTCTTCCACCAAGTAGTGTGGCAATTCGTTCCAATAACCTTGTCTTGGTTTCCGTATACCGATCAATCGATGGCGGCACCAAGGTATGCCCGCCGGTCATTCCCCGCGCGACAATCGAAATTCGATGGACCGGA
>MFBU01000018.1 GCA_001775055.1 Candidatus Curtissbacteria bacterium RIFCSPLOWO2_02_41_11
AGCCATCTTGGTAATTTTCAATTTTTAATTTTCAATTTATATTGAATTTTCATTGTTTTCAAAATATTTTTCTAAAATATTTTCTTATCATTTTTAAAATTTAAGGTTTCATTAAAAATTTTAAATTTCAAATTAATAATTATCTTAATTTACTTCGTTCGTACTCAATTGTATCAGAAAGTGTTTGGATTATGGGAATTTGCGGTTGCCAACCGGTTGTTTTCTTGAATTTTGAATAATCACAGTATATAGTCCCGATATCTTGCGGGGGTATTCGTTTAGTATCCTTCTTAATAATTATTTTTACCTTAGATAAACCGATCATCATTTTTAAAATATCAGCAATTTTTACTGCTTTGCCCGAGCCAATATTATAAACTTCCCCAGCTTTACCTTTTTCAAGCGAGCGCCAATAAGCCTTCACCATGTCTCTAACATCGGTAAAATCCCGGCTATTTTCTAAATTGCCAACTTTTATTATTCCACCACCTTTCTTTTTCAATGCGGCGATTTGAGCTGCAAAAGACGGCACAACAAATGATAATGACTGGCGAGGTCCTATGTGATTAAACGGCCTGACTCGAACTATGTGAAGATTATGGTGAAGAAAAAACTGCAACCCCAACATATCCTGAGCTACTTTGGAAACGGCATAAGGTGAAATTGGCGAAAGAGGTGTCTTTTCATTTATCGGTAAGTATTCTGGGTCAACCTGTCCGTACTCATCGGCGGAGCCAACGATTAGAATTTTCGCATTGGATTTTATTTTGGCTAAAGATTCAAGTAAGTTAATCTGCCCAAAAATATTATTTTTAAGCGTTTCTTTGGGGTTTTTAAAACTATCTTTAGGTGATGAGAAAGCAGCTAGGTGGAAAACATAATCCGGATTGATTAATCTTACATTCTTCTCAATTTTTTTTGAATCTAAAAGATCACAATTGATCAAATTAATTTTGCCTTTGAGGTGACTTAAATTGAAAAGTGAATGATTGGGCAGAAAGAAACCAAAGACTGTAAATTTCTGGGAATATAAATACTCTGCCAGATGAGAACCGGCAAAGCCGGCAATACCGGTAATTAAGGCTTTTTTCATCGGCCGATACCTATGTAGGTAAAACCCAGCTCTTTAACTTTATCCTTTGGAAAAAGATTACGGCCGTCAATAATGATCGGTCTTTTAAGAAGTTTTTTGGCGCGAGCCAAATCTATTTGAGAAAACTGGGGCCATTCTGTAACCAAAAGCAGTGCGTCTTGGTTTTTGATGGCACTGTAAACATCTTTGGCAAACTTGACTTTTGGCAAAATTTTCTTGGCATTGTCCATAGCCTGCGGATCATAAGCAGTAACTTCGATACCTAAATTAAGAAGATGATTAATAATTTTTATGGAAGGAGCATCCCTCATGTCATCGGTATTCGGTTTAAAAGCCAAGCCCAAAACAGCTACTTTCTTATCTTGCGCAACATTACCGACATCTCCTTTTACCCCTAGGGCCTTTCGAACTTTTTCTACAAATAGCTCGATCTGCCGCTGGTTAATATCATCAACTGCCCTCAAGAGCGAAAGATCGTATCCAAAATGTCTGCCGATTGCAATAAAAGCCAAGACATCTTTGGGAAGACATGAGCCCCCGTAACCGACCCCGGGATAAAGAAAAGAGCGGCCGATACGACGGTCGGCGCCGACACCTGCTATTACCTTTTCAACATCGGCTCCCATTTTTTCGCAAAGTGCGGCAATGGTATTGGCAAAGGAAACTTTGGTAGCAAGTAAACTATTGGCTGCATATTTAATCAGTTGGGCGGATCTGATATCGCAAATTATGCGTTCTCCGGAAATAGGTGCATGCAAGGAAAGTAAAATTTTTTGGGCCTTTTTGGAAAATGATCCGATAACAATCCTGTCGGGATGTAAAGTATCTTCAATTGCCGTACCCTCCCTTAAAAATTCCGGACAAGCAGCAAATTCAAAACGCGCTTTGGCATATTTTTTGACGGTAGATTCAAGATCATCCTCAAAACCGATGGGGATAGTGCTTTTAATGGTAATTAAAGTGTATCCCGTAAGATTCCTGGCAGTTTCCTCAACCGCGGCAAAAAGATATGAAAGATCCGCTTCGCCGTTTTCCTTTGGTGGTGTACCTACGCAGATAAAAACTATCTGTGATTTGGGTACAGACTCTTTATAACTTGTCGTAAAAAAAAGTCTTTTTTGGGATAAATTCCTTTTGATATATTCGGAAAGTGACGGCTCAAAAAAAGGAATTTTGCCACGCTTTAACCCTTCAATCCTTTCCTTATTTATATCAATACAAAATATCTTATTGCCAAGTTCGGCAAAAACGGCGGCGGTTACTAAACCTACATAACCTGCGCCAACAACAGTCAGTGTCATGTTAAATAAATTTTAAATTTTCAATTGGACTTATTTTAAACCAATTGACCTTTTGATTGCTCATGGATAATTTTGATCCCCTCCTGCCAGTCGGTCGGTTGAAATCCCAAAGCCTTGGTTTTTTCAACTTTCAGACCGCCATTTATGGGTCTGGGGGTATGACCGGGGATTTTTAGAAAATCAATGATAGATCCCTTTTGAATTTTGGAAATATCACCTTTAAAAACTCTAATCAGCTCTTTGGCAAACTCAAACTGAGTAGTTTGGCGGGGACTAACTAAATGAAGAATGCCCCTTTTATCGGTTGAAACTAAAAGTTTAACTGCCTCGGCAATATCATCAATGAAGGTCGGTGTAATTATTTGATCTGTAAACATCGGGTAAAGCTGACCGGCCTGATAAAGCCTTAAAATTCTTTTGGCAATATCGTCTTTACCTTCAAATCTACCCCGATAAGGATAAGCGATTCTTAAGATAAGAAAGTTGGCAAGATTTTCCCGAACATAATTTTCCGCCTCTATTTTGGTTAAACCATACCAAGAAATTTTATCAAGGTCGCCTCCCGGCTGGCTTTCTTCACTGTACGGACCGTTTTGGCCGTCAAAAACAAAATCGGTGGAAATAAAAATCAGCTTGCGATTTGAATTCTTACAAGCATCAACTACATTAGCTGTACCCTTAACATTAATTTGATAACATAAACCATTTTTATCGCCTCTTTGTTTTTCGGCCGCGTCAACATCGGTAAAAGCAGAAAATAAAATAAGCCATTCAAAATCATAAGTTTTAAAAAAATTCTCGACTGAAGCTTTTTTGGTAATATCAATTGAAACAACGCCCTTTAGATCTGCCTTGCAGAGATTAAAGGAGGTGGACGCCAACTCGCAAAATCGCGATCCGACCATTGAAGAAGAACCGATTACTGCCAGTGGAATCTTTTTATCAGTCTGCAAAATCATCTCGAACTTTCTGCCAGTTAAGGTGGGTATTTGCGACTCTTCCCTCATCCTCAAGGTTATAAAGTCTGGTGGGGAAATTTAATAAATAACCAGCCTCTTTTGAAACAACCATAAAACCGTGATAAGTGTCCTCCGGTATAACGACCATGAACATTTCCTCATCTTTGTCCGGCCCCATTAAAAAGAGGTTTAGCTGACCTTTAGTTTTGGAATTTTCTCGCGGGTCATAAATCGCAGTAACAATTCTGCCGGCTATACAAATAAAGCGATCTTTTTGAAACTTATGGACATGCCATTTATCCTCGTCCCGAACCATACCGGATGGAGTAATTGACAAATACTGCATCGAAAATGGCAGATTTTTGGTATTAAAAACATCCTGCCAGTCCGTACGTAAAGTTTCTACCAAACTCCCTGTCGGATCTTTGTGGATAGTCAATTTTCGCAAAATTACTCCTTCGACTAAATCCTGTTGATTATTAAGAGTGATATATTGGTAGTTCATTATATTAAAGACTTACAATTTGAAATTTTAAATTTTCAATTTTTATTGAATTTTCAATATTTTAAAAATTTAAATGTTGGATTTCATTTCAAATTTCAAACTGAAAATTAAAAATTATAATTATCTTTTAACATATTGTTTTTCGTAATATTTTTCAAAATCTCCTTTTTTCAACTTTTTCCACCAATTTTGATTGTCTTGGTACCATTTGACGGTCATTGACAGCGCTTGATTAAAATCGTATTTCGGTTGCCAACCTAACTCTTTTTTAATTTTGGAACTATCGATTGCGTAGCGGCGGTCATGACCGGGTCTATCCTTAACATATTCAATCATTGACTCGTCCTTTCCCAAAATTTTTAAGATTTTTTTGGCAACTTCGATATTTTCGATGTCGTTGTCGATGCCGATACAATAAGTCTCCCCGACTGTGCCTTTTTGCAAAACAAGATCAATTGCTGCGCAGTGATCTTCGACATAAAGCCAATCGCGAACATATAGCCCGTCACCATAAATTGGAATTTTTTTACCTTCCAAAAGATTTGTAATAGAGAGCGAAATAAATTTCTCGGGAAATTGGTACGGGCCAAAATTATTTGAGCAGTTGGTGATAGTAATGGGGAGTTGATAGGTGTTGTGGTATGCACGCACCAAATGATCTGAGGCAGCTTTACTGGCAGCGTAAGGGCTGTTGGGGCAATAAGGCGTTTCTTCATTAAATCTATCTTTTGAATCAAGAGTTAATGCACCAAAGACTTCATCGGTTGAGATATGGTGAAATCTTTTGACTTTGGCTTGACATGCAGCATCAAGTAAAACTTGGGTACCAACGACGTTGGTTAGGATAAACGGAGCCGGATCGAGAATTGATCTGTCAACATGACTTTCTGCGGCAAAATTAACAACGATCTCGACTCCGGCCATCACTTGGCTGACCTGCGCTGCATTGATAATATCGCCTTTGACAAATGAATAGTTGTGGTTTGTTTCGATATCCCTGAGGTTTTCTAGATTTCCGGCATAAGTCAGCTTATCAAAATTAATAACTTGATCTTTTGGGTGATTTTTTAACCAATAGTGGATAAAGTTTGAACCAATAAAACCGGCACCACCTGTTACTAATAGTTTCATAGTTTTAATTATTTTTTTTCTTTTTTGATTTCCTCAGCAACCAAAAGATTGGCCCGAAGAAGTTCATCAAAAGAAGTGCCGGCGTCGACCCACCAGCCTTTGAGGATTTTGCAAATCATTGTTCCTTCCTCAACGTAATAGTTGTTGAGATCTGTCACCTCAAGTTCACCACGAGCTGAAGGTTTAAGATCATCGATAAAGTCGAAAACTCGATTATCATACATGTAGATTCCCGTCTGTCCGATGTCTGATTTGGGTTTTTGGGGCTTTTCTTCAATTGAGACTACTTTACCATCTCTAACCTCAATCACTCCATATTGTTTGCTAACCGTGGCCATGTGTTTGCCATAAACTACGGCACCTTTTTGGCGCTTTTCGAACTCGTCAACATTTTCTTTTAGGGGCTGGATGAAAATATTATCTCCAAGTATCACCAACATTTTGCCACTGTCGGCAAAATCACGGGCTATTCCAATAGCCTGCGCAATACCAGCGGCATCTTCCTGAATTTCATAAGAAAGTCTAAGATTAAAATCTTTGCCGCTCTTTAAAAGATTGATAAAGCTACCGCTATGATTTGGTCCGGTGATAATTAATACATCTTTTATTCCCGCTCTGACCATTGATTCGAGAGGATAAAAAATCATCGGTTTGTTGTAGATGGGAAGTAAGTGCTTGTTGGTAACCCAAGTGAGGGGCCGAAGTCTCGTGGCATTACCGCCGGCTAAAATTACGCCTTTCATGCGTCAAAATGACTCGTGCTTTTGGCCGTTCGCCAAGTGGCGAACTTTGATCGCACTCGCATTTTTCCTTTCCAAATTTCTTTGAAATTTGGGTTTAGTTTTGCAATCCATAGAGGTACTTATATTATAAGGAAATTGATCGGAACAAGCGAGATTTAAAGTTAGCTTTGCGTCTAGTTTATTTCTCGGATTTTCGGGCAAAAAACCACCAGAAGGCTCCGGTACCCAAAAGTAGAAGCAGAATAAGCCACCACCAGTTTTGCCAAGCGGCTTTGGCCTCTTGGGCAGTCTTTTCTTGCGCACCTAAGGCTTCTGATGAGGGACTAGGAGAGGCAGCCGGTGTTGCTTCTTCCTCAACACCCAAAACGCCCGGCGCAAAGCCGGCAGCCGGTCCGGCGACAAAGCCGCCGCCCGGTGTGGCCGAAAGCTCGTTGGAAAAGTCGCCCGGTGCGCAGCCGTTACCGGCTCGAACTTTAAAGTAATAAGTAGTACCGCCTGAAAGCCCGCTGATCGTATAACTGGTCGTTCCAGCTCCGCCGACATTGGGATTACCGAATTGCTGAGCGCCTGCTGATGTTCCATAGGTTGCCAGATAATAAGTGACCGGACCTGCTGCCGCAGACCAAGTCAGAGTAACGCTATTGGTACCGGCTGAGGCGCCTGTTAGGGTAGGTGCACTGCCGGGTTTGGTGTCGCCGCAAGTTGGTGCGCTACCGCCGCCTCCTCCGCCGCCGCCGTCACTGGTTGTTGATGTGGTCGCTGCAGCTGCAACTGCCGAGGTAGAAAAGTTTTGCTCATCCCCGACTGCTTCGGGTGAACCGTGGGAAATTGTCCGGTAGTGATAGGTGGTCCCCGCAGTAAGCCCCGAAATATCAACCGAGTGAGAGATTGTTTTTCCTTCTCCTGTATCAAACTCGTCTGTTGTATTTGCGTAGCCGTATTTGTCGAAGGGGTCGTCGAATGTAGGATTCGCTGGATCATGCGAAACCGTATCATAGATAACCCTTGAAGTCGTTTCAAAATCCGTATCCCAAGTAATCGTGACTGAAGATGAGGAAACACTTGACTCCGTCTCGCCTGAAATGACAGGTGCCCGCTCAAAGAAGAAATGAACTTCTGTAGTATCCTCTTGATTTCCGGCATTGTCAACCGCATGAGAGCGCACTGCATACCCTTCATCTGCCCCTTCCGGTTCGATAAAGGCAAAATCAAAATTCCAATCTCCATCTTCACCAGCACTGACATCATTTAAGAACTCGCCCTCGGAAGTGCGCCATCCCGTCCCATCCTCATCATCGGCTCCATCCCAATACTTATTGTCAGCATCTCTTTGGATGGAAACCAATACGCTGTTAATTCCGGAAGACGGGCTGTCTTCTGCCGTACCCCGAATCTCCCCGTCCCATTCATCTTCTGTGTAGCTTTCTTCATCTTCCGGATAAGTGATTTCGCTGGTTGGATCGGTTACGTCATAAGTGACATCGGAAACAACCGGACTAAATTCGGTATTGCCGGCTTTATCTGTTGCTTCGGCTTTGATGTCAAAAGTACTCTCTGAGTCCGGCGTCCAGTCAAAAGACCAATTAAAAGGTTCATCTCCACCTTCGTTATTCCTTTGTGAATCAGGAATTTCCGTCCACCTGTTGCCGCTTTCAAAAATTCTGTAAAAAAGTTTTACAAAGTCAACCGTATCAGTCTCCCCAAGTATGTCCTTATCTGTTGAAGAACCTAAAGCTTCAATCGGCCCGTTCCAGAAACTGCCTTCTTCGGGCGAACTGAATGAACTTACTGGAGCAGCACCATCCGAAGTAGACCACTCCCCGCTTGCCAGTTCGTTGTCGGCCATATCATGAGTGCTCAACTCAATGTCCCTCGGTGAAATGTAGAAAACATTTGGCGTAGTACCTGTATCGGACTGCCCGCTCTCGCTGAATGTTAGAAGCAGGACATTATCGTTAATTTCTTCTCCGGAACCGATTGCTTCGCCGTCATAGCCGTCTACATCCCAACCGTCCGCAGTACCAACTTCAAGTCGTGAGTCGTTGATATCCTCGGAAAATGTAAGCTCAAGGGCGTCAATTTGACCATTGGAATCAGTATCGCGGGTAAAGGCAGATAAAAGCACAGGCAGAGCCTTATCATCGGCCGATGCCTCATAAGACTTCAGTTCATTGCCGGCCGCATCGTGAGTGCTACTCGGATCCGGGTCCTCACCACCTAAAGGAGTATAGGTAACAGTTGGAGTCGCTCCTGTATCAAAAGACTCCCCTTCGCTGAAGGTTAAAAGCAGCATATTGTCATTCTCGCCTTCGCCTGTACCGATCGCTTCGCCTTCGTACCCGACAACATCCCAGCCGTCAGGATTACCGGAATCTAAGCGTGAATCATCAATGTTTTCGGAAAACGTAAGTTTGATTCCATCAATCTTGCCATTTCCATTTGTATCCTGTGTTTCGGCAGAACTTACGGTCGGTGGCGTTGTATCTTCGGGCTCGGAGTAATAAACCCTCACCGGGATCCAGTCAAGGAAAAAGTCACGGCCGGAGCTGGTTGTATTCATCGTCACCCGGACCCGGAAATTTTCGTTTGTAAAATCGTCGGCATTCCAAGTTCTTCCCCAAGTGTCGGATGCCGCGCCCAAAGAAGCTACGTGCTCTTCATCGGTCTCGGTAATATCGCTTTTTGGATCGGTCCAGCTGTCTCCGCCATCCCAGGAAAGATCAACATCAAGACTGTTCGTTCCGCCTGTTGAATCTAGATACCAATCTGTCCTAACCTCAATTCCGTTAATTGTTGAACCTTCGGGAATATCAAAGGGATTGTAGTTGTAGAATATGTGACTCTCGCCGGCAGTGTTATTTGTGTGGCTGGCTACCGTACCACCGTCTTCAAACGCACCTTCGGGGTTATTTTCTAATCCGTTACCGTCGCTGGCCTCTTCTGCGGTCGGTGACTTATAATCAGTCGGCTGATCATCCGGTGCCGCAAAATCAACAACAAGTTGCGGCCGTCTAAGTTCTGTCCCCTGATCACTTGATCTGAACTTCGCTAGACGAGCTGTGTCCGAACCTTCTTCTGCATCCCGAATTGCCCAACCGTAATTTGCTAATTCATCATTGACAAAAGCCTGGACATCGCTCGTCACATCCCACTGGCGCCAAACATTGTTTGATGTCCCTGTTGAGGTTGTATCAGTAGCGCTTCCTATATCAGCTGGCTGACTATTCCAGGTTAAGGTATCCTCATCCCAACCCTCAACTAATAAGCGCGCTTCATAATCTCGTGATGCGGGGGGGGCATCGAACATAAACAGCCGCAAAGTCGCTTTGGTGATTTCAGAGCCACTAGGAATCGCTGAAGTGTCAAATTTTACGAATGCCCGCTTGTTTTGATCTTCTTTGCTTCGAACATGCAGTTCATCGCCACCGCCTTTATTGGCATTGGCATTATTCTGTTCAGCCCAAGTGTCGTCAATTGCCGTTAAGACTCCATTGGCAATATCGTCGGAATCTCCAAGATTATTGGGGTTATCGGTGTCGATATCGTTAACTAAAACAAAAACTGTAAAATGAGTAAGTCCTTTGATCGTTATGGTTTCTGTGGCAACTTCTTTGGACTCGCCAACTGTTTGGGCATAGTCAAGCTCATCCACTGACTCGGCTGATTTAACGGCAACATCGTCTTTGTTAACGTTTGACGGAAGTGGCAATGTCAGCTCGTAGGTAAAGGTACCATCTGTCATTGGTGAAGTAAACTCATAAGCCGTGTCTGTGGCTGCCGAAAGGTCTTCTTGCTGCTCGCTTGAAAGCTTAACTTCGCCAACCGTCAGTTTGTCCGAGGGGTCGGGCAGTTTGGTAAAAGTGATCTTTACTTTGTCGTTCTGCGGAGCCGTATAGGTTTGGTTTAAAACTACATTATTTATAGTAGTCGCCTTACCGTCACTTTCCGACCAAACTGCTGGAGCCAGCTGGGCACTTGATTCCGATTCCGGCGGATTTTGAACAAATGCCGACTGCTCGTCACTAGTTGTTTGAGCGGATTCCGGTGTTGAAGACTGAGCCGCTGTGTTATCGTTTGATTCCGAAGTTTGACTGTCTGAAGAACTTTGATCGCTTTGATCTGTAGCTTGCGGTTCTTCGCTTGGTGCAAGCGCAGGTGACGAATCAGTAGTACTGGACACCTCCGAGGTGGGCCCGCCTAGACTCGCGTCTGGCGAGGCTGGCTCTGACTCCTCGGAGGTGGAGGAGTCGGGGCTTGTATCGGTTGTTTGCGCCGCCTGCTCCTCCTGCGCATATATATAGGAAGGATTAACCACTAAAGGTAAGGCCGGCGTCAGCGTCTGTCCGACCAATAAAAGCGAGGCCAAAAAATTAAAGATTTTCGCAACTAATTTTTTCTTCACAAAAATTTAAGGGCAGACTGATTTATAAAAAATAAGAAGCCAGCTAATTGGGCAGAAACTTCGCGAGCTTCCCAATCTTGTGCGCCAATTATAAACCTTTCTGTCAAGTAATGCAAATTTTTATAGGATTGACTAGCAAAAAGAGGGTTTTTGAAAAAAATTTTAGCTTGGGGCAAATTTTGCGTATAAATTATCCCCAATAAGGCCAAAAATTAACCATTCTTTATTACTCATTCAGTATATTATAAGATTTAATATTTGGAGAATTATATTAGAGGAGGATCACCTAAATTTAAAGCTCGAAGAACCAAGATCTGAACGCAAGAGCCCTTTCGGATAATTTGGAGGCCAACCGGGCAAATCTTAACTTTTTGCGTCGTCTTTGTAAGACGGCAGCCAAAACCATAAACTGAGGTGTCAGTCTGTAGCCGCTGTAGATTGTTCCCAAAATGCCACCGGCAATCATAAATGGCCACCACCATGGATTAGCCGCCAGGTTGTCAGCTGCGACCGGAAAACTACCACCAGCATTTTGGATGGGACCAGCCGCCTGCACATCGCCATTTCCAAGTGAAGAAATCAAGGTGCCGAAAACGCCTGTGCCGACCTGAAAACTCGTTTGCGACTGGCTTGCAATTTCCTGATTGTCGGGTCCGACTTTGCCTTGGGCTTCAACTATGGCCTCGTAAACTCCAGAAGGCGCAGTATCCGCCAGTACCAACCCAAAGCTAATATTGGCTCTTTGTCCGGGGTTGAGTTTACCCAGGTCAAAACTTTGGATCGCGGCAACCTCGCCATTTGCATCATAGAGGTTGAATATTACTTTACTGTCATAAACCGGACCTGTTCCCGGGTTTTTAGCGGTGATAAAGAACATGACAGTATCGCCGGGATTAACATGGGTGCCGACATTGGTTGACATGGAGGTTTCCAATTGACCGCCGGCAACTCGCACTTCTGCTTGATCTTGCCCCTGTCCCTCGGTGCCTTCAGTACTTACAGTGCTTTCAGTGATCGGAAAATGATCGACTCCGCCGATATCACCGTCTAAAGTCCCGAAGATATTGATAATGCCAAAAAAGCCAAAACTGCCGATGATATTAGTATTGACAAAGTTAATAAGATTAACTATTGAAAAGGCATTGCCAGTGTTGATACTGCCACCTGCGCCAAGACTGTTACCGCCGGTATTGGCGCTAGCTGTAATTTGATTGGTTAGGTAAGCATTGTTTTCCTGATTGGCTGATAAAAGACAGCAGGTGGTCCCTGAAAAATTCGGATCGGAAAAGTTGAAGAGCATTTGGCCGTATGTCGGGTCTTGGGCAGCACTTGCTCCCCAACCCCAGAATGTACCGTTCCAGATACCGAAGTTGTTAATCAGAAGCCAGAAATAATTACTGCCAATTAAATTGCTATTGGCATAAGTTTGCAGATTAACAAAAGATGTGGCATCGCCGGTCTGAATACTGCCTGAACCGTCAATACTATTGTTGCCGGTGTTGGCGCTCGCGTCAACATCATTTTGGATCTGGGCATTATTGGTTTGGGAAATATCGCCTGCTCCAAGAGTAGAAGCTTGAGATGTTTGGGGCTCGGGCAAAATAATGTTGCCGGTTAAATGACCGAAAATATTAATCAACACAAAATTCCAATTGGTATTAATTAAATTTGCATTGATGAAGTTTATTATATTAACAACGACACTAGCCGAACCGGTTGTAATCTGGCCGACAGTGCCGTCAATTAAATTCCCTCCGCTATTGGCAACTGCCAAAACGGTGTTATTTACTGTCCCCGTATTTTGCTGATTGATGACCAAATTGGCAGAGGCACTAAATTCTTGAACATTTGATTGTGTAAGATCAATATTGCCATTTTCATCCAAGTAAATATTTAAAATCTGGTAATTGATGTCGGAATTGACAAGATTGGTATTGGCCAGATTGACTAAATCTACCTGAGAAGCCGCATCCCCAGTGTCGATTGTTGACGATACCGAATCACTAGAACTTTCCGATCCGGTATCGGAAGTGGTGGAGGAGTCAGTGGTTGCTGATTGAGTTGCTTCGGCCAGTGGACTCGGAGACGGTGAAGGGTCAATAGTATTGTTCCCGGTATCGGCAACATCAGTGACTTGATTGTCTATGGCGGCATCATTTGTCTGATCAACTTCGGTTGGCGGACAATCGGAGACACAAGGGTCAGGACTGGGACTGGGTGAAGGATCTGGGCTCGGTGAGGGATCAACTGAGGGAGATGCACTTGGGTCGGGACTTGGGTCGGGAGACGGCGATGGGTCAGCAGACTGTTGTTGCCCGTCTGGCGACGGCACTTCCTCGGCCAAGACGACAGCACCCTGTCTTGGCACAATGCCAAGAAGGTAAATGATTATTACAATACTAACTACTAAGGTCTTAGTCTTTTTCATCTTCTTTTCTTCGTCATCCTGGAGCAAACGATCTTTTAGATTCTATCGGTCGTTTCACTCCCTCCAGAATGACAGTGTGAATACTTTTTTATTGTTCGAGTTCTTCGGTAAACTCAGAACGAGAACAACATGCTTTGCATATTGTTCGAGTTTTATCGAGAACCTCCATAATTTTTAACTTTTAATTTTTAATTTTTAATTTCTTAAGGAATCCCATCCCAGGAGAGGGAGGCATATGCCTGTGTCCCCCTCCTTTGGATGAGAAATGACGATTAGTCGCCAACAACTGCAACGTTCTTGTTGACAACGTTAGTAACGGTTGGCCATGAGAAGGCATCGCCTGTCCTCATGATGACCACTCTGCCGCCACCGATATCGTTTTTACCGGTGTTTGCCTCGGAGTCGACATCGTTTCTGACATAAGCCTTGTTCTCCTGCTCGACTTCTAGTTCGTCAAAACAATCACAATCTTCGACTATTGCGACGTTTTTGTTGGCAGTAGTGCTAACATCCACATAAGAGGTTGCATTGCCCGTGCTCATTAGGACGAACCTGCCGCCACCGATATCGTTTTTACCGGTGTTTGCCTCGGAGTCGACATCGTTTCTGACATAAGCCTTGTTCTCCTGCTCGACTTCTAGTTCGTCATCTGCCAAAACCGGTAAGGCGCTGGCTGCCAACAGGCCGGCTGCCGCACCAACGGTTGCTAATTTTTTAATTGAAATCATATTATTTTTATTTCACCCCCTTCCGCCTTACGGCTTCAGGTACATTAAGTAAAATTTCGGGCAAACAGAATTGTCATTCTGAATGAAATGAAGAATCTCTTGATAGATCCTTCGCCTACGCTCAGGATGACGTACGATTTCTGCTTGAGCTTAACCCCCCCGCCTAAATATTCAATTTTTGGCGGGGATACTCAGGGTTGTCCGAAATTGTTAAAGTACCCTTTAGATTTTTCCGCTTGTTTTCCCCTAGGGGATACAAACAAAAACGGAGGCTCATCACCAAGTCAATAAGACTTAGTAACGAACCTCCGTTTGCGGTCGGTTCCGCCAGCTGGCGGATTATTTACTTATTGTTCGAGTTAATCGAGAACTTCCCTTTTTGTCATTCCCACCCCTCATGTCATTCTCGCGAAAGCGGGAATCTAGTTCCTGGATCCCGCATCAAGCCTTGCCTGCCGGCAGGCAGGTGCGGGATGACAGCATTGAATCTTCTCGACAAGCTCGAAGAATAAATTGTTATGGGCAGGGAAAAGCTATTTTGGGGCAGAATTCAACTTAGCTTTATATTATACATTAACAAGGCAAGTTTAGCTTGTCAACCCCGCACGAAGTATAGTAATCGATTCACTACTGACCCCGAATTTAAATTTAATAACGATACGCAAGAAATATCATTACTACCAAACTTCGTGCGGGGTCAAGCCTCCTCAAAAAATTCCCTTAAAGAATCCGATAATCCTTGACCAAAGTGAGGCGAAAAAGCCCGTTTGTGATGAATCATCACTGTTAGGAAACACCCCCGAGGTATCTCCTAACACCTCCGAGGTGGGCTCTGACTCCTCGGAGGTGGATGAGGATTGATTCCCTGTGTTGACTTGATTATCGGTATTGACCTGATTATTGATCTTGACGCTGACTTGGGAATTATTAGAGCCTCCCTCGCCGACTTCAATGGTTTTGACAAAGTTGGCAACCGAGCCGCTGGAGACAATATTGGCTTCAAGCGAATAAATGCCGGAATTTTGGGGAGCAGGGAAATTAACCAGGAATTGATCGCCTGATTTTGCCATTGAATAAGTAGTGATCAGGCTGTAGTTATTATCACGCAGATTCAAAACATGCTTATCACTGCCGTCATTTTCGGTAGTTACTCTGACATAAATAGTCTGGCCGGCGTTAAACTCTAAAGTCTGATTGGCAAAAGAGGCATCGCTGGCTATTTCCATTGAGGAGCCGCTTGTTGCGGAGTTGATGATTTTATCTATATTTATGTCGGGGATTAGATTTGAAAAATTCAAGGACAGGAAAATCACA
>MFBU01000019.1:0-11031 GCA_001775055.1 Candidatus Curtissbacteria bacterium RIFCSPLOWO2_02_41_11
CCTTCTTAGCAATGCCAAGTGGTATGAAATAGACAAAGATTTTTCCGAGCAAATAAATAGTGAATATCAGAGTCTAAGATCGGAAAAGCCGAGCGTAGAATTACCCAAGTATAGCCACGCAAACGAAAACGAGTACAACAAAAAAACTGCCGGCACTAATACCGATTTTCACTGTATGGACAATGATCTTGTTAGTCACGGGGGCGGCTACAGCAAAATAGAGTTTTGCGATCTGTTTAGCAAAAACAAAAAGATAATTCACGTAAAGAGGTATGGCGGCTCTTCTGTTTTAAGCCATTTGTTCTTTCAAGGAATAGTTTCAGGTGAACTTTTTTTAGCTGATCCCGATTTTAGGCGAAAAGTAAAAGACAAATTACCGGATTCATTCAAATCAGTTTTCCCTAATGAAAAACCCAACGCTGGTGACTATGAAGTGATTTTTGGAATCATAAGTTCTGTCGAGAAAGATCTGGAATTACCTTTTTTCAGTAAAGTCAGTTTAAGAAGTGCAAAAAGGCGATTAGAAACCTATGGATATAAAGTTTCCCTGCAAAAAATCGCAGCCGAAAAAAAGAAATAGATGTCACAAATTTTTGAATCAGATGTAGAAGAGTTGGTCGTTGAACTTCTTGAACTTCAAGGTTTCACTTATCTTGCGCCGGACAAACAAGAATTAGAACGAAGTGATTTAGGGCAAGTAGTTCTCCTTGAAAGGCTTAAAAAAGCAGTAGACAAACTAAACCCCAAAATTCTAGAGCAAGCTAGAGAACAAGCGGTAAAGCAAGTGTTAAACCTACCAAGCCAAAACCTTCTAGACAACAATGAGACCTTTCACCGAATGCTAACGGAAGGCGTTGATGTTGAGTATATGAAAGACGGCAATGTTAGAGGAGAAAAGGTTTGGTTAGTTGATTTTGAAAAAATAGAGGAAAACGATTTTGTCGTTTGCAATCAGTTCACTGTCATAGAGAAAAATACCAATAAACGCCCGGATGTCGTTTTGTTCGTAAATGGTTTACCGCTTGTCGTAATTGAACTTAAAAACCCTACTGATGAAAATGCAACTGTAAAAAAAGCGTTCATCCAGCTTCAAAACTATAAAAACGCTATTTCTTCACTTTTTTATTACAACAGCACCCTAGTGGCCTCCGACGGATTGGATGCCAAAGCAGGCACAATCTCAACAGATTATTCTCGGTTTCTTGCTTGGAAAACCCAAGACGGTGAAGTTGAGGACAAAACCACAATCCCCCAAGCCGAAACTTTGGTAAAGGGAATGTTGAGCAAAGAAACTTTGCTTGACCTGATTAAGCAATTTACAGTTTTTGAAAAAAGTAAGACACAAGACCCTGAAACTGGTTTAACAATAGTTAAAACTGATAAAAAGATTGCCGCCTATCACCAATACTATGCAGTCAACAAAGCGGTAGAATCTACTCTAATAGCAACCGGAGACAAGGGTGATAGAAAAGTTGGTGTTGTTTGGCATACACAGGGAAGCGGAAAATCCTTATCGATGGTTTTCTATGCAGGAAAGATCGTTCTTGCTCTGAATAATCCGACTATTGTGGTGATAACTGACAGAAATGATCTTGATGGACAACTATTTGATACTTACGCTGGTTGTAAGCAATTGCTTCGACAAGACCCCCAACAAGCACTAAATCGTAGTCATTTAAAAAGTCTTCTTAAAACTGCTGGCGGAGGCATTGTTTTTACTACCATACAAAAGTTCTTCGCCGAAGGAGATAAGAATGCTTTTGATCTTTTATCAGAGAGAAAAAACATTGTGGTCATAGCTGATGAAGCGCACCGCAGCCAGTATGGTTTTGCTGCCAAAACAAAGGAGACAAAAAAAGGAGCGAAAACTTCTTATGGCTTCGCAAAATATCTGAGGGATGCTCTACCTAACGCATCGTTTATCGGATTCACAGGTACTCCTATCGAAAAAGAGGATAAGTCAACTCCTGCTGTTTTTGGGAACTACATAGACGTTTATGACATCTCTCGTGCAGTGGAGGATGGCTCGACAGTAAGAATCTACTACGAATCACGACTTGCTAAAGTCCACTTGAAACCGGACGAAAAAGAAAAAATGGACGAAGAGGTAGAGGCAATAATCGAAGGCCAAGAAGATATTGCAACAGAGAGGACGAAGGCAAAATGGACACAACTTGAAGCTGTTGTTGGCCATCAGGATCGAATTAAAACAGTTGCCGCAGACTTAGTAAGCCATTTTGAAAATCGCTGCGAAACATTTGAAGGAAAAGGAATGATTGTTGCTATGAGCCGTAGAATTGCAGTCATCCTCTACGAGGAAATAATCAAATTAAGACCAGATTGGCACGATACCAATAAGCGCAAAGGCGAAATTAAGGTTATTATGACCAGTACCCCTTCAGATCCCGAAAACTGGCAGACACATAGCTCTACCAAAGAGGAGAAGAAAATGATTGGAGAGCGCTTTAAAGACCCCACAGACCCGTTGAAACTCGTTATTGTGAGAGATATGTGGCTCACCGGTTTTGATGTTCCTTGTCTTCACACGATGTACATAGATAAATTGATGCGAGGACATAATCTGATGCAGGCAATTGCACGAGTAAATCGTGTATTTAAAGACAAACCAGGCGGCCTTGTAGTGGACTATATTGGCATAGCTTCAGAATTGAAGACAGCTCTTGCAATCTATGCGGCAAGTGGTGGGCAAGGTTCGCCAACACTCGATATAGCAGAAGCCGTAGCTTTGATGGTTGAAAAGCACGAAATAGTGATGCAAATCCTTGAAGGGTTCGATTACAAAAGGTTTTTTTCTGCAAACACTTCACAGAAATTAAGCATAATACTGGAAGCACAAGAATACATCTTGGGACTTGAAGACGGGAAAGATCGTTTTATTAAGTACGTAACCGAACTTTCAAAAGCATTTGCGCTTTCTGTACCTCATCCAAAGGCTATGGATATAAAAGATGAAGTTGGGTTTTTCCAAGCAGTAAAAGCCCGGCTTTCAAAGTTTGAAAGCACGGGACGTACTTCAACCGGTGTTGATCTTGAAACTGCGATTCGCCAAATCGTAGATCGTGCTGTGGTTTCCGAGGGAGTGGTCGATATTTATGACGCAGCAGGAATTAAAAAACCGGACATTTCAATCCTATCTGACGAATTTTTGGAAGAGATTCGGGGTATGGATCGACGGAATCTAGGAATGGAACTTCTGAAAAAACTTCTGAATGATGAACTTAAAGTTAGAACAAAGCAAAATCTAGTCCAAAGCAGAAAATTCTCGGAGATGCTAGAAGGCACAATTAAGAAATACCAGAATAATTTACTAACAGCAGCAGAAGTTATCGAAGAGCTGATAAAACTCGCAAAAGACATTAGACAATCAGATCAACGAGGCGAGAATCTAGGTTTATCAGAAGAGGAACTTGCTTTCTATGATGCTCTGTCAAACAACGAAAGTGCCAGAGATGTTTTAGGCAAAGACACCCTTAGAGACTTAGCACGTGTACTTGTAGAAAAAGTAAAAGCAAACACTTCAATCGACTGGACTGTTAAAGAGAACGTGCAGGCAAAACTTAGGGTTATTGTCCGCAGAACACTTCGACAATTCGGATACCCACCAGACCTGCAAGTATTGGCGACAGAAAATGTGTTGAAACAGGCAATTATGCTTGCAGACGATTGGGATTTACAAGGTTTGCAGAGCGGTACTTAATGATTGCCTTTTTTCGGCCTGTAGTATAGAATATGCGGCTAGATTGATATGGATAAACAGATTAAAGATTTAATAAAAACTATAAAAGAATGCTCAAAAGCAATTCTTGACGAGTTAGGCCCCGGTTGGAAAGAAGACATCTTCCAAAACGCTATGGAGGTCGCCCTCCGAGATAAGGGCATAATGTATGAAACCCAAAGAACCCTCCCTATCTCTTTTTCTGGTCACGTAATCGGTGAGGTCTATCCGGATCTTGTTGTTTGGTTAAAAAACGATGGTAAAAAGATAGGTTTGGTCGTAGAGTTAAAAGCAGAGCCGGGCATAAAAGAGGAATTTACAGTACAAGCAAAGCGATACATTAAGGAGTTAAAAAAACAAGTTAGGGGCGGAGAAAGTATTTATCCAAAAGCACTTCTAATAAACTTCATTCGTGAACAAAACTCTGTAAAACTTAAAGAAGGATTTGAAGACTTAGGTGGTGTCCAAGTTTTAGAAGTATCAGCATAAAATGCCTGCATTTCAACTAACAAGTGGGAAACTTTTCCAAATAAAAGAGAAGAAGATTGATCTTGAAAAAGACGTACAAGGTCTAACGGAAAAAAACTTAGAAGCAATTTTTGGCCTTCAATTTATTTCAACGGAGTTTCATATAGAAAACTTTTGGATTGACACTCTAGCTTTCGATCCCCAAGCAAATTCGTTTGTAATAATCGAATATAAAAGAGACCAAAGTTTTTCGGTGATCGATCAAGGCATATCTTATCTCAATACAGTTCTCCGCAATAAAGCAGAGTTGGTGCTTGAGTATAACGAAAAAACCGGAAAATCCTTAAACAGGACTACGGTGGACTGGAATCAAATTAGGGTGATGTTTATTGCTCAAAGGTTTACAGCACACCAGCAAAACGCAATAGGTTTCCGGGATTTTCCAATAGAATTATGGGAAGTTAAGCAGTATGAAAATAACATTGTGTTCTTTAACCAGATAAAAGCACCGGAAGTAAAGGAAACAATTGCTAACCTCACAAAAAACAAGATTGTAAGAGACGTTGCGCAACAGATAAAGGAATACACCTTTGAAGACCACCTTAAAAAGGCGTCAGATCAAATAAAGCCTTTACTTAAAGAAATAAGGGAAAGAATTTTTGCGCTGGATACGAGCATAAAAGAAAAACCTGTCAGGAACTATTTAGGATATAAACTAAACTGGTATAACTTCGTCACCGTTCACATTTATCAACAAAAGATACGAATTTACGTAAGAAAGACTATTCTAGAATCCGATAAAAACAAAAGATTTAAAAAAGTCCCGGAAAGTTGGGCTTGGGGCAAAACACCAATTTGGTTTACGGAGTTTTCGGAAACCAAAGACCTTGATTATATGATGAGTTCAATTAAGGAATCTTACGAAGCAGCGCCGGACAAGTAAACACCGTCACTTCCTTTAATCTTAGCACCTAGTTTGCTGTGTTCTTTATAATTACAACTGAATGAACATTTATCTCGATATAGATGGCGTGATCTTGGCAAATGATATTCAAGAAGCGAAACACTCCAAAGAATTTATCAAATACCTCACAGACAACCATAACGTCTACTGGCTTACAACGCATTGTAAAGGAGACGCCGAATATACAGTAAATTTCGTCAGTAGATATTTTGATCCTGAAACAATCGAGTTGTTAAAAAAAATAAAGCCTACAAATTGGGATACTCTGAAAACAGAAGCCATAGATTTTGACAAACCTTTCCTTTGGTTCGACGACCAACTTTTTGACTCCGAGAAAGATGAACTAGATTGTCGAAATTTGTTAGATAGTTGGATAGAGATTGATTTATCAAAGAATGTTGATCAACTTAAAGACCTAATCGAAAATTTTCCCTCAAAAAGTAATGGCTAAGAGGCGTAAATTTACAAAAGAGGAAACGAAAAATCTTGTAGATCTTATGCACGCCTTAAGAGATGCATTTGAAGATCAAAAGCATCTGACTCAAAAGGAGAAAAAAGACAATGCGATTAAAATGGGTGATATTTATTATTAGCTAAGAATAATAAAATCTTAGTTTGATCAAGACTATTTTTTCACCATTTTTTCATTTAAGGGAGTAGTGCTGATTTTTGAAACTCCACCCCCAAATGCAAATCTGGAATGGCTTATCATACTTCCGTCCCCTTGTATCAACCTTAAAGCCTTACTTTCCACAATTCTTCCTGTTCTACTTATTTCTCCCCTCTCACAAGATGAGACGATCATAGCCAAAACAACCGATAACTGCCATCCAGTATCGCTTATTGATTTCTTAACAGAATCGTCACGGAACATTTTGTGGTAGTATTTTCCGGCAAGATCCCATATACCGTCATCTCTATAACGAGCCAAGAGGCATCCAGCAGTAAAAAACATTATCATATTAGCACCCAAAACATTCTCAGGACTGTCTTTAAATTTCGCCGGAATTACTCTTTTGAACCAGTTGTCTAGATTTTTATCGGATGGAGATGTGCCATCAAAACCGAAAATTATTCCAGTTAAGTTGACCGGAAACTCTACTAATTTTTTGGCGGAGGCGATATTTTCTATAGCAATGTCAAAATCATTTGAGTTAAGTGTTGTTTTTATCTCCATCACTGCTATCACAGATTCAGGGATTACGATGGCAAAATCACCTTCTTGAAAGAGATAAGCAGCAGGAGAGTTTTCATCAATGATCAAAATATCCAACTGTTTGCTTACCTCACTTTGAGACTTATAAATAAATCCTTTTTTTACCGAATAGCGCTTACTTAAAAAATTTCTCAAAACTGTTCTGATTATCTCTTCGTGATAATCACCGGAAGCTACTCTGTGAGAAACTAAAGATTTTATCCTCTGAAATTTGCTTTCAATTTCTGAAGCAAAACTTTCAAAAAACTCAACTTCTGGTGCGTTTATATTAGCCATAAATTCTACCCGAACTTGGTGCCATATTATACAGTTTTCTGATTGTCCAATGCACTTGTAATTCGTAGTAAAATAGAATCACTGCCCACTTCTGTGGGCTTTTTGTTTGCACATTAAAAACTGGCCGGGATAAAACACCCCCAAATTTTTGGGCTAACTTAGCCTAGATCCTCCTCCCGATTTTTTAAGCGAAGAATCGGGCGGGGAGATCTAGGCGGTTTCCCACTATAAAAAGGAGGGAGGTGTTGATGATGGCTAAATTTGTCATCTTTTTAGATGATGCTGGTTATTACCGCTGGCGACTGGTAGCTGGAAACGGTGAAAAAGTCGCTACAAGTGGAGAGGGTTTCTACTCTCGCCAAAGTGCAGTAAGAGCCGCAAAGCGCGTCAAGGAACTCGCTTCGCAAGCCTCTATTGAGGAGTAAGGGATGCGATCCTTCCCGGTCAGCTTTTAGAGTTCGGTCTAAACACTATGAAAACAAAAAATAAGGGTAAAAAAGTTGAACAAGATAAGCAGTCCCCTTACTCATTTGACGAAGTGTATAAAGCAATTACCCAAGTTCTAGTAAAAGGAACTGAAGAGCAGCAGAAAAAAGCACTTAAAGTCTTAAATGAAGGAAAGGGTGATTGGGTGTGGTTAAAAGCGAAGCTAATCACTGAAACTTATTCTTTTGCGGATGCAAAGGGTAAGGAAGAGTTTGCTCTTATCGGTATGCAAAAACATTTGGATTCCGGCAGCGCCGTTCTGTTAAATGAGGTCTTTACTGATCCCGAAACAAGCATAAGATACAGACAATATAAGTTTAAAAAACGCCCGATCTACAGGATTCCGTTTGCAACAGAAGAAATGGACAAATACGCTTACGATAAAGCTATAAATAAGAAATTTTTAGGAGACTTCATAGAAATGGATGTCCCGGCAGACAATAAAGTAATTATGATCCCCCTTGATACTCCGGAGAAAGTAAAAGATTACAACGGGGGCGATTATTTCAAGAAACATAGGTTTCCCGGCACTGCAAAAAAGGGGTAACCGGTAATAATTCAAGCAAATCTATTCCTCGCAAGAACATTCAACGCACAAACCACTCCCGGGTTACCCCCAAACATAATCTCACAACGAAGCGTAGGACGGTGCAAAAGGATATTCCTTAAAAACCACGTTCCAGTCTTTTATTGTAGCTACAAATTCGTCTATAATTCGGTTTGTAAGAACGAAACGGTAGTGCACCCTTCGACAAGCTCAGGGTATACATTCTGAGTCTGGCGAAGGTGGTGAGGAGAGGACGAGAAGTTTATCCTGAGCACAGTCGAAGGGAGTTCTCTCGTCCGCACGGGCACTTAGCTCAGCTGGTTAGAGCGTCGCATTTACACTGCGAAGGTCGGGGGTTCAAATCCCTCAGTGCCCACTCGTCAGAACTAAATTTTATTATTTCGCGAAGTCAGTAAACTGCTTCGCTCATATTTAAGTTTGTTCTTCCTCTCCAAAATTCTTTAGAATTTTGGGATTAAAAAATAAATGAAAAAGGTCAACCAAAAAGATCGAAATTGGGAACCGGGCAGCCACGAAGATCCGAAAAATCCGGGAGTTTTCAAAAAGGTTTTGATTCGGCGCGAAGAAGCTAATCCAAAATCAAAGTTGATGATGTTTCAGCTTTGCAAAATTCCGCCCAAAACCACCCATGTTGCCCATTCCCATCCGACAATGGACGAAATTTTTTACTTTACAGACGGGGAAGGAGAAATAAAGGTTAATGGTGAAGTGGAGAAAGTACAGCCAGGTGATTGCATAATCGTACCGGCTGGCGAGAATCATCAAATTCGCAATCTTGGCAAAACCGAGTTAAAATTTATCGGACTTGGTGTGGCTTTAGATTGAAATTCCTCTGACTTATTGCCTTTTAATTCTGTTCCGACACGTAGACAATGTCAAAGATCCTGAACATGCTGAAGGGTTACTTGTCGTTCGGAACTTTAATGAAGTGCGAGAACTTTTTGGGTTCAAAAGCAGTTTTTAACTGGTCATTAATTCGTTTTGCGTTAACAACTTTTACGGCCGCTTTTATATGAGCTGCAATGGCAAATATCAAAAACGAAGCAAGAATCTGACCAGTAATAGCCCCCAGTGCCAAAATTAGCATCCTAACATCCCTTTTAAAGGGGAAATCGAAAGATGAAGTCAGCTTCTTGCCTGTAATCATAAAGAATTTCGAAGACATGTAATCCTGCAGGACGTCAGCAAAAATTACTATAATTGCCATAAACAAAATAAAATTATTATTTGTAGTATTCCAATAGCCATAAGCCATTCCGGCAATCAAAATCATATCCACATACCTGTCCAAAATAGGATCAAGCCACGCCCCTAAAAAAGATTTCATGAATTTAAGTCTTGCTATTTCCCCGTCACATCCATCGATAATAGATAAAAATTGAATCATCAAGCCACCGAAAATTAACCACGGATACGTACCTTTTGAAAGCAGGAAAAAGGTTAAGATTGCCAAAACCGGAATAAAAACAGAAATCATATTTGGAGTAATGGGTGTCTTAATTAAAAAGCGGGTTATAAAAGTAGAAACTTTTCTATTAAATTTTTTGGATAAAATGCCATCGGCCGGTTTTGATAAATTTTTTAAAAGCTTTTTTTCTGCAAATTTTATGTCTTCCCATGTATCACAATCTGCCCACAAACTACCCTTAATATCCAGAGTTCTAAGTTTACCTTCCGATATTAACACCCTCATACTATGACTCAAAGAATTTTTGTCCAATTTTGTAGATTTTTCCAAAACTTTAAAAATATAAGGAGAACAGACGAACATTCCGGTATCGTAACCATTGTAGGATTCAAGATTTTTATTAAGGGCAATAGCTTTTCCGTCCTTAATCATTACTTTAGTTGTGTCGCTAACATCGCAAACTGAATCCAGATTTTTATCAATTGCCAAAACGCATTCATGCTGTTTAAGTTTTAGCCTTTGAATTCTTATTAGAGTTTTTGGACTAAAGACATGATCACCCATTAAAAGAACAAAATTTTCCCTAAAGTATTTTTGTGCGACAAGAACCGAAATTCCATTTGCTTTTTCCCAGTTGTCATTTTGAACAAAGGAAATAGAAATACCGTATTTTGTACCGTTGCCAAGAAATCCTTGAAGTTTTTCGCCTTTATAACCTGTTACTATTACAAATTCACTAATACCTGCTTCTTTTGCGCCCAAAATTACCCGTTCTATAATCTTTAATCCCAAAAGAGGCATAAGCGACTTGTGTCGCCCTCGTATTACAGTTTGCATTCTAGTACCGTTTCCGGCTGCTATAATCAATGCCTTCATAATTTCCCTTTTATATTTTTTAGATTACAAAAATTAGGTATCCTAAAATACCCAACATATTCATTCTTGGCAGATAATAATTTAAGATTTACTCTTTTCTAAAAAGAAGACTGTTTTTGCTTGAGTAAATATGAAATCCTTTTTAAGAATTATTTCGTAAAATAAAAGCTTGAGTATTATATCAGAATGATTGCCCATTACCAACTATGGGGCTTATGCCGATACGTAGACCTTTCGGTAAACTTAGGGTGAACTCAGAACTTTTTGGGTTCAAAAAGGGATTAGCTTACGGTTTTAACCTCAATTACGTCTTCCAGTGGCATATCGATACTGGCATGAGCTTCTCTTACCTTATCTGCACTTTCTGCTTCGGTTATACAGTAAGCAAAGCCTTTTTCAAGACTGTAATAGGCGTGGGTTGCATTAAGACCTATTTTGGTAGCCGCTTCTTTGTATTTGTTAAATCCATCAACAGCCTGTTGATCAGTCATTACTCCAATATCAGTTGATTTGTGAACTCCTAAAAATTGCGCCATTTTTGTTTCACCTCCTTACTTGTAGTGAGTATATCATGTGATTAGAATTTTTTGATCAGCCTAGAACGGAAGTCTTTAAAATTGTATAATGATTTGGATAATTTCGTTTAAAATTGCCGGGATGGCAGAGGTGGTCAACGCACCCGTCTGAAAAACGGGCTATGTCGGTTCGACTCCGACTCCCGGCACCAAAAAATCGCATTGCGAATCTGTAGTGCGATTTTTTGATGTCTTGGCGTGGAGGCGCGCGAATCGCGACGGAGTTTATCCGCCTTTGGCGGGACTCCCGGCACTTAACATTTTTAGCCTCAGTTTTGGACTACCCAAAGCTGGAGGTTAGAACTTTTTCTTGGTTATTGATATGCTGAAATTATGGATTCTCCAAAAAGCCTGGAAGAGCTCGACAAAATAATCGAAAGTCAAAAGCAACATAGAGAAATTGAGTACGAAAGGCGGAAATGGTTATTTGCAATTTCAGGTTTTAGTCATCTTTCTTT
>MFBU01000019.1:11051-11574 GCA_001775055.1 Candidatus Curtissbacteria bacterium RIFCSPLOWO2_02_41_11
AGATTCCAGGAGCAGAATATCAGAGAGATATAGGAATTCGCGGATTTAACACAACAATAGTTTTTTCCCGCGCAGGATTGCGCGTCAAGAGAAAGAAAATAAAGAGAGGAAGTGTAGGAAGAAATCAGTATGTAAAAAAAGAAGATGTTGTCAAATTCATGGAGGAGCAGTTTAAAACTGAATTTATAAAATGACTGCAAGCGATTGGAGTAAAGTTGCAAGACAGCTTAGAGGAAAGCCGGTAGTCTTGGCAAAATTCACTAAGAATTGCAAGCCAAAAGAGCGCAAGACAGGTATTGCTTCGCGCAAATGCGAGAGATGCGGGCGTTTCGGAGCCCACATAAGGCAATATAATATTAACTTATGCCGTCAGTGCTTTAGGGAGATAGCTACTGAAATCGGATTCAAGAAATATAACTAAAATGGCACAAGACATATTAGCAGACGCATTGAATAAAATGATGAATGCCAAGAAGGCAGGAAAAGACACGGTCTTAATTAGTCATACTTCCAAAATTCTTTC
>MFBU01000020.1:0-55088 GCA_001775055.1 Candidatus Curtissbacteria bacterium RIFCSPLOWO2_02_41_11
CTGCTTCCTTCTTCTTTCTTCTTGGCCTTCTTCCTTATATTTACTTGCCCGTCAGAGCCTCTCAGAATCCCGTTCTTACTTGGGGTGATCCAGACACTGTTGGGAAATTTCTCCATCATATCCTGCGTCGCGATTATGGAACATTCTCTTTTGGCGCAGGTGCCAAGCCAAACCCTTTTAATTTCGATGTCTTAAACTTTTATTTCTCATCTCTCTTTTCGCATTTTGCGGCAGTCGGTAGCTTGCTAGCTTTTGTCGGCCTAATCTTCTCCTTCAAAGAAAAAAAGGGCTTTTTCTACTTGCTTTTAGCCTATCTTTTCTTAGGGGCTATTTTTGTTTTCTTAAGCCGCCTGCCAATTGTCGGTAATATTGATGCCCAAGGGGCCATTGAAAGATTTTTTCTTGCCTCAGAAGTTATCCTTGCTATTTGGATTGGGTTAGGACTTGCCAAAATTATTGAAAAATTGCCCAAAATATTAAAACTAACCCAAATTCCCCTAGCATTTCTTTTTCTCATACCTCTTTTGTTTAACTTCCAAAAAACCAACCAAAGCCAAAATTTTATCTATGAAGACTTTGGCACAAAAACCTTTGAAATTTTACCCCAAGACTCGGTCGTTTTTGTTTTTGGCGACAGGCTTTCAATGATTGCCAAATACTTGCAAATTGTCAAAACTGAAAGACCAGATCTTAAAATTATAAATATTACTTTTTTAACCGACGACTGGTACAAAACTTACATCAGAAAACACTATCCTGACTTGCCAATTCCCTATGAAAAATTCCAATATTTAAAACTATCAGAGGTTGAGGTAGGAGAAATAATTTGCCAGTCACTCCTTTCAAAATATCCTGTTTTTATCGAAAATCGAACCAAAGGTTTCGATCCAGCAAGCAATAAGTATTGCATGAATGTCCTATACAAAAACTTCTGGAAACTTGAGCCAAAAGAATACCGTATTTCTGCCGAGGATTTAGTGGAAATTGACGAGTATAACAACTTCTGGAGGCCACAAATTGAATCTTTAACTACCAAAAAGCCCTACGATTTAAGAACAAGGGCAATTCTTTTACATTCAATAGCTCAACCGTTAACGAATTTAGGATTTAATTTGGAGAACAATTTTGGCAAAATTGATGAAGCCCACGAAATTTATCAGGATGCTTTTGCCATCTCACCTGACAATGCTGTTGCTCTATATCTTTCTGCCAGGAAATCCCTTAGAGAGAAAGATTTCGAAACTGCAGAGAAAATTGAAAAACAGACAATTCAAATTAATCCGACACTTGATGAACCTTACAAGCAACTTGGCTTAATCTTCTTCAAGGTAAAAAATGACAAAAAAACCGCCCTTTCATATTTTAAGAAATACTTAAAATATGCAGATGAAAACCAAGAAAAAAACCAGATTAGAAAATTAGTTGAAAACCTTGAAAAAACCCAATGAAATTCATTTTAAAGTTATTGCCGATCTTCATTTTAGCAATCTTAGTAGTTATTTTTTTCAATAAAACTCTAACCGGACAACAGATTTTTGTCACCCCCGATTTTGGAAGAAGCGATATTTTGCATTATGAGTACCCTACTAAGTTATTTTTGTCTGAATCTTTAAAAAACGGACACCTGCCTCTTTGGAATTCACTCATTACCAATGGTTATCCCCAAATAGCAACTATAAATGGTTATTTTAATCCATTAAATCTGATTATTTTTTTTCTATTTCCTATGCCTCTGGCATTCAATCTGGGTTTTGCACTCAGCTTTTTAATAATTGGGACATTCACTTACTTATTTACAAGAAGCATGGGGTTGTCTAAAATCGCCTCCCTTTTAGGAGCAATTTCTTTTTCGTATTCGGGGATATTTGTAACCCAGATCGTGCATTTTAATGTTATCCAGACACTAGCATTTTTCCCAATGGAACTCTATCTAACTGAAATTTACATTCAAAAGAAAAGGTCCTTTTTGGGAGTTCTTCTTGCTTTTGCGATAGGTTTTCAGACTTTGGCAGGATTTTATCAAGTTGTTCTTTATTCTCTAATAGTCCTTGTTCTATACGCTTTTACAAGAATTTTCTTAGTTGGAGAACCGCGCTTTTACAGATGGAGACTTATTCTTGGCATTATTGCCGCAATTATAGGCGGCTTATTAATATCGGCGATTCAACTCTTACCAAGCTGGGAATTAACTCAAATGTCCAATCGTAAAGGCGGTGTAGGCATTGAGGAAATCAAGCTTTTCCCTTATCAATTTAAACATTTAATTACTTTTGTCTGGCCTTATTTACTTGGAGATCCAAGAATTGGTACTTACCCCCAATTTTCTAAGGATTGGGGAATTTTTTGGGAAAGTACGGGTTTTATAGGAATTCTACCTTTAATTTTTGCCTCTTGGGCAATCATTTGGGGTATCGGGAAAAATAAAATAATCTTATTTTTTTCACTACTGTTAATCCTTTCACTACTTTTAATGTTAGGCAAAAACTCTCCGACTTTTTTCTTATTCAAACTGCCACCCTTGTCATTTTTTAGAGTTCCTGCCAGATGGATCATCTTTTTTACCTTTAGTCTAAGTATTTTGGGAACAATCGGCTTTGAATTTTTTCTTCAAAATCTAAAATCTAAAATAACCAATAAATTTTTTTGGCACTTAGGTACTTTTTTAATTTTAAGTATTTCAACGGTCAATATTTTTATATTCGCTCTAAATTACCATCTTCGAGGGAATTCAGAAAAATGGCTGCAAAAACCAGAGACTGCAGGATTTCTTGAAAAGGATAAGTCTTTATACCGAATATTAAGTTTAGGAAACGAAAATGTCTGGAATGAACAGTTCTTAAATCGAGGTTGGCTAAGAGCAGAAGATAGCTACTTCGCCTTCCGTGAAGCTCTCGATCCAAATTGGAATGTCATTTTTGGCATTAATCAGGCAAGTTCCTACTCCCCAATTAGTTTTGAAAGAGACATAATTTTAAGTAGTTTCATAGAACAAAACAGTCATTTAACTAATAATAAATTTATTATTGATAATGCGGCCAGAAGTTTACTCGATTTGCAAAATGTTAAATACATTATTTCGCCTTTTGAGGTTTCCGCGAGAGACTTAGATAGTGTTTTTAAAACCCAAAGTCAGCCTCCATATTTTATTTATGAGAATAAAACGGTTCTGCCGAGAGTATTTATCGTCTCAAACTACGAGGTTGCCCAAACAACCAAAGATCAAATCCGCGAGATTACGTCTTCCAAATTTGGCTACAAAACAACTGCCATATTAGAAAAAAATCTTGAAAACAAATCATTTTTACAAGCCAGTTCCGAGGCACAAATTACCAAATACGAAGATCAAAATGTTGAAATCAAGGCCAAAATGAACGAGGAAGGAATTCTAGTGCTTGCTGATGCCTATTATCCAGGCTGGAAAGCATTTGTTGATGGTAAAGAGTCAGAAATCTTACCAGCTAATATTAACCAAAGGGCACTCACTCTGCCAAAAGGAAATCACCTAGTAAAGTTCACCTTTGCGCCAACAAGTTTTAAACTAGGAGCAATAATTAGTCTTTTAACAACAGTTATTGCCCTGGCTCTTCTCCCTGTGTTTTTCATAAAACGGGACAAAACTGATTAATATATCGATCATCCTAGAAAATATGAGTCTTAGTCCAATTTAGATGAGTTACTAGCTTCATTAATTCTAAGTTCGAGAAGAAGTGGTCCTTGCCTTTTAAGGCTAAATCTTAGTCCCTGATCAATCAGATATTTACTCTTATTGAATTCTGAAACACTATTCACCATATCCTGTTCCCAAAGAACCACTTTATAGCCGTTACTGACCATATCTTTGAGTAATTTCACTGTGTCATCAAGATAAACATTGGCAACAAAAGGTGTAAACCAACCTTTTTGATCAAAGTGGTACCGGTAATTGAAATAACTATCATAGTTGCTCATCACAAAGATTTTTTGTTCTGATGGATAAACAGAAAAAAGGTCGGGGTTATTATCTATAACCTTATCCAGAGGATGCGTTTCAATCAATTTCCCATGCGATAAATGCGAGTAAGCTAAAGACAATTTAGGAAAAGCAAATTTAGCAAAAACGGAAGCAGATAATAAGATGAACAAAGATGCAACTACATAGATAACACTTCTTGCGAGATTTAATTTAATAAGTTTATCAAAACACATAAATAAAATTAACAAAAAAATCCCTGAGATATTAAGAATATTATTCTCGTGGGACCTTCCGTAAAAATAAACCAGTTGTAAAAGCGCTAAAATTAATAGAAATAAACTAGTTAGTTGATATTTTATAGACTCTTCCTTTAATACAAGGTAAAGATATACGGGTAAAATAGCAATAATTACCCAAAACATAGAATGAGGTAAAATTGGTATTAAACCATAATTAATATCCCTGTAGATTTTTCCAGCGGGAGACAACAAGGATCCGAAAAAGTAAAGCTGAAAAACAACGCTTACAATTATCGGTAAGGCTAAAAAAAACAATCCCTGAAAGTTTACTGCTTGGTTCCTGTATTTTCTAATACAAAATAGTAAAGCAATCATTAGTAAATAACCAATAAGGTACAAGAAACCAATAAAATTATCCAAAACGTAATTGAAAGCAAAGACCACTGCAGTTATTGGAGAAAAAAAGCCGAATTTATAGACAATAAAAAGTAACGGGACCCAAAGATCCAATCTAATCGGCGTTATTTGGGCATTAAAAACCGGATCCCGCATAAGAGAAAGAAACCGCAGCGTCACCAGAGCCGTCATAAATAAAAAGACTAAAAAATTTTCTTTGATTAGTTTTGTGGCCAGTTTGTAGTAAAGAAAAAACCAAAAAATAAAAATTATTCTTAGAGTCAATTCCATTTGGATAAGTTTAAACCCCAAATCCATCATCCACTTAAAAAGATAGGTACCAAGTAGGTTATATTGCATATAGAAAGAATCTAATTTCTCTCCTTGGATCAGCTTTAAAGCAGGCCCCAGATAAAAACCGTAATCTCGGGGATCGGAAGGCTCAAAAACCAATATGACCAAAAAGCCAAAAACAACGCCAAGTAAAATCAAATAGATTCGTCCAAACTTTTCAAAGGCAGAAGAATGATAAAATAAATAGCTTCCATACAAAAAAAACGCCAAAAATAATACCCATAATATATTAAATCTAGGATCGGAATTTGGTCCGTATGCTAAAAGATTTGCAGGATTGGTTCGAACGAGGATAATTGAAGTTGTCAAAAAACTTAATATCTGAACTATTTTATTTGAAAACCAAGTCAAAGTTTTGTAATTAACAACTAAAAAATAAGCAAAAACCAAATAAATAAAACTGCCGATAAACATTACCGGAAGCTCTCTGCCTTCATTTTGTGAAATCCATGGTCTTACCCATGGGGTAAGCGAATTAATATCGATGAGTTCTTGATGATGAATTTGAGGAGAAAAAACGAGAACTAAAAAATAAAATAATAAAAATAAAAATGACAGAATCGCTAAAATGTGAAGAAAATCCTTAAATGTTGAACTTTCCTTAAAGTCCTCACTTGGGAAAAGAAGAAATTTGATCATTCCTTTTTAGTCTCCAAATCTCTTTTCTCCCATTCTACCAAAGCCTTACCAAACTTAAACCTCCATATATTCAAAAAGAATTCAAAGTAGGTTTTGACGCTTCTTGTTGATTTCCCGCCCAATCTTGGTAGCGTTTTTGTTGGAATTTCTTTAATTTTAAAACCTAATTTTATTGCTTTTATTAAAAACTCAGCATCAATGAATGAGTCTTTTGATTTTAAACTTAATTTTGAAAGATGTTTATTTTGAAAAATTTTAGGTTTGGCATTAATATCAATTTTAGGGGTATTAAATAACAAAGCCATAACTTCGGTAAACAATTTTGAAGTAAAAACCCTCCAAGCGGATTCCCTGTTTTGACGCGTAACTGTCACTAAATCCCATTTTCCGCTTTTTATCTCCTCTAATAACTTTGGGATGGTTGAAAGATTAGTCTGTCCATCTGAATCCATATAACAGACGAATTTTCCTTCGGCGAGCGTTAATCCCTTTAAAACTGCCCACCCATAACCCTTAGGTGCCTCTGCCCACAAAGTATTAGAGTAATTTTGAGAGATTTTTTTAATAACTTTTAAACTATTATCAGAAGAGCCATTTTCAACCAATATAAATTCGGGTTTTTTTGTAATTTTTTTAATCGAGTGAAAAATTTCTGAAAAAACCTGCTCAATAATTTCCGCTTCATTCTGGACTGGGAGAATAATTGAAAGTTCAGTCACGATTTTTTTAAAAATTTTGCAATTCGCAAACTTAATTTTTCAGGTGTTAAACCGTAAATCTTTCTCAGATATTCCTGGCTTCCTAACTTTTTAGGAAAGTCATCTTTTATTCCTGAAATTAAAAATTCTGGTTTTTTTGCCGGGATTTGGGCAATTATTTCCGAAACCGCAGATCCCAAACCGCCTACCACCGAATGCTCTTCAACAGTCACAATATGGGAATAATTTTTTGCAAGTTGGACAATCAATTTTTTATCAATAGGTTTAACTGTATGAAGACTAATAACAGCACCTGACAAACCTTTTTTTTCTAAATTTTCTGCCGACTTTAAAGCATTAAAAACTATGTTGCCGCAAGCCAAAATCACAAAATTAGAACCCCTTTTTATCCAATTTCCTTGACCGATCTTAAGTTTTGGTGTTTTATCATAAATTACAGGTTCTCCTTTTTTCCCTAGTCGCAAGTATACAGGAGATTTCAAACGGGCAGCTTCTCTTGTTGCCCATTGAGCTTCAACCGGATCTGCAGGTGCCAAAACTGTCATATTCGGCAAGCCTCTCATCAGAGCTAAATCTTGGGTGGCCAGATGAGTTGGACCGTTGTCTGCATATGATAAACCGGCACCGGATCCGACAATAATAACGGGGGCTTTATGCAGACAAACATCATTCCTAATATGTTCATAGGTTCTAAAACTTGCAAAAGAGGCAATTGAATAGGCAAAAACTATTTTACCTGATAAAGCCAAACCTGAGGCAATGCCTATCATATTGGGTTCTGCAATACCCACATTGAAAAATTGTTTTGGAAATTTTTTGGCAAATTCTTCAAAAACAGTAAATCCTAAATCTGCAGTTAGCAAAATTATGTTTTTGTTTTTGGCAGCAAGTTTTGTCAGCTCTTGAATAAATGCGTATCTCATAAATTATCAAGCTCTGAAATTGCCCGCTTGTATTGTTCTTTGGTCAGATTTAAATAATGCCATTCTAATTTATTTTCCAAAAATGAGACACCTTTGCCTGCAACCGTATGAGCAATAATTACAGTCGGTTTTCCTTTTTTTAAAGGTACTGATTTTGTTGCCTGTAAAAGTTGTTTGAAATTGTGGCCATTAACTTCTCTAACTTCCCAACCAAACGCCTTCCATTTCTTGACAAATGGCTCTAGGTCAATTACATCTTTAACTTTGCCAAAAGCTTGAAATTTATTGTAATCAACAACTGCCACTAAATTATCAAGTTTTTGCTGATTCGCAAATAAAACTGCTTCCCAAACAGTCCCAATATCACATTCTCCATCACTTAATAAAACAAATACTCTAGAATTTAAGCTATCTAACTTTGCGGCAAGAGCCATTCCGCAACCTGCTGAAAGCCCATGTCCTAAAGAACCTGTTGAAAGCTCAATACCCGCCAGATAACCATAATCTGGGTGGATTCCTAAAATTGTTCCTTCTTTGCCGTAGCTTTCTAAGTATTTCTTTGGGAAAAATCCCCGATCCGCAAGAACTGCATATAAAGCTGAAGCCGCATGTCCCTTACTTAAGATAAATCTGTCGCGTTTTAAATTCCAATGATCTTGTGGACTAATCTTTAAGACACCCCAGTAAAGAACTACTAAAACATCAATTATTGATAAACTCGAACTGATATGGTGACGTTGACTTTTAAAAGCCATTGTCAGAATTTCTTTTCTTAATTCTTTAGCCTTTTTTTGAAAGAATGTTAGGTTCTTCACTTTTGATACAACTTAAAATTCTGCTCAAACCAAGAATAAGTTCTTTTTAATCCTTCCGCAAGGCTATATTTTGGCTGCCAGGAAAGCTCGGATTTTGCTTTTGAAATATTTGCAACCCAGAAACTGGTATCCCAAGGCCGTCTTTTATATAATCCGATTTTAAACTTTAATCTATTTTTTGAACACCTTTGGACTACTCCAACTACTTCTAAGTTAGTGTGTTGTATGCCGCTACCTATATTAAATATTTCTCCGGTTAGATATTTCTTACTCATAGCTTTAACATACGCACTAATTACATCCTGAACGCAGATAAAATCCCTGCTCACATTTCCCTTGGTTAAGTTGAGAATCCCTCCTGTCAGTGCTGCTTTTATAGCAGTAGGTATTAGCCTTGTAGCTTCTTCATAAGGCCCGTATACGGAAAAGAGCCGAAAAGTAATTACCGGTTTTTTAAACTGTCTGGCAAAAACTTGACAAATGAGCGTCGAGGTGGCCTTGCTTACACCATAGAAGCTTATTGGTTCCAAAATATCGCTCTCCTGCATGGGCTTATCTTTAAAACCGTACTCAGAAGAACTACCTGTATTGATAAAACACTGATACGGAATATCTCGTGTTGCTTCCAACAAATTAACAGTGCCTAAAATATTAGTATTAACTATCTCGCCAATATCAGTCTGGCTCGGGTAAGAACCATAAGCGGCTAGATGAAAAATATAATTTGGGTTGATTTTAGAACATACATTTTTAAGCTTTTTTAAATTTTGAAGATCAAGTAAATAGATATTAATATCTCTTAATATATCTCTTAGTCTCCAAAGATTTGTCTCTTTTTTCACTAAAACATGTACCTGAAAATTTCTTTTTAGAAAGTACTTAACCAGATTCGCGCCTACAAAACCCGCGCCACCAGTGATCAAAAGAGTTTTTCTGCTTGACAACATAACAAGGATTATATATCAGCCCTGCTGGCACGACAATGTCGTGCCGAGCTTCCTGAGATATATCAGAGGAGCAACATTGCCAAGTCAGATTTGGCAGGTTGACCTACTGATATATCAGCTTTATATCGCAACTATTAAGCTCTATAATTGGCTTTACAATGAAAAACCTACGATGCGCAATTTGCTCGGAAAAAACAAGAACAAGATTACTCTACAGGGCAAATTTTGATTTTGAAAAACTTAATGAAAAAACTTTTTCTGCAAGAAGAATTCCTGACAACATCCATTATCAATTAAACAAATGCCAAAATTGTGGGTTAATTTTCTCGAGTCCGATTTTAGCTGAAAAAAAAATTATCCGGTTTTACCAAAAAAGTAAGTTTACCTACGAAAAAGAGGCTGTCTATCTTGCCCAGACTTACCTATCTTACTTAAAAACCTTTAGGTCAAATCTTTCTCCAAAAACAAAAATTTTGGACATTGGCTGTGGTAACGGATTTTTTTTATCAGAGATTTACAAATTAGGCATTAAAAATGTTTTCGGAATAGAACCCAGTAAGGAAGCTGTTTCCAAAGCAGCCCCATATTTGAAGAAAAATATCAAAATTGATGTGCTTCACAAGAATATTTTTCCAAAATCGCATTTTGACATAATTACAAGTTTTCAAACTTTGGACCATGTCGTTAATCCCAATGAATTTGTCAAAATTGTCTATAGAATGTTAAAAGCGGAAGGTATTGCCCTGTTTGTTGTCCACGATACCAATGGCCTTTCCGTCAAGCTTTTTGGCGAAAAGTCGCCAATTTTCGATATTGAACATATCTATCTTTTCAACAAAAAAACCCTAGCTGGAATTTTTCGAAAAAATGGGTTCAAAAAAATCAAAATCTTTAACGTAAATAATAAATATCCACTAATTTACTGGTTAAAAATGACTCCACTTCCTCCGATACTAAAAAATCCTTTAATGACCATTCTGGTTAATTTGAAATTGGCTAAAATACCTCTAAGCTTAGCTGCCGGCAATATCGGAATTGCCGCTTATAAATAATTAAAATGTCCAAAAAAGATATTCTCTCAAACTACATCCTCCCTTTTCTGCTCTTCGCTTTCACGCTCATAGTCTACATCCTCACTCTTTCCCGCTCCGTTTACTTTGGTGACAGCGGGGAGTTAATTGCCGCAGCTTATACTCTGGGTATTGCCCATCCGCCTGGCTATCCTCTCTATACAATGCTTGCCCATTTGTTTACTTATCTTCCCTTTGGAACTCTAGCCTTTAGGGTCAACCTTTTTTCGGCAGTGACCTCTTCTTTGACTGTTGTTGTTATCTACTTTATCTGCTTGAAGTTAACCAGTAACAGACTAGCTTCGATATCAGCATCGCTTTTTCTGGCCTTTTCTTACCTCTTTTGGCTCTACTCTCTGGTTGCTGAAGTCTTTTCCCTTCATGCTCTCTTTGTTACCTTAATTATCCTTGTCTCGATTTCTATTTTCGAAAACCCTAAAAACTTAAAACTTTTTTATCTTTTATCTTTGCTTTTGCTCTGACCAACCACCATACTATCCTCTTTCTGCTGCCTGCCCTTCTCTTTCTGATCTTAACCACCAACCCCAAACTCTTACTTAATCCTAAGTTCATCATACTTAATACATTATTCATAATACTCGGCTTACTCCCCTATCTTTATCTGCCGATTCGCGCCTCCCAAGATCCAATCCTTACCTGGGGAGATCCTTATACTTTTAAGGACTTTGGTGACTACATCAGCCGCCGAATTTACGGCACCTTGACCTTAGGAACTCTCTCAAAAGGAAATCCTTTCACTTCCGACGGCATTACCTTTTATCTTGCCTCGCTTTTTAAATATTTTGCTTTTATCGGGCCAATTTTAGCTTTTTTGGACCTTTTAATAAGTCTGAAGAATACAAAAATCTTTACCTTTTTACTTTTAATTTTCTTATTGCTCGGACCTCTTTTTATCTTTATTAGCCGCTCGCCAGTTCATCCTTTTGCCCAAAAAGGAATCTTAGAGCGCTTTTTCCTGCCTTCAATGATTCCTTTTTCCATCTGGATTGCTTTGGAACTAATAGTTATTATCAATATTTTTCAAAAATACCTCGGGATTTTCTCAAAACTAATGCTTTTTGTTTTCCTTTTGCCGCTGTTTCTAAATTTTTCCAAAGTTGACCAAAGCAAAAACATGCTATTTGAAGAATTCGGGAAAGACATTTTTAGAATTTTGCCTCAAGATTCCATCTTTCTGGTTTCCACCGACGAAGGCCAAATGTCCTCGACTTACCTTCAAATCGCTCAAAATATGCGGCCAGACATCAAAATTGTCAACTACACTCTTTTAATAAGACAATGGTATCAAAATAATCTTAAAAAGCGTTACCCAAATTTAGTCCTGCCTTGGCAAAAATTTGATCAAAACATACGATCCCATACCGAGACCGCTGTCATCATTTGCAACGAGATCGTCCCCGATAATCCAACATTTCTCGACTATCAATATCCCGAATTTCAATCTTCCTCTAATAATGCCTGTTCCTATAAACCAATCGGCACACTGATTAGCCTGGGCTTACCACAAAACAAGCTCAGCGATGAGGATATTGCCAAAAATTACGACTTTTGGCAACCAAAAGTAGACAAACTAAAACAAAATAATTCAAAAGATATTAGAACCAGAACAGTGTTGATCGCCTACTCAAATTCCTTATCGTTTTTGGCGGTTAGCCTTTTTGATCTTAATAAAACCCAACAAGCCCGCCAGCTTTTTGAGGAAGCTTTTCAAATTTCACCCGAAAACCCGATTCCGGCAGGTTTACTGGCCAAAAGCTACTTTGACGCTAAAGACTTTGATCCGGCCCTAAACTGGGCCGAAAAGACACTTACCGCTGATCCCGATTTTGCCCAAGTACATAAAATACTTGGATTTATCTATATGGAGCAAAAAAACGATAAGAAAAAAGCATACTTTCACTTTCAAAAATACTTAAATCTCGCACCTCAAGCCCAAGACCGCGATCAAATCCAAAAAATTGTCGAAAAATTAAGAAAAGAACTTTAAAACTTCTAGGCAAAAACCAGTATGTACAGCGCATAGCAAATCGCAATTTAGTCTGCTAAAATAGTTAGGCAATGAAGCTAAATCAAAAAACAGTTAAAAAAATAATTAAATATTTTTCCAAAAAACCGGAGGTTGCCGCAGTCTATCTTTACGGTTCATATGCCCGTGGCGAAGCTAGAGCTGATTCCGATATTGATCTGGCGGTATTGGTTACCGACACCCGGAAATATAAAGGTTTTAGTATTCCCCAAGTTATCTTCTCTGCCGATCTTGAAAAAATAACTGGCAAAAAAGTAGAAGTTCAGGATTTAACGGCTTGCTCAGTCGAATTCGCCCACAGAGTACTTTCAGAAGGTAAACTCTTAACAAGCAACAATGAAAAAGAAAGGGTTAATTTCCAAACGTCAATAGTCAGAAAGTATTTTGATTTAAAACCGATTCTTGACGAATATAACTATTATCTGGCTAAAATCATCAAGAGAGGAGAGCTTCATGTTAGATACCCAACGCATTAACGAAAGACTCAGAGAAGTAAGGAGTCGAGTTTACAAACTTCAAAGCAATTTTCAAAATTTGTCAGAGGAAGAGTTACTCTCCAATGAAACTTCATATAACGCTGCGGAACACCACCTCCAAATCGCGATTCAAGCTTGTATTGATATTGCAAGCCACATTGTTGCTACTTTAGGTCTGCCGGCACCGTCAAAAGAAACCGCAGAGGTTTTTAAAAGTCTTGCCAAAGAAAAAATTATAACAAATGAATTTGCGGAGGTTATGAAAGACGTTGTAAGTTATCGCAATGTGATTGTTCATGGATACCTAGATGTTAATAGAAAGATTACCTACGAAAACATCCAAAAACATTTACCGGATTTATCCAAATTCGCCCAGTATATCGAGAGGTTTTTGGAAAAGAAGGCTAAAGCTTTGGGTCTTTAGTGTTTTTCGACCACGGTAAATGAAGCTGTATCTGGAGTCTGTGAAGCGGTGGTGTTTTCTACTATCACTCTAATTTCATAAGTGCCAAGGGCAAGCTCAGTTTCTCTTAAATTAAGCTCAGCCTTAAATTGATCTTTTTTCTCCTTGAGATCCGGGGTTAAGGTAGCTGTTTTGGTCGGACCGACCGGATTGCCACCCTCGTCCAGGATTTGCCAAACTTCAACCGTCACATTTTCAGGAGAGACCTTTTGACCGTCAGCATCCAAAAGACCAAATTCTATCTTGAGTTTCTTATCTTCTTTAATGTCAAATGGATTGTCTTTTTCTAAAAATTTCTCAATTTTCTTCTGCCAGTCAACGCTATAATTTGGCGAGCCGACCGCAAAGAAGGAAAAGGAACTAACAGTTCCAGTTACAGTATGGTTAACAGTATCAACCGAAGTCGTCGCATCAACCCAAACTCCATCCTCTAAGTGATAAATTCGCGGGTTTGGTGTAGTCACCGGATCATAAGGTATAGTCACCGTACAAGGACAGCGAATATTTGCTGTCGTGTTGAAATCATAATAAACTCCACTTAATTGAAACTCGCCTGTACCGGCAGCAGGAGGACTTGCACTTGAGGTAATAGTTGTTTGACCACCTTGTCCTAACACCCTATTGAAATTGATTGAAATTCCACCGTTAAAGTCATTGGTAACATTGGTACCACTTGGTGTTTGAGCAGGCAAGTTTGTGACAAATGTTTTAGTAACAACTTCTGTGTCTTTATAAAATTCAACTATAAAGGTATATTCTCCGGCTAATGTAGGAAAGGTGACTAACGGAACTCCTCCAACTTCTGCGGAAAAATTAAAAACAGTTGTAAGTGGTGTAGTAAAAATAACCGATTGAGGAGTATTAACTCTGAATGTGTGGCCTGTTGTGACATCCCCATCAAGAAAAATATCAATGATAGTCGGCTGGGGAGCAAAATCAGCCCTTAAGCGAAATTTATGGCCCTGTAGATTTGTATCATTTAAAAGTACAAATGGGAAAGTAAGTTCTGTTCCTGAAAAAACAGCGGTAAAAGTCCCGCTACCAATTTGAGCTCCGTTAGAAAATGAAGAACCAGAAGCAAAATCAAAACCTGCTGGAATTCTATAAATGGTATAGTCATCAATTTCGGTACCTGCAGGTTGCTGAATGGTGACAGTAATTCCTTGACTTTGAGAAATAACAACACTAACAGTAGCATCAAAAATGGCCGAAGCAGGAAAAGCTAAAAAAGGTGAAAAAACTAAGAAACCTGATAAAACTGACGCGCCAACGAGTCTCTTGAAGTTCATTTGCAATATAAAGATAGTAAAAAACCTATAAGTTGTCAAGCGGGAACTAATCTAATCTTTCAGGAACTAAACGTTCGCCAGTTGTTTTTGTTATCCTTTCTTCCTCAGCATACTCAGCATCAGTATTTATTCTCCATAAATTAAAAGTCCCGCCCAAAATATTCCTTGCTGCCAAAAGCCCTGTCATCATTGCGTGATCTTGGTTGTTATATTTATGCATACCATTTCTTCCAACAACTTGCAGATTTTTAAAATTTTGGAGATAATTTTTTATCACATTAACTCTTGATAAATATTCCTTATCATAAACCGGATAAGCTTTTGGCACTCGGATAACTTTTCCACTAAGAACTTCTGTTTTGTCAATAAGGCCTAAAAATTCCAGTTCTTTTACCGCAATCTCAATTATTTTGTCATCCGTTTTATTCCATAAATCGTCTTTGCTAGAACAAAAATATTCTAATCCTAAACATGTCATCTCGCTTTTCAGCACCATAAAGCGCGACCAGTTTTTAAAATTCTGGATTCTTCCAACGTGAACCTCTGGATCATGAATATAAATCCATTGGTCAGAAAAGAGCTGCTTTTTAGAAATTATTAAGACTACTATTAAGAAATCCCGATATTTTAAAGCTTTTGCCGCATTAAGTACCTGGTTTGGTGGTTCAGGGTTAAAACAAGTAATCAGGTCTGCTAGTGGCATGGAGGAAATAAAATGATCACCGTAAAACTTCACCCTTCTGTTATTAGATTCTACCGATAAAGAAGCAACTTTCTTCAAGTCATGATTAACCGAAATCACTTCTGATCCTAAAAGAACCTGAGAACTCTTTGTCTCAATTATTTTTTTGACTTTCTCCCAAAACATTCCCGGACCTAATTTGGGATATCTAAAACGAGTGGTTAATGTTTTAATAATTTCCTTTTCTTTCTTTTGACCAAAGAAGGCATTAATCAACACCTCTTTCAAGGACAAGCCTCTTATTCTTTGGGCTGCCCAATCAGCACTAATCTCTTTTGCCGGTATCCCCCAAACTTTTTCAGTGTAATTTTTAAAAAAGATTGTATAAAGTTTCTTACCAAACCTATTTGTTACCCAATCTTCAAATGACCTTTCATTTTTGATTGGAAAAAACCTTACCCATATGTAGCTCAGGCAGACAGTAATAGACACCCAAACACCTAAATTCTTCAAAGCATTCAAGGGCTTTAGAGGGTAATCAAAGAATTTTTTCTTATAGAAAATACGGGAAAGTCTTTTTTTGACCAACATTTCCTTACCTAAAATTTCAGTCCACAAGTTTTCTATTTCCCTGTTTTTAGAAAAAAACCGGTGACCGCCAATATCAAACCTGAAACCCTTAAATCTCATTGTTTTAGCCAGCCCGCCAACATATTTTGAATCTTTCTCAACCACTAAAGACTTGCAATTGTGAGCTGATAATTCATAAGCAGCAGTTAGCCCCGCCGGTCCGGCCCCAATGATTACGACAGGAAATGTTTTTTTTCTCTTCATTTGGCCGAATAATCTTACCATAGCCAAACTTGAATTATTTACAAAGCTCGACACGCATTTTAAAATGAGCAGGTGTTGAAATTATTAAAATCAGAAGGAATTGGTCTATCCCTCATCGTTTTGTTAAACTTATTCCTTCGCCTTTTTCGCCTTGATTCTCCAAATTTTGCCTATTTTGATGAGAAAAATTTCTTTTTGCCTGTGATCAGAAATTCACTCCAAGGACTGCCTGATTTTAGCAACGAACAACCACAACTAGTTAAATATATCATTGTCCAATCAATTAGACTATTTGGTGACAATCCTTGGGGGTGGCGGATTCCTTCGGCTATTTTTGGGATTTTATTGGTATTGGCAACTTATTTTTTGGCTAAAAAAATCTTTGGAGGCAAGTCTATTCCATTGCTTTCGGCACTTTTTCTGACCTTTGAATTTTCCCTGTTTATCCATTCAAGGATAATTATGATGGAAGTATTCTTTGCCACTTTTGTCATTTTTGGCTTTTTATTTATCTGGTCTTACGTTAAAAACCTTAAACTGCAAGATATTCTTCTGGCTGGTGCTTTCTTTGGACTAGCAGCCCAAGTCAAATGGGCAACAGCAATTCCTTTGGCTTTGGCTCTTATTTTTATCTTCTTCACCCAAGCTAACTTAATCAGAAAGGTCTTTGCAATCTTGGGAGTATTAATAATCACAATTCTGATCTATATTCTGCTTTATCTGCCGTTTATTACTGCCAATGGCCTATCTCAATGGATCAATCTGCATCAAAAGGTTTGGTACTATCACACTAGTCTCCTGCCCCAAAACTTTGAAAAATACGCCCCGGATTATATCCCGCGTTTTCAAGAAGTTGAAATTTATACCAGAAGCCGACTCTCTTGGCTTATTGACCCCCAGGGTTTTTATTTTGAAGATATGACCAGCTCTGCTCAAAAAACCTCCGTAATTCTTTTCTTTTTCAACCCAATCGTCTTTTTTGGCGGTCTTCTAGCAATGCTCTACACGCTTTTTAAAAATATAGAAGACAAAAGAGTTTTATTTACCAGCTCAATATTTCTCTCAGCTTATCTTCCTTTGTTTCTCACTCCCGGCCCAGCTTTTCCTCATTACCTTCTTTTTGGCCTTCCCGCTCTGTCGATCCTTTTAAGCTATTTTCTTACTCAATCAATCAAAACATCTATGTGGTTAATTATCGTTATCCTTATTCTTACAATTATGGTCTTTGCCCTTTATTACCCACTGATTTCCGCTTTACCAATTCCTGAGTGGTATTTCCACTTACTGACCCGCTTCTAAGAAAAATATCGAAAAATGCTAATTGATTGAGATAGTCTTTTGGAAATCAAGGGTAGTTTCATCAAACAAGGTGGCTCTTGCTCTGAAAGTATAGTTTCCAGAACTATCAGGTCCAGTAAAAATTAGGCCTTCCTGTGATGGTGAATTGGCAAAAATAGTCACTAATAACTTTGAGGGTTGTTTAAGACCTTCAATAAAATTCCTCTCCATTGTAATTTTATACCCCTCCAGGTTGTTGCCATCCACATAAGTATTAAATTTAGAACCGAAAAAGGAAACGCTCCAGTTAGCTTTATGGCCTTGCGCACTTTGATCATTAAGCACATTCTCTTCGGCAACTTGCTCTTTATCATTATAAATCACGTCTAAGAGAGCCTTGCCGATAACTGCCCCCTGACTGATATCTTGGCCATTGGTAAATTCGAATCCTTGAGGAATAGTTATTTCCCACGATTTGATAAATTCTGTATTAGGTTCATTGGAAAACTCGAATTGGATACTTGAGGTTGAACCTATATTGGGTCTTGAGACTTCTATATTAAAATCAACCCCTTGTTGTGAGGTTATGTCTTTAGCAAAACTTCCGGCACTTGATGTTGCCAACGGCCGATTGACAGGAAGACTACTTTGGCCAGAAGAATTACTTTCCCGTTTTCGACTATTTAAATTTAATTTCGTTAAGTAGTCTTTGCCGGTATGTAAGATGTAGTAGATCAGCCCCGAAAAAACTAAAATTATCACCCCCAAAGTTACAAGGTGTACAGGAAATTTTTTCGACATTTCGTCAATCAGAATATCAGTAATTTATATAAGGAGTCAAAATCAAAACCTCTTGCCATAGACATCTCACTTATATAAACTGATGTCTGTAAATGGCAAAAGCCCAAACCGACATTGGTCTAAAAAATTTATACAAAATCCCCTGGACCAAAAATAACAACCCCAATGGCTGGATTGAGCCAACTACTTATTGCCAACTGGCCTGTCCCGGTTGTTATAGAGGACTTGCCCTTCCTAACCCAATAAGAATCCATGAAAATTTGGCGAAGCTTAAAAAAGAAATTGATACACTAATCAAAATCAGGAATATTAAAATTCTCTCAATCGCCGGCGGCGAACCGCTTCTCTACCCAAAGCTAAATGCACTTATCTCCTATGCGACCTCGCGGGGTTTAAAAACTCGTTTGGTCACCAATGGTGCTGCTTTAACGATCGAAAGGCTTAAAGAGCTCAAAAAATTAGGTACGACTGAGGTTGCCATTCATGTCGCCCAATACCAAAACAGAGGCAACTTTGAAAGTGAAGAAAAACTCAACCTCATCCGCCAAAGATTTTGTCAATTATTTCGCCAAGTCGGTGGGGTTGAACTTAACTTTGTCATGACTGTTTCCAAGAAAAACTTTCATCAATTGCCAAAAGTTATCAATTTTTACAAAAAAAATTCCGATATAGTAAGCAGGGTTGTTTTTACTCTTTTTAAGGATATTTTTTTTAAGCAGAAAAATGGCGAAGATTCAATCAATTATATTACTTTAAGTAGGTTAGCCAAATTAATCGGAAAATTATACCGTGCTGAACCGTGCGCTTATCTTGGTAAAAAATTTAGCAAAAAAGAGCCCGGTTGGCTCTTTTTTGCACCGATTATTCTAGGAGAAAAAACAGTCGGGTTTGCTGACGCCAAAACTGCCGAAAAATTGCACCATCAAAATAACAATGGTAGTTGGAATTCATTCCCTGCAGGAGAAAAAAAATGGAGTCTTCTGCAGACTCTTTCGATCATGTCTTTAAGCTGTGCTACCAAAACGGTTATTGGTTACATAAGTTCGCTCCTTAAGAATCCCAAAAGCTTTCTTAAAACTCCTAAGTGTCAAATAATCGTTATTTTTAATACTCCAAATCTCACTAAGCATGGCTGGGACATTTGTGAAAGCTGTCCGGATGCCATGTTGTATAATGAAAAACTCGTTCCTTCCTGCCTTTTGGAAAGAGTAAAATTAGGCGAAAAAATTGAAATTTAGGCTTGGCCGGATCTAAATGCAGTTCTAACCAAAGAAAAACTGGGTAAAGTAAACTTGCCGCCTGCAGGTTTTGGTAAAAAACTCGTCGTCACATGCATAATTGTCCAGAATGGCGCCCAGAGTGGTGAAATAAGAATACCTGCTGAATTGGCAATGTAAGCAACGGGTGAATAAAAATAAAGCAAAAACAGGCCAAGCCAAATAGCCTGAAGTATAGCCACAAAAAAATAAAAACGCTTGATGTTACCCCGCCAGTAAAATATAAATTTTGCCAGACCAACTTGCTCGTCATTTTTAGGAAATTTGGCAAGTCTTCTGGTATAAAAAACATACCAAGAAACAATATGGAAAATTGCCAACAAAACTGTAGGAGCAAAAACTAAACCATTCCAAAAATAACCAAAGAACAAAATTACCGGCACCAAAAGCAAAACAAAAATCACCATGAAACCATGAGGTATTTTTTGGCCGTTGCCCGTTTGCTCAAAATACTTATAAATCAACGCTCCACCCAAGATCAAAAGTAGCATCCAAAGTGATCCCAGTATAAGACTTGAACTCCCCCCGAAAAGCCTCAAAGCTGAGATAGTCAAGGCGATTAAAATTAAAGCAATTGAACCCCATGAAAAAACTCTTGGCCAGGAATTTTGCCAACTCCTATAATCGCTTTTAACAATCGAGCTCTCAAACATCTGCTCATTGGAAAGAAGATGAATCATAAAATAAGCAAGGAATAAAAAATAAGCAAGATAATCCGGTAAGACGCGGTAAAATATTAAAGCAAGAAAACCGCCAAAAACGGCTACAGTTAAAAATGGGCCTATCAATTTCCTAGTATCGGTTGCCAGGTAACCCAGTATTCCCAATACAAAATGTGGGCCTCCCACAAGCATAAATACCGACCACAACAATAGAGAATTACCGAAGAGTAAGAGAAAAGGCAACCAAATCAGAAGCGATATGAGAAAAGCGAAAGTCGTATTTATTACATATTCAAAGTTCTGGTTACTGGCCACTTTTAACCTCCTTTAATACTCATTTCTAAACTATTTGATTTAAAACATTATATAAATATCTACTTAATATGAAAAGTTGTTTTAAGGCTGACCATCTTGGCAGATTTGTCGCCGGATTAACGTGCTCAAATGAATCAACCTCGATAAAATAAACCTGTTTTTTGGGAAGCATCTTGGCTAACTTTTCTCCCTCTATCTTTGGCACGAATGTATCTTTTTTATCGCTTAAAATGAAAAGTTTGGCCTTCAGATTATTTATATTTGTATCCGGTGAAAGCTCGACCAAAAGATCTCTTCCTCCTTGGGGTAAATTACTCTCGAGTTCCTTAAATTTTGCCACGTCCCTGTTGGCTAAAAAAGCATAGATGGATTTTGCCTCAGGAGATAATCCTTCAAACTCACTTTCGGGAATAGTCTGGCTGGCCATAAGTTTTCCTAAAATTAACTCCCGTTCCTCGGCAGTCGCCACAAAATTGACATAGCCTTTATTAAATGTCTCAACGGTTAATTCGGCAGGCTGCCAATCTACATACTCCCCTTTTATCTTTTGCCTCCCAAGCAACGTAGCTTCTGCCAGCGAAAACAAATTGGAGTATGGTGAAACCGCAGCAATAAATGCTATTTTATCTCTAATTTTCGCGTCTTCTGAGGCTACAATTGAAATAGATGCTCCAACGCAAAATCCTGCAAAGCCAATATTGTTTTTTTGGACAAAACTTTGCCTGTCCAAAAACTCAACAGAGGATATCAGCGAATTTAATGAATCAGTCCAAATAAAACCCGATAAAAAATCCGGTAGATCCGGTACTAAGACAACAAAACCCGATCTGGTTAATGCCTGGGCAAATTTAGTAACTGCAGGATTTCTTCTGGTAATTACTACGCCTAAAGTAAAAACAACCGCCGGATGCTGCTTGTTATCTTGTGGTCTATAAAGATCGGCTTTGATCTCTTTACCATCAACTTGAAGATTCACTTCACTAACTACTGGTTCCTTGCTAACCCATTCTAATGGTTTAACCGGAAAACCCGATGTCACTTCCGGCACCAAAAGGGCAGTTTTTAAAGCCGGCCGGCCCCAAGGGGTTGCAAAAAAAGCTGTTAGACCAACCAAAAGGACTAAAACTACCACTATATTGATCAAAAGGGCACGTTTCCAAAATAACATCTTACGCTGATTTGACTGAATTAAGCTGATTATGCTGACGTTGCCGAGCCTTTTCCCATATTTTTCTCTTGATAGTAAGGCTATTACTACCAAAATTTACTAAAAGGCCAAGCTTATATTCAGTACCCCTAAGATAATAGGATAGTTGTCTTTCAGCTTGAATCGGTAGAATCGGCACTGCCTTTAGCTCTATCAGCACCTTACCATCGACTATGAAATCTGGTCTGTAATTTCCAACTTTAGTTCCTTCATAAACCACGGATAAGGCCTTTTCTGTCTCATAAGGAATCCTTTGCAGGTCAAATTCTGCAATCAATGCCTTATGATAGACACTTTCTTTGTGCCCCGAACCAAGTGTTTTATGCACTTTATACATAGCGCCACGGATTTTGTATGTCAAATCTGGATATAAGAAATCTCCCACTAATTTTTTCGGCATGTATCAGCGAAATCAGCTCTTAATTATATCAGCATCATCGGCATTCTAAAATCAGCGTTAATCCGCGTCTTTCGTCTCCAAGACGAAAGAATACGAAAACCACCAGAACACAAAAAACCAGATTAAGACAAAAGTCAGGGAAAACCAGTCATGGAATATACCGGCTGCCGCCGAACCTACAAAAACCGCAAAAAAACCGACAATAAAAAGCCTCAAAAAGTTTATTAAATATGTCCCTAAAACCCCAATGACCAGCACTTCAAAACGGGAAACTTTGGAAAACTTACCCTGAAAACCGGTTAAAAAGCTGGCCAAAAGTAAAACCGCGCTCTGCCAGCCCAGACAATTCCACTGCAATTCTAAAAAGATTCCTTCCAGCCAGATTCCCCTTGCTGTTGGGGTAGCCGAAACCGGAAAAAGCGAAAATAATCCGGCTAGTGCCCGCGCCTGATAAGGCACAATAAATTCCTCCAGCGCCCGATACAGCTTCCATTTCAAAAACAAACTGGTCAAAAACTCGTTAAAAGTCGACATAAACGGCAGCATCATTAATAAAAGAGCCGCCATCATAAACAAAACCGAAAACTTTGACCCGTGAACATTCGAATCTGAACGAATTTCAGGCGAATTATCGCGAATGAGCGAATGGATCATATCTTCTTTTAGTTCAGGCACTAGGCATTAGTCGTTAGGCATTAGTTTTATATCGTTTTAGCTTACCTATCAGACTATTAAGCATCTTCATTACTTCATCTAGCTGACTAGAAACTGTTTCAAAATCTTTTTGTCCAACTAAACCAAGTTCTTTCGCTATCAAAAGTTGAGTCTCAAGTTCCGCACCTGAAGCAAAAGCAATTTGCAAAAACTGAATATATTCAAGTCTTCTGTGCCTCGCATACCCTTCAGCAATGTTCGATGGAATCGAAATCGCACAACGCCTCATCTGTGACGTCAATCCATAAACCTCCTCTTTGGGAAATTTTTTGGTCACTTCATACACATTTAATGCCAACTTAAAGGCCTTTTGCCAAACAATTAAATCTTTATAAGACCTAATCATTTTCTCACCTCCTTCCATTGCCTAATGCCTACTGCCTATTGCCTAATGCCTACTATCCTACTGCCTACTGGCCTATTGCCTATTGCCTCAATCACTACCGGCGCCAGCCTCCTCGGCGGATCATTCCCCATCCCTCGCTGTTTCTTTCTCTTCAATCCGCGTCGTTTCCACCATGAAACGATCTTCGGCAAAAACACCATCCCGGGCAGGGCAAAAATGGCAATTTCCGGCACGGGCAGAGCGGTTATTTGGATTACTAGCCAGGAATTGTTACTTGTTGCTGTATCAGCAGTACCAGTATTTACTTTCAGCTGGGCATCCAAATTGCCATCAGCCGGTTCAGAAACCAGGGCAGTACTGCGAACCCGGCTGACTGTGGCTGAAGTAGTAGTGACTTCGCCAACACCGCTATCCAGTCTGGCCAAAGCAGTGGTAGCACCGCCTTTATTATCATCATAGAGAATGTCAGACTCAAAATAGAAAGCCTTGGTACCGGTAAAATTGGTGGAAGTATAATTATTCTTATAATTCAAACTTGTATAAGTTGAGCCGGTTACAGAACCCTGTGTATTATTGTATTGCTGCATTGTCTCCAAAGCCGTTACCCCGTTGGTCGCGTCACTCTGATCCAGAATAATCTTGGCACTGGCAATGTTGCCAGTGCTGTTGGAAATTACTGCAGGAGACACTTTCGTATTAACTCTATACTGGGTTGACCCACTTAAAGTAATTGTTCCGCTTCGCGCTCTTGTATAGACATCAGATGACGATACCTCAGATCCCGAGACAGGACTACCACCTGTGGTGTATAAAGATGCAACGGAAGAAATACTCGCTCGGGCAATTGTCTGGGGAGTTGAGCGGCTTGAACAAGTTGCATTAGTACACTGGATGAATTTGAGGTCGCCGTTGGTGCTATCATAATATGAGATTTTGCAGTCTGTCGTGGCAGAACAGAAGATTGAGGCATATTGCCCAACATTGCCTGTGGTGTCAAGACTTTGGGCCGTTGATTTACTGGTACAATCAGCATTAGTACACTGGATGAATTTGAGGTCGCCGTTGGTGCTATCATAATATGAGATTTTGCAGTCTGTCGTGGCGCTGCAGTAAATAGAAGGATTTTGCCCAACATTGCCTGTGGTGTCAAGACTTTGGGCCGTTGATTTACTGGTACAATCAGCATTAGTACACTGGATGAATTTAAGATCACCGTTGGTAGCATCATAATATGAGATTTTGCAGTCTGTCGTGGCGCTGCAGTAAATAGAGACATTGACAAAGCCACCCGAGCCGATGGTGGTATCAAGAGTCTGGGCCGTTGATGTCGTTGAACAGTCGGCGGCTTTGCACTGAATGAATTTAAGACTTGGGTAGCTCGTGGCATATGCGATCTTGCAGTCTGTAGAAGGGGCAGATCCTAGACAATCAATGTCAGTTCCCGTTGATTGACTTGTGGTGTCAAGACTTTGGGCCGTTGATTTACTGGTACAATCAGCATTAGTACACTGGATGAATTTAAGCATGGTGTCATTGTAGTCAGAGTATGCGATCTTGCAGTCTGTCGAGGCGCTGCAGTCAATTGACGTAAACCGGCCGGCAGTAGTATCAAGAAGCTGTGCTGTTGATTTAGTTGAACAGTCGGCGGCCGTGCACTGGATGAAACTTAATTTGTCTTGACTTTCACCATATGATATTTTGCAATCTGTAGTTGTGGAACAGTATATCGAATCCTCTTGTCCCCGAACTCCGTTTGCGTCAAGTATCTGGCTCGTGGCATAGCTAGAGCAGTCAGCTGAAGTACACTGGATGAAATCTAAGAAACTATTAGTCGCATCATAATATGAAATTTTGCAGTCGGTGGAAGGAGCCGTCCCAAAACACTGAATTGAAGTATACTGACCAACATTCTGTGAAGAACTGCCGAGTGTCGCCTCAAAATAGGCGGTTGGCGTCGGCGACCAGACCGTACTTGCGTTATTAGTACAGCCTGTGCCTGTAGCCGTACTGCCGTAACAATACTGTTTCTGATTGGTTAAAGTAGCATAGCTCGTCCCCGTAATACTCTGCTTATCCCCCACCTCCACCTGCGTTTCGGTTTTGGTCAGCAGTGTGTTGTCTGTTTGGGTAATAATCAGCCGCGCCGCATTCATTGAAGCCGTCGTACCGACATCGCCACGCAAGCGCACAGTATAATCGCCGCTTGAGAGCGAAATCGCGCTTGAAGTCCTGACTCGGGTATACGAAGTACCGGTAGCTATTATTTCAACATTCTGCTTAGTGCCGCTTGAACTGTATAAGTCGGCAATGGCTGTTGCCGTTCCGGTATCCGGCGTCTGACCACTGCCCGTAGTACATTGGTCGTCATTACAATCATAAAAATTTAAATCCCCCCCCCAGGAAATTCTAGTATAGGCAATTTTACAATCCGTTGCGGCACTTGTGCAGTTAATGCTTGCCCACTGGCCGCTTCCGCTTGTCGCGACAGCCGTAGTCACATTGCCGGCGCTGCAGGCCCCATTGGTACAGGCGGCAAATTTAAGCTTGGCATTGGTCTGATCATAATAGCTAATTTTGCAGTTAGTATTAGTTGGACAAGAGATGCTGCTGTATAGCCCAGTGTTAACTCCTAGGTTTGTGTCACAACCTGTTAAAACACAACTCGAGTAGCCATCCAGATATTGGGGAGAATTGGCTGTACTACAACCGCTATTTTGACACTGATTGAATTTTAAAGCCGAGTTAGTGCTATCATCATAGCTAATCGAGCAGAGTCCTGAAACTGGACAATCAAGGGAAGTATAAAGGCCAACAATACCAGTTGTATCAACTGCCGCAAAAGTCCCGCTAGAACAAGCACTTCCTCCCGAAAAGTTGCACAGGGCGAATAATAAATCACTAGTAGTCCCATCATAATAGCTAATCTGAGAACGGGTAGAATAAATAGCATAAATCGAGCTGAACGCACCCCGATCAGCCGTGGTGCTGCAACTTGTCAATACACAGTCAGTGTAACCATCTAGAATAAGAAGTTCCCAACCGAGAGCAGGATCGCCGTAAGCCTGCTTCAAGGCAGTGTTGGTTACATCATAGTAAGAAATGTAGATGTCTAAATTTCCAATCGCATAAATTGAGGTATACTGCCCGACATCACCTGTTGAATCAACCGTATAAACGGTACCTGAAGAACAATCAGCAGCATCGCAATCTGCGTACTTTAAATCGCCGTTTGTCGCATCATAATAAGAAATCCGGCAATCATTTGCTCCCAGATTGCATTTAATCGAAGGATATTGGCCCACATTAGCTATAGTGTCGCAGCTTGTCAAGACACAGCCGCTGGATCCATCAAGCAGTGTTTTGGCAAAACCGCCGGTTGCCGGATTGCAGTCTGTGTCGGCGCAGTCAACAAACCTCAGGGCATGATAACTACTGTCATAATAGGCAATCTTACAGTCGGTTGAAGATGGGCAATAAACACTTGTACCTTTACCGACAGCGCCGTCTGTTCCGGAAACCTTCATCACTGCCTCGAAATTAACATTGACCGTACCGTCATATTTAGTCGGATCCCAATTAACAAGTCCTAAAGAATTGTCAGTTGGGGCAAAACTCTGACCACCGCCTGTAGCTACCTGATCAATAATATTAATCTGCTGCTCAATAGCCGGCGTCGAAGCATCTGCCTGCACCTCGTTTGATATTGGGAAAAAGGCCAGATAGTTTAAAAGCAGGGAAATTATCAGCAAAAAAATAATTGCGCTTCTGGCCGCATACGGCAGTCTTCTTGGCGAAATTTTATAGCCGGAAAGCGGATTAAAGGCTGTCGCCAAAGCGACACGCGGATTTCCGCTGATATCGGCGCTAATCCGCGCCGCGCTGATGAACGCGGAGTCGGCGGTAATCGGCGAGGCCGCCGGGCGGCCTAATACCCTAAATCTCTCAATCCATCTGTAGAATCTGGCTTTACCGAATACATCGGTGATTAAGCCGGTTTTGGGCGTTCGAAACCACGGTCCTTCTTCTTTTTCAAAAAGCGCTTTAACCGCCGCATAAGCCTGAAACGGCACCAAGATATAGGATAAAAGCACAAACGAGGCCACTCCCAGATAATCGCGCTCGTCCGATTCCTCCAAAAACAGCCCCACCAGATTCATTAAGGGCAGCGAAAGCAGGTTGACAAAAACCAAACTCCAGCCCCAGGCCGCTGTCCAGAATGGCAGCTGCGCATGGACAACGGTTTCGGCAATAAACCAGGAAAAAGTGCCGATTATAAAAAAGGCCGCCTGCAGATAGTAAGGCCCAAGGTACAAAAACTCAAACTTTTCCCTTTTCGTCATGTTTGGCGTCGCAAAAAGCCTCTTCCACATTTTGCGCACATTGTAGGTATGCCCTTCGGCCCAGCGCATGCGCTGGCGGATTAGCCTTCTGACCGTTGAAACCGCCTCGGCCGGCGCCTGAATATAAGGCGTGAAGGCAATTTTATAACCGGCCTCGTAAAGCTTTAGGGTCAATTCCAAATCCTCGGTAATCGAGGTTCCCCAGCCGAACTTTCTCAGGATATCGGCACGGATGCAAAAGACCGAACCGGCAATCATTTTTAAGCCTCCGTAAAGCTCAATCCCCGCTCGCTCAACCACATAAGAACCCGCGTATTCGGTTCGAACTCCCCTCGTCACCCAGTTTTCAGATTTATTCAAAACGTGCCACTGGTAACCCTGGACCGCAGCGATTGGGTTGTCTAACGCTGAAGGACTAACGTCTAACGCCGCTTCATTTGCGTTTGCTTTAGTCGTTAGTCGTTGGTCGTTAGTCGTCAAAACTTGGAAAGTTTTGACGAATTGCGCAAGCGTATCCGGAAAAGGCACAAAGTCGGCGTCAAAAACCGTTACATATTCTGTTCTTGAATCACTGTATTCAAGCGCCTTGGAAAGTGCCGCTCCCTTAAATCCTGCCCGGGACGCGCGGTGGATTAAAGTCATTGCCGGCGATTGAGAATGATTGGGTATAAATTCGCAAACTTCCTCGCCATCCCTGCCTTTTGTCTCTCTCAATTTACCGTTGCGATCGCCCAGAAACTCTTTGATGATCTGTGTCGTCTCATCGGTCGAATCGTCGATAATAATTACTTCAAAATTAGGATAATCAATCTCCCTGCAGGCGCGAAGAATCCGCTCGGCCACTCTTTTCTCGTTATATAAAGGAAGATGGATCGAAACAAACGGATAGCGCGCCAACTTTACTTCATCAAGATTGGGCTGCATGGCCAGAGGTTGTCCCCCAGTTGGCGAAATTATCTTAAAAAGATTAATTCTGTCCAAAAACTTGGCCAGTTTGCCGGCATCTGCCCCTTTTTGACGATTATCGTTCCGGCTTTGGCCGGGATAAGCCAGCACAATAATCAGCGAATAGTAGTATTTAAGCGAATAAAGAAAGAACAAAAGGCCAAAAGTTAGGGCCACTGTCGGGAAAAACATGGCCGGGCGAAGCAACTTGTCAACTTCAAAAATGTAAAGGGTAAGAATTAAAAGAGGTATAGCCAGAGGCCAGGTTAATGGAGTTCTGATAACAAATTTGGGAATGGTCGCAAACGGCGCATAAAGGAAACGCCAGCGGGAAGGCGCAGGCATGGCGGCCGTTTCGTATTCGGGGGCAGGCGCAACTTCCGGCTGCACCATGTAGCCCTGGGCAAAGACTCTTCTTTTCTCCTGGGTATTGAGGTTTTCGCGCGCCAAGAGATTTTGGACTGCATGATGTCCGGCAATCGGCCTGTCCTCAATTCTGGGAAGCTGGGCATAGAGCTGATGGCAGGAATAATCCGGTCTTTTGCGCACCAAATCCAAAATTGCCTCGCGAGTCTCCTGGCTTATTGCCCGATGGTGCTCATATCCCTTTTTATACAGCCTCCGCAATGATTCGATTATCCTTCCCTCTATACCCTCTAAATCCTCTAACCCTTCTGTTCCCTCTTTATATCTTCTCAGCCACTCATAAAAAGTCGGTCTGGATACTTTCCAAGTTTTACAAACATGGCTGATTTTGGCACTTTCTTTAAGGTACTGCTCAACGATCTTGGCACGGTAAGCCGGACTAAGTGCCTGCGCCATGATTGTTTTAACCGGATGTTCTAGGCTGAACCTGTGGCGAAGCTCTTTTGTCTGCAGTTCGTATCGAAGAAGAACATTGTAGACACCTTTTAAAGAGACCTTAAATCCCCTATCGGTAAGCTGCTTCCATATTATATGGACGCCTAAGTCGGGGTTTTTAATAACCAAATCCAAAACCTGCTTTTCAAGCTTGTAGGAAAGGCGCCTGTGGTGGTTTTTGCCACGCTTGTAGCCGTTTACAAGGGAACGGCTGCCGCTTTTGGGGTCTTTCTGGTATTTTTTAATCCATATGGAAAGAGTCTGCCGGCTTACTTTGTATTTTGAGGAAACTTCACTTAAGGTTTTATTTTTATTTAAAACCTCTCTGACAGCCTTAAGTTTGCTTTTAGGGGAAATCCTCCGCATGACTGAAACTCTAAATAACAATACTAATTTAATGTTAAAAACTATGGAAACACTTTGTCAAGTCCAAGTTATAGGAATTTCAAGGCTAAAACCGGGGGAAAAAGAAACCTTATTAAATCAGATCAAATAAAAGATAATGTCCTATAAAGGATAAGAAAAATAAGTTTTTCGCAGTATAGTTTTATTTAACACATCTTGTAGTAATAGTTACTCGGTTGATTTAACACTTAAAAAATTTTAAGAATTAAATTTTAAAAAAACATATCGGAATGTTCGTCTATAAAAAGACTATATTAATAGGCTAAAACATATATTTTGCGTATTTGGCAATCGCAAGACGCAGGTAGCAACAGCTATTACTTCGGGCCTTAGTACCCATAAATCTTTACATAATTTTTAACAAAATTACACGCAATATTTGAAAAAGTTAAACAAATACTCCGGTTGTTTCGGGTAAAAAGCCGTTAAAATAGAATAAGTAAGCTTAAAGAAGCTATATTTTTATTAAAAAGTTGCAAATTTTATTAAAAAATTAAAAAATTTAGCTATAAGCTCAAACATATTACTCTGATAGTAAATGACTATTAGCTGTAAATCACAAAATTATAAGTTTACTGTCACTAAAATGTAGAATACGCTAAAAAATGAAAATAATAATTACTCAAGCGATTATTATTCCGTTACAATAAGCTAAATTTTATAAAATTACAGTTTGTATATGTAACCGAACCACTTCTTACACACATACCAATTACTATATAAAAATATCTATCAAACCCTAGTATTAGACTTAAAGACCCTTTTTCCAACAATATTCACTAATATCGGTTTAATTTTGTTAAAAATTGAACAGTTTTATCTCTCAATTTTTTTGCGTTAAATATATGGAAATAATCTGTTTATTTCATGTAACTTATAAGAATATAATTAATGCCTTAGCTTATAATTTATCCAAATCACATAAATACCTATATAAATAGAATTACGGCTTTATACTTTCTACATCATAGAACATCTTTTTACAACCTTTTTATAACAGATTTTTATTAGTTTTCTTTTTAAATATTTCTATAAAGCAGGATTTATTTTAAAAATAATTTTATAATTAATTTTTAGCATCGAAGTTTATGTTGGTTAAATTAATTATTTTATTATAGCTTACTCCAGTACTATTTTTTAATTTTCAGCCTTTTAAAAAACCCTAATATTTGTCTTTATGTATGACAACTTAAGATAAGTTATGATATCTTTTGACCCTCTTGCTTTAATTGGTTTTTAACAATAAACTACTATCACCTCATCTTGCGATCTCACCTATTCAATCTTGCGATACAGCCGCCTCAAGGTCTGCCAAAACTGCCTAGAAAGATTAAATGCTTTTATACTGGGGTATGTTCACTGCCGGTTTCACTATCGGCGCTATTTTTTCTTTTATGACTTTTGCCGCTAAAAAACCGGAAGAGGATGCGGAATATGAAGCTGAAAAATTACCCGACCAGAAACAACAAGTACCCGAGTACCCGATACTCGACAAGTCCTATCCGTCGTATAGGTCATATAAGTCCAATTAGTCCTACCTCCTTCTTGCCTCCAGCCTTCTTTTAAAAAGGTTTTCCGTGTACCCGCCTTGTTCAACAAAGCTCTTATCGAGCGCCTGAAGCTGACGGTCAAGCAGAAAATTTGCCTGATGGATAAGACAAATTAGACAATTGGCAGCGCGTTCTGGGTTTTCTAGATAGGACATATAGGTCGTATAGGACTTATCGGACTTATAAGCCAAGGCGCGCACTTTGCGTGCTTTAGGATGATCTTTTTCCCAAAGCTCCAATCCTCGTTGCCTTAAAAAGTCTTCATAATCCGCAAGTAGCTCTTCCAAACTTGCCCGAGCCACACCAATTAGCTTAATCTCTGTCTTTTCAGAAGTCCCGGATGCTTGCGAACCTTCAGCGATGTTCTGTCTCCCGCTTCTTGCAGCCTGAACCATTTGATCTCGCGTACGCGAATACTTATCAATGTACCGTTTGCAAAACTCAACCGTCAGATCGTAGATAATCGTGGCCATCTGGTAAGATTTAAGGTTACGATAACCGCCGTGAGCCTTCATGAATTCGACCTATTGAACCTATATGACTTATATGACTTATAGGTCTTATTAAACACCCAAGCCACAGTCCCAAGGGTAATTAGATAGCCTAGCCAAACCGATAAAGGCCGGCCGTAAACTAATTCTATTTCAAATTTGCTCGCCTTTTTAGGTACAAGCACCATAAAATCCAAGGGGTCTTTAATTACCTTCCATCCCCGATTCCTAACCTTCCAACCGGGATCATAAGTCTGCTGAAATAAAACGGCCTCGCCGTTGCCGACTTCACCGGAAATCTGATATTTACCATCCACAAGCTTTTTGACCAAAAGCCTTTTCTCTGCTTTTTGTTCAAGCCACTCAAGATAGGCAAAAATCGGCTCCTTATCTATGGCATTATATGGCTTCTTAATCTGTTTGAAGGATTCGGCATCAACTACTTTGGCCAAAGAATCATTTTTAAGAGGAATATCAAAATAAATATCACCGTCTTCCGTAGCTATTTCCGAAGCTATAGCCTTAAATTTCTCCAACGGTACTTTATAATCTTTATAAGGTTCTGCAGAGCCAGGCGTTGTATAAACAAGTTTGCCGATGTTGGCAATCTTAAGCCAAGCTAAAGTAATTGACCCATCCTGTCCATTAGCCGTGTGATAATAAATATGCTCAGGCCAATCATGCGTTGATGATTGAAAAAGAGCTCCCCTGAGCTGTGGGACCGGTTCAAAAAAATTAAGCCAAAAGCCGTAATTTCCCGGCGCCAGAACCCGCTGATCGGTTCCTACGGTTAACTCCTTCAACTTTTTGGCCACTTTAAACTCAACCGAGTTTTCAATCCGGCCGACTTTGCCATCCGTTAGGTCGCGGGTATACTCTGGCAAAACAGCCAACAACTTCACTCCCCACCAAACTAGTCCGACAACCGGCAAAACGGCAACTGCAACGGCCAAAACCAAACTTGGGTACTTAATTCTCCCTTCTCTTCTTGTCAAAAATAAAAATAAATTAGATATGAGAACACCAGCTAGAATAGCAAGTGCTAAATCAACTTCTGTATTCAAACGCAGGGCCTGAGGCACATATTCGAGGCGGTTTTCTCCCGAGGCATAATAGATAAAAACGATCGCAAAGGCCATTAAAAACCAAAAAACCGCCAAGGGCACACCGCTAAACTTACCGGTCAACCTCTTAACCATTAAAAATACACCTACTAGAATTGCCAAAACGGGAATTAATCCCCAAGGGAAAAGCGCCAACCAATTGGTTAAAGCTCCCCCACCCTCCTTAAAAAAGGTTCGCAAAAACGGCCCATTGTACCAAAAAGCCACCAGTCCCAAACTTAGAACAATCAGGGTCAGAAGACCCTTACCCAAATCAATGATTTCGGTTTTCTCCCGGGTTATGGCCGCCAGAAAAATGGCCAAAAGTAATAAAACAGCTGCCCACAAGACTATGGCATTGATCAATGCAATCAGCCCTAAAAAGAAACTGGCCAAAAAAAGATTGGCAAAATTACGTTTCTCAACTAATCTTGAAGCAAATAATCCAAAGATCGGCAAAAAAACCAGAGCTAAAATGTGCGGGCCTTCCCCCCAGCGCACAAGAATTGCAAATCTTCGCGGCTCCCAAGAACCGCTCAGAGTATCCTGGGCAACCTCGTTAAAAATTAAGGCAATTATTGAAGGTAGAAAACTGTAAAAAAGTGCCGAAACTAAAGCGCCAATTTTACTCTTTCCTATCTGCCAGACAAAAAGATAAACAGAAACCGGTACCAAAACGTAACCTGCGCCCGTTAGCACTCTGTAGGCGTGGGCAAAACTGAAATTTAAAACATGATGCAGCAAAACTTCTAAAGCCGGCAAAAGAGGCGTATAGAAGACATGCCAAGGGTATCCCAGATACCAAAGCGGCTGCCATCCCGCCCCGTGGGACTCTACCCAAAACTTGGCCATTTGAATATAGGAAATCTCAATTGAGCCTAAATTCTGGTTAAATTCGCCGCTAAACCAGTATCGAATAAGTACGAGGTTGAGATAAATAATCGCACCAAGAGAAATAAAAACAATCAATAGGTGGATAACAATTGACAATTGCCGCCAGAGGCGAGCCTCGTCTTTGACGGGACCTTTAACAATTGACTTCATTCTTCCCCTTCATTTTTTAAAATCATATAAATCAAAATTGCCATAAAAAATAGACTAAGTGCCACTCCCAGCCATAACTGCCAGCCATCTGTATGCTGTCTGACGAGTCCAAAATTTTTTCCGGCAAAAGCCAATGTCTCTTGTCTGTCGGCAAGTACCCCCATTTTAATTTTTGTCCAAAGTCCATTGGGACCGGATATTAAAAGAGTCACCCATGGGGAAACCACAAAAGCGAGAATTGCCAAAAGCAAAAAGCTAACTACGCCAAAAATCAGAGCCCCCAAGGCTTTACCGGCCGCAGACCAAGTCTCTACCGCCAATGTTTTGACTAAACGCAGTCTATCGATAATCGCAGTTAAGGTTAAAGCCGAAACGATTGCCGCAAACATATTTAAATTAGGAACAAGCCTTTGGGGATGTGGCAACAATGACCGTTGATACCAAAGCCACTCGCCGACAAGTATTAGAAAAATTATAAAAAGCAGAAAGGAAAAAAAGATTGGCTGGCGATCTTCCCTCTTGCCAAAGAAAACGAAAGAGGCAAAAAGTGTCAAAAAGCCAATAGTCACAGGTAGTGGAAATAGAAACTTTAGATTGACTTTGAGCTGGTTGAAAAAACCAATCAAAGTCTCCTGCCAAAAACTCGGTGTGTACCAAAAGGATACCAGGCCCAGGGATATCAGAAGTACCAATAAAAACCGCTTGAATTTAATTCTAGCATTCCCTAAAAACAAATCAGTGAGCGCAACGACTGTTAAAACCAAAAACAAACTCAGCGCTTGGGATCGGCTGGCAAGAAGGATAAAAGCACAAGCCAAAACAGTTATAACTAAATCACTTGTTTTGTCCGACTTGATATAGCGCAAGAAAAAAAGGGCGGCAAAAGCAATCAAGGCTAAAGCCAGAAAATGGGCGCCGTCGCCGTATATTATCGTAAAAAATGATTTGGCGGAAATTAATTGGCTCTGATAGCGTCCTGAAAAGAAAAGGGACAAAATAAAAATAGGCATAGGCGGAATTAAGTAAAGAACAGAAGCTAAAATGGCCGTTACGCGCCTTTTGGTTAAATCATAAACAAAAAGATAAATCCCGACCGTAGAAATCATCAAAGAACCAATAAAAAGAAATCTAAGAGAGCTATCGGCATTAAAGCCAAAGATCGAAAGTACCGATATTAAAAATGGCACCAGCGGAGTAAAAAAGACTTCTTCAAAGGTAATTTTGGCAATAATCGGCCAAAAGATAACGAATGAAAGCAGGACGAAAACTCCGATATAGATAAGATTAATCCGATCAAAAAGGATAACGGGGTAACCATTTGTTGCTGATCTCCTATTAAACCAAAACAGCGGACGCTTGGGAATGTTTTGGGGATCCATTATTAACTAATATAACATCTGACAATTAATAATTGACAATTAACGGCCTGAAATCACCTGGGGAATCTGGTCAAAGATATCTGAAGCAACTACCCCTTCGCCTTTCGCATTTGCTGCCAGCTCCCCGGCGCGGCCGTTGATATAAGCCGCCGCATGGGCTGCTTCAAAAAGGCCGGTTCCGCGCGAAAGCAGCGCCCCTACAATACCGGCGAGTGTATCGCCGAAGCCCCCTTTGGTCATCAAGGGTGTGCCTGAATTATTGGTAATAGTCGTTGTCCCGTCGGTAATAATATCAACGTATCCCTTTAAAAGAACCATAGCGTGATATTTGCTGGCAGCCTGTTTGGCAGCTACTAACTTAACCTCAAAATCGTCGCTTATTTTGTCTTGACTTAAAAGAACAGCCAGCTCCCCGGCATGCGGGGTTAAAATAACCTGTTTGCCAAAAACGACCTGGGGTTTTTGGGCAATGGCGCGCAGGGCATCGGCATCCAAAACCATCGGGATGACAAATTTACTGATCAACTTTTGAATAGAAGCAAGAGTTGAGGGGTGTCTTCCCAGTCCGCAACCCAAAACTACGCTGTTTATTTTTCTGACATGGGCAATGTCTAATATTTGATTAAGATGTCGGCCGGAAAGATAATCACCCCGCAGTGGATAAGTAATCAGATCAGGCAAAGTGTATGAGGCCACATCAGCCGCTCGCTCGGGGGCAACAATAGTCACTAAATCAGCTCCCGTTCGAAGAGCAGATACCCCAACCAGAGTTGCCGAACCTGAGTAAAGTTTTGACCCACAAACAACTAAAACCGAACCGTAGTTGCCTTTGTGGACCCAATCGGGTCTTGGTGGATAGATTTTGGACAGATCCATGGACAGGTTTTGCAAAAAGTCTAAAGACTAAAGTCTAACGCCAGCAAATAGAAGCATTAGTCGTTAGTCGTTAAGCTTTAAGCGTTTCTAAACTACCAGAAATTTGCTTTTAGGGCAAGAATTAGGAGTACTGACCAACTTGAATTACCTGTTCAATCAATCGATTACTATACCCCCACTCGTTATTTTTGAAAATCTACGATTTTCAAAACTATATCAGCAGCGCTCCGCGCTCTGATATATCAGGAAGCGCAGACAACGAAGTTGTCGAGAAGGCTGATATCAGAGGAGCGCCATTGGCATGAAGTCCTGAACGCAGTCGAAGGACTGTGCCAAGGCGACCTGCTGATATCATACCGTCCAGCTTTGCTGGACTAAAAGCGTTATGGGTAATTACCTATCTGTATCACTTGTTCAACCAGTCGATTGGCATAGCCATACTCATTGTCATACCAAGCAAAGACTTTGACCATGTCGCCGTCAACTACTTGGGTTAAAGATAAGTCAACAATTGAAGACTCGCTGCGGCCGATGATATCCGAGGATACTAATGGATCGCTGGAAACCACCAAAATGCCCTTTGACTTGAGAGCAGCATCGGTTAAGGCTTTATTAACTTCCTCAACAGTCACTTTTTTATTTAACAGAAATGTAAAATCGGCAATTGATCCGCAAATTACCGGCACACGCAAGGCCACTCCATCAAATTTGCCCCTCAAAGTCGGGATCGCCTCGGTGGTAGCAATAGCTGCCCCTGTTGTTGTTGGAATAATGTTGACATAAGCAGCCCGCGCCCGTCTCAAATCCCCTGCCTTGCCTCCCGGCGGCGGTCCGTCTACCAGATTTTGTTCGGCAGTCACCGCATGAATCGTTGTCATCATCGCTTTTTTGATACCAAAAGCATCTTGCATTACTTTGGCAACCGGCGCGATACAATTGGTCGTACACGAAGCGTTATTAATAACATCCTGACCCTGATAGTCTTGCTCATTAACTCCCAAAAGCACGGTTGGCGTCTCTTTGGCCGGAGCGCTGATAACCACTTTCTTGGCGCCGGCAGTGATGTGTTTTGAAGCTTCCTCAAGTTTGGTAAAGCGCCCGGTCGACTCGACAACCACATCCACCCCTAAATTTTCCCAAGGGAGTTTGGCCGGCTCTTTCTCGGCAAGAATCGGATATTTTTGACCATTAACGATTAGGTTTCTCTCATCTGATGAAACTTCTTTGGGGTAAACACCATAGACTGAGTCGTATTTTAAAAGGTGAGCTAAAGTCGCCGGTTCCATCAAGTCATTAATGGCCACAACCTCAACTTCTTGGGCGTGGCGGTCTAGGGCTACTTTAAAAGCAGTCCGTCCAATTCTGCCAAAACCGTTTATGGCAACTTTGATCATACTTTAATTGTCAGTTGTCAGTTGTCAATCTATCTTGATTTTTTAACTTGAAAAGCAAGTTTTGCAATCATTGTCCCTAAAATCAACACCCCAATTACTAAAACTGCGGGCAAAAGAAAAGGATATCTTTCTGTTAACGGTTTTTCCCTGGCTTTTTCGGGAACAAAAGATGAATTCTCCTGTTCACTCCCCAGTACTGCAGCACTTACGTCTGAGGCGTTAAAGTACACTAAATACGACTCAATATCGTAATCTGGATAGCGTGCCTGGGGATTGCCGTAAAAAAGCTTATAAGTTTCGCCCAGAGCATATTCAAAAATTACTTTGCGTACCGTACCGAAAACCGCAAAATCAGTAAGTTTAACAGGAGAATTATCCCGATTAAATACTGTCAATCTTAAATATCTGAAATTTCCTTCACTAAAAGTGACGCTATCCTTCGCCCCATCAAATCTTGGAGTCTGGTAACTAAAAATTACGTCCTTGGCAAGATTGGTGAAATTATTATTATCGTTACTTCCTTCAATTAGTACTTCCCGATTGAAATTAACTTCCTTCGTTGAAAAACTTATTTTATTACTCGGGATACCTCTAGCACCCAAATCCAGAAGATAAGTGGAGGTTTGTTTTTCCTGATCATTTTTAGTTTCTAACAATTTAGGATCGTAAGTCGCCGTTCTCGAGGAAATATAGATATCGTTAATAACCGACGCTCCGGTAACTTTAATCGGTTCTTCTCCATTATCTAAAATCTTAATTCTCAAAAATCTTGCCGTACTTTGAGGATAATAGACAGTCGTGTTTTTAGCTTTAAAATCCATCGAGTAGTCATAAATGTAAGAGCCTTCGTCTGCTTTCTTTGCCAAAAGCCAATTGGCTGAATCATCGCTTGTCTCGACTTCGACCTGTCTCCTGAAGTTGACAGAAGAGGTCTGAATTGTAACCGAGTTATGTAAGATTCCCTGTCTGCCCAGATCTGCAATAAATTGGGTATTATCTCCAACCTTAATTCCCAAATCACGGATTCTTGCAGGAATTGTCTCAATCGTCTTCTGGCCGGACTCTATAGTCAGTTTATATTTAATCTCGTCACCCAGATTATTGATGATTCTCAAATCAGCCAAACCTTCCTTGGCATGTTCGTAAACCTGGTTATCAAGCGAAAAAGACGCCAGTTTTTGACTGCCGGTTACTCTAATCTCCCTGCTGTATTGCCATTTTTCAGCGTTAAAATCAGCTCCTGCCTCGCCGGTTACGAGTAAAAACAATACTGAAATCAGAAAGATTTTACTTATCATTTAAAAGAAAGGCGCTAATTTGTGTTTTGTATTTCTGATAGACAAGAGATGTTGCTAATAAAATTGTCCCTAAAACCATAAAGGCAACAATTCTGTAACCTTGTTGCAAGTTCCTTGAATCATAAACAAACACTTTAAAAATTGTCAGCATTAAAAATGCTAAGGCAAACAGTCTAATCGGTTTGTATTTAGCCGCAATACCTATGCCCAGCAGGATTACTGAGTAAAATAGCCATATTACGGACAGCGAAATATCTCTGGCTGATTCCAAACCTTTTATTTTCGTAAGGTCCTGGCTGGTTAAAGTTTTGGGTGGCTGGTAATTGTAATTTGGTCTAGGAACATACCTATTATATGGAGTCGGACTCGGATAACGGTAATATTGATAATTATTTGGCTGCCTTTCAATTTGTCCGCTGCCAGTTGCCGAGTAATTAGGATATGTATCGTAAATATTTATTCCCTGAGCAATTTTTATTCCCAGAACTCTAACGTCTGTTTCCAGCGACTGCAATCGGCTATTCCTAAATTGATCAATTTTCCTGCCGTAATATGAAATCGACTCCCAAGATAAAACCCATATCAGAAGAACGTTCAGTACGATTAAAAGAGAAGGTAGTATTTTCTTTTCGTCCTCGTCCAGATTCTGACTGTATTTAAAATACAGATACGAAGCGCAGCCCATTGAAATAACGGAAATCATAAACGTCAAAAATCGTATGTTGAAAATTAAGGTAAATTGAGAAATATCTATTTGCGTGTCAAAAGCCAATAATCTAATAACGACCAGTATGTAAATTATCAGAGCGGCGACTCTCAGTTTTTGACTGCTTATTAAAAAACCAAGCAGCAGCAAGGATGCCGCTTCAACTGCCCAGACAATCGTAATTAAATTCTTTTTAACCGAAAGAGGCACGGCGATTGTTAAAAAGAATATGGCAATACCCAAAAATCCTAAAGTCAAATAAGAGCTTTCTTTAAACTTTTGATAGCTTAAAGAACCCAAGGCAAAATAGAAAGCTGCAAGAGCGAAAGCAAAAAATCCGATAAAGTCTTTATAGCCGGCATCAGTCATCAAATAATAACCCAGGCCGAAATATACAAGAGCGTTAAGAAGCATCAGTATGATATCCGACTCTTCCGCTTCTTTTTTATATACGAAGTTGTAGATAAAAAGACTGATCGCAAAGATCAAAAAGATAATTGTCAGGAAGGTAATTGTTTCAAGAAATTTTTCCGCCTTCCAGTGGATACCTGCCCAGGATACAAAAACAATATAAGTACCGGCAAAAGTAGCAATGCTAAGCTCGCGCCAGTTTTTGAAAAAAGCGACAGCCAAAACCCCAAGATTTAAAATCACAATATATGACATCAAAACTATCTCACTGTCAAACCCTTTCCCCAAAAGAATCGGTGTCGCAAAACCGCCGATTACCCCAAGAACACCTATGTAAACGGCTTCATAGCGAATTGCCAAAAGCGAGGACAAAATGGTAATAATTGACATCGAAGCAAGAGCTACATATGGCGAGATAAGATGGAAAAGTCCTAAGGCTGCCCAGATTGAAAGATATAAAACGACAATTCCTCCTGAGCTTATTATCTGACTGTACTTGTGGACTTTTTCTCTTAAAAATTCTCCGGCAAAAATTAGAGAAATTCCAAATACCAGTCCGATGACCACTTGGCCAACGGGACCGATTAACCCGTTGTCGAAAGCAAATTTCAAAAAGAAAACGACTGCAAAAACGATCGCTACTATCCCGACAATCGCGAACCAATTGGCTGCTAATTTGAACTCTAAACTCTGTTCTTCCTCTGGCGGCTTTTCAATTTCTAAAGTACCTGAGATTCCCTTAACTTGCTCTGTCCTTAGTTCACTCGGTTCTTTTGAGGATTTTTTGGCTCTTTCCCTGTAGGGCAAAATCGATTTTAATCCTAACGCTCCCAACAATATTCCAATCACTATCGGGACTAAGTAGGCAGAGGATGAGGAACGTCCGAGGTTAAACAAAAAATTTGGCAGTGAAGACAAAAGAATTAAACCACCGACAATTAAAAGAATTACTCCACCAATCGGGAAACTCGGTTCTTCGCTTTTAGATGGAAAATCTTTAGAGGGAATTACTGTTTCTGGCGGTTTTGTACCTGTTTCCAGCTTCATGAGGCGGCTTTCGATATCCGAAATGCGCCTTTCCAAATCACCAATTTTGTCTTCCATCTTCTAACTTCAGCTTAACACTTCGCCATTTACCTATCAATTATTTGCCAATTGTCGTTGAAACTCAATCGTCAATTTCAACTAGCGGTTCGATCTTTCCAAAGGATAATTTTGGTGATCTTATTGAAATTGCTGAAGACTTTTTAAAAAACTTCCTTGCCTCCTCCACCCAAATAATCAAAGTCGAAGCCAAAAAGGCCAAAAGCCAATGGGCTAGTGTTAGTTTTTGGGTATGCAATAATTGATTGCCAAAACTGGTCTGAATTACCAAAATCTGCAAAACAAAAACAATACCAACTGCCGCAAGTAAGTAACCGTTATTTAAGGGTATTGAAAAGATCGATTTTTGCCTTGAGCGTACATTAAAGGCATTCATCCATTGACTGGCAGCAAGAACAACCAAGGCAAAGCTTCGGGCATAACCTAAAGAATAGTTTTTTTCAAAAAAGATAAAAAGAGGTAGAGTTGCCAAAAGCATTGAAAAAGCCATTAATAAACTTCGATTGATGGCCAAACTATCGACAAGATTTTCGCTTTGCACTTCATCACGCGAATGGATTCCATCCTCCGGCGGCTCCTGCGCAAGAGCAACAACCAAAAACCCGTCAGTCACAAAATTAAGCCAGATGATCTGCACCGCCACTAGCGGCAGAGGCAAACCAATAAGAATCGCACCGGCAATAACCAAAACTTCTCCAACGCTGGTCGAAAACAAATACAAAATCACTTTTTTTAAGGTTAGATAAATGCTTCTTCCCTCGCCAATTGCCTCGCAAATTGTCGAAAAATCATTGTCGGTTAAAACTATATCGGAAGCATCTTTGGCAACTTGAGTTCCCGACCCAAGACCGATTCCCAGATTTGCTGCCTGCAGAGCCGGCGCGTCATTAACACCGTCTCCGGTCATCGCCACTATGTGGCCTTTTTCTTTATAAAGATTGACGATTTTGTGCTTGTGCTCGGGCGTAATTCTGGCAAAAACCGATACCGCCTCAAGTGATTCTAAAAGTTGCTCTTTAGAAAATTTTTCGATATCCGCGCCGGTTAACACTTTATCACCTTCCTCAAAAATACCAACTTCTTGGGCAATACTTTGGGCAGTCTTTGGAAAATCGCCGGTCATCATCACCACGCGAAGACCGGCCCTCTTTGCTTTCTCAACTGAGGCCTTAACATGCTCGCGAATTTCCTCGTCTATTGCCAAAAGTGCATGAAATGCAAGTTTATTTTTTCTGGGACCATAGACGGCAATACCAACTACCCTCAGTCCCTTTTCGGTTAAATTTTGATAATCGGAAGATAAATTATGATCAATTTTTAAATCTCGGCTTAAAAATTCGGGTGCGCCTATGTAAATATCCCATTGACCATCATCACCGGTGAATTTGGCCTCAATATATCTCTTTCTTGAATCAAAGGGTTTGGCGACAATCGTTTGATATTCTTTTTCCAAATCTTCTTTGACAAGTCCCAGCTTGCGGCAAAGAACCGCAATAGCTGCCTCGGTTGGATCACCGACCGGCTTAAAACCGCTACCTTCTTCAAAAATGACATCGGCCTTAAGCGAAAGATAGGTTAAGGCCAAAAGCTTTTTAAGATTTACCAAAGTTTCCTTAGTCCCACCCTCGATTTTACCCTCCGGCGCATAACCTTGCCCGCTAATCTTAAAATGGGTTTTGCCAAAATAGACTTTATTAATAATCATTTGACCGGTTGTCAAAGTTCCGGTTTTATCAACTAATAAGGTATCGGCATTACCCATAGCCTCGACCGCTGCCATCTGCCTGACAATTGCCCGGGCGCGGGCCATGCGCCAGACTCCTCGCGCCAGAACTATGGTTACTGCCACCGGCAAACCTTCGGGGACAACCGAAACTGAAAGACCGATAACCGCTGTAAAAATCTCACGAAGGGCAATTCCCCGCAAAAGCCCAATAAACAACATTAAAATGGCAATGACTAAAACTCCCCAGGCAATTACATGAGTCAGTCTGGTTATTTTTTGAGCCAAGGGCAGAGGGATATCGGCAGTTTCAAGTAAGCCTTTGGAGATTTTGCCAAGCTCGCTTTCAAAACCTGTCGCTACCACGACTGCTTCTGCATAACCCGAAGCAACACTGGTCCCGGCAAAAACCATGTTCTTCTGATCACCGATGACCAGATTTTTACGACTTAAAACATCGGGATTTTTGGCAATTGTGTAGGCTTCTCCCGTTAAAATGGCTTCATCGGTCATTAAACTTTCCACATGAACCAGTCTGGCATCAGCGGCGACTCGATCCCCTTCGTGCAAAATTAATATATCTCCGGACACAACTTCTTCAGAAGGCACAAGCATTTCTTCACCGCCCCGCCTAACTACTGCTTTGTGGCGTATCAAATTTCTAAGCCGTTGCAGGGAATTTCTCGCTCTTCCTTCTTGAACCGTACCGACTATGGCATTAATGGTAATTACCGCCAATATAACTAAAGCGTCAATGCTTTGGCCAAACATTAAAACTAAAACCGCCGCAAAAATTAGAATGTAAATTAAGGGGCTTTTGAATTGTCTTGCGAAAATATCAAAAATCGTTTCTTTTTTAACTTGGGCTAAAATATTAGGGCCGAAGGTTTTTAAGCGGGAGCTGACTTGCGTCAGAGTTAAGCCTTCTTGAGCACTAACCAATAATCCTTGGCAAACTTCCTTGGCAGTTTTTTGATAATAGGTCATTGTAATAGACAACTAACAACTAACATCTAACAACTAACTACTTACTGGAAAATCACTCCAATGCAACTAGCCCCGGCAGTTCTTTACCGGATAAAAATCCCAGCATTGCTCCGCCGCCCGAGGAGACGAAAAAAAATTTCTCGAGAAGTTTTTTAGATGCCAAAAACTCTGTCGTTTCCCCACCACCAACCACACTGTAAGCACCACTCTTAATAATTGCATTTGCTACTGCCATCGATCCTTCATCAAACCTCTCCTCAAAAACTCCCATCGGCCCGTTCCAAACAACCGTCTTGGCCGTTGCAATGATCGACCTGAATTTCTCAATCGACTCTCGATCAATATCTTTTGTGTCCTCCGTTAATTGGGCAATTTTGATTTTTTCATTGTAATTTCGAATTTCTTTTGCTAATGCTCCTCCGACAATTACCCAATCTGCAACTTTCGCCAAATTCTCAATTACCGGCACTTTCGTCTCTATTTTGGCGCCGCCGACAATGGCCACAAACGGCCTTTGGGGATTTTTAAGAAGTTCAGATAAAACCTCAATTTCCTCTTGAAGGTGCAAACCCACTGCATGAGGCAAAAGGCTAGGCAACGCCACTACAGACGCATGCTCTCTATGACTGACACTTAAAGCGTCATTGATATAAACATCTGCCATTGATGCCAATTGCCGCGCGAATTCCAAATCATTTGCTTCCTCTCCCGGCCAAAATCGCAGGTTCTCCAAAAGAACAACTAATCCTGACCCCGAGCTGTCTACCTGGTACACACCAGGTGTGGGTTGAGTAGACACGTCGGGATAGAAAGCAATTTGACTTTTTAAAATCTTTTCCAAAACCGGCAAAAGCTGTTTTGTCGAAAGCGCTGGATCAATAACCGGCTTGCCGCTCCGTAGCCTTGGCGAAGGACGGTCAATATGCCCGGCAATGATTATCTGAGAAACCTCATGTTCCAGAAGATAATCAATCGTGGGCTTCAGGTTTGTCAGTCTGGTAGAAATTTCGAGTTCTGCGCTAGTCGTTAGTCGTTCGCCATCTACCACTTGCGCTTCGCGCAAAGGCACATCAAGATCCGCCCTCACAAAAACCCGCTTTCCAAAAACATCAAGATCAGAAAGAATCTTCACTAATTTAAGTATTAAGTATCTGGTAGTAACTATCAAGCTGCGGCGGAAACTAAGAAGATTTTTACTCTAGTTGATTGATCTTTCTTCAGCAAGTGGATTGGAGTTTTCTTGTCGAATATGCTCATAACCTAGAAATTGATCTCCTTCACCAAAATTCAAAACTACTGCTTCGGCTTTACCCAAATAATCATCATCTCTTAACTTTTTGGGCAGACCTCCTTCCGGATGCTGCAGCCACCAAAGCGCAAATCTTGAAGGATCACCGTGGGTAACCACAGCCACCGTTTCTTCTTGATGGTTTTGCTTGACAAATTTAAGAAACCTTGACATCCTGTCAATAACGTCTTGGGGAGTTTCGGAACCGGCAACCTTAATTTCTGGTCTAAAATTATCAAACTGAACAGCTCGAACTACATCCATCGGTTTACCTTCAATGCCCGGAACAGCCGTATCAATCAATGCTTCATTAATCTTAATATTGGCTAAGCCAAACTCTCTTTTGATAATTTGGGCTGTCTGCACTGCCCGCTCAAGTGGACTTGAATAAATCGCCTCAAACTTGACGCCTTTTGATCTCAAAACCTCGGCAAGCTTCTTAACTTGTTCCTTGCCTTGTGAAGATAAAGGAAATCCCTGCATCCGGCCATAAACTATATCATTGGGATTTTCCACCGCCCCATGGCGGATGAGATAAATTTTAGTCTCTGGTGCCATGTAGCTATTTTACTGACTGGATCAAAATGAAGGCAAATGCCAGATAGTGCGGACTTCCCCAACCAAATACAGCGAGCCAGTGATTAGAACCAGTTCGCTAGTGCCTAGGGTGCTAGAGTCTAGTGCACTGAAAATAGCTTGCTGAGAATTATTAAAGTATCTTGTATCTTGTATTTTGTATTTAGTATCTAGATAATCTTTAATCTCTTTTGGATCAACTGCCTGATACCTTCCCATATCTGTTACCGCATAAAATTTCGTTGCGATGACCGTCTTAACCTGCAAATTTTTGATCAATAAATCAATCATCTTTTGCCAATCTTTACCTTTTTTAAAAGCAACTATAAGAACAATTGACATTTGACCGGTGACATCTGACATTTTTTCTTTTGTCAATTGTAAATTGTCAGTTGTCAGTTGTTTTTTGATCCAGCGGATCAAAAACTTAATTTTGTCAGGATTATGCGCTCCGTCTAAAATCACTCGATCGTCAATTTGCTCGAAACGGCCGGGAAAAGGTAAGGACAACATTTCTTTCAATGACGACTTCGAAACTCTAAATCCTAAAGTCTCCAAAGCTGAAACTGCCAGTAAAACATTTTCTAACACAAAGTTTTGAGTTCTATGTCGTACTATATCGTAATATTTAATAAGGTAATCTTTAGCATCAGATTTTAGGGTCTTTGGCCAACTTTGAGTATCAATTTTGATCAACGGAGCTTTTTTGCTTTTTGCCACTTTCTCAATTACATTCAGTGCCTTTCCCGTAGCTCCAGTTACTACCGATACTCCAATTTGATTCACCTTTGGTACTTTTGATACTTCTCGTACCTCTCGTACTTTTCGTACCTGTAACTTGATTATCCCCGCCTTCTCAAAAGCTATCTTCTCAGCAGTACTTCCAAGGATTTCCGTATGATCCAATCCTACATTGGTAATCACACAAAGTTCCGGTTGCAAGACATTAGTCGCATCAAGCCTTCCTCCAAGGCCAACCTCCACCACCGCCCAATCAACTTTTTCTTGGGCAAAATAAAGGAAGCTCGCCGCCACCAAAATTTCAAAGTAACTCGGCGTTAATTCGAACTTGTCTTTCTTTATCTTTTCGACAATCGGTCCAACTTCATTAAACAGTCTTAGAAATCTCCCTATCGGCATCAACTCGTTCTCAAACTTTGAACTTTCAAATATCTGCATCCGCTCTCGAATATCAACTAGATGAGGAGAAAGGTGTAAGCCGACTTTAGGAGTACCACGAGTATCAAGAGTATCACGGGTACCAAGAGCTTCTGATACTTTTGGTACATTTGATACCTCTAATAATCTTGCAATATAAAACGCCGTCGAGCCTTTGCCCGAAGTTCCGGCTACATGAATTGATTTGAATTTATCCTGCGGGTTGTCCAGAAGTTTTAGAAGATATCGAATCCGCGCCAGCCCTAATTCTTGCTTTGTCCAAACTTGGGGAATAAAATTTTCTAACCAAGTTCGAACATCAATATAACTTTCAAACATATTAGAAAATTTTGCAGTCCTCATCCACTTCGTGGCTTGCGGGCCTAAAAACTCTCCAGCCAATCGCGAACTTCATAATAATCGCCAAACATGCGGGCTCATTATACATGCTGCTGACCTTCTTTAGATCCTTGTACCTGCATATTGGCAGCAGTTCCCAAGGCCACGGCACCTAAAAAATTAGACACACCTAATTTACTGCAAATATTGTCTCGAAATAGGTCAAATTGTAAGGGTACAATCTTCAATTTGCGCATAATTGTCCAACTGTCAATTCGTCCTACAGTCAGAGCCAAAATCAAGGCCTCTTGAGCCGATAAGTCTCTTCTTGGCTTTTTTGCTAAATTTTCAACAGAAAGTGAACCATCTTCAACACCATCAATGACTGCTGGAATTAGATTATCCTTAATATCCTTAATAGGTCTAGTTCGATTTGGATCTGCCTTAAGTACGATCCCCAGCACGATTCTTTTAATAGTAAAGATACTTTTCTCTAATTGTTGGGCAATCTCCCGTTCATCCAACCCATCAACTAACATCTGAAGAACTACATCCCTAAGTGTAGAACCGGTTTTCGTTTCATGGAGAGTTATCCCAGATCCCATGTTTGTCTCAGGCGTCATGGCAGCGCAATTTAGCACGAATAATGGGGGAAAATCAACTTCGTGAAGCTATTTTCTACTTAGTGCTGCGAATCAGCAGCTAGTTCTTCTACGAAATTATGGCTAGTATAGACTTTTTCAACCGTAACTGCCTGACCATCTTTACCAATTTTGGGAACCAAATTACCCAGATTATCCCGTTCGTAAATCGGAATTCTAGCACCATCAAGACTTGTTGCTTCCAACCATTCTCCATAATAGCGACCATTGATGAAGTGATTATAATCATCAAAGTAAGGGCTTGGATAGGAATCACCGTTAACAAGAATTCCTTGAAGCTTAGTATCAACTTTTAGGTAACCAAGCTGAGTTTTATCATCATCCGATGCATGATAGATAGACCGGGCGATGGCGTATTCCCCAACATTAGGTCTGACGATATAGATGCCTTCTTTTGCACCTTCGACTGGCTTCCCTTCCATACTAGAAGAAAACCCAAAAGTACTCTCGATCCACTTCATCGGACCTTCAATACCCGAGAAAATTCCGACGCCAACCACAGCAGCAGCCGCTGCGCCGCCAGTCAATTTTAATAAGCGCCTTCGGGAGAGTTCTCTTGATAGCTGCCTGTATGGCTGCATTTCAATCCTGCTCATGATAACCTATAATTATAGGGTGCCAGCGTTAAAATGTCAACCGACTAAATTGCCCCAAAAGCTTCCTTCTGTTAAATTTAAACTAATGGCCAATAATCTGCCCCAAGAACAAAATTATCTCAGCTGGCACTACAGCACAGCGCTTCCTGAATTTATCAAAAACCGCCAAAGACAGCTTACCTTTACCCTTAGCTTCTTTAATATTGGCGGCTTTTTAAGAACCCTTTTTGTTCCGTACAGACGCCTGGAAATCACCGGCAAAGCGCCAAGTTTGATTGACAAAATATCCTTTAATCTAATTTCCCGCACCATCGGTGTTACCGTTCGCATCCTTTTAATAATTGCCGGTATCGGCTCAACTATACTTTTTGCCGTTTTCCAACTTATGCTAATTTTTGTCTATTTAATTCCTATTTTTTCCCTTGCAAAATATCAAAGACTTAAAAAGAATAGTTTAGTATCATCCGATCTTGAAGATGTCGGCAAGTTCACCGCAAAACTAACCGCAACCGATCTTTTCCAACTTTTAAGCACCTTTTTTCCCGGCGATTTTGGACCGGTTTTTACAAATCTGCCTGCTCCCTCTACTTTAGATATTAAAACCACCGACAAACTAGTTGATGTATTTACTAAACTTGCTAAAAACTTTCAAAAACTGGCAATTTATCTGGAGCAAAAAAGCATTAAACCCCAAGAATTTGAACTGCTAGTTAAAACATTAAATCACCATCTTGAAAGTCAACCGCCGCCTCGACCCGCTCCGATTGGCCAACTTTTGGCTTTTGGCTATACCAACACTTTGGACAGATTTGCAACAGAACTGACTGGTCAAACTTCATCGCATATACCGGCCGAAAAATTTGAACTTCTTGGTGAAATTGCCAAGGTTCTCGCGCGGCCCCAAAATAACAACGTGCTTTTGGTCGGCGAACCGGGAGTTGGCCGGCACACGACTTTACATTTTCTGGCCTCGGCCATTGGCCACTTGCAGCTTTTGGAACTTGCTGGCAAAAGATTAATGCTTTTAGATTCAGTAGCACTTGCCGGCACCGGCAAAAATCTTTTAGAGGTCAAAGGTAATTTTGAAGCGGTTATGACCGAGGCCAAACATGCCGGCAATATTATTTTAGGAATTGACCAAATCGACAGACTCTCAAGCTCTGCTGATGGCCGCATTGATCTTTCTGAAGTCTTAACCACCATGCTAACTGATAACTCCCTACCGATAATTGGCATTACCACTTTGGATGACTTTAGCCAGTTTATTCGGCCCAACTCTAACTTCTTAAAACTTTTTGAGAAAATCGACATTGAAGAAGCAAGCCGCCAGGAAACTATCGCCATTCTTACTGATAAGGCACTTGAAATCTCCAAAGGCGAAAAGATTGCCACATCATTTGGGGCAATTCTGGAGATTGCCCAAAGATCAGATCAGTTATTGCCCGATCGCAGACAGCCTGAAAAATCATTAATCTTATTTGATGATTTAGTATCTGAGGCTAAAGCTCGCAATCTTTTAACTATTGAAGTTAATCTGGTTGATGAAGTCATAAGTACAAAGACCAAAACTCCCATTGGTAAAATCTCAGAGAGCGAAGCTCAAAAGTTAAAAAATCTTGAGGAGATCTTGCACAAACGAATTGTCAATCAAAACGAGGCCATTGAGGAAATTGCCCGCGCCATGCGCCGCGCCCGCGCCGAAATTGAAACAGGCGCAAGACCAATCGGTTCGTTCTTGTTTTTGGGACCAACCGGCGTTGGTAAAACCGAAACTGCCAAAGCCCTGGCTCAAATTTATTTCGGTTCGGAGGAAAAAATGGTTCGCCTTGATATGTCCGAATATCAAGGGACAGATAGTCTTTCGAGATTAATTGGCGATATCAGGAACAAAACTCAAGGACAACTGGCTAGCTTAATTCGCCAGCATCCTTTTGCACTCTTATTGGTTGATGAGTTTGAAAAAGCCGACTCCTCTGTACACAATCTTTTTTTGCAAGTTTTGGATGAAGGACATCTTACCGATGCTTTTGGTAAAAAGGTCAGCTTTGACAATATCATTATTATTGCCACTTCCAATGCCGCAGCCGAGTTTATTCGAGAAGAAGTAACCAAGGGAACAGCGGATTTATCAAAAAAACTAATTGACTATATTTTAGAAAAAGGCCTCTTTTCGCCGGAGCTTATCAATCGTTTTGATGCCGTGGTTGTTTACCAACCACTGACCGATGAACAAACTGGCCAAGTCACTAAACTCATGCTTAATAATTTGGCCCAAAAAATAAAAGAAACTAAAAATATCACTTTGGAAATTACCGATGAGCTTTGCCAAAAAGTCGCCAAAGCCGGCTATGATCCGACTTTTGGCGCCCGCCCCATCAGGCGCCTGATTGCCGACAAAATCGAAGACGGAATCGCAAAGATGATAATCGAGGAATCGGCCAAAAACGGGGATAAAATTGCACCCTCAACTCTTCTCAAATTCGTGACCTAAAAAGTCCTTGACATCATTTCACCCGAAGGCCATACTAAAATTATGGAAGATAGTTCAACAATAGAAGTCACCGAAAAACCACGAGTAGCCACCGAACCTCAGGATGCTCCTAAACAATTTTTTCGAACAGAGGAAGGCAAAATTTTAAACCGTCAACAAAATGAGCAGTATGTCCAGAAGAAGGTTGATCAGCAACCAGAGCAGTTTAGCCCAACTCATGAACAAGTCTTGTCTGTTCTTGGTCATGTTGAAAAATCACGAGCTCCTGATTCCACTCCCCAACCTGAGACAGCAGTAACTACTGCCGATGCCGAAAGAGCCCTTGAAGAAGTACGAAATATCTTGGCCGAAACTGATCCCACTAAACTTGTCGAAAGAACTCAACGGGAGGCCTCAGAGCTGGTTGAGGACTTAGGTCGCTTAAGAAGTGCTGAGGGCAGATCATCCCTGGCCAATTTGAGAAGAATTCTCCTGCGGCTTTCTCCATTAGTTTTGGCAGTCAGCGCTATCTTGATGCCGCGTGATACTGTCAATGTTGAAGGTCAGAGCGCAACAACCCCAGTTTCCCCTCCCGCGGCTGCTGAACCAATTACGCAACCTCCAACTAGCGAAATTTCCGCTACCCAAATCGCCCCAAAAGAACCAGAATTTACCGCCTACACAGTTCAACCCAGCGACAGTATTACCGGTATCTTAGCCAAAATGCATCCGGAGAAATATCTTGATGAGCAAGGCCATTTCAAGGCGGATGAAATTACTCAAGATGAGCTTTACGCCCGAGTAGGTGAAGTCTTAGATTTAAATCGCGATACACTACAACCACAAAATCCAGATTTGTATGGAAGAATCGACGAGATCAGGAGTGGTGATAAAGAAGTAAGAGGTTATGATTTAAGAGGTTTGGTTCAGCAAACCGGCGGACCTTATGAGGTGGTTACCATCCAGCCGAGCCAAAGGCTAACATTCCCAAATAAGTAAAGTTTAGCGAGGAAACAGTCCTGTGGGTCCGGGAGGGATCGAACCTAATTCTTGCCTTTCGCCTTTTCAGTATTATTCATACACGGCTCAAGGCGCGAATTTTACGGGGCAGGCCTCCGACCTCCGTCTTACTCAGACTTCAACTTGCGCTTTCCAATAACAATTAAAACAAAACCAGGGATACTCCATATTAGAAAACCTATGACGTTTGCGTAAAGAGTAAATTTTTCATATCCTTCTTGAGAACTAAAATAATGTGGATTTCCAGCAAGAAAGACTATCGCTATTATTACAGTTATCGAAACCCACAATACACCGATCCACAAGTAAATTTTACCAGCTGAAGTCTTCATAAATTAATTAATACAATTAATACGATGGGTCTGGGAGGGATCGAACTTTTCGATAAAATCTCAGGACTATAGCCTCCGACCTTCACATTTAGGCCCACAAGCCATGCAATGGCTGAGAACCGCAAGAAAAATATTTACTTGTGGGTCGTGAAGGGATTGAACCTTCGACCTCGACATTATCAGTGTCGCGCTCTACCACTGAGCTAACGACCCCAAAATATTTTTCTTATCAGTGTGACGCCTTGCTCCGCCGAAGCTTTAGCGAAGGCGAGTCTACCACTGAGCCACGGACCCAAAAATCCGTTAATTGTCAATTGTTAATTGTTTACTTTTGAGGCGCAGGCGGGAATCGAACCCGCGCATCGAGGTTTTGCAGACCCCAGCGTTTCCACTTCGCCACTGCGCCATTATTTACTTGCCTTACCAACTTGCTTGCCCGCCGAAACTTTAGTGACGGCGGTGGCACCAGACAAATGTCAATTATTATTTCTTCTCTTAATCCTTTTTAAGCCTTCTCTTGATGCTTTATGCACTAAGATGGCTCCACTGACTAAAAGTGCCACTCCGCCAATTGCTGGAACAAAAGGACCAACAATCAAGGCTACTCCTGTCGAACCCAACATAATTATGTTCTCCAGTCGACCGCAAACTCCCCTTTTCGGGTCCGGCTTGACTGGTCGGTTCGTGTTCGATCATCTCGTGTTCTTCCCTTTCCACAGCGCCCAAGCGCCACCGACTGCAACTACTCCAACGGTAATCAGTTCGGCGGCCTTAATAATAGCTCCAACCGCCGCCGTTACCAAACCGATTTTAAACAACCTCGAATTCCAAAGTGACTGGTCTTCTTTTGCAACAGACCTTTCAGCACTCATTAGAAGTCAATTTTATCAAACGGGCTTGTCAGTTTCCAGTTTATTGTTTATTGTTTAAAGTGTGAAAATCATCGCCCACTCTGTCGGTAATTTAAAAGAAGCCAGAAATGCCCTTAAAAAAGGCGTAGACTTCATAGAAGTTGATGTTTCCAAAAGAATTTTCTTGCCCAAATTCGTGGTTCAGCATTCCGCCATCAAAGGAATCCTCGGAGTCGGACCGATTCTGGCCTCACTTTTTATCCCAAGTGTCCGTGACAGGCTATTTTTGGATTTAAAACGGGCAACATTTTCTCTCTCTTTTGCCGGCAAGTTTGCCCATTTACTTTCAACTTTTAAAGTTAAAGGTGTTAGAATCTGCGGTCTTAATTGGCCGGTAATCTCTCAGCTTTGCGAGGGCAATAATTTGTTGCCATTTTACACTTTAAGAACCAAAGAGCATGTTGAAAAAATCAAAAAAATCTTGCCTTCTTTAAAAAATCCTGCTGGATTTTCTGTGTATTACGAGCTTATCAATAAACAATTTATCGAAAAATTTAAAGATGACCAAACGCAAGTTTGGGCCTGGACCGTCAATGACCTCCCGACTGCCAACCAGCTAGCAAAACTGGGAGTTGATGGAATAATTTCGGACAAATGGGAAAATCTTCTAAAACTTCACTAAGCGATCTTATTCGTACCAATTCGCGGTTGAGAAAGACCTTGTAAATTTGTTGCCGTTTAAAGACTTATACAGCAATTTTCGACCAAATTAGCACATTCGCTCTAATTCGCATCTTATCAAACCCTGAAAAGTGACACCCATCCCTAGAGACTGTATGTTGGGCATACAGCAACCCGAGGATTTAACGATTCCCCAATCGTCACTTCTACCACGTGAGAGGTAGAAAATTGCAGAGTTTCTAGACCCTAGTTTTCCTAGACTCTAGACTCTGATTCATTCTCCTTAGAAAGGAGGTGATCCATCCGCTCCTTCCAGAACGGATACCTTGTTACGACTTAGTCCCCATCGCCGATATTGCCTTGGGGCCGCTAAATGCGACACTTCAGGCACTCCCGACTTTGTTGGCTTGACGGGCGGTGTGTACAAGACCCGAGAACGTATTCACCGCGGCCTGCTGATCCGCGATTACTAGCGATTTCAGCTTCATGAGGACAAATTGCAGTCCTCAATCCGAACTGAGGGTGCTTTTAAGGGATTAGCTTCACCTTGCGGCGTTGCGAACCCGCTGTTTATCACCCATTGTAGGATGTGTGTAGCCCAGGACATAAGGGCCGTGCTGACTTGACGTCATCCCCACCTTCCTCCACGCTTTTAGCGAGCAGTTTCCCATGAAATTTAACATGGGATGGGGGTTGCGCTTGTTAACCCACTTAAGGGTGCGCCTCACGGTACAAGCTGACGACAGCCATGCAGCACCTGTCCCGCCACCTTCAAAAGAATCCAATGTTTCCATCGGCTTGCAGGCGGGATGTCAAACCCTGGTAAGGTTTTTCGCTTTGTTTCGAATTAAACCACATGCTCCACCGCTTGTGCGGGTCCCCGTCAATTCCTTTGAGTTTTAGCCTTGCGGCCGTACTCCCCAGGCGGGACACTTAACGCGTTAGCTTGCGCCAGCCACCATAAGGCAGCCAGCTAGTGTCCATCGTTTACGGCTAGGACTACGCGGGTCTCTAATCCGCTTCGCTCCCCTAGCTTTCGTGCATCAGCGTCAGATCTCACCCAGTAGCCTGCCTACGCCATCGGTGTTCCTTGCAATCTCAACGCATTTCACCGCTCCACTGCAAGTTCCGGCTACCTCTGTGAGCCTCAAACCCAGCTCATTTCCTGTCCGTTTCTCCCGTTAAGCGGGAGGCTTTCAGACAAGATGAAGCTGGGCGCCTACGCAACCCTTTACGCCCAGTAAATCCGGATAACGCTTGCACCCTACGTTTCACCGCGGCTGCTGGCACGTAGTTGGCAGGTGCTTATTCTGCCCGCATTACACGGGCCAAAAGGAGTTTACAACCCGAAGGCCTTCTTCCCCCACGCGGCGTCGCTGGATCAGGCTTTCGCCCATTGTCCAAGATTCCTGGTTGCTGCCACCCGTAGGTGTAGGGACCGTGTCTCAGTTCCCTTGTGGCTGGCCGACCTCTCAGTCCAGCTACCCGTCATTGCCTTGGTAGGCCGTTACCCCACCAACAAGCTGATAGGACGTAGGCCGCTCTTTCGGCGGGCGGTTAAGCCCTTTCTCCTTGCGGACTTATGCAGAATTACCCCTCCTTTCGGAAGGCTATTCTCCACCAAAAGGTACGTTCCCACGCGTTACTCACCCT
>MFBU01000020.1:55103-66522 GCA_001775055.1 Candidatus Curtissbacteria bacterium RIFCSPLOWO2_02_41_11
TACTCACCCTTCCGCCACTGGTCCGCTTGCGCGGACCCGTTCGACTTGCATGCCTAAGGCACGCCGCCAGCGTTCATCCTGAGCTAGGATCAAACTCTCAAATAAAAAAGTTCGATCTTAAAATTTACTCTAAGGAATTTATGCGAAGCTTACGCTTCGCTGGGTGCCACTTTCCAGAGTTCAAACTCCTATTATGTCATTCCCGCGAAAGCGGGAATCTAGATCCTCGCATTCGCGAGGATGACAAAAAGGGGTAGCACTGAAAAGCAGCATTACTCTCTTCAGTTGTTAAGGTACAATCACGTTAGACGCGATTAACGAATTTGAGCCAATGCTTATGTTGTTAAATTTATTAATTTACATTCGCAGCAATAAGAAGTGCTATTAAAAAATAATCCTAACCAACGAATCAATGCGAATAAATATTACTTTACTTTCGCATTCGCTCACATTCGCAATTAACAATTCTACAACTGTTGACAACACCTGTCAATCGATATACGCTTAAATTAATGCCCCGCGCTTTGCGAACAGTTAACAATAAACGGGAAACAATAAACAAAAATTATTCGTTTCAAGTTTCAAGTTTCAAGTTTCAAGTTAAGAAGGGTTTTACGCTAATCGAGCTCCTCATCGTCATCTCAATCATCGGTCTTTTAGCCGCACTGACGCTTGCCTCATACGGCGGCGCCCAAGCAAAAGCCAGAGACGGTATTAGAAAAAGTGATCTTGCCCAGATTAGAAGGGCCCTGGAACTTGCCAAATCGGATTGCACTGGTAATGCTTGGTATCCAAATGTGACATCTTATTCTGCTCTTCAAACTTATCTTAAACCACCGAACAACTACATGAGTTCCGTCCCAAATGATCCTAAAAATGTTTCACCCCAGGTCTACTCATTCATACCAGACCCAACTAATGTCAATCTAAGCACTTCTCCCTATGCTTGCCCTGGTAATACTACAGGGACTGGAAACTATTCATTGTATGTAACTTTGGAAAGAAACACCGATCAAGACGGCCTTGCGTCTTATCAGAAATGCGGCGGAGGAACATCAAATGCAAAACCTGGGCTCCCAACTTCAGGCGGTGATGCCTCTTACACTGCTGGTCAATATTTCGTTTGCAACAGCTAGACTCCTCACATTTGACATCTGACATTTGACAATTGACTCTGAAACTTTACACTTTGCACTTTAAACTTTAAACTTAAATTAATGCCCCGCGCTTCGCGAACAGTTAACAATAAACGGGAAACAATAAACAAAAATTATTCGTTTCAAGTTTCAAGTTTCAAGTTTCAAGTTAAGAAGGGTTTTACGCTAATCGAGCTCCTCATCGTCATCTCAATCATCGGTCTTTTAGCCGCACTGACGCTTGCCTCATACGGCGGCGCCCAAGCAAAAGCCAGAGACGGTATTAGAAAAAGTGATCTTGCCCAGATTAGAAGGGCCCTGGAACTTGCCAAATCGGATTGCACTGGTAATGCTTGGTATCCAAATGTGACATCTTATTCTGCTCTTCAAACTTATCTTAAACCACCGAACAACTACATGAGTTCCGTCCCAAATGATCCTAAAAATGTTTCACCCCAGGTCTACTCATTCATACCAGACCCAACTAATGTCAATCTAAGCACTTCTCCCTATGCTTGCCCTGGTAATACTACAGGGACTGGAAACTATTCATTGTATGTAACTTTGGAAAGAAACACCGATCAAGACGGCCTTGCGTCTTATCAGAAATGCGGCGGAGGAACATCAAATGCAAAACCTGGGCTCCCAACTTCAGGCGGTGATGCCTCTTACACTGCTGGTCAATATTTCGTTTGCAACAGCTAGACTCCTCACATTTGACATCTGACATTTGACAATTGACTCTGAAACTTTACACTTTGCACTTTAAACTTTAAACTTAAATTAATGCCCCGCGCTTCGCGAACAATTAACAAGAAACTGAAAACAGTAAACCAGAAACAAAAGTTTCAAGTTTCAAGTTTCAAGTTTCAAGTTAAATCAGGCTTTACATTGATCGAACTTCTGATCGTCATTACCATTATTGGAATTTTGGCCGGGATGGCTCTAGCTTCCTACGGCGGCACTCAGGAAAGGGCGCGCGATTCCAGAAGAAAACAGGAACTGGATTCTATTAAAAAGGCTCTAGAACTTGCCAAACAAGATACTCCCGGAGCCTATTATTATCCCTCATGTGTTACCTACGATGCATCAGGTGGTTGTGCGCTGACGGATACGGCAACCAATCCATCACTAACTTCTGGTAGTACTCCTTACATGAATTCTGTCCCGCTAGATCCCAAAACTCCCGTAGGCTATAACTATACTCCCACTCCTGCAAATTGTAATGGAACCTGCACCAATTACTCCCTAAAAGCCTGTTTGGAAAATAGTAAAGATTTGGACGGAATTGCGGATTTAGGATGTGCGTCTGGTAAAGCTTATACTGTCAGACCCAACTAATAAAACCTAATACAAAACTTGACAGATATCTCCAATTAGCCCTATTCTTAAATTAATGCCCAAACTAACCACTAAACGCGGCTTCACTTTAATCGAACTTCTTGTCGTTGTGGCTATTTTAGGTATCTTGGTTACTATTTCCATTGCTGCTTTTGGCGGTGCTCAACAAAAAGGCCGCGATAGCAGAAGAAAATCAGACCTTGATGCCCTCAAAAAAGCGCTGGAGCTTGCCAAGGGTGATTCAACAAGTTCTGCCTATTACCCAGGTTGTACCACAGCCAGTCCTTGTCTATTGCCAACAATAGCTCTTCTACCAGCACTTGAAACAACTTATATTAAAAAAGTTCCCCAAGATCCGAGTGGCGGCGGTAGCTGCACACTTGGTCTTGCCTACTGCTATGATTCACTAGTTACGCGTGGTGGAGCTACTTGCACCACATCATATTGCGCTGGTGCTTATAATCTAACTGCTTGCCTCGAGAACAGTACAGAACCTGTTGGAGGCAATGTTACACTAGTAGCATCCACTAGGTGTGCAAGTACTAAACTCTATACTGTAACAGAACCATAAATCCTCATATTTATGTTTATAAAGAACTTTCGCCAGGCTGACCATTACGTTTAAGAATTTTAGACCCATAGTGAAACGGCAACCGCAAAAATTTTACCTTAAAGAACTTTATATAAAACTATAGCTAAAGATACCATTACATTAAGACTTTTATTAATCCCAAACATCGGAATCTCGACGATTTGATCACAAAGCGCTAACGCTTCCTTGGAGATTCCCTCTGTCTCGTTCCCAACCACAAATGCTACTGGTGCCCGATAATCTACATTTCTAAAATCAATACTTCCCTTCCCCTGCTCAATTGCTATTATTTTTATACCTGATACTTGATACTTGATACTTGATACTGCTTCAACTACAGTCGAAGCGTACTGCCACTTTACCCATTTATCCGTTCCCACTGATGCCTTGCTAATGCGGCTGTTCGGTGGGGTTTCCGACTGACCGCACAAATAAACGCCTTTAGCCGCCACCGCATCCGCCAGTCTGAAAATCGAGCCGATATTATAAGTATCCAAAACATTGTCGCAAATGATGTAAATCTCCCGACGTTTTATTTTCGCCAAGTCCGATTTAGTTGGCTGACTTACCCGCAGTTCCTTTGCATCAAGCCTTAGGTTAGAATTTTGAACTTTGTATTTTGTATTTTGTATTTTCATACTAGATACCAGATACTAAATACCTACTTTACCGTCACGCTTTTGGCTAAATTTCTGGGCTTGTCCGGATCAAGTTTTCTTTCCAGCGCCAAATAATACCCAAAAAGTTGCGCCGGAATAACATTGGCAATAATTGAGGCAACTCCCAAATCTTTAACTTTGATCCACCTTTCAAAAACAGACTCTTGGATCGGACCGATACCGATAATCAAACCGCCTCTTGATTTAATTTCTGCGGCATTGGAAATAATTGCCTCATAAGTTTCATCAAGTGGAGCAAAAACCACACAAGGAGTACCTTCGGAAATCAAAGCAATAGGTCCATGTTTTAACTCTCCCCCGGCCAACCCTTCTGTATGGATATAACTTACTTCTTTCATTTTCAAAGCAGCTTCTAGTGCCGACTGAAAAGAAAGACCGCGACCGAGAGTAAAAATATGCTCATGTTTTGCCAGTTCCCTAGAAATCTTTTCAATAGTAGAATTTTCCTCGTTCAATAACCTTTCAACTTCCGCTGCTGCTTCCATTAATAAACTCTGACTATTTTCCAACTTTCCGATAAGTCCATTGACAATCAATAAAAGTATTGCCAGTTTTGCAATATAGGCCTTGGTTGAAGCCACTGCAATTTCCGGCCCAGCGCCAAGAAGCATTTTATAGTCTGCCATTTGCCAAATTGTTGATCCCTGATTATTCACAATTGCCACAATTTTGCTACCCTTCTCTTTTGCTCTTTTTAAGGGTTCTATGATATCAATCGTTTCGCCAGACTGAGAAAGGGCGATTATTAAACTGTCTTTTGTTAAAAAATCTTCAAGATAATTAAACTCGGAAGCAACTATCGTATTAACATGTTCCTTGGCGATTTTTGAAAAGAGATAAGATCCAGCTAAACATGCATGGAATGCACTGCCTGCACCGATAAGAAATATGCCGTGGGCTTGCCTAATAATCTTACAAAGCTGGTTAATCTGCTGCGTATAATTTTGGGCAATATTTCTAAGGATCTGTGGCTGCTCATAAATCTCCTTAAGCATAAAGTGTTTAAACCTACCCAGCTCAATTTCTTCTGCCTTCCAGTCGATATTTAAAACTTTAGGCTTAATTTTTTTTCTTGTGACAAGACTGGTTATTCTGACATTATCTGCGCTAATTTCTGCCAACTGGCTATCGCCAAGTAAAATTGCCTTTTTGGTATAAGACAAAAGAGCATTTGGATCCGAAGAAATAAAATTATCCCCATTACCAATACCAATTACCAATGGAGTTGCGCTCTTTACTGCAAATATTTGGTCTTTATCTGAAATGAAAACAAAAGCATTCAATCCGGTAATATCCTGAAATGCACTCCGCACAGCTTCTTTTAAAGATTGCCTTTTTGCATATTCTTCAACCAAGTGGACAACTACTTCCGTATCGGTTTCTGACTTAAATTTATGTCCCTTTTTACCTAAACTTTTTCTAAGTTTCTGATAGTTTTCGACAATTCCGTTGTGGACTAAAGCTAATTTACCCGAACAATCCAAGTGCGGATGGGCATTGGCGACCGTAACCCCGCCATGAGTTGCCCAGCGGGTATGACCGATGGCAAGTCTAGAGCTTAGGGTTAAGAGTTTAGAGTTAAGAGAAGAATCAGAAATTTTGCCAACATGCTTCTCTATAATTAAGTCTCCTGTTTCTTGTTTCCTGTTTCTCGTTTCCTGTTTCGCAACGATTCCCCACGAATCATAGCCTCGATACTCAAGCCGTTTAAGACCCTCAAAAACAACCTTAGCAGCATCATTGCGCTTTCCAATATAGCCAAAAATACCACACATGGAGTTGATTTTACTCTTTGGAGAGTTCGTTCTTCAAGAAATCAACATTGGGGATTGGTGAAGGATCACGATCATATAACATTGCCAGATAGAAAGAAACCCAACTGCCAAGGGTTAAAAATTCAAATACTTGTTCCAGTTTTGTCGTAAACTGCGGCTCAATGATAACTGTTTCAAATCCATTTTTCTCAGCAAGCGTTTTAGTGATATCGTAACGCTTCAAAACCCTCGGTGAATAAAGATTGGATTTTAGAAAGAAAAAAATAACCCTTTCGTGAATCTCATTTGTTGACGGCAAACCCTCAATCAGATGATGATCCACTTCCGGCAAAGTAAAATAGGAAGATAAAACTTTGGCATTTTCATTAAGCTGATTAGCAAAAACATGAATATTACCAACCAAATGCTCGGATGCAAAAAGAAATGGAATTTTGTTTACAAATTTTTTGGCAATCTGTTTTGCCGGATTATTATCGGTCGCAACATCAATATTAGATTGTGAATTGGCTTTGCGAATGGCTACCAAAATCTTGTTTAAATCATCCTGACCAAATTTTAAAAATCCCAGTTTCGCCAGAATTAAAACCTGCGACAAAATCGAATAGCCCAAGCCCATTCTCGGTTGTCCCGAAGGGTTATATTTGGGATCAAAGATATAGCCCTCAACCTCGCCAGATCTAATCTTTTGGCCTAAATCTCCGCCTGATGTAATAGCCAAAATTTTGGCCCCTTTATCTTTGGCATCATCATAAGCTGCCAAGACTTCTTCAGTTATTCCGGAATATGACGAAAAAATCACCAAAGTCTTCTCATTGATATGGCCGGGAAGAGAATAGCCATTGATAATCTCAAGCGGCACTTTTAATTCGTTAAAATAGAGTGACTTTAAAACATCAGCGCCCAGTGCCGAACCGCCCATACCGCAGACAACAATTTTTTCGGCGTTGGCAAAATCGGGGTTAATTTGAAGGTTAGCAATTTCCCCAAAAACCTGCTCGCATTGATTGTCAAGCTGCTCAATCGAACCGGCCAGATTTTTACTGTCTAATTTTTTAATTGCTGCGGGCAAATCAAGATCGGCCATAAGAATTAAACTATTCTAACACGAATCTAGGCTGCTTTTTGTAAGTGGGAAAATAAATCGCCAGCAAAGGATTTGGGGTCAACCGATAAAACTGCAGTTCCCGCTCCTTCCATAATGCCCATATCAGACTTAGTCCTTCGTGTAAAAACAGACATTGGCCTAAAATCCTTCCAGTATGCATCCGTTCTCGAAAGCGGCGGCAGATATAAAGCGGTGTTAAACTGCTCTACCCCTTGTTCTGTCATCATAAACTCTTCAACTTCCCAACAGGTATCTATAAATCTCTGGCCCAAATGGAGTGGGTCTTTAAATCTGGGACCGATAACTGTTACTCCACAATCCTTTTTAGGAGTTAATGAAGCCACCACTAAAACTTCGCCTTCGCTATCTTCCAAACTTCTTGCTAGGCCGATCATTTCGTGTGCAGCAAACCAATCTCCTGTGAAATCGCTGCCTGTTTCGAATCGATATCTTATTGATGCCTCATGCCATCTTTCAGCATCGGGGAAGTGCATCGTCCCAGCAGAAATCATCACTTGTTTGTGCTGATGGTATTTTGAGGCTCCAGCATCAGGACCTTGGTTTTCACCAATCATCATGAATTGGGCTGCAGAATCAAATCCATGAACTCGACGGGCAATTTCTTGGGCAATCGCAATCTGAGACCTAAAAACATCGCGAGTCTTGTCAAAAGGGTTATGCGGACCAGCAATAATTTCATGATACTTGGCAAACTTAGTCAGATTGGCGAAACTCTGATTATACTTATCTTTTAAACGACCAATGGCAACAGTTTCCGGGGTATTCTTTGTGGGATCGCAAAAAGAGCAATTTTCTCTGGACCTCTCAATATCTTCTCGATAAGTATCGGGTCTGACTAGATCTCTTGGTCTATTGAGTCTATTTAGATTATAAATTCCTCCTTCCTTAGTAAAACGATTTCTAACCACCAAAACCCTTTGATTACACATTGCCTCTAAAGTTTCTTCGGGTGTCTCACCATCACGCTTAAATCTATCTACTATCCAAGATTGCATCTCAGCTGGAAAATCCATCCTCGATCCATTGCCATCTTGCCCATTGGAAACTTCAATCTCGAAAACTCGGTTAAATAAAGCCTGTTCTTCTGGAGACAGTAATCCAATGGCCTGGGGTAGTTCTAAAAGGGGCAATTCTCTAATGTAGTTTTTTTTCTCGTAGGTAGTATAACCAGTTGTATCTTCTCTTCTCTCAATAGTAGTACTAACCATCTTTGAGGGTAACCAATCTCAGTATAGGCACTTGTGAAAAAAAGTGTCAATCCTTCGACTTTGCTCAGGATTAACACTGAATGGAACTGAAGTGTTAATGGGTTTTACTGCCCGAAGCGGCGCTGGCGGCGAGAAAAATCGGCAATAGCGCGCTTAAGCTCGGCCAAAGAAAAATCGGGAAAGAAGAGTTTGGAAAAGAAAAGCTCTGTGTAAGTTGTTTGCCAAGGCATAATGCCGGAAGTTCGCATTTCCCCAGAAGTTCTAATTAAAAGATCCGGATCCGGTATTCCTGTGGTTTCAAGATTTTGGGCAACTGTTTTTTCGTTAATTTGCGAGGGTTTAAGTCCTTTTTTAACAATTTTTTTAAAGGCATTAATTAGCTCCTCATGTCCACCATAATCAAGCGCAATATTTAAAATATATTTAGTATTTTTGGCAGTGGCTTTCTCAATCTTTTCTAAAATTTGCTTTAAGGTTTTGGGTACTCGGTCACGTCTTCCTAACCAATTAAATTTGACTCCTTCTTTGATCAACTCTCCCAAGTGCTTTTTGAAAAACCAAGAGTAGAGCTTCATTAAGTATTTAACTTCAACTGATGGCCGACTCCAATTCTCCGTCGAAAATCCCCAGAGAGTCAAAATCCGCACACCTAAATTTCGCGAACCACGAACGACTTTCAAAGCTGTCTCTAAACCCTTTTTGTGTCCCTCAATCGGGGCCAATCCGTGCTTTTTAGCCCAACGGCGATTGCCGTCCGGGATAATTATTACATGTTGAGGAACTGCTTTTCTGGAACTTGATTTACTCACTTAAGGTTAATGATAAGGATAACAAAAAAACTCCAGCGATTCAACTTTCCCTCTCAATTACAAAATCAGCCAATTGGGATAATATTTGGCGCAAACTAAGCTCCTCGGTAATCTTTTGAATATGGACTTTTGCCTCGCCAACTAACTTTTTCTTTTGCGCTTGATTCCAATCAAATGCACCAGAACTTATGATGATTTGCCTAATTTTTTTAAGATCAGCCATCTTAGCATCTTTTTTGCCCCAAAGCCTCTCCAGCTCTCTTTTGTTTTGACTCCTGGTCATTTCTCTCGTTTTATAAATAAGCACGGTATTCTTGCCTTCAGAAATATCAGAAAGAATTGATTTGCCAAGTCTTCTCTCATTGCCAAAAACTCCCAAAAAATCATCCTGAAGTTGAAAAGCTGTCCCAACTAGTAATCCAAACTTATCCAAAGAACCTAATTGTGATTTACTTGCCTCTGACAAAGTCGCCCCTAAAGTTAAAGGTCCAACAAAACTGTATTTGGCAGTCTTGGCTTGCATCATCTGCCAAATTGCCTCAAAAGTCGCCTCTCTATAAGAATACTCTATATCTAAAGCCTCTCCATAACCTGTTTCCAGAAGGGTGAAGATCAACTTTTTTTGACAATCAACTTTTTGGCTCTCGGAAAAATCAGAATTGGCAACAAGGCTGAAGGCCTCAAAACAGGCAATATCGCCCAAGATTATGGCTTGACTTAAACCATAATGCTTCCCAAAAAACTTCTCGTACCTTTTGTGAATTGTTAACTTACCTCGCCGACTGTCAGACTGATCAATAATGTCGTCATGAATTAAAAGAAAACTGTGGAGAAGTTCATAAGCTAAAGCAATGGGCAGGATTTCCTTTATACCCTCTCCAACTTTGTTCCTTTGTCTCTTTGTTACCTTCCACAACCGATACCCAAGCCAAACTAAATATGCCCGCAGCTTCTTACCACCTACTGTAAAATCAGAAAGATCTTTATAAAATTGATGAATCAATAAAGGATATTTTTCGCAAGACTCTATTTTCCGGGCAAAATATCTTGTGGCATATGGCTCAAAAGAGGCTAAAAAAGATTTCAGAGAGTTTTCAAAATGCATTTATCTTTGCGTGGCCACCCGATGTTTTTCGACCCAAATTCGACCCTTAGAAGTTTCTTTGACCAAAGACACCAAATCATCAGGCAGAGGAAACGTAATATCTTCCCTCAAAACTTCTAAGTTTTCGACCTGAACATTTGGATTCAACTTTTTAATATGATCAACAAGATTATCCACCAAATACTCAGGAGCGGAAGCACCTGAGGTAACACCCAAAGTCTGAGCATCGCCAAACCACTTGGGATCAATCATCGTCTCATCATCGACAAGATAGGCGTAAGTTCCTTCTTCTTCACAAACTTCCCGAAGCCTTTGGGAATTCGAGCTTGTTTTAGAACCAATCACCAAAACCAAATCGGACTTTTTCGCAAGTTCTCTTGCTGCCGCTTGTCTGTTTGTTGTCGCATAACAGATATCAGAGGAAGGAGGCGAAATTATATTGGGAAATCTTTTTTTTAATTTTTCGACAGTGTCACGAGTATCGGAAATTGAAAGAGTCGTTTGGGTCAGATAAACTAATTTTTCTTCTTGAGGAACCACAAGTGTATCAACTTCGTCGGCTCCCTCAATTAAAACCGCCGTACCTTTGGGTATTTCACCAAAAACCCCCACCGGCTCCGGATGGTCCCTATGACCGACATAAATAACAAAGTAACCGTCATTGACATAGCGCCTGGCTTCAAGATGGACTTTTGTGACTAAAGGACAAGTGGCATCAATTACTTTATGTCCCCGTCTTTTGGCTTCTTCTTTTAGGGCCGGATCGGTCCCATGGGCACTAAAAACCACTACTGATTTTGCTTGCCTCGCCTCTGGCGGGGAAGGAATTTCATCTAAATCCTCCACAAAAATTGCACCTTTGATCTTTAAATCTTCAACCACATGAAGATTGTGAACAATGGCATGTTTGACATAAACAGGAGGTCCAAAAATCTCCAAAACCGCCTCAACTACATCAATCGCCCGATCAACGCCCGCACAAAAACCGCGAGGGGTAGCCAGTAAAATTTTTTTAATCATGAAGTTTACTTATTTCACTCTGGTATCCTTTTTCTACGAGAACTTTTTTGATTTCTTCGATAAAACCTGGTAACAGTTCTGCCTCCTGTAGCGTTTTTACAAGTTTTCCATTCTTAAAGATCGCACCTTGATTTCTGCCGCCACAGACGCCAATGTCGGCAAAACTGGCTTCGCCCGGACCGTTGACCACACAACCCATGACCGCCACTTTAATTGGAGCATCAACTTTGGCAACAATCGCCTCCACTTTCTTTGCAAGATCAATAAGATCAATCTCTGTACGTCCGCAAGTCGGGCAAGCAATAATCTCAACTCCTTTTTGGCGAAGTCCCAAAGACTTAAGAATTTCCCAACCTACTTTTACTTGCTCTCTGGGATCATCGGCTATAGAAACGCGTATCGTATCACCAATTCCTTCAGCAAGAATTGAACCGATTCCCACGGCACTTTTGATGGTCCCTGCCCAAAGAGTTCCGGCCTCGGTTATACCGACATGCAAAGGGTAATTAAAACGTTTGGCAAAAAGCATGTAGGCCTGACGAGTTAAAACATTACTAGACCCTTTTAAAGAAACTACGATATTGTAAAACTTCAAACTTTCCAGAATTTTAATGTGGCGTGTCGCTG
>MFBU01000021.1 GCA_001775055.1 Candidatus Curtissbacteria bacterium RIFCSPLOWO2_02_41_11
GTTATCCCTGTCCGTTCCCAAGATGAGCATGGTTAAATCGTTTGAACCGATAGAAATACCATCAATGCCTATTTTTATAAAATCTTCAAGCAAAATAACATTTGAGGGAATTTCAACCATCATCCAGAATTTAAAAGATGAATCTTTAAGAAGACCAAATTCATCGACCATTTTTTTTACGTTGATTAGTTCATTAACAGTTCTAACATATGGAATCATTAAATGAATGTTTGGATATTTTTGACGAACTTTTTTAATTGCAGCTAATTCCAATTTAAAAACATCAGGATTCTTAATGAACCGAAAAGCTCCTCTATAACCTAACATTGGATTAGCTTCTTTTGGTTCAAATTTATCACCGCCTGCAAGATTTCTGTACTCATTTGATTTTAAATCTGTAGCCCGGTAGATTACAGACCGTTTGCCAAAAGCCTTCCCAAATGTACTAATACTGTTTGTCAATTGCTCAATGAATTGCAACCCTTTACCTTCTTCTAAAAATTGTTTTGGGTGTTTGCCGATTTGACTAAGTATAAATTCGGCTCGCAATAGACCCACGCCATCAACATTTTGGGAAGCAACCTTAAAAGCCAAATTTGGTTCAGCCAGATTGACATACAGTTTGGTGGCTGTTTTGTAATGTTTTTCTACCTTATCACTGCTAATTTCGCTTGCTAATGTCTTTTTTCCAAAGATAATTTGGCCTTTATAAATGATTCCTTTTGCTCCGTCAACGGTAACAACCATGCCATCATGAAGCTTTTTAGTAGCATTTTCCGTACCGACAACACAAGCAATTCCTAGTTCTCTCGAGACAATTGCAGCGTGAGAAGTTCTGCCTCCTTTATCAGTAATCACAGCCACAGCCCTTTTCATGCCGGGTACGAAGTCAGGATTGGTCATTTCAGTAACCAATACGTCTCCTTTTTGGATTTTATTTAATTCTTTTGGAGATTTGATGATAACTACCGGTCCTGTAGCAATTACCGGAGATGCTGGTGAACCTTGAAGAATTATCTTATTTTTATCGGTTTGAACTGGTGATTTAACAAGTTTTTCTTCTTTCTTTTGTGTTTTGAGAGTGGTAACAGGTCTTGTCTGAACAATGTAGATTGTACTGTCTTTGTAAGCCCATTCAATATCTTGCGGAAAGAAATAATGTTTTTCAATTAACTTGCCGATTTTAGCAAGTTGAATAATCTTTTCATCTGCAAGTTTTTGCGTTTGTTGATAGGGTTTAGCAATCGATATTAATTTATTTCCTTTTTTTCCTTTAATAAGTTGCTTATCCTGTTTGGCTATGATTTTTTTGATTGGCGAAAAATTATTTTTACTGATTTCGTAATGATCGGGAGTCATTCTACCGCTAACTATCAGTTCACCAAGTCCATAAATGGCTTCGATTACGATAGAATCTTTATTATTGGTAACCGGGTCAATTGTAAACATGACTCCTGATACCTCGGACTCAACCATTTTCTGAATAGGTAGGGCAATTCTAACTTTAAAATGGTCAAATTTCTTTTCAGTTCTATAGAATATGGCCCTTGCCTCAAATAATGATGCCCAGGCCTTTAATATCGCACTCTTTAACTCTTTTTTTCCTCTAACATTTAAAAATGTTGATTGTTGACCGGCAAACGATGCTTGTGGTAAATCTTCTGCAGTTGCCGAAGACCTTACGGCCACAAATATATCTTGCGAACCGGATAACTTTTTATAATATTTTTCAACCTTGTTTTCTAAACTTTTGTCAAGATTTAGATTTAAAATTTCTCTTTGGCAAGCCAGCGCCCTTGATTCAAGATCTAGTGGATTATCGACATTAAGGCCATAGAGAATGCCTCGTATTCGATCTATCGTCCCGGCAGATTTAAGTGCGTTAAAATAAGCTTGCGAGGTGATAATGAAACCGTTTGGAATATTAATATCCAGTTTATAAAGCTCGCCTAAATTTGCACCCTTACCGCCAACTAGGGTAACATCATCCTTATCAACTTCTGAAAACCAAACGATATCCTTCATGAGCAGACAGATCCAATCTGAATTATATTTTCCCCGAGCTTGGATCTATTTTAATTTTAACATTTATTTCGAATGTGCGAGGAAGAAGACGTTAGGGTTTTTAACCTGTGAAAGATTCATTTTCCTAGATACTTAAGAAGCAGAAGAGAAACTAAGGTATTTTCATTCAAATTTGTTGATCCACTTTTAATCATATAATCTAATTTCAAAATCGCATTATAAATTGCATAAAGCGTTTCAAACGTAAATTGTTTTGACTGATTAAGAATCTTCTGCCATTGCCAATCATTGAGACTTTTACCGATAATTTTACTGGCGGTTTGCAAATCAGCACCCTTTTTAGCCAGCATCAAGAGCAACATCCTATTTGTCAGTTGCCAAATTACTTTGTCCTCTGAGGAGAAATTCAACCCCCAAAATTTTTCAAGGGTGAATCTCGACTGATTTGAAATTGAATCTAAAAACCAAAAAATTTTGGCTTTAGGTTTAAATAATTCAACCCTAGTATATTGGGGGAGTTTTTTAATTAAATCACTGTCTATTTGCTGATCTTCCCAAAATATCACCTCAGCTTCTTTAGGGATTACCTTAAGAATTTTGTGATCAACTCTTTTGTCACTTAAATAGTTCTCGCAAATAACGATTTTTGAGACACCAGTTAGGTCTTTACTAAACACGGCCAAATAAAATGCATCAGAGGATTCTTTTTGCGTAAGCCTTATTTTTTGGAAATTCAAATACCCCAGAAGTATTTTTGAGAGTCGTTCATAGGAAGCATCGATATCATTACCGTGCAATACAAAAATCATTTTATTTTGAAGACTTCTGAATTCGTTTTAACCGGCGAGTCGACTTTGAGCCCAAATTCGTCACCGGATTTGGCGATATCAATGTTTGCATGTTCAATTTGCATTGACGTTACCTCTTGCGTTAATTCACTTCCCCCTTTATCAACGATTTTTATGGAATCCCCAACTTTTAAATCTCCTTTGGAAACTTTGATGACAGCAACGCCAATCTTGTCATAATAGTGGGTGACTGTCCCTATCTTTTGATCTGCTATTTTAGTTCACCTCCTTTGACAGATAATAATTTGTCAATTTTACTTTGTGCATGCTTTAGTTGATCCTGACACTTTTTGTGAAGTGTCAATCCTTCTGCAAGCAAGTTAACGCTTTCTTCAAGGTCTAAATCTTGCTTTTCTAATTTTTGAACAATTTCCTCAAGACGAGATAGGGCTTTGGTAAAATTAAAATCTTTTGCCATTATAGCTCTTTTGCCAAGACTTTCGACAACAATTTACCTCTTGATAATTTTACTTTAAGCTTTGAACCAATATCAACGTCAGAAACATCCTTAATAACTGTGTCCTCAAGACTAAAAACAATACTGTAGCCTCTTTTAAGGATATTGTCGGGAGAAAGCAAGCTGAGTTTGTCCTTTAAACCTTTAAGAATATTGACATTTTGCTGGTAAGTTAAATTCCAATTGTTTATAAGATTAGTTTTAATAATAGTAAGTCTTTGGGAATATTTTGATATTATTGTATTTTTAAGTCCGTTTAAAGATTTTTTAAGTAAATTTAGTAATTTGGGTATCTCGCGATACGACTCAACAAAAAAATAAAGTTTTTGAAAAGAAAGATCGAGTTGTTGTGAATAACTATTAATTTTATTATTAACCAACCATCTAATTTTTATTAAAGTTTCCGACAATTTTTCCTCTAACCTTATAAAATCTGCACTGATAATTTTGGCCGCGTCCGTCGGTGTTGAGGCTGCAACATCGGCAACTAGTTGGGCAATTGTCACATCCTTTTCATGACCGACACCGACAACAATGCATGTTTTCGCACTAAAAATTGCATCAGCCAGTTGTTCGTCGTTAAAAGAAGCTAAATCCTCAATTGATCCGCCTCCGCGGATAAGAACGATAGCCTCAAAATTCATTTTATCAGCCGCTTTAATGGCCTTGATGATTTGGCCAGCTGATTCTTCTCCTTGAACTACTACATCAAAAAGTGCAACTTTAAAAACGCCAAACATATCGATTGTATGTTTCTTGAAATCCTGCCAGGCATCGGATAGTGTTGAGGTAATTACAGCAATACTAGTCGGATATGAGGGTAATGTTTTTTTAATATTCGAATCAAAATAGCCCTTCCTAGCGAGTCTTCTTTTAAGCTGCTCCAGCTCGGCAAGTAAAAAACCCTCACCAAAAGCTTCGATTTTAACCAAGTACATTTGGAATTTTGCTTCTTTTTCCCATAAGGTTAAAGAACCTAAAGCTAAAACCTTACTTCCTTGGGAAAGTTCAAAATCTAAAGATTTATAAATATCAGGTTCTAAAATACAGGGAAGCTTGTAGCCGGTTTGCGGATCTTTAAGATCAAAGTAAACGTATCGGTAATGATTATTTAAACCTTTAAATGAGGAGATTTCTCCTTCTACCCAAAAAGAAAGATTTTCCAAAGTTTGGCGCGCCAGCGCATTAACCTCTGAAACAGTGTAGACGGTTTTACCAGCTATATTTTTCATCTTAAGACTTGAACAACAACTTTTCTTATCCTTGGCCCATCTAATTCTAAAAGGCAGATGCGCTGCCAAGTTCCAAGCAGTAATTTCCCCCCACTTACCGGAATCACTTGTGATTGGCCAATAGTTGCCGACATCAGATGCGCCGGCGTATGAGACTGATTTACATGCAGCTTGTCATGGACTTTTAAGTTCCCGTGACTATGTCTAAAAGGGCCTTTTGGTCCTTCTGTTTCAAGATAGGAAATTATGTCTTTTTCAAGATTATCTTCGACCTCAGAGATGATCACGGAACAAGTCGTATGCAGGGCAAAAACAAGGACGGTTCCTTCCTTAATTTTTGATTTTTCAACTTGGCCTGCGATGCTTTCGGTAATATCAAGAAGTTCTCTCTTTTTGGAAGTGGCAATTGAGAACTTGTAAATCATTAATGTCAAAAGTATACCATCTTGGCTTCATTTTGGGGGATTGACAAAGTTTTTTTCCCGTTGTATAAAATGTTTTGCTTATCGCAAGATAGGCAACTTGAAAGGGCTTCTCGCAAGAGAGGCCTTTTCTTTTGTTTAAAAATACCTCAAGCTTTTAACCATATCCTCAACATTTTTTTGCATGATGTCAACATTGTCTTTATCCGAAAGTTGCTGGAAAGATACAACCAAAGGTGTTTTTGCATCAAACACCAAGTAAAAAACCGAAGAATAACCTTTTGGTAGAATTCCAGAACCAGTAGTTTCTGTCTTAATTTCTCTAACGATACGGCTGTCTGATTGTATATTTTGTATGGAGATTACATTTTGAAAATCATTGGGGTTTTCGTAAAATTTTATAATGCCCGGCCACTCTTCAACTTTGACTGCTTCTATTTTTACCGGTACAAAATTACCGGCAGTATCTTTAGGAATAACAAATGAGTAAGGGGCGAAAAAATTGCATTTTTGTTCATCCGTCAGGTAAGTCATAAACCAATCTTTAGGATAGGCAACCTCAAAGCCGTAAACCGTATTAGCGCAAAGCTTAACATAAGAAGGAATAACTGATCCCGATTGACTATCAAAATTGGGAATTGGAGATTCAACTGGAGCTTCGATCGATTTTTGGGTTGCTACGCCTTTGATTTTTAAAAGATTGCCAATACCAGATGATTTCCCAAGGAAATAGGCACCGGTTCCATATAAAACACTTATAACAACAACTGCTAGTACTTTAATTTTGAATTTTAAAGCGGACAGTGTCAATTGCTTATCCTCTTGCGGCTTAAAAATACGCCACCATATCAAGCATAGGAATTACCCCTATCCTTGTCAATTAAAACCTAGTTAGGAATCTGTTTATAGGGAAGATTAACCACCAGGAGATTCTTGTGAATCTTCTTGTGGAACTGGAGTTTGAGGCTCCCCTGCTGGAGGAGGAGCAATCTCCCCTGTTCCCTCTTCAGGCGGTTCCTGTGGTCCTGGTGCTGGTGGTGGTGGTGTTGTTGTTGGCCCTGTGTCTGGTACTTGGCCACCCTGATCAGAGGCTGGTACACCTTGATCACCAACAGGTCCCATGGGATTTTGATCGTTAGGATCCATTAATTTCCTCCTTTTGTTAATTTTACCAAAAATAGATAGGTATTTGTAAACCCCGCAAAAAGTAAAGCAACATCAAAAAAACTTCTTTAAAATTTTGGGAGGCTGATAGATTTTGATTTCTTGCCTCTTTTGATAAATATCTTCTAAATTTGAAGTCAAGCTATTTTGACGAATTTTTACGCTAGCAAACGTCTCTAAATTTTGTTTGGCTGATACCAGATCAAGCCGTGTATTCAGTAATTTTTCGGATAATTTTTCATTTTCCCGACGAGCTCCAACTACTGTCTGATAGGACTTTTCTATTTGAGTAGCATTTTCTGTATTTTGGTCATCAGATTGGGAAAGAAGATCAAGCACGGAATTTGCTGTTTTAACCAACAATTCAAGATAAGCGATTTGGGTTTTAAATTGCTCTTGGAAATCTTCAGGGGGTGACAAATGGAACAATTTATTAAGAGTATCGTCAGCTTCCTTCTTAATGTCTTCATAGTAGACAATAATCTCGTCGTTTTTACCGGTCTGCCACAATGATTCGTTGGACAATATCGGTAGGTAAAAACTTGGACCACTGGCTATTAAAAAATCCTTTGCAAATCGATGTTTTTTTAATAAATTATCAAAAAGATTTAAACTTTCATCATAGTAGGCCAATACTTCGCTGTGTAACTCGTTGAAAACTGAAGGTGTTGATATTTTTGTCAATTGTTCCTTTTGAAAAGCGATATTTTTCTTGGCACTTTCGATTGAGGATATAGTTCGGTCAACATTGTCCAAAAGCACATAAAACCCTGCTGCGGATCCTGACGCCTCTTTTAATTGATCGACTGATTGAATTTTTACCCCGGCTACTTGAAAACCGTTGAGAAGATCATTAACAGATTGCTGGGCCGAAATAAAACCAGTACTGATCTGCTCCAGATAAGTGTTTTCTTGGCGTATTGGTGTTTCTTTTTGATATTGCCAATAAAAAAGGGCTGATGAACCACCGCCAATAATCACAATTAGTCCAAATAGTAAAAATAGAATTTTTTGAAGTATAGAAAGCTTAGGTTTTTTTTCTAAAAGTCGAAGGTAATATTTGTAAGATTTAACAAACATTTCAAAAATCCTCTGATTAATTCATTCTAGCTCTTGCGAAATGTTTAAGTCCAACGCATTTTTCGCCAATCAAAATGTTGTGATGCAATAAATCCCGAAGCAAATCCACCAAGATGGGCAATATAGGCAATACCGCCTATGGAGGCTGTTGCCGCAAGAAGCGTGGCCACACCGTTAAAGGCTTGAGTAAAAAACCAGTAAATAAGCATGATATTGGCAGGAATGGCTATAATTAGCGGCAAGCCAAAAATCGGTACGATCGTATCAATTTTGTGATGTGGAAAAAATTTAAGATAAGCTCCAAGCACTCCGGCAATGGCACCTGACGCTCCCAACATTGGCAGGGATGAATCGGCGATAAAAAGGTATTGACTGAAACTGGCAATCACTCCGCAAAAAAGATAAAAAAGCAAATATTTAAAATGGCCCATTACCGCTTCTACATTATCACCGAAAACCCACAAAAACCACATGTTTGAAAGAATATGTAAAAAACCAGCATGTAAAAACAGCGATGTGATAAATGGCGTTAGAGTCTCAATTTTCGAAAAGTCGACTTGTTGCGGAATCAAGGCATAGTTAACAACTAATTGATCAAGATTGGGTGAAATCAATTCCTGGAAAAAAACATAGAGGTTAACGATAATCAGGCTTATATTAACCAGCGGAAATTTTCCGAAATTAAGACTGTCTCTAATCGGAAACATCTTATTTATTAGGTTAACAGGTTAACTATTTGTTAGCTAGTAGCTTTTGACTTTAACTCCAAATTACTTCTTGAACTTCGGGTTTTATTTGGGTAGAATAAGTGCGATTTCCTATGTCTTACGAAACATCGATTAATGAATCAATTAAAATCTGGGCTTTTTTCGACCCTTCGACTCCGCTTGGGGTAAACATTTTCCCAATTGCCATGAACTGGCGCCGCCGATTAATTAAATTCCACAAGTTAATTTTTACAAGCAGCAAAAAAATTGGCGAAGTTAAAATTTTGAATTTAGTCTGTGCTTCCGAAACTGCCAATTTTGAGCTTGAATACAACACTCAAAATCAGTTATGGAAACTTAAAAGAATTATGCCGCAAAATTAGAAAATGCCAAAAAGAATCATTTTACATGTTGATTTAAATAGTTTTTTTGCTACAGCTGAGCAACAAACTAATCCATCTTTGCGCGGTAAACCTGTGGGTATTTTAAAAGCAATCGGTCGAACCTGTGTCATTGCCGCGTCGGTTGAGGCCAAAAAATATGGGGTCAAAACCGGCATGGCTGCTTTTGAGGCTAAAAAATTATGTTCGGCGATTATTTTATTGCCTGCTGATTTTGACAAATACGCAGATATCACTTATCGCTTTATAAATATTTGCAAAACTTACTCCCCCACTTGCGAGGTTTTTTCACTTGATGAATGTTTTATCGATATAAGCGAAACAGAAAAATTTTTTAATGGTGCCTTGGCTTGTGCTTTTGAAATCAAAGATCGATTGAAATCTGAAATCGGCGATTTTATGACCTGTTCTATCGGTATTTCCCACAATCGACTTTTGGCTAAATTGGCCTCATCACAAATTAAGCCGGACGGACTTTTTACAATCACTGAAGATAATGCTTTGGAAATTTTAGATCAATCGGATCTTTTGGATGTCTGCGGTCTGGGTTTTGGTCTTTATACTCATTTGGTTGGACTCGGAATTGATAATTTTCCAAAACTGAGATTATGCTCATTATATTTTTTAAATAAGCACTTTGGATCTTATTGGTCTCTGCATCTTTACAACGTATCACGAGGCATTGATAATTCACCAGTTATGCCGTTAGCAGAAATTCCTGATGCCAAAAGTGTAAGTAGAACTTATACTACCCATCGCCTGTTAACGAAAAAAGAGGAAATTTTAAAACTGATGCGCAATCTTTGCGAAGAAACAGCCAATAAGGCTCGCCAGATGAATCTTTGCGGCAGATATGTAGGCTTAGCACTTCGCAGTAGCCAAAAGTCATATTGGGGCCATCGAACTTTAAAAACTTATATTGATGACGGCAAGAGGCTTTTTGATTTATGTTGCCAAATTTCCCAAAGTTGGCCTATTGACCACGTTCGCTTTTGCGGAGTGACTTTGGGGATGTTAACAAAAAATCAGTACCTGCCTATTCCTCTATTGCCAAGTGACAAGCGACAGCTTGATCTAATGTCAACAATTGATCGAATTAACAAGCGCTTTGGCGATTACACAATTTTCCCAGCTCAACTTTTGGGCATGGATATCGTCAGGCCAGAGGTCAATGGTTATTTTGGGGATAGAAAGTTTAGATTAAACTTTCTGCGGAATAATTAAAATTATTGCCTAAAGAAATATCGGTTAGGATATTTCTTGCAGGAAAAATGACATTTTTCGCCTAAAGAAACTCAGGTTGAGAATTAATTTGTAAATACTTGGGTGAACATCTTGCCGTAGACTCCTCCATCAATTGCGCCAACGCCAATTTTTTCAAATGCCGGATCAAGTATATTTCGGCGATGACCTTCACTGTTTATTAGTCCATTATTAGCTCGAGTAACATCAGGCGCCAGTGCCAGATTTTCGCCGGCATAAGTATAAGCAATACCCGCATCTTGAAGTCTATCACCGACATCTTTTCCCTCAGGTGAATAATGGGAGAAATAACCCCTCCCAAACATATCTTTTGAATGACTCCTACCAACTTCCGTCAATCTCTCATCCCAAACCAAAGGTTTTATTCCTCTTTTAATCCTTTCCTGGTTAACAAACTCAAACATTTTTTGTTCACTTGAGTAATCAACTGTTAATTGTTTTTG
>MFBU01000022.1 GCA_001775055.1 Candidatus Curtissbacteria bacterium RIFCSPLOWO2_02_41_11
ATTCTAATAAAAATGGCTATGAGAAATATCAGGATTAGCCGGTATCTTGAAAGTATTTTGGGCGGGTCTTTTAAAAAATAGGAGAACGCTGCAATTAGGGCAAAACCTGCCAAGATTCGATTGATTAGGGAGAAAAATTTCCAATTAATTTGGCTGGGGTCTCCTAACCTTGCACCGACTAAAGCAATGTTAATGATTAGTATCAAGGTAAATATAAAATAAAGTGAGTTTTTGTCGATTGGAATATTAATCCTTGACAGAATGTTAGGTTTTACATAATAGAGACATAAAAGAGATGCGACTGAAAGGATGATCAACAACTCGCCAACATGATAGAATCCATTACTAACGATATAACCTAAGGTAAACAGATGGTAACAAAGAACAATAAAAAGGGCACTTTTAAATCTCACGTCGGTAATATTCTAAACGAAGCCAGAATAAGAATCCATAATTTATCTCCAAAACTGGCAATATCAATCATCTCAATCGTCATTGCTATTTTAATTATAGAAGTAATCTTAAGACTAACTTCTGAAAAAACTTATGGGCTTGATAAGTGTCAAAGTCTTGATGAGGAATTTCATCATGTGATGATACCAAATAGGCAATGTCGATTTAAGACAGACGAATGGGATGTGGTTTATAAAATTAATAGTATGAGCTTAAGAGACATGGAATATACTCTTAATAAACCAGAAGGTATTTTTAGGATCTTAGTTTTAGGAGATTCGTTTGCCCAAGGCCATGGCGTTGATATAGATGAATCATTTCCCAAATTATTGGAAAGAAGGCTAAATTTCCAAGATAACGCTAACATTGAGATTATCAACTCTGGAGTTTTTGCCTACTCACCATTAGTTGAATACCTATTCTTGAAAAAGAAGGGGGTGTTATTTGAGCCGGATTTGGTGATTATTGCCTTCACTCCTACTGATTTCTGGGAAGATCGACAAAGATTCAAGGAGCTTGAGTTGAGTTATCCTGGTTCATCAGCTGAAGAAATCGAGGAAAAAATTTTTGATGGATCCGCAAAATTTAAATTCGAAAACATTAACTCAATAAATACCAAAAGTGCTCGCCCGAAATCATTACTGCCATTCCTACCCTTCCGGGTAAAAAGTTGGCTGAAGGAAAATTTAAGGGTGTACTCAAAATTGGTAAATTTTATTAAGGCAGGAAATTCACCCGTCCAACAGAATGTGTTGCATTTAGGTGATATTGATAAAGATATAATGGCTATTCAGAGAGGAGATAAAATTTCAGATGAGGATTGGGAAAAACTCTGGATTCTGCCTGTTAAGTATTTGGGGATGATGAAGAAAATACTTGATGAGCAGAAAGTCCCCATGGTTGTTGTTATAATACCCGATCCTGCGCAGATTTCAGACCGGGAATGGCCTGGCAGAAAATTACTTGGTTACCCTGAACATTTCGTCGATACTAGAACCCCATTTGAAGAGGAACTCACCAGAAGGCTAAAAGCACTAGATATCTCATCTATTAACTTGCTGCCAGATTTCAAAAAAAGCAGTATTTTCCCACTTTATTTTGATAATGATGGACATTGGCGAGAATCTGGGCATAAGGTAGCGACAGAAATTATTTACGAAGGCCTGACTCGTATGGGAATACTGGTAAATAAATTTTAAATGGCAAAAGTAAATAGAAGTCTTAATGAAGTCTTAAAGCAAGTTCCAGCAGACTACTATCATAGGGGAGTTAAAAGTAACTTGCTGCAGCGGTACTGGCATCAAAAAAAATGGCGAATTCTTAAAGAATTCATGGGTAAAACCTCTGGGAGCTTACTTGACATCGGTTGCGCCGATGGCACAACGACTGCCCAAATTCAAAAACTGCACCATGGTTTGAAAATTACGGCAATTGATTACTACCAAAAAGCAATTAAATATGCAAAAGCAACAAATCAGGGAATTAACTTTCTTGTTGCAGATGCCCATAAGTTACCATTCAAAAATAGATCTTTTGATACGGTGACCGCAATCGAAGTGCTTGAACATTTAGACAATCCAGAAAAGTCCTTACTTGAAATTTATAGGGTCCTTAAGAATAAAGGACAATTAATTGTCATACAGGATACAGATAGTCTTCTTTTTAAATTGGTTTGGTGGTTTTGGACCAAGTGGAAGGGGTCTGTTTGGAATGGAAGTCATATTAATTGTTACAGCCCCAAAAAGCTTATTAGATTAATTAAGCAAACAGGCTTTAAAGTTAAACAATCGAAGTATACCAACTTCAAAATGGAGATTTTTATTAAAGCTCAAAAAACATAAAAATATGAAAACATGCCTTGTTACTGGATGTGCGGGATTTATTGGATCACATTTAGTAGATCGGCTACTTGCTGAGGGGTTCGAAGTGACCGGGGTTGATAATTTTAATGATTATTATGACCCAAAAATCAAAGAGGGAAATTTGAAAAATGCACTTAAATCAAAAGCCTTTGAACTTTACAAAATAGACATACTTGACTTTGGTAAACTTCACGAGATTTTTTCTAAAGTAAAGCCGCAAAAAGTCGTTCACCTAGCAGCAAGGGCTGGAGTCAGACCATCCATTGCCAACCCTAAACTTTATGCGCAAGTTAATGTGCTGGGTACTGTCAATATGCTGAAACTGGCAGTTGATTATAATATTGAACAATTCATTTTCGGGTCATCATCATCGGTTTATGGACAATCGCCACGTCTGCCGTTTACTGAGGATGATCCATGTGACGCGATTATTTCTCCATACGGATCTTCCAAAAGATCAGCGGAATTCTTCGTTGAGACCTTTTACCGAAACTTTAAACTTAAAACAGTTATTTTAAGACTTTTTACGGTTTATGGCCCGAGAGGTAGACCCGATATGGCGCCGGCCTTATTCACTAAAGCAATTTTAGAAAGTAAATCAATTAATCAGTTTGGTGACGGATCAAGTAGTCGCGACTATACCTATGTTGATGATATTGTCGATGGCATTGTTAGAGCAATTGATAAAAACTTTGATTTTGAAATTATTAACCTAGGGAATAATCATCCCGTGAGACTAACTGAGTTTATTTCGACTCTTGAAAAAGTAATAGGTAAAAAGGCGAAGGTCAACAAATTGCCAATACAACAAGGTGATGTTGAAAAAACCTGGGCGGGTATTCAAAAAGCTAGGAATTTACTTGAATGGGAACCAAAAACTGATATCTTAACAGGAATTAAAAAATATATCAGATGGTTAAAAACATTGTAAGGAATAAAATTTATCCACTGCTAGCGTATACAGGACTTGAAGCTGATTACCTTGTTTTTAATGGCGGCTGGATATTTATAAGGCAAATTTTGACAAGCCTTAGTACACTTGCCATAGTATTTTTCTTTACAAGGTTTGGGTCTAAAGAGGATTTTGGCGCTTATAATTTAATTCTTTCAATCTCTGCTTTGGCTTCCGTTTTTTCACTTCCCGGTGTCGCAACTGCAGTTATTCAATCTGTTGCTTCAGGTTTTGACCGTTCTTATTTTGTAGGTTTGAGGTTGCGATTTTTCTTTTCAATTACCGGTTCATTCTTTTTGATGACTCTTGCTTATTATTACTTCTTAAAACAAGCTGAGGCTCTTTCTGTTTCTATTTTTTTAGTCGCACTCGTTTTTCCATTTTTAAATACGTTCGGCACTTATGACTCATTACTGAGCGGTAAAAAACTTTTTAGGAACCAATCGATAAGTTCTGTTTCAATTTCCGGGATTGTTTCTTTGGGGACAATTGTAGCAATTTTTCTTAAACTAAACGTTATTTTTATAATTTTTACCTATTTTTTCCTGACTACAGTTCTAAATATTTTTTTTCATAGTTTTTTTACTAAATACTTAAGTAAAGACTCACAAACGGATAGCAAATTCAAAGAATATTCATATTTTATGTCTTTTATTTCCGGCTTGTCGCTTGTTGCGGCTAATCTGGACAAAATCCTCCTTGGATCTTTGAGTGGGTTTTCGTCACTTGCGATTTATTCAACGGCTCTTTTAATTCCAGATGGGATAACCCGGAACCTAAAGGCGTTTATGGGCATTTATACGGTAAAATTGGCCGGCAAAAGTTCTTTGGAGAATAAAAAAGTACTGGCTTATTATTATTTAAGATTAATACTAATCGGGTTTATATTATCTTTTGCTTTATGGTTTACTCTTCCGTTTCTGATACCCTTTTTGTTTTCTGCTAAGTATGTTGAGGCGGTTGGATTCGCAAGATTAATTTCAATCACTTTGATTCTTTCTCCCATTGTAACTGCACTTTCTTCAGCTGTTGTTTTTGAAAAACGTTACAAGGATACTTTACTTTTTAATATATTTCCTCAGGGAATTAAGATTCTTTTATATTTTATCTTAATTCCCTCTTTTGGGATACTCGGAATAGTATTTTCCTTGATGTTTGAAAGGCTTATCAGTGTGTCGCTTTTAACTTATATAGTTTTTAAAAAATGAAAAAGATCGTTGTATTATTCCCTCCGAGGGACAAACGCTCTGACGGCTATTACTTTCGCGTGGAACAGGAAATAAAAATATTATCAAGAAATTATGAGTTGGAGATTATCGAATTAGAACCTAAGGCTGACGGACTTCGAAAATTTATAAATTCATTACAGATTTTGCCAGTGTTAGTTAAAGCTATAAAAAATTCGGATATAGTTCTTTTATATCCTTCTTGGATGTGGTATTTAACGGCTCCACTTACGAAGGTTTTTGACAATAAACTGGTTTTGGATCATTTCACGACAAACCTTTATAATTTTGAATTTTCAAATTTTTCGGGTAAGTTCATCGTTAAGTTTATAGACGGATTGGTCTATAAACTTTTTGACGTTGTTATTACTCATACTGAAAGCATGAAAAAACTGCTTGCCCAAACATATAAAATAGCTAAGGATAAAATTACTGTGAGTAATAGTTGTGTCGATGAAAGAATTTTTAAACAAGAAGCTAAGAACAAAAATTTACTAAAAGAGTTAGGGTTACCGGTTGATAAGAAAATCATCATCTATAGTGGACTTTTCCATCCTTTTCATGGGGTCGATACCATTCTGGATACGACAAGGAGTTTGACGAAAAGAGATGATCTGTTTTTTATCATTTTAGGACGCAAGTTAAACAATGAGCCGAAAAATGTTTTTTCATTAAATTCTGTTCCGTATGGACAATTTCCAAAATATCTTTCGGTGGGTGATCTTTGGGTAGGAACTGTTGGCAGCGGTATACAAGGAGAAAGAGCTTTGTCTTCTAACATGATTTCCGCTATGGCGATGGGATTAGTTGTTATCGTCGGTGATTGGGATGAAAACAAAGTGATAATTCACGACGGACTAAACGGATTTCTTGTGAAAAGAAATGATGCTACAGTTTTATCTTCAAAGATCGTGAGCGTTTTAAAAAATAGGAATTTAAAAAAGATTAAACAAAATGCAAGAAAAACAGCAATCGAGAATTTTTCGATCAAAGTAATGGAGCAAAAGTTTACCACACTTTTTAACAAGTTATGAAAAAAGACGATTACTTCCAGACCCATTTTGCAGGTTGTTATTATAGGGAAAAAAATAACCCTACTAATCAAAAAAAACTAAAAGAGATTATTTATTTAGGTTATAAGAACGGTAGGATTTTGGACATTGGTTGTGCTTATGGATTTTTCCTTGGAGAAGCAGACAAATATGGTTTTGAAACTTATGGTATTGATATCTCAAAATATGCCTTAGGTCAAGCTGATAAAAATACAAAAGCAAAGCTTGTTCGCTTAAATTTATCTACCGACAAAATTCCTTTTAAAGATGTTGACGTTTGTGTAATGCTAAATACTCTGGAGCATATTCCTAATTACTGGCAGCTTTTAGAAGAGGTAAAGAGGATATTAAAAAGAAAGGGGCTTCTGTGTTTATTCGTTCCAACAGAAAAACGCTGGCTCACAGATCCAACTCACATTAATTTTTTCACTGTTAATACACTAAGATTTGTTTTAGAAAAAGCTGGTTTTAAGATAATAAAAATTGGCGAAGAAGGAGGCATTTTCCAAATTCCCTTAGGGGTATTTAGACTTTTGGTTAAAGGTAATACTAATTTCAATTTCGTGCCTGAAGGAACCGGTTCCTTCATTTCCTGTTTTGCCCAGAAATATTTTTTTTAAACGCTAAAATATTTTCGTCTCCATTAAAATTTTTGCTTATTTGTAATTCAACAAATTGATAATCTTTTTCAATCATTTTAGAAAACCACGTAGGTTCTATTTTTTCATCAACTATTAGCCATTGAACATTATTGTTTTTGAAATAATTTTCAAAATTTACAATAAATTCTGGGTTTTCATCTAATTCCTGTTTAACTTTAGATATAGCTGTGTTTTCATCTGTAAAATATTTCTTTGAGGAGGGTGGTAAATTCGGGACTATGTCTGGAACTGTACTAACAACAAGTCCCTTAGCATACCAAAGTTGATGAGGGCCATGCAGTGAAAAAATTTTAGCTTCTGGATTATAAACACGTATATAATCATAAATCTCTCTATACTTTGTTGTATAACCTAAGCCCGGATCAGGGAAAGAGTTTGCAACGGTAACACTTGTAAAAAGTGTATTTTTAGTTAGATTTGGAATAGAGATTTTGACGCCGAATAGTAAAATAATCACCGCAGCAATTAATAATGCCGAATTGCTACCTAATTTTAGGATCTTTACAGCTTTGTATATTGTGAAAATTACTCCCTGGGCAAAAAACCAATAAACAATTACGACCGCAGGGAAAAGATATCTAAGATTGTTGTATCTATTGGTTGCAAAAATCATTAACCCTAAATAACTAATAAGTAGAACTAACAAGAAAATGTTTTGATTTTTTTGAACAGACTCTCTTTGTGTTAGCACATAAACTATCCCGACGGCAATCAAAATTAGAGCGAAAAGCGGCTGGGCGAAAAACTTTATTGATAAAAAGAAGTATTCAATATTTGGTTGAGAAAATTCTATATGATTTCCAAAAAACCTTAAGCCAAATATTCCGAAGATAATTGCAGAAATTAATAAGGTTAAAAGAAGGTTTTTCTTCTTTGAAAAAGTTATCTTGAGATATTGAATTCTATATAGACTAAAAAGTATCACTGTTGGGATTAACAAAACTGTAAGTGGATGGATTTGGTAGGTTACAAAAAATAGAAGCAATCCTAAGACACTTAATAGAATTTGATTTTTGAACGTTACTTTTCCTTTAATAAGTCTGAGAATGAGATGGATTATTAGAAAAAATAATGTATAAAACATTGTGTACATTCTTACTGTCCGAGTTTGCCAAATAAGAGTGGGGTCGAAAACCAATTGGCTGAAGAAAACTAAAGTAAAAAGACCAGTTCCTTCAGTTTTGTATGCTATTATCAAAACTACAACTAAAAATAAAGTTCCCCAAAAGACCGAGGGTGTCCGGGCTACTGTTTCGTTTACTCCAAAAAATTTGAATGATTGAGCAACTTGCCAGGTATAAAAAGATGCACGATTGTAAATATAATTTATAGGTTTATTGGCCGTTCGGTCCCAGTATAGAAATTTTCCGGTTTTGTTAAATCCTTCTGCCGTAAAAACGTGTCTGAATTCGTCACCATAAAACTCTAAACTTCCCAAGTTCTCAATCCTTAGCCAAATACCCCAAATAAAAAATACCGCAAGTGATAAAAGAAAAAGAGGTCTCGGTACTCGTAAGATTTTAAAACTAAAATATTTGTTGAATTTACTTATTAAATTACTATTAACTGGTTTTATTAGAGTCAGGAGTAAAAACAAAAAAACGAAAAGTAGCAAAATTGCAATTGGAATGCGAGCATTTTGGATTAAAAAAATTGCAAATTCTGTCATTTATTCGAATAAAAATCGATAGATTAGCAGGAGTAATAGTATAGCATTAAAACTTCTTTAAGAAATAAACCTTCTTTTTTTAAAATTTCACAGGTGATGGTGATACAATACGCTAAAATGAAACCCCGTGTGAAAAAGCCTTTCTACTCGGTTGTTATTCCAGTCTACAACGAGGAGAAAAATGTTACTAATTTACATCAGGAAGTTGTTAGTGTAATGAAAGGTCTCAAGAAGAAATTCGAAATAATTTTTGTAAATGACGGGTCCACAGATAGGACCTTAGATAGACTCAAAATTCTTTCTCCAATTAAAATAATAAATTTTAGAGCTAATTTTGGTCAATCATCATCGTTAGACGCGGGAATCAAAAGCGCCCGAGGTGAAATAATCATAACAATGGATGGGGATGGACAAAATGATCCTAAAGATATCCCTAATCTGCTGAAAAAATTAGGCTGTGGTTTTGATGTAGTTTGCGGTTGGCGATACAAGAGAAAAGACCCTTTTTTAAAGAAATTTATCTCGTTAGGGGCAAGAGAACTGAAGAAAATATTCGTTCAAGATGAAATTCACGATTCTGTTTGTGCTCTTCGTGTTTACCGCAGGGAATGTTTTGAGGATTTAGACCTTTATGGTGAGCTTCATAGGATGATTCCGGGATTACTAAAATGGAGAGGTTTTAGGGTAACTGAGATAAAAGTTAATCATAGATTTCGTAGGTATGGTAAAAGCAAGTACGACTGGAAGAGGATAATTAGGGGATTTCTAGACATGATAGGAGTTTGGTTTTGGAGAAATTACGAAAGTCGTCCATTACATCTATTCGGAACTTTAGGACTGATGACTACAGTAATTTCAATAATTTTTGGCATGTATTTAGCAATTATGAGGATGTTTTTTGGGTATTATTTAAGAGATAAAATTTGGCCTCTTGTTGTCACAACTGCTTTTATATTCGGTATACAACTATTAGTCTTTGGGCTTTTAGCTGATTTGATTCTCAAAAATCGCCCTAAGAAAGACTTCTATAAAATAAAGGAGATTATTGATAATAAAAGTTGAGTGTATGAAGCTGATACTTAGTAAGAAGATTCTTCTGAGGGTAGTTATTAGTGGTTTGCTTCTTCTGCTTATTTTACAAAAAATCTCGTTTGTTGAGATTTTAAAAATAATTGAAAAGGCAAATATTCTCCTTTTTCTCCAAGCTTTGCTTTTGGCAATTCTTTTTTTTGTATTAAAATCCTACCGTCTATATTTACTGGCTAAACTTATGGTGAAGAATTCAGAGATAAATTTTGGAACTGTGTTAGGTAGTTCTCTTATAGGATATTTTTACAATTTGGTTCTACCTTCCAGTATTGGAGGAGATTTTGTTAAAGGTATTTATCTTTCAAATAGGACCATTTCAAAAAGCAGCGGCATATTTTTGTCTTTTATCGACAGAGTTGCTGGATTATACGGTTTTGCTGTCCTCGGACTTTTAGGGATAACTCTAGTATTAATTGAAAAGTTGTCCTTGCCTTTTTCGTTATTATTAGTGACATTAATTTTTATTTTTATTTCTCTAGGAATCTCTATTGCTATTTTGTTGTCTGAGAGCCTCGTAGGCATCGCAAGAAAAATTAAATTATTAAAATTTCTTTCATTTTTTGAGGAGATAGATTTTTCTCAGAAGAAAATTTTTTTTGTTTTGGCAACAGTCTCTGTTTTCTTTCAAATAATTAATGTCATAACCTACATTGTTGCTGCCAAATCGATAGGTATTTCTTTGCCCTTCGAGTATTTTTACGTTCTCATTCCCCTTTTGAGTTTAGTACTTACCTTGCCAATTACAATTTCTGGAATTGGCCTGAGAGAAGTATCTGCAGTCGCACTGTTTTATGGTCTAGGCGTTCCAAATGAGAAAATTGTAGCTATGACAACCATTATTTTTTCTCAATTCATAATTATAGGGTTGGCCGGTGGCATTTTGCAAATTTTTAAAACTGATAACAATAAACTTTAACTTTTTTTAAAAAAAATAAAATAACCGCAGACATAACTTTTTAAAAATTTCGAATTCTGGACTAAAATTGTTGAGTCTAAGTATGTTAACAAATCAAAAAATGGGAATAATAGATATAAAGGGTATCGCAGCAAAATCCAGGGCATGTTCGTTATTGCTGCCCTTAGAATCTCTGAAATCAATGTAAAAAAATAGCCCTGTTCTTCAAATATTTCGATTTTAAGTTTATTAATTTTTGCTAAAGATTCCCATTTTTCTCTACCAACCCTCTGGTAATCATTTGGATCAGGATGAAGTGGATACATGAATGGAGAGGATATGATTAAATGGCCCCTTTTTTTAAGAACTCTAACGCATTCAGAAAATCCTTTCTCATAATTATCGACGTGTTCAAAAAGTTCGGTTGCTTTAACTGTATCAAAACTTTCATCTTTAAAAGGCAATTTTGCCACCGAAGCAACAATATCAGGTTTAGTTTTTTTATCAATATCAACGACAATCCATTTTTTAGTCCTAGGATGTTTAAATTTACCGTCCTTTTTACCTCCTCCGATATCAAGCACGTTTCCTTTAAAAAGGTACTGATATTCATTTAAGGCCTTATCCAGGGCTTTTCTTCTGTAGGTTGTAAGAAAATAATATTTTATTTCCTCAAACATGCTTTAAGACATAATTTTCGGTTCTCAATAACAGTGTTAGACTGAAATCTTTTTCTATTTTCTTCCTAGCTTTCTTCCTCAACTTCTCCATTAAATTTTTATTCTCTAGAATTGTCTTTATTCCGCTACTTAATCCTTCGATGGACTCATTTACCAATAAACCGTTTTCGCCGTTATTAATTATATCCTTGTTACCCTCATTATCTGTTGCTACAACCGGTAACCCACAGGCCATGGCTTCCATTAATACCTTTGGGCTACCTTCTAAGTATGAAGGCAGAACAAAAATATCTGCTTGGTTATAAATTTTTGGCATTTTAGTATTTTCTACCTTGTCGATAATTTTAAGGTTTACCTTCTGCTGTTTGGCAACTTGCATTAAATGTGATTTTAAGCTGCCAGATCCAACAATTGTTAGATCCGCATTAACTTTCGACATAGCTTTTATTAAGTTTTCAAAATTTTTTTGTTTTTCTAATCTTCCGACGGAAAGGACCTGAATTCTTTTGTGTTTAGGTTTTATTTTAGTAGGTCTAAAAAAGTTGGTATCAACACCGTTTGGCAGGTAAATAGCTTTACTTTTTGGCAATTCTTTAAAGATTGGCTTGTTAGCCGCAAATATTTTGGAAGAGAAAAATATCGCCAATGGAGACAATAATTTAAAAAATATAGCTTGCAAGTTCTTATTTTCGATTTGAGCAAATTTCGGGTAATCATATGCCCAGTTGAAAATAAATGGTTTGCCCAAAAAAATTCTTGAAATAATCGCAGGGATAGTACCTGAAAGATGGTAAGCTCTTATTACATCGCAATCGAGAACATATTTGATATTGATAATGGGCATAAGAAATCCATAAAGATAACGGTGCAATGCGTATTTATTGGCTACAAGAATTACATTTCTGGGTAAATCATTGACTTTTTCATTAGTATAAGAAAAGACATAGACTTTTGAAAATTCCTTGGCAAAAGCGGATAAATAAAATTTTTTAAAACGGACATCCTGGCCGGTTTTGGCCATGTCTTTGAAACTGTCCCCCGTTGCTAGAAAAATCCCCAAAGTCATCGTACTAATTTCCTGTAAATATCCAAATGCTCTGATACCAGTTTTTGATTAAAATTTTTAAGTTCAGAGTAATTTTGAATGATGTTTTTTTGAAGAAAAGAATTCCTGTTGAGACTTTTGATTATCGTTTTTGCAAGACTTTTGGCATCGTTTTCGCTACCATAGCCAAATACTCCTTCACGAATTACTTCCACCAATCCTGTATTTTTGGTGAAGACAACAGGGGTCGCAAATGAAAGAGCTTCCAGTCCCACCCTTGGAAGAGGATCAGGCCAGTATGAGGGCACAACAACAAGTTTTGCCTTTTGGTAATAAGCAAATACCTGAGAGTGCTCTAAATGACCAAGATAGGAAATTTTTTTGTCAACCTTTGCAGCTTCTTTGACTTTTTGACTGAGTGGGCCACTGCCAATTATCACTAGTCGCGTCTTTGGATACTTCCTTCTCACCTTTTTATAAGCTTCTAGCAATATTGGCAGACCTTTTCCATATGTAAGTCTGCCAACAAACAATATGAAATTTTCTTTTTTTCTGCTGTTTGGATTAGTAAATATGTAGGGATTGTAAATAACCTTTATTGGTCTGACAATGCCATTTGCTTTAAGAATCGAACCAACCTTATGGCTAATGGCGATGATCAAATCAACCCTGTTGATGAAAAATTTGAGAAAATTTCTGGAGAAGCGTCCCCACACTGCGTAAAGTAGGTTTAAGAAAAGAGTTGTTAGTTTTTTATTTTCGACATAATTTTGATAGTACTTTCTAAAATCTTTGAAAAAATACTCTTTTAAGTTGCAGGCTTTATTTCTTTGAAAAAGGCATAAACCATAGTTACAAACAAGAATATAGTCTCTGACAGTGGCAACGACTGGTTTTTTTAAAAAAATATTGGCTAGCATTGCAGGAGGCACTGAATACTTTCCTTGAACATGAATAATGTCGGGGTTTTCTTTTCGTAATTTGAAAAATAAAAAAAGAGTAGACCAAAATATCCAAAGGGGGTTGGTGAATGCAAAATTCCCGGGAAAAGTACTTGTCGAGGTTAATCTTTTGTAAAATGGGTATCTTAAAATTTTAATTCCATCTAAAATTTCTTCTTTTGGGGCACCAAAATTTGGAGTCAGGATAACAACCTTAACGTTTTTCTCCTTTAAAAGTTTAGCAATATAAAAAGTACTCCATTCTGCTCCACCTGCAGAAAAGGGTAGAAAATATTCAATAACAAAGGCCACTTTCATCTCTTTGCAAGTTGATTAATCCTTTGGATGACTCCTATTGCTTTCTTTGCGACCTTTTCTTGTGGGTCAGACCGGTCATTATTTTCTATTTTGTGGATAAATTTTCTGCACATTAAGGTTAATGGTTTGTCCTTGGATTTAAATAGAACTTTTCTCATCTTATTCTTTTGCAATAGAAAATCGTCTTCCCAAATTAATTTTTTCTTCAAAAGGACAAATTCTATCTGTTTTATCTTTTTGGGAGAGTGGCGATTTATCTCAAAAAAACATTTGATGATTCTGCCTCTCTTTTTGAAATCCATTTTAAATTTGACTAGATCGAGATCTGTTTTGATAGAATTTTGTTCTAGGATTTTAATACTGATCGGAGTACCAAAAAGATTTATCGCTAAGTAAACCTCATGGTAAGCCAAATTCCAAAGAAGATCTTCATCAAAAGTTCCCCACTTTAACCATTTGAATCGCACTTGTGGGGGATACTCTTTCTTTAGAATTTGAGCAACTTTAAAAAAGATTGGATAATATACGAAAATATGGTCTATAAAGAGAAGAACCTTGTTAGCCTTGGCAATTTCTATTAACTCGTTTAGTTCACTTACTGAAGTTGTCGGGGGTTTTTCAAGAAAAACGTTTTTACCAGAAAGAAGAGCCTTTTTTGCTAAGTTAAAATGAGAAGAAATATTAGTGGCAATAATAACCGAATTTATACTTTTATCACTCAACACCCTCGTCAATTTCGTAGTGATTTTGATATTAGGATAATATTTTTTGATCCACTGTAAATTTTCCTTATTGCCACGATAGCAACAGATTGAAACATCGGAAATTTTCTCCATTTCTCTGAGGAGTTTCTTTCCCCATCTGCCGATTCCAACAATAGCTGTTTTCACCATTTTGAAAGATGGGGATATTATATTACAATTTCCTCATAGAAATTTTTATGAGAGGTAAAAGAATTGCTGTGATCGGAGGCGGGATTTACGGAATTACCATTGCCTCAGTCCTGAGTGCGAGTAACAAGGTTACATTATTTGAGAAAAATGACGATATTTTATCTGCCGCCTCAGGAATCAACCAATTTAGACTTCACCGAGGTTATCATTACCCCAGAAGTCCTAAGACTGTGATTTCTTCTTTGAAATCAGAAAAGAGTTTTGCGCAAGAATATAGACCAGCAATAATGGCCAATACCGAAAATTACTACTGCATTGCAAAGGAGAAAAGTAAAACTAGTCAGAAAAAATATTTAAAGTTCTTGGGGAAATTCAAACTCGAATACAAAGTTGAAGAAATTCCCTCCCTAGAAGTTAGAAATGTAGATCTATCAATCAGAGTTAAAGAATATCTGCTAAATCCCCTAATCCTCAAAAAAAAATGCTGGGCAAAATTGAAAAAAAGCAAAGTCAAAGTGTTATTAAAAACTGAAGCCAGTGATAGAGTATTTGATGATTTTGATCATGTGATCATTTGTACTTATGCAGATATCAACCGCCTTTTGAAAAAATTTCCAAAGCATCAACAGGTTTATCAGTATGAGCTGTGTGAAAAAATTGTCGTTCGACTGCCAAAAGAGTTCAAAAACAAGAGCATTGTGGTTTTAGATGGACCATTTATGTGTGTTGATCCATATGGCACGACCAATCTTTTTCTAATGGGCAATGTCGATCATGCAATCCACGAAGCGAATATAGGTAAATTTCCTGTTATCATAAACAAATATCACAAACTTCTAAATAAAGGGGTGATAAAAGACCCTCCGATTACTAATTTTAAAAAATTTATCGATAGTACCGAACATTTTATTCCGCTGATAACAAAGGCTAAACATGTCGGATCTATGTATACGATTAGAACTGTTCTTCCCTACAAAGATAAAACTGACGAGCGGCCTACCATCGTGAGGAGAATAAACCGAAAAATATTTACTGTTTTTTCCGGAAAAATAGCCAATTGTGTTGAAGCCGCCGAAAAAATCAAGAAAATTATTTAGAAAATCAAATCACTTCGTGATACAGTCTCAAAAATTTTTTTGCTTGATTTTCCCATGAGTAACGACTCGCCTTCTCTTTTGCAACTTGCCCAAGTTGTCTGGCAGATGTTCTATCAGACAGCAATCTGTCAATAGCGGCTGACAGTGCCTTAGTATCTCCTGCCTTTATAAGAAGTCCCTCCTGACCATCCTTCATAAGAGGATCAGATTCGTAAGTAGTAATAATGGGAAGACCGGAAGCCATTGCTTCCATAAGTACCCCAGGCGATGCATCTGCGTAAGAAGGCAAACAAAAGATGCCTGCCTTTAAAAATATCTGACGTTTATTCTGATAACTAACAGCTCCTGTGAATTTAACTTGCTTTTTTAAGTTTTTTGCTTTTTTCTTTAATGCATAAATGATTCTTGGGGATCCAGAACCTGCGATTATTAATCTTGCTTTAGGAAATTTAGCCACTACTTGAAGAAAAACATCTATTAGGTCAAATATTCCTTTTCGCCAAGAGAGCTGCCCCATAAAAAGGACTGTTTGCGTTTGGCTTGTTTTAATCTTCGAGAATTTTTCAAAGTGGACCCCTTTGTGGATGTAAGAAAGATTCTTCAACTTTTTTTTCTTTAAAAAATCTAGGCCTTTTTGATGCTTTGAGATTAGTCTACCTTCTTGGCAATTATAAAAATTTTCTTGTCTCAAAAACTTCAAAAGAAACCAGTAGAATAAATTTTCAAAAAAGACGCTAGGAGAGAATTTTAAAGGTGATAACTCCTTTAGTCTTTCATTGGTATCTTTTTCAAAGTTTTTGTATTTTTTGGGTAGGATTACTCCCCAGAAAAAAATTGGTACATTTGTAAAAAAATTTATTAAGGTATGAGTAAACTGAATAAATTGTATTATGTCTGGCTTGAAATCACGAATGGCCCTCAATGCGGTTAAATCCAATCTAAACATCAGACTCCCTTCATATTTTCCTGATGCTGCCGAAGAGTTTGCCATATAGTGCTTGACATTTTCTTTTCTTAAGACTTTGCCAAACTCGATATTGAATCTTTTTTGGTGAGTTTGTATTGGTTTGGGCGAAACTATAGCCACTTGGTGGCCAAGTGTGGAAAAGGCGCAAGCTAGCTCAAAAGTATCTCTCCAGACTCCTGAGTGATGAAACGAACCTTTAACTCCCCCATCAATCCATTTGGAAACTAAAAGAATTCGCATAAACGATGCAAATATTCTAATTGATGCTAATTATACGAATTGGTATTTTTTTATTAGTATCATTAGTATGCATTCGTATATTAGAATCGATTAATTATGCTTTTCCTTTTACTGTATTTTGCTCCTGACTCTTGTTAATCTTGAGGATCACTTCTGTTAGGATAGTAGGCATAAATTGATTAAGGAGTTTTGTGTTGGGAATTATACAATGGCCACCAATTGTTCCTTTAACATACTTTAGGATAGGTCTCAATACAAAAGGATTAGTCTTTGCATATCCCAAATTATAAATTTTATTAAACTTGGTATAAACATTGTTAAAATCTACTTTTTGCCTACTGCAAATTTCGGCAACAACTTTGTTGAAAATAATATTCCATGCATAATAAGTGCTATCTAACAATTTACCCAACTCAGATTCGATTGAATCATGTAAGGCAATGGTTTTGATACCAACACTGGACAAATGAACTTTAGCCAGTTTTAAAGACTTGGGACTTGTTGGCCCGATAAATTTAACAAACCTCATAATGTCTCGTCTTAGGTTTGGATGTTTCCCCATTATTGGGGAATGAACTGTAGGGATTTGCGTTTTTTGATAGATTTTTTGCGTTGTAGTTGGAATAACAGTTGCGTGGATAATAATTAAATTTGGTCGATTTTTTTCAACCTGGGAGATAACGGAGTTTATAAAACTATTCGTGTAAGGGATACAAACATGAAGAACATCAATCTTTGTATTTTTTAATTGATCGAAATTGCTATCCTTTTTTAAAACTTTAAACTGAGAGGAAAATATTTGAGAAATTGCTTTGCCTACTTCACCTATTCCTAAAACACCAATCGTATATTTTGTCATAAATGGAAATAATTAAGTTTCCTTATTAATTTTATCGATAATGAATTCAACTCGGTGAGCGAAAGTATGATTTCTTAAAATTAAATTTCTCCCATTTTCAGAAAGTTCCTTTCTCTCGCCTTCACAATTTAAATAATAAAAAACCTTTTCCTTAAAATCCAAAACTGTATAATAGCAAATAACGGTCTTTCCGAAAACTTCTTCGATACCTCGAACATAATCGGTAATTATGAATCCTCCCGAAGCTAGCACGTCAAATATTCTGTTACTTATAAAGCCATTTTCGCTCATATCAGACCAGTGATCATTAAGAACAATTTTTGCGGAAGAATAGAGAAGTCTGAGTTGATTGTTGGGGAAAAATTCCGCTTCTAGATATTTAGTGTCTATGTATTTTTGCCATCCTTTACCCCAGATTTTCAAGCTAAAACCGGCATCTACAGCAAATTTGACTACCTCTCTGTAAAAACCTTTTGTATTACCAATAAAAATGAGGTCATTTCTGAATTTTTTATCGTTTTGATAGAAAAAAAACTTTGGATTACTTGCCTGAAGAAGAGGATATAAAGGCTTTTTAACTAGGTCTTGAAGCACTTTTGCCAGTTTTAAAGACGCCACAAAAATTAGGTCGAAATCGTAATATTCATCTAGAGATATACTTTCCGGATGGCTGATATGCCAAATGACATTTACCTTAGCTTTTTTTTTGAATGGGTATTTTCTTAGTCCTCGTAAGTGTAGATGTATATCATACGTATTACCTTCGCTTGACCATTCATCCATAGCAGAAATTTTATAATCATAACTGTACTTCTTAAACTCTTCACCTAAAGACAATGCGAAGTAATAATCTCCCCATTTTTTAGCCTCGTCTTTATTGGGAGCACAAATTGTCAGAAGAATTTTTTTCATGACTGCCTATCATTCAGCTCCTGCTTTATGTAGTTTATGAGTTGATTCGCTCTTACCAAGTATGAATGACTCTCTTTGATATTTCGCATTAATCTTGACCCAATTATCTGTCTCTCGCTTTGATTCTGAAGTAAATACTTTAACTTACTCTTAAATTCACTGTAATTAGAATAAGTCAAGTATGAATTCTTAGGAAAGACCCTTTTAAATTCCATCAGTTCATCTGAAAGCACAGCCGCTCCACAGGCTCCTGCTTCGAAAATTCGAGAATTGATAAAATCCCATTTTTTCGTAAGGTGCTCGAGATGGTCTTCTATTACTATCTTTGAATTAGAATAAAGGATGGGAAGTTTCTCGTATCCTATTTCACCACACCAAATCTTTTTAAGTCCCGGGTAATTTCCAATGTTTTTACCGAAAACTCCTATTTTTATATTTTTTTTAAACTTTTCAGGAAGCTGTGAAAGATAAGTCAGGGCTTTTCTTTCAACCCCAAAGTAATTACCTACAAAAACTACATCAAAACTAAATTCCTCGTTCCTTTCACTTTTTTTAAAGTTTTCTATATCAGCTCCCAGTCTCAAAACTTGGGTTTTTACCCCAGTCGTTTTGGCAATTTCATTGGAAGCAATAGTTGAACCAGTTAAGATGAGATCATATTTGGTGAAATCAGACTGACTAAACCAATCTGTAAGCCGATTTCTAATCCACGCTACTTTATATATTTGATTGTTAATCTTACTGTTGGCGTTGAAAATATCTAAATTTGATAAAAGATTAATAATTATATCGATATCTTCTTTTTCTATGATATCGGGATCAGTGTTGTAAGTTTTTTTATCGATGAGGATAAAATCATAGCCAATTTGCTTAAGATACTTGCTCAAATTCATGGCTGTAAAATAATCACCATAAAATGAACTTTCATTATTTTCAGTAACCAGGAGGCCAAATTTTAAAGGTGTACTCGAAAAGACAAATTTTTTTTCTATTTTATCGAGTAAATACTCCTTTCTAAGATATGAAGCCCATCGCAAGGTAAGTAATTTCTTGTTTTTTGCACGATTATCTCTGATTTGATTCTTTTCTAAGACCATCTTTTGCGAGGCAAACTCATGATGGAAAAGGATGCTAGTCGGAACATACTCTGTTTTGAAACCTGATTTTTTTGCTTTCAAACAAAAATCCACATCCTCATATCCGTAGTGATAATCTTCATAAAAACCTCCTAATTTGAAAAATAGAGCCTTTTTGACAAACATACAGGCGCCGGTTACAGCAGCAATCTCTTTTTTAAAACACGACTCCACAGAAAAAGGGTGGTCACCCCGATCAAAATTCTCAGGATAAAGAAAGTTGTCTATCTTTGAAAATTTTATTCCCTGGTGCTGAATTGTGCAATCAAAAGAAGTGGAATCTGGAAATTCATTATCATTTCGTTTGGGGTAGATTAACTTTGAGCCGAGAATTGAATCTGGCCTTTTCTCTATCTGCTCAAATAACGCACTGAGCCATCCATTGAGGGGGATTGTATCGTTATTTAAAAAAATTAGATATTCCCCACTTGCTTTTTTTGCAGCCAAATTATTTGCCATTGCGAAGCTTAAATTTTCTTTGAATTCTAATATTTTGATTTTAATTTTTCTTCCACCTCTAATTTTTTCTAAGAAAGATTTCGTCTTAATATCATGGGAACCATTGTCAACATAAATTATTTCGTAATTTTTATAATTTGTATTTTTAATCAGAGCAGAAATGCACTTTGAAGTATATTCATAACTATTATGATTAAGGACGATGATTGAGATTTTTCTTGAAAATTTTGTTTTTTTGTTTTCTAGTTTTTTTACAAAGGAAACTATCTCATCTTCGTCTAACACGTTTCCTGAACGTTTGTAGGGTGTGAATTTGGATTGGGTTGCAATATCATCTTGTAGGCCAAATTGAAGATTTCGGAGAGCGTTAATTAGATTTTTGCTCCTTGATTTGGCTTGATTTAAAATTTGCAAAAATTTATAGACCTTGGTGGAAGTAATTAAAACCCATGTCTGTTCAAGTTTTTCTTCTCTGAGCTTAAGCTCTTCTAATCTCTTGCTTAACTTTTGATTTTCTAACTTGAGTTTTTCAATACTTTCCATTTCATCAATTTTTAGATGTAGAAGCGATAGATATCGGCTTTAATAATACCTTTGAAATATTCATTGTAAGTTTCCATGTTCTAAAAATTTTTGCCGACTCAACAGAAGAAATTTTTTGACTTAAATCAGTAATTGACTTTTCTGTTTGATCAATCTCTTTTATTAGATTCATATTTTGATCAGCATGAATTTCTATTTCTTTAACGGTATCATTTAGTTTTAATTGATGCAGAAGAAAACTTTGAAGAAAATCTTTACTGTTTTCAAAACGCTTTATTTTTTTATTTTTAAGTGTCATCATTATCTTCATGATTTTTCCTGCATACTTTTCTGGACTAAACTTTGATTTTGCAAAAGTTAATCCATTTTGCCCCATTACCTCCATCATCTTTCTATTTTTTAAGAAATATAATATTTTTTGCTTCAGGTCATTTATGTCCTCATAGTTGTAGAGGAAACCATTGTAGCCTTCTTTTATCTGCTCCAGAGCACCTCCTTTATCAGATCCGATCACCGGTTTTTTTAAAAGCATCGCCTCTACCAGTGTCCTACTAGACGCTTCACTCCTTGAACAAATCAGAAGTATGTCCGATTGATTAATATAAGGATAAGGATTTAAAACATTATTTTCGAAATAAATTTTGTTGGTCTTTTTGGTCTTAATCAAGTTATTAAGTGAGATAAAATAAGGATCATTCTTGCTAAAGCTTCCGAGAACTAAGAGCTCGACATCGTAGCCTTCGTCAAGCAATCTCATTGTCGCTTTTATGGCCTGATCTTGTCCTTTAGACTTTGCTATAAAACCAGCAATAATAAGTTTTAGGGACTTTTTTGATTTATACACTTGTTTGACTTTCTCTTTTAGGAGTTCTTCGGGTATTTCTATACTGTTATAAACAGTCTCTCCCCGATTGGGATCTATATAATTTTTGAACTGATGTTGGACAGCTTTCGAATTATAAATTACCTTTTCGGATAACAGATTTATTAATCGAACTGATTCCTTCAGGGTCATATCGAAAGAGAATCCATGATCTTTTTTGCCAAATTCACGTATGTGCCATAGGTGTGGTTTGTTCAGAAGAAAAGCGCTTAGTGCTCCCCAAGGAATAACAAGAGTATTTGTGTAAATTAAGTGGGGGTTAATTCTTTTCAATTCATCTAAATATCCGGTTATATTAATTAAGGAGTTAAAATGTCTTTCGTTGATGGAAGCTTGTCCTTTCGAAACCCACCAGCCAAAAGGAACAATATCAAAAGATACGGCTTTATTTTTTATCCTATCTACGAATGGGCCATTACTTGGAATAACTACATGTGATAAAGCATCAAATTTTTTAATTTGATTTAATAAGTCTAGATGACTTCTCACAGCTCCTCCTAAGTTTGCGCGGTGAGAAAAATAAGTGACAAAAAGTGATTTTTGTTTAGGAATACAAAGCAAGTTTGCATAAGAATTCTCATTTATAAACTCTTGCCAAGAATATTTATTGTTGGTTAAGCGGTAATATTTTCTTTTTAGCTCATCTATTAGGAAAATTTCAAAGCCAAGACTTTCAAGTTTTTTTAATAGATCATCGGGTTGAAAGCCTGCATTTTTTTGCATCTTAGGATTAAACTCTACAAGCATAGAGAGATTTTTGTTATTTTTTAAAGTAGTTTTTAAACCTTCAAGTACCGCCATTTCATGACCTTCGATGTCGATTTTTATAAAATCAATTTTTTTCTTTTTAAGAATCTGGTCTGGGGGATAACTTTTAATCTTTATTATTTTCTTTGTCTTGGTTAGAGGATGTTCGTAAAATCCGGCAGAATCCGATGCCTCTGTTAAATTAAAATCTTTTACTTCTTTTTTGTTGGAAGCTGCGAAATTGTATAGTTTGGCATTTTTAACATTATTAAGTTTGATATTCTTTTTGAGTACTTCAAAATTTTTCTTGACGGGCTCTATGGCAATTATTTTTGTATTTTTCTGGGAATGGTAAGCAAGTAGGGAGTAATAGCCAAAATGGGCGCCAAGATCGACAAAAGTAGAATTAGGTTTTAGATAATTCTTGATTATTTCAGATGAGAATGGTTCGTATTTATTTTTAACATAATGTTGAACAAAACGGGGGTAAATGTACATCGAAAAATTCTCCAAATTTATTTTTTTGATTTTTTTTAAATTGTATTCGTTCTTAAACATGTCCAACTTCATTTTGAAAATTTTTGTAATAGGCGATTATTTTATCTATTTTGTCAATTTCCGCCATCCTACCAGATTTTAAGACGATCCCTTTTTGGCAGACTTGACCGATTGTTTCCAAATTGTGACTTACTAAAATAATTGTTTTTTCTGAATTGAAAAATTCTTTCATCTTGCTTAAAGACTTTTGTTTAAACTCCGCATCTCCTACGGCCAATACTTCATCAAGAAGTAAAATATCCCACTCTAAGTGGATTGAAACAGAAAAAGCAAGTCTTATAAACATTCCGGATGAGTAGTGTTTTACCGGCGTATCCAGGAATTTTTTAATCCCGGAAAACTCGACAATCTCATCAAATCTCTTTGTAATTTCTCTTGCTTCCATACCTAAGATTGAGCCTGAAAGATAAATATTATCTTTTCCAGTTAATTCCGGGTGGAATCCAGCCCCAAGTCCTAAAAGTGCAGTTACCTTACCGTTTACAATCACGGTACCTTTTGTCGGCGTGGTAATACCCGCAATTGTCTGAAGTAAAGTCGATTTACCGGATCCGTTAGGCCCTATGATGCCAATTTTTTCTCCTTCTTTCACCTGAAGATTAATTCCTTTAAGAGCCAAAAACTCCTTTTGGTATCGATCTGAAAAGAAAAGTGGAATCGCGTGGGTCAATGTCCTTGGTTGACCGATTCTATATTTTTTCCAAAGGTTTTTTAGTTCAATAGCGTACATATTTATATTACGTCTGCAAAATTTTTTTCAAGTTTTTTAAAAAGTACATAACCTATTAAAAATAAAGCGATTGTGATCACAAGCGAAAAAGATAAAGGTAAAAAATCAGGAGGACTTTTTAAAAGAAGACTGCTCTTTATGCCTTCAACTATGCCGGTCATGGGATTTAAAAATAATATTTTTTGATATTGTTGAGGAATCTTCTCAATACTGTAAATAATTGGGGTTGCAAAAAGCCATGCTGTCATCAGTAAGGGTAAAAAGGCACTAACATCCTTGAAATAAACGTTGAGAGAAGAAAAAATCAGAGCAAAAGCAGAAATCAGCAAAACCTCGAGAAGCAATATAGGAATAATCCACAAAACATTAAAAGAAATCCCTATTTTATAAAAAACCATCAGAAGAATTAGGACTATGAATGAGGATGCCAGATCAACAAGTCTAACAACAATAGGAGAAAAAACAAGAATTTCTCTGGGAAAGTAACTTTTAAGAACCAAGTTTGAATTGGAGGTAACTGAAGTTGCTGAAGATGAGACGGTTTGAGAAAAGAAGTTCCAAAAAGTTAACCTTGTAAAGATAAGCAAGAGGTAAGGGGTGGGGCCGGAATGAATTTTCAAAAATAGACCAAAGATAAACCAAAAAACGATTGCTAAAACTATAGGTGAAATAAGAGCCCAGGCAATACCTAAAATCGCCTGTCTATATCTAACCTTAAGATCTCGAAGGGATAGGAAGTAAAACAGCTCTTTATACTGCCACAGGTTTTTGATTAATTGCATAGATCTGAAAACCGACAGACTCTTGTGGATTTTTTAAAACTTTGCGCTTTTTCCATTCGAGTAGTTTTTTGTAAACTGTCAAAGAAAATCCGCCAATTAAATCAAATACAGGAGCCAAAGGCATGTCTAAAACGACAGGTCTTACGAATTTTACTTCAAAATTGTACTTTCGGCAAAGCTTTTCGATCTCCCCTTTGGTATATTCCCGTTTATGATCATAATCAGAATAATAAAAAAGGCCAACACTTGCCTGAAGCTTTTTCCATGAAGTTTCTCGATTGGGAAGTGATAAAAAAAGTTTCCCCTTTGGCTTCAAAACTCTTCTGATCTCTCGCATTGCCAAATTTTGATTTTTAAGATGTTCCAGAACGTCTAAACACAGAACTGACGAAAAAAAGTTATCTATGTATGGAAAAGATTTCTCAGCATTGACTGCTTCAAATCGTATATTTTTGATTTTTTCGTCACTTGCTCTTCTGGATGCAATCTCGATTATCTTGCTAGAAATATCAAAGGCAACAACTTTTTTAACTTTTGGGCTGATGTTTATTGAGTGTTGACCAAGGCCACAGCCCATATCCAAGACAATGTCTTTTGCGGAAAGATATTTTAAGTACCACGGAGTTTTTTTAATTAAATGTTTCGGGTGGATTGGATATTTTGATTTGCCAGTAATTTTTGTAAGCCTTATTGAAAGTGCCGATAAATACTGCAGCTTCTGAAGGGTCAGAATCACATTTCTATTCAATAACCTCATGACACCAGTTTTTGGAAAATTTCTTCTCGCCGGCTAACTAATTTTTGCCAGTTAAACTCCCTTTCTGCTTTTCGAAGAGCATTTATACCCAGTGACTTTCTCAATTTTTCACTTGTTATTAACTGACTAACTTTCCCAATCCAGTCATTTAAATCATTTTCTTTGGCTAAAAAGCCATTAATACCGGGGACGATAGCTTCACGTGCCGACCAAGCATCCGTAGCCACAACTGGTTTTGTACAGGACATTGCCTCACCGATTACAATTCCAAAACCTTCGTCTTTGCTGGGGATGACAAAAATGTCACAGAGATTGAAATGCTTAAGTTTGGCGTCTCCAAATACCTTGCCGACGAAAATAACATCTGTTAATTTTTTTTCTTTTACAAAAGAAAGCATTGTTTTTTTTAGCGGTCCCTCTCCACAAATTAGTAGTCCGACATTTTGATACTTTATCTTCAAATTTTGAAACAATTTTAATAAAAACAACGGGTTTTTTCTTTCGATAAGAAGACCCATAAACATTAAGATAACCTTACCCTCTAGGCGATATTTTTTTAGAAGCGATGCATCTTTTGGTTGTGGTTTTAGAAACATGTCAGTGCCGTTGTAAATTACATGGATTTTATTTTTAACCAAACCATATCTTTTAACCAGCCAGTTTTTGACGTATAAACTTACGGTAATAATCGCATCATATTTTGCGGCGGTCATTTTATTTATTAGATCAAAAAGCATATTATTTTCTACTAAATGATGAGTGGTAGTAATCGGTACTTGGGGGTGAAAGAATTTAAAAATCAATGCGCCGAGGCCGACAAAGTAAGGATTGTGAACTCTTAAGATATCAAACTTTTCTTTTTTGTAGGTGCTAAATAAATAAGGAATAATTAAAAAATTAAAAAGAAAGGCCGGTATGTGTTTGAAAGGAGCTCTCTGGACAATTATGTTATGGTGTTTTCCGTATGGTCGATCCTTAGGCAAATAAACAAAAATTGTGTGGCCTCTCTTGGCAAGTGAATGCAAAACAAAATGGTCATGAACTTCTCCGCCGAGGTCAGAGTTGGGATTAAATCCTAATTGAGGAGAGCAAATTTTTAGCTTTCTCATGCAATTTTAAATAGTCTTGCCAATTTGGTTTTCAGTCCAATTGGCATAAAATAAGTCAATAAGAACATTTTTGTGAGACCATAAAGACCAAACAAATCAATGCCATCTCTTTTAATTGATTCCCATTTGATTCTTAGGTCAAGTCTATTCATTAAACCCATTTGACTGATTGATCTTCTGCTGTTGCTTAGACGCCACATGAGTAATTTTTTATTGAGATTTGCCATTTTGAAATTTTTTCTTGCTCTCATTAATAGATCGTATTCTTCAGTAAAATCAAATTCACTTCTGTAACCTCCGGATTTTACAAAAAAATCTCTTTTTCCCATAAATGTTGGGTGGATGATACAAGGATAAATACTTAAAGTTCTTTTGATCTGCCGATTGGTGGTAGGTCTGGTCTTACTACCAACTATTTTACCCGTATCATCTATTAGAGTGACCCATGTTCCACAAAGATCAATTTCCTGATGCTTAGTAAGATATTTTATTTGTTCTTCAAAACGGTTAGATAAACTTATGTCATCAGCATCCATTCTGGCGATGAAGTCGCCCTGAGCAAGGCGTATGGCAATATTTAGAGACGCAGCTAGTCCCAAGTTTTTTTTATTTTGAATAAGCTTTACTCTTTTGTCTTTCAGACTTTTCAAAAACTGCCAAGTTTTGTCGCGCGACGCATCATCAACGATGATAAATTCGAAATTTTTGTAGGTTTGGTTAAGAATGCTTTTTACAGCCTCTTTTAGATAAGGCAAACCATTATAAACAGACATAATGACGCAAATTTTAGGATCTCTTTTCAAGGTTCGGTCGCTCATGTCAATGTTTGGTAAATTTTAAATATTTTTTTAGCAGTTTCGTCCCAGGAGTAATTTTTCTTTACTATTTCATAACCTCTTTGGCCATATTTATCTATATCTTTTGCAAAAAGAAGGCCAATAATTGCTTTTTCGAGTCCTTTGTAATCACCTGGGTTGACTAATATCCCGTTTTCTTTATCCTTAACAATCTGTTTGAGACTTCCCACTCGTGTTGCAATAACTGGCAACTTGGCCGCCCATGCTTCTAAAACAACAATACCCTGCCCCTCATAAAGAGAGGGGAGGACAAAAATACTGGCCTTCTTATACTCTTCGATTAGTTTTTTGCCAATCAGTTTTCCTTTAAGCAAAATTCTGCCTTTTAAGTTGTTAGAACTGACAAAATCTCGGATATTTTTTTCCTCTCTGCCATAACCAACTAAAACGAATTTGAGATTTTTAATCTTTTTACAAAGGTCATTGGCGACTTGAAGTAATAAGCTAATGCTCTTTTGAGGATGAAAGCGACCAACAAAAAGAATAGTCGGCACCTTATATTTTGCGACTTTAACTTTATTAAACTGAGATATATCAACACCGTCTGGAACATAATAAACTTTGTTTTTATTGGAAATCTTTAAGAATTCGGTGTTGTCAGTAATTTGGGCAGAATATCTTAATTTAAGAACTAGGAACTTCTCAAGAAGATTATTAGTATTAAGTGCGAATACAGAAAAAATAGTGGGTGTTTTATTGAAGTGGCTAGCAGCCAATACTGGAAAACCGGCAACAAATGGGAAGGCATGAACAATGTCATACTTTTTCCCCAGGAGATATTTAAAAGAAAGAAGGATAAAAATTAAGCGAGAAAAATTATTATTCCAGGGTAATCTAGGGCCTAAATAAATTATTTTTAGATTTTTGGGTAATGTTTGAATTTTTTGATTGGGAAATCTGCGTGTGATAATATCAACTTGACAAGAAAAATCGGCGGTTAGCCTTTTGGCGACTTCCCAGGCAACTTTAGGACCTCCGCCTATTATTGGAAACCAGGTGTCCGACATTATACAAACTTTAAACATTGCTCAAATTATAGCAAGCTGTTCTCTATTAAACTAATGAGATATTTAGTAACAGGAGCAAACGGGTTTATCGGAAGAGAAGTAATTAAACATCTCAGAGGTGAAGTTCGTTGCCTAACCCATAAAGAATTCCTGACGGATCACCCGAAAAACATAGTCCATTTCAAAGGTAATTTATCCGACAGACAGAGTCTCGATCAGGCAGTTGAAGGAGTAGATGTAATTATTCATCTGGCTGCGATAACCAGATCTAAAAATAAACAAGATTATTTCTTAATAAATACACTTGGCACTAAGAATCTCCTCGAATCTGCCGAAAAAGCTCATGTTAAAAGGTTTATACATATTAGTACCTGGGCGTTAGATCCCAGAGGTGGTGCTTATTCGGTTTCCAAATTAAAAGCTGAAGAAGAAGTTCGAAAACATAAAAATTGGGTGATAATAAGACCCGCAGATGTATATGGAGATCAAGGATGGCTAAAAACTCTTGTTAAATTCATAGAAAAATCACCTCTGGTCCCTATTATTGGGGACGGAAAACAGCTAGTTTCCCCGGTTTTCGTTGAAGATGTGGCAAAAGCAATCTCTGCATCAAGCCTAAAAAAAACACTGTATAAAAACTATACACTGTGCGGTCCTGAGCTTTTAAAATTTGATGAGATGACCAAAAAAATCTCACAGTTTTTAAAACTTAAAAGAAGAATCATCTATGTTCCAAAGAGACCTGTTATTTTATTTGCAAAATTGATGTCTTTGGCAGGCTTTCCTAACATAGAAGAAATGGTCCGGCGTCAATTATCATTTAAATACTACAAAAGTGAAAATAATCCCAAAGAACTAAGTTTTAATCCGATTAACTTCGAAAAAGGACTTACAAGAGTGTTATCAAGTTAAATTTCTAAAAAAAATTACTACTGATCTTACAAATTTCTGCTAACTGTAGATTTGTAAACTTCTTCGGTGTATTTGGCAACCTTTTGCCAACTATAAATTCCAGCTAATTGCTTTGCCTGCTTACTTTTTTGATTATACAGAGTTTTCCTAGTTAACAACTCATAAAATCTTTTTGAAAAGAGTAGTGGTTCTCGGGGATCTACCATAAAACCGCCTTTTGAATTATTGGTTACTTCTCGGTGAGCAGGAATATCAGAATTAACATAAGGAAGGCCTGCGCAGCAAGCTTCAATAGTAGCAATGCCAAAACCTTCCACTAAACTTGGTAATGAAAAAATGTGCGAAGACTTAATTAATCGAATCAATTCTTTTCGTGGTAAATTGAAAAGAAATTGCACTTTAGAGTTTATTTTGAGGGCTTTGGTCAGATTTTTTAAGTTGTGATACTCGGGTCCAGTTCCAACAATTATTAATCTCACCTCCTTTAGCCTTGTTGAAAGGTGGGCAAATGCAAGAATTAAAGTCCTTAAATTTTTATATTTAGCAAGTCTGGAGACACAGATAATCGTCGGTTTTGGGAATTTTTTAAGGGAAGTTTTAAACTCTTTGTGATCGATTCCGCACGGCACAGTATAAATTCTACCTTTAATTCGCCCTTTAAGCTTTTGGGCGGTCTGTTTGGAAATGGCAATATACGAATCGAAACCAAGTATTAAATTTAATCTTTCCAAAATTTCCCCAAAAATACCCCAAAAGCCTGCATTATTAATCCAAGAGCCGACCCAAACATCCGGATACCAAGCCACGGAGGGAATTTTTTTTCTTTTGGCAATTATTTTGGCAATGAAATGTGTAATAAAATTTGACCCATCAACAACCTCTATATCAAGGGTAGTACCAAAACTGATTGCATCTTTAATAAAATAGATTCTTTTTGACAAACCACCGACCGTTGCCATGTATGAACGTCTAGGCCCAACACGATAAACAGTAAAGTTAAACATCTTTTCTACTTTCGGACTAGTTAAGCCTCTGCTTGTGATTACACAAATCTGATGTTTTCTGGCTAGATATTTTGCAAGATAAAATGTTCTGGCTTCAACTCCACCAGAAAATTTTAAATCTTTCCCTGTCGGGAAAAATTCAGAAATTAGAAGAATTTTCATTTTTTGCTTGTTTTTTGACGATTCTTCACAGAAGAATGAGAAGAATTTTGGAGGGCAAGTTGTCTAATAAGATATGTAATTTCGTGACGGAGATCTTCGATCATTACATAAATTCTAAATACCAAATAAAAAAGGAGAGCCAAAGAAAGGTAAACGATAACATCAACACCTCTGCCGACACCAAAATATGAGGCAAGCTTCGTTGTCGTCCCGGGTAGGATAACGCCCACGAAAGCCGCTAACCAAATCAAGAACCAAAAGAATCCGACCTGGGTAGAAATAACTTTTTCTTTAATTCTTAAAAGTACTCTTGAAATAGCAAATAATATAAAGACCAATAGTACAATTTGGATGGTTGTCAACATTTCAAAAATTCGCTGGTATTATATATCAGCCCTGCTGGCTCAGCAACAAGTTGAACGATTAACTTTATCTCAGTAACTTAACTAAAAATCTTGCAAAAACCGGGATTGCATTAATATTTTTTTGGCCTTTGATTCTGGAATAATCCGTATAGATTGCCTTTATTGGCACTTCAATAACTTTCAAATTATGCCTCTTTGCCTCAAGAAGTATTTCTGATGAAAAATCCATTCTGTCGGCCTTGAAATCAATAAGATCTATAGTTTTTTTGGAAAATGCTCTAAGTCCAGATTGTGAATCCGTAGAAAGAACTCCATATAGAATAAAAGTGGCAAAGTTGGCAAACCAATTAAGAAGAAACCGATCGGATGGGATTACTTGCTTATTTAAAAAGCGTGAACCGATGACCACATCCGCTTTTTTTAAAATAATTGGCTGAATTAACTTTGAGATATCGCGAGGATCATGCTGTCCATCTGCGTCAAAAGTAACTACGATATCAGCATTTTGCTTTTTTGCCCAAGAAAAACCGGTTTTAATTGCTGCGCCAAGACCTCTATTTAATAAATGTCTGACAATATTAACGTCGGCTCTTTGCGCTTCTTTAAGTGTCTGATCCAATGACCCATCGTCAATTACGACAACATCAACATTCGAAACGCCCTTAAGTCTTCTGGGTAAAGATTTTAAAACCTTAAATATTACTTGGGATTCATTAAATGCTGGAACAGCAATAACAATTTTCACTGCTAATTACGAACGGGCTACAATAAAAATACCAAAAAGCATCACTACTATACCAACTATTCTTATAAAAGAAACATCCTCATTTAAAAATTTTATAGAACCAATGGTAGTAAACATAAAAACTATCGTTGCAAAAATTGGATAAGCCCGTGAGAGGTCATTAAATGTTAATACACGAAGCCAAATTAAAAAAGAAAGGCCATAAAGGCCAAGTCCTGCCAGGATAAATGGATTTGCCGCAGCTTTCGATATTTCAAGAAAAAGTTTTGTCAAGTTTCCACTCAAACCACCAAATGATAAAACCCCTTTTTTAAGAAGAATATTTGCCGTCACATTAAAAGTAACGCTTGTCAGTAAAAGAGCGTAAAAGTTTTGGAAAAAACTCATGGTGTGATCATACCATTGACAGCTGACAACTGACAACTGACCCTTCGATGGACTCAGGGTCATCCTGAGCTTGTCGAATGGATGACAACTGACATTTGCTGAATCATTTTGATATTTGAAATTTAATATTTGATATTGGCTTTACGCTACCCAATATCCTTGAGTGAAAAGGGTAGTGCTGATTAAAAGAAGCATCACAAAAATTGTTAGGATTAAAATCTTAAAAAGAGTACTCTTAATTAAGCCTAAGACGATAAAAATTGGAAAGGCTACCAAGATGTATCTTGGCATTGAAGTCAGCGTTCCGGTTAAAGTCGGAGTTAAAACTGCCAAAAAACTAAAGACGAGCCACTCTGTTTTAACCTTCTTGTAAGCTACGACTAAAATAGCTAGAGCAAAGACAGTAGCAGTCAGCTCGAAAGCAGCTGATAACAAAGTCAACCCATTGGTTGTTGCAAGAATCTTCAAATACCTCCAAAAAACCTGTGGCAAAAGTACTATTTGAGTAGTTGATCTTTCTTGTCCCCAAACAGCTTGTGACGTTAAAAAATAAAAGGGATTATTGAACTCGATCCTTAAATAAAACATATAGACTAATAACCCTAGTGGTACTATCAATAAAGGAATTAATGACGTGACTTTTTTGCCCAACATCAGTGAAGGGGTAAGGAAAATTCCGATAAGTCTTGTCAAAGATGCGAATAAACCAATAATTGAGGCTAACCAAATCTTATTTTTATCAAAAAGAAGAAAAACAGAAATTATCATTAAAAAAAATAAACCTTCGGTGTAAATTGAACCAAAATAGAAAGATGTCGGAAATGTTAATAAAAAAAGACACGACCAAAAAGCTATTTTTCCGCCATGATATTTGTTAACAAGTTTGTGAAATATTACTAAAGCGAAAAAAAATGCAATATTGGAAATCAAAAGTCCAGCTATCAGAAAATTTCCAAAAGTTAAAAACGCGACAAATTTAATAAGTAAAGGGTAAAGTGGAAAGAAAGCCTGAGTATATTGATAGACATAGCCATCTTTGGCAATTCTTAAATAGTGAACTCCATCAAAATTTCCAAATGACCAGATAAAGTGCGGTAAGTCAGTGTTAATTAACTCTTCTTCATAGTAAGGAAAGCTTTTGCCGAAATTTGGTGGTAAAACTTGAGTGGCAATTGAGGTCACCGCAAACAACCCAATGCGCCAAATAAAGAAAAGAAGAAAGATCTTTTGCATTTTTCTACATTCGTATGATTAGTATGAATTCGTATATTTGTATCGATGCTAATCTACTAATGGATGCTACTGATACGAATTTTAATCTCACTTAACTATTGATTTATAGACTGCAATTGTTTGTCTGGCTACTTTTTGCCAGTTAAATTTAGATGCATGTTTAATTAATTTCTGGGAGGAAATTTCTTTTTGCCTTTTTGAAAGATTTAAGGCATGAGTTATTTTTTGGGCAATATCAGGAGGGTCTGTTGGATCACAAAAAATCGCATTATTGCCGGTAAATTCCGCTAGTGATGCTACATTAGAGCAAACCACCGGTGTACCACAAGCCATACTTTCTAAAACCGGCAGCCCAAAACCTTCATAAAATGACGGCAAAACAGTAAGCCCCGCAAGGTTGTAGATATATATCAGATCATTCTCATTGATATATCCCGTTTTGATAATTTGCTTTTGTAAACCTAGTTTTTTAATTATCTGATTAATTTCTTTAACTTGAGTTAAACTATCATCAGTCAGTGCCTTACCAACCATTACCAGATTGACTTTGGCAATTTTAACAGCCTCAAGTAAATTTGGAAGATTTTTATTCCAGTTAACATCTCCAACATAAAGAACAAATTTTTTGGGGAGAATATATTTTTTTGAAACTGAAAAAAGGGTATTTTCGTCAGTTATCTCCTTAAAGTTGAAACCGGCAGCTAAATAAACAACATGAATTTTGTCTTTGGGGAAAGAAAGTTTTGAAACAATATCCTTCTTGGATGCTTGCGAATCACAGATAATTGCATCGACATTTTTGAGAGATCTCTTTTGAAAAAACAGACTGATGTAACCTTTAAGCCCAACTGGGAAGTAGTGGGGAAAGACTAAAGGAATAACATCATGGATAGTCACTACCCTATTCGTAGTCTTTTTCATTGGCAGTGTATGAAAAAAAAGATCAAAATAAGGATAGTGAATAACGTCTGCTGGTGGGGGAGAGGTGGGTTTTGAGAAAAATTCAAATTCTATCCCCCAATCTCTTTTTTTAAACTCCTCTGTCAATCTTTGGGTATATGAACCAATTCCTCTTGTCTTATGCCCTGTTCCAAGTGGGCTTATGTCAATCGCGACTTTCACAATGATTTAATTATATCAACAAACCAAAAAAACCCACCTTCCGTTGACTTAATAGGATATTCCTTTATCAAACCGTTAAGGTGGGCAGACTTTGCAAAGTCTTAAAAACTTATCTCTTCTTCTTTCGTTTCTTTGCCATAGATCTCTACCTCCTTTCCAAAACTTGAGTATATAACTAAAATTGTTAGCAAGTTTTAAATATTTATGCAATAGGGCAAAATGATGCTAGCGGCGTTCCCAATATTTGACATACGCGTAGAAGTGGTGTGCCGCCGAAAATAAAGCCCAGACAAACCCCCTAAAACCATCAACATAACCCCGATGTCTAACAAAAATATCGAAAAAAGTGACAAGTGGCTTTAGAACCATGTAGTAAAAAACCGGCCAAGGCCCCCTACCCGGATCTATCTCTCTAAGCTTTTGAGCAGTTTGATCTGTATAACGGTCGGCTCGATAAAGGTATCTGGCAAATGAGGGATCGGCCATGTGAAGAATGTCGTTTTTTAGATACCCTACTTCCCCATCAATTGCAACCTGTTCATGAACACTAACTTCGGGAAGCCTGCCTTTGCCTCGTCTAAAAAGCCTAATCACACTATCAGGATAAGCTCCGCCCTTTGTTAAATAACCGCCTAAAAACCAATTGCGACGATTGATCCAAAAACCGTTCTCTTTGGGGTTTTTAGAGATAATTCCTTTGATCTCACCGACTAATTCTTTACTGACCCTTTCATCGGCATCCATTAGAAAAATCCAGTCGCTAGTGCAATTATCTATAGCTAAATTTTTATTAATGTGAAACATTGGTTTATTAGTTGTTTTAATAATTTTTGCACCCAGATTCTCTGCCAGTTCTCTGGTTCTGTCTGTTGATGACCCGTCAGCTACCACTATCTCATCGGCAAAATTTTTTAAAGACTCGATACAATCAACAATATTTTCCTCCTCATTAAATGTTGCCAGTGCAGCTGAAATTTTTATCTTTTTCATTTTGGATGACCTATTTTAATCGCTTCTTTTCCGTTAGGATAATAAATTGTTTCAATGACTTCAAAGCCGCCGGGGAAATTTCCGCTATCGGCAATAAAAAGCTCACTGGGAGTTGTCGGCGGTTTGGTGTCGAAGTAATATTTGTCAAAGTTTTGCCTCGTACCGCTTTGTTGATAACTCCTGGGGTCATACTTAGTATTAAAAAGCCAGAACACGTACGCCTGTTCGATTGAATGATCGACATTAATTTTAGTGTATTGATTTTTGATTTTCTCGGATTCTAGAACAGCTTCCTTATATCCATACTGCCAAAAATCTGCCTTGTCGTATGGATAATGTCTCCAGTAGTTATGAAGGTAAACTATGATTGATACACCAATCCATAAGATATAAAAATATTGAACAGGTTTTTTAAGTAAAAACTCCATAGAAAAAATTGAAACCAGCGCATAGGCACTAATGATCTGAAGCGCTGGGTCCATCGGTAGAGACCGGTTACCATGCGGATTAGGAACAGCCGGTGTTGCAGGAATTGGGGCAATCAGAAGCCATGCAAGAAGAAAGGCTGAAGTTTTATTGCGATTTCTAACAAGCAAAAAGATACCATATAAAACTAGAGGAAATTGAAAAAGATAGACCATCCCTATATTTCCAATATGATGCCTGAAATTATCATCGCCTTTAGTGAAAAGAAAATTAAAATCAAAATGAGAAAGATAATTGCCAAACCATGTTTGGCCAATAACAAATCTTCTGTTATGAATATATTTGCCGAGCTTCGATCCCCTTTCCTGATCTTCTAGAATAAATTTTATTGATTTTTCGATATCCTCAAGTCTTGGTCTGCCAGTGGTAACTTCAAATCTTTGTAAGATTACTTTTGGCGGTATTAATATTACAAGCGGCAGTCCGATTAGAATAGTAATGATGATAAAAATACCTAGATACCTTTTAGAAACGGTAAGTATCTCTTTTCTCCAAATAAAAAATGTTGCTATAAAAAGTAGCGGTACAAAAATCCGCTCTGAATGATAGGTATAAGTAGAAATCCCTAAAAATATGCCGCTTACTATTAACCATCTTCTACTGGCTAACCCATATAAAAATGCAGTAATGGCTGCGACTGCAAAAAAAAGGCCAACCGTAGCCTCAAAACCGACTCGAGAAAATTGCAAGTGCCAAGGCGAAATGGCCAACATTAGCATAGATAGAAGAGCGATTGACTCACTCTTGACAACTGACAACTGACCACTGACATTTGACTTTTCAAAGATTTTTCTGGCTAAAAAATACATTGCTGGAACTGTCAAAAAACCAAAAAATGCGGAAGGAAGTCTTGCGGCAAATGGGGTTAGACCAAAAATTGCCACTGTCACTACATTCAAATACATGTATAGAGGGGGTTTATAATCATCAAAGGAGCGATTGGTAATCGGCAAAAAGTTGCCGTATTCATCCCGTCCAGTTTTAAGAATCGAGTAGGCATTGTAAGCATTACTGTTTTCATCCCAATCCAAACTTAGTGGAATTTCTCCTAATTTATAAAATCTCAAAATAAAAGCCAAAACTAAAATCGCCCAAAAGATTTTTTTTGTCATGGTAATTTGACCTGACTGACATCATAGATTTCAAAAATTGTGTCGCCTCGCAAATCATCTATAGTGTAGATTGGCGGTTTAGGAAACTCGATTTCTTTTTCCCCCGCAACAATTAACGTTTTTGTCGGTAGACGATCGATCCCTGGTACTGAGTCGACAAAATCGTATTTTCCGATGCTATCAAGTATTACCCAACCGTCCTGGGATTTATGTCTTTGGGCATTTTGAATAAAGTAAGCCGGGTTAACCTTTGCAAAATAGAGATACTGCATATATTGATGACCATAGTCAATTTTTCTTGAAATGACAATCTTGTCGTATTCCTGTTCTTTTGAGGCAAGATAGTTAAAAAGCTCCTTGTACCCGAATCTTTGAAAACGGCTGGTAAAATATGGCTCACTGTAAAACATATCAGGTATCAACTTAACTACTGATCCTAAAATAGTGATAGTCAATACGATAATAAAAATATTTTTAAAGAATTTTGACTTTAATGAAGCTACAAAAGTATAAATGCCAAAGGCAACAATGATCTCAAGCGATGGCATAATCAGATTAATTCTTCCATAATTACCAGATCCGGCAAAGGAAGCGCCTATTGGCACAAAAAGCAGCCAAGGTATTAATATTTTTAGTGCTTGATTTTTTTGCTTTATAAGTAAAAATATCCCCAAAATTAAAAATGGTAACTCAAACAAGTAAACTACACTTCTGGTGCTAAATGACTGGAAACCAGATGGATTTGCTTTATCAAAATAAGTCTTAAAAGATAAATTCCCAGCATAATTGCTAATATAAGTTGAAGCAAAAGTTAAAAATTTATTGTAGGTTAATGTACAAAAAATATTTGGCAGATGTTCTTTACAAACACCGCGCCTCTCATTTATATCAGCATTGATTCCAGCTCGAGCCACCCCGGAAATAAAACTCTCCTGAAGAAATCTCGACTGACCCTTAAAGGTTAGTACTGTAGGCAGGAGAGGTAAAAACAATATAAAGGCCAAAATCAAATTCTTGGCTAAATATACTTTTGGTATTTTAAACTGCTGTCTAAACGAGTAGATCACTACTGATATAAACAGTGGCAAAAAAACCCAAGCAGATCGATAAACATAAAAAGAAATAACAAAACCTAAAAAAGAAAAGGTAATAAATTTTTTATTTTTTAAACCTACTAAGAAAAAGTAAGTTGAGATGGTTATAAAGAAAACTAATAAATCAGACTCAAAAGCATTTCTTGATGCCGCTATATGCCAGGGTGAAATTGCCAGAAGAAATGCAGCTACGAGGGCTATGACTTCGTTGCGGGTCCTGTCAGTCGTTTCCTTCCCGCCAGTGCTCGCTTTGTGCAAGTTCGTTATTTTACTTTGATTCCATATAGAAGCTCCGCGCTGTCGGGAACCTTCCCACAACTGCCACCCGCTCCTGTCTTCGAATAGTTTTTTCGTCAATAAATAAGTAGCAAAGACTGCAAAAACTCCAAACAAGGCTGATGGGAATCGCGTTGCAAATTCATTCATACCGAAGAAAAATTGAGATATAGCTGTGAGGTAAAGATAGACTACAAGCTTCCAGTCACCAAAACTTTCGAAAGCAGGAAAGGGTAAAAACCTGCCCCACTCATCCATGCCGGTTTTTAAAATCGAATAGGCATTATAGCCAAAAGCAGCTTCGTCATCGTTAAATCCAACTGGAATACTTGCCAGATTTATAAAACGAAGAAGAATTGCTACTGTAATTATCGAAATTATGATTAAATTATTTTTGAGATACTTCATTATTAAGGAACTACTTCATAAAACCGCATAAAACTATTACCTCTACCCTTTTGGTATTTGCCAATTAATTTAAGACGAGGGTTACCCGGGTCATCAGGAAGGTTTTGGTTTTCGTTAAAGACAAAAAAAGTCTTTTTAACTTTGGCAGCTTCCAAAACCTGCTGTGGAATATCCCTAACTGGCCAGAATCCGGTAATCTGGATATTTGGATTACTATAAAAGTAAATTTGAATAGCAAAAGGTAAAAGCCCAAAGGTGCCTTCAGTTCCAACATAGACTGGTTGGCTTTTTGTTTCATGTTTTAGGATTGCCACAATTTCCTCCACACCATAACCGGCCGGCCAGTCATTTAAGTATTGACCAAGATCTGCATCGGCAATATTGGCCTTTGGAGGTTCTGTTAGTAATCTATATGAATTGATAGCCGGAAAAACAAAAATGATCGCAAAAATCACCCACAAATATTTCAAGTAATTTTTCCACCTAATTAAATTTATTACACCAAAAGATACTAGGATAACTATATAAGGGAAATAAAAAAGCATAAAACGAGGATATAAAACTTTATTAAAAATACTCTCTGCCAGAAACGGCGCCAAAGCATAAACCGAAAGCAAAATAATTACCCCCTTTCGCCTAATTAAACCCCATGTAATAACCAAAACGGCAATAATTGTCAGCGGCCAGCCATTATATTGAACAAACCATGAAATTAAGGCATGAAGATTGCTGGGCAATTGAATAAATGGGTTATTTATAATTTCGTTAAAAGATCTGATAAATTCAGATTCTTTACGCTCAATCATATAAAACAGTGGCGAGAGTCTTAAACTATTGTAAATTACCTGTGAGAGCAAAAAAGTAACAACTGAAAAGATAACCCATTTAAATAATCTAAAACTGTAATCTCTACTCTTGAAATTAAAAACCAATAGAGAAAAAGGGAGTAGATACAAAAAAAGGATGCCTGAAGATTTAGTAATCATTGTTAGTCCAATAGCAAAACTGGCAAGCATGGCAGTTTCAAATCTTGGATCTTTGGCCATCTTTATCGAAAAGTAAACTGCCCAAATACCCAACATGGTAAGCAGAGAATCAAAAAGGGCCATTCGGTCATACAGGAGCGTGAAGGGTAAAATGACATATAAAAAGGCCGCAAGTTTGGCCACTTTCTCAGAAAATAACAGTCTGGCTAAGAAATAGATTCCTACCAGAGAACCAAACCCTGCAAAAACAGAAACGAGTCTTCCGGCTATTAACGGATCAGGGATAAATTGCTGAAAAATTGCTGCAATCCAAATGAATAAAGGCTGCTTTCCATCCTCCAGAGAAATAAATCTGTTAGCAGGATCATGGAGTGCTACTTGTGCCCAATAAGTATAAATTGCCTCATCAGTAAATATTGGAACTATTTTTAAATTGATAAGTCTTGTAGCAAAATAAAGTACACTAAAGCTAGACCAAAGGATCAAAGATTGCAGTTGGATTAAAACTACGGGTTTAGGCTTCATCTAATCTCTAATTCTCCGACATCGAATACACTAGTTCCGTCAAGCCTTGAGATTGTCTTAAGTTTTTGAACCGAAGGTGGGAGCGCATTGGGTGAAGTAACATACAACACCTTACCGGAAACCGAAGTTTCATTTAAACTGTCTGTGAAGCGTAATTTACCAAAACCGTCAACGTCTATAAAAAAGAATTTGTCTCTTGTAATTTGAGCGCTTTTCCAATACTCCCGAGGATCAAATTGCATATATAATAAAAAGTAAATGTAAGGTCTTCCTTGAGCTTTAGTCACTACCACATAATCAACGTCATTGTATCTTGGTTTAATAAATTCTACCGCTTCTTTGTATCCAAACTGCCACTCTCCTGAATAATTTCTCGGCCAGTGAACATAATACATATGCAGATAAAATAAAAAGTTAAAAGTAAAAAGTAAAAAGTAAAAAATTATAAAAAGTTTTTTATATCTAATTACTCGATAAAGATAAAATAAGCCAAAAGCGGCAAGTATTTGAAAAGTAGGCAAGATATGAATCATCCTGAGCGCATGGGGAGTTTCTCGGGCAGTTGCCGGTCCAAACGGTGAAATAAGAAGCCAACCAATAATTAAAAAGCGATATTTTTGTTTGGTAGCAAATAAAAAGTAGATACCAGCAAGAATAAATAGTAGATCAACATAATAAAGTTCGCCTACTTCCTGAACAGAAAGCCTTGGATTAACATCGCCTTTTGTAAAAAGGAACCTCGGATTGAATGAATCAAAATAATGGGTGAGATATTCATATGAATAGAATAGACGCCGGTTATGAATAATGTCTGACCACCAAGAAAAATTGTCTCTTGCGCGATACCGAATTGAGTCATTAATCGGTTGCAGATCTTTAAAAATAGTTACTTCATCAAATCTCAGTCTGCCTTCAATAGTTTGGGTTGTAAAAATAAAAAGAGGCCAAAATAAAATACTAGTAATTAAGGCTGTTATTAAAACAATTTTGATTTGGGCAAAAACCTGTTTTCGAAATTGAATCGCTAGTACTAAAAGAATAAAAGGGACAAACAAGCGTTGGCCTGTAAAAGTATACATCCCGGCAAGAAACGAAAGAACAGACGGCAAAATCCATAATGGATTATCTTGAGCAAATTTCAGAAACAGCCAAATACCAAGAACTGAGAAAAAAAGACCCAGATTTGCTTCAAACGCGCCTCTTGAAAATTGAAGATGCCAAGGGGAAATAGCCAGGAAAAAGGCGGATAGTAAAGCAATTGTTTCAGAAGTACTAAAGGTACGAGAAGTACCAGAAGTACGAGAGGTTAAGTTCAGAGATTGCTTTTCGTACCTTTCATACTTTTCGTACTTGTGATACTTTTCTACAAAGAGTTTTTTGGCCAGAAAATATGTCAATAAAACTGTCAAAACACCAAAAAAAGCAGATGGAAATCTAATTGTAAATTCAGTTAGGCCAAAGGCGGCAATTGAAGGCACTGTCGCATAGATATAGCCTGGTGGTTTGTAATCACCGAATGCTGCAAAGTTGGTAATTGGTAAAAATTTACCGTGTTCATCATGACCAGTTTTTAAAATTGAGTAGGCATTATAACCAAGTGATGCCTCGTCCCAATAAAGAGAAGGTGGAACAGATCCGAGTTTATAAAACCTTAATACTGCCGCAATGAAAATAATAACGATAAGTATATATTTACTTAATTTTTTGGGCATGTTTATAAAAATTTATAATTAATCATAACAAATTTGCTAATTAAAAAAGATCTCATTACAAATTGAATTCATCTGCCAACCGAAAATAAAATACCAGAAAGACATAATTACCAAGAGGATAAATACTATTTTAGCTAATTTTGTTTTTAGAAAAAGATCAATTCCCCAGAGAGAAAAGCTATACCAGGATATTACCAGAAGAAAAAAAGAGGCTTTTGAACTTAGAGTAAAAATTGCAATAAATGATGCGATTAAAATCAATATAAAATGGAATTTTGCTAAATACTTTCTTTTTTTAAAAACTTCTAAAAAGGCAGTTACTACTAGAATTAAGCCTACTGGACCTAAAAACTCCCCTAAGAATCTTGGCTGAAAAGTTGAAGCGAAAGATTTAGATAACTCAAAAATACCAACAGTTACCTTATTGTGAAACAACCTAGAAATATTCCTATCAACTCCCAAATCAGTATTGACATTAGTTTCAACACTAACTTTTATAGAAAGAGGGTTAAAGTAAAAACTTAAAAACTTTTTGCACCCAGTAGTTTGCCAACCTCTAAATGAAAAAAGAGAGAATAAAACGATAATAAAAAGAATCTTAATTTTGTCCATTTACCTCCCAGAGGGTGTAAATATGTCTGCCGACTGAATCATCAACGGCAGCCAAAAAATTACCGTCTACTTTTTTCCATGAGGGAGCAACATAAAGAATTCTTCCCTGCCAGCCGGCAGGCAGGGCTTTATCGTAGATATTGACATCATCTGAAATAAAGACATATTTATCGAAAGCATCTCTAGTACCGCCTGAATTTATAAATTTCTGCGGGTCATATTTTTGATAAAAAAGCAGATAGATATACGGTACCTGATTAATGTTGGTAACATAAACTTTATTAAATTGGTCTTGATATTTTTGCACTTGAGCAACCATTGCTTTGTAACCGTCTTGCCAGTCAGCTGCAAATTTTTTGGGATAGTGGATCAAAAGTAAATGCAAATAAGTTAAAAATGAATAGCCAATAATCACTATCATTATTATTTTTACTAGCAGCAATTTTTTTTGAGAAAAAATTAAATAGGCTCCAAATCCCGAAAAGAATGCTAAGGGAATCGCTATCTGGAGAGTTCTGTATGCATGAGGCGAAGGAGTAACAATGATTGCTGGAATGGGCGCTAAAATTAACCAAGAAAACATTATTTTTTTTGTTTGCGCATTTAACTTTTTAAAAGCGATAATTGAAACTATCAATAAAATTCCTTCAAATAAATAAATTTGACCCATATCGACCTGTGAGTGCCTCCCTATCTGATCACCTTTAAAAAACAAGAAGCTAGGAGAAAAATGATCAATGTAGGTATTAAATGCCAAATAGCTAAAATAGAAAGGCCAGTACCAGTACTTTGACAAAAACCTAAGAGGCTTTTTAGACTTCTGATCATAATCAATACGGTTTGTTTCAAATCCGGCATAACTGAACGCCGATTGAGAAATTGCTCTAGAGCGACCCTCTTTCGAAATTGTAAAAATTATGATCGGAAAAATTAGTATCAATGCTAAAAGTGCTGGCAATATCAATTTCGCGGCTATCTTTTTGACAACTTCCAGATAAATTAAAAGAAGTGAAATCACAAATAGAGGTGTAAAAATTCGATAAGCGTGGTAAAAATACATAGATAAAGTGAAAAGTCCCGCCGTCGCTAAAGCTATGGCGGGCAAGAAAAAGGCAGACCGAGGCTTCGTCTTTCGATCATCGATTAGAAACAAGAAAAAATAAACGGCAGAAGTTACGAAGAAAAGACCTACGGTTGATTCAAAACCAGCTCTGGAAAACTGTATATGCCAAGGTGAAATTGCCAGAAAAAAAGTACAAAATAGAGAAAGCCTAATATTTTTAGTCAATTTTTTAACAATAAAGAAAAAGACAATTATGGTCAAAGACCCAAAGAAGGCACTCGGGAAACGAACGGCAAATTCATTAAGGCCAAAAACAGCAATAGATAGAACTAGAAGATAGTGATAACCTGGCAATTTCCAATCACCGAAACTTTCAAAAAATAACGGCAAAGTAACGCCATGATGATCCTTCCCTGTTTTAAGAATTGAATAGGCATCATAACCAAATACGGCTTCATCCCAATAAAGTCCTGGAGGATTGATACCCAATTTATAAAACCTCAAAATAAAAGCAGTAAATATGATTAAAATTAATAGAGTTATTTGGAATCTCTTCATTGATGACGCTATTAATTATTAACTACTAACTATATATATCGCCGGTTCACCGTTAAGATAATAAACGATTTTCAAAATCTTGATATTTGATGGGAATTCTGAAGGTAAACCGACAAATAAAGTTTTAGCCTCTTTTTGTTGTTTATCAAAATCAATTGGTTTAAAGAAATATTTGTCGAATTTGTTTTTATCCTCCAAATATCCTCCAGAAACTGTACCGCCTTCAGTAAGATATTTTTGAGGATCATACTTGAGGTAATACAGCCAAAATTCGTGTGATTGATCTATTTTAGTTGAAACAATAATTCTATCATAATTATTTTTAACACTTTCACTAAATAATGCAGCCTCCCTGCGCCCATAAAGCCAGCTCTTGGAGTACTCAATTGGCATATGGACATAATACTGGTGAAGGTAAAAAGCAAAATTTATAAAAAGAGCAGTCGCAGTTAAAATCAAATACAATCTTTTAAATCTGACATATTTATAAAATATGTAGACTCCAATTGCCGTAAATATTTGGTAAGTTGGCAGATAAATTTCACTACGAAGCGCATGCGGTACACCCCAAGTTACCGAAGAGGCAACTGGCGCAATTAAAAACCACCAAAAAATAATTATTTTTGGCTTAGTTTCAAATTTTTTTCTAATTAAAAAATAGACACCGGCCAAAACAAAGGGTAAATCCCAAAGATAAAGAAGTCCAATCTGTGGGGCATGGTGTCTATCCATGTCGGCAGTAAAAAATAAATAAGTTGGTTTGAGATGAGAAAGATAGTTTTCGACAAGTATGGGAATATAGACAAAACGGCGGTTGTGAAGAATTCGGCCAACTGTTAACTGACCTGATTGCTCATCTTGGGCTATTAACTGCGATGCCTTATATTGCGGTGAAAGATCGGCAAATATCGTAGTTCCTTTATAACGGAGCTGGCCTGAAATTGAGAAAATGATAGGAATAAGAACTGCTGAAAAAATAATGGCGATTATGGCCGGAACGACTAAGTATTTTTTATTTTTAAGAAGCCAGTCTTTAGAAATAAATAAAAGTATAATAGAAAAAATAGGAATAAAAACCCGGGCATTGTGATACATAAAAAGATTAACACCAAAAGCGATAGCTGTAAGAGACATCCAAGCAGTAATTCTCAGTCCCTTAGCTCTAATTCCCTTTAAAAAAGCCCAAGTGCCTAAAACAGACCAAAAAATTGCACTATTTGTTTCAAAAGCTACTCTTGAAAATTGGAGATGCCAAGGAGAGATGGCTAAAAATAATGAAGACAAAAAGGCAATAGTTCTATTTTTGAATAATTCAAAGACCATAAAATAAGTGAAGATAACAGTCAAAACTCCAAGTGCCGCTGAAGGAAATCTGACAGCAAAGTCATTTAAGCCGAAAGCAGCAATCGAAGGAACAACTAAATATGTGTAAATTGGAGGTTTGTAATCGTCAAACGATCTAAAAGAAAGTGGCAGTCTATATCCATACTCATCTCTACCTGTTTTTAAAATTGAATAGGCATTATAACCGTGAGCGGTTTCGTCCCAATTAAGACTCGGAGGATTTTGGCCGAGTTGATAAAATCTAAGGACTGTTGCCAAGATAATAATGAAAATCAAACTGAGATTATTTTTTAACATTTGTTACAATGACTCCAATTGCTAAAAATAACGACCCCAAAGACAAATAATCAGCAAAAAGCCTAAGTGGTGTTTCGCCAAAATTTGCATTAACTTGATGTTTACCTTTTGCCAGATTGATAAGCATTAGTCCGGAGGCGTCCTGCTCTTTTTCTAAATGAAGACTCGATGGGTTAGTAATTGTCAAATCATTAAATGCAAACAGCAGGTTTTTATTATCCCTTACTGAAACTCCCGGAAAATAAAACTTATTGATCCTGATTTGAACATTTTGTGTAAAAACTTCTGCATCAAAAGAGACCCTGTTTGTTTTAGTCAAAACGTTATAAATATCAGCTTCACCTGATATCCGCTCCACTGTTTTGCCTAAAACAAAACCAATCGGCACCCTGGTTGATTGACGCCATTCGGGAGTAAATTCGTCATACTGGGTTGCCGTACCTGTATAACTGGAAAAGAACTGATCATCGCGAATTAATATCTGGTTGATGCGTAAGTGATTCCGATTGGCAACTAAAACAAAAATTATAAGAAAAAGAAAAATTAACCCAGGCTTTATTGTTTTTGCAACAAAAGCAGTTAGAAAAGAAAGTGAAAGTATTGTTACACCCAGAAATCTCCAAGGAATATCAATTAGTTTAAGAAGGTGAATATGCTGCCAAATAAATAAGGATGGTTTTGTTTGAATCATCAAAGAGATAGTTATAAGAAAAATAATAATGAAGAAAAAAGTTAAAATTAGAGGTAGTTGACTAATCTCATCTAAAACAATTTTGCCAATCTTCTCAAAAGGCATAAATTTCTTTAATACAAAATAGATTATCAAGAAGAGGACTAATGCGAAAATTAAAAGGTGGGCAAGTCCGATCTGAAAAGACATCTGATCATTAACAGTTCCGGGCAAATCAAATCCGTAGCCCCACGGCGATCTGATTAGTTGTTTTAAAGTCACAAAATGATTCTCATAGGCCACTTTGATAATTTCATCGAGACGTACAAAATTGCGCTCAAATATTGAAGGGAGATAAGTGATGGCGGCAATTGCCAGTCCCCACAAACTGGAAATAACGCTATAAATAAAGTATTTTAGGGATTTAAAGTAAATCGTTTGAATCAGTATGTAGAAACCTATAACCGGCAGGGTGATCATTGCGACCAAATTTTGCGACAAAAATAAAAGCGCTATGGATAGAGCACAAAGGGCAACCCATTTAAGATTATTTTTCTGGGCTAGTTTTGTGTATGAGTAAAAAACTAATGGCAAAAAAGTGTAGGCTAAAAGCTCTGAAATTGAGGCACGGACGTAGATAAGTGAAAATCGATAAGGAGCCCAGACATAAAATAGAGCACCCAAAAATGCAGCCTTTTCGCTTTTGAAAACTTCTTTTAACCACAAATAGGAAAAAATGGCCGAGAAAATAAATCCTAGGGCCATTAAAATTTCAAAAGAATCGGTAAAGGAAAAACTCAATAAATGAACTAGTGACCCTAAAAAGTAAGGCAAGGGATAGATATAAACAAAAATCGGACTACCTAATCCATTATAAAATGAACCGGCGAAGCGAGGCGGCAGTTGACCATCGGCGAGGGCCTGGTAATATTGGGCAATTCTGGCGGTATGGGTCTCGCCATCATGACTGGTATAAAATCCGCCTATTGCCAGACTTTTAAGCGCGGGAATTGAAAGTACCAGAAGTGCAACGATTGCCAAAAAGTTGGGATTATACCAAAACTTCACTCCTTGGAAATTCTAGCACAATTAACATAGATGGTAGAAAATCAATCAGGATAAATAACTTTACCTTGTGGTTTACCTGAAAACCTGCCGTTTTCAAAAATTATTTGGCCGCGAAGAACAACTTTTTTAATCTCTCCCCTGCCTTCTAATCCAACAAATGGTGTCCAGCCGCATTTGGTGAATAAACCTTTTTTGGAAATTTTATATCTTTCTTCCAAATTGACAGTCATAAAAGTGTTTGGTTGGGCTGGGAGATGGAAAATTTTGCGGGGATTAGTTGAGGTCATTTCAACCAGTCTCCCAATTGAAATTTTTCCACGAGCTACAGCTTCAAGCATTAAAGGCAGAGTCGTTTCCAGTCCAGGGACGCCAAATTTTGGAGATGATTGATCATACTTTTCTTCAAGAGTATGAGGGGCATGATCCGTCGAGATCATGTCAATTTCCGACAAATTCATCCAGAGTTTTTGTTGGTCACTTTTTGACAAGAGAGGCGGCTTCATCATACCTAAAGGACCAAGCCTTTTGAGATCACTTCTATTTAAAAACAGATGGTGAGGACAGACCTCACAGGTGATTTTTAATCCTTCTTTCCTGGCTTTTTTAATGGCTTTTAGTTGGTTTGCAGTCATATGACAGATATGAATTTTACGTTTATATTTTTTTGCCAGTCTTATGGCCACTTCGACTAATTCATCTTCTGCGTGAACCATAGTTGGCAGATTGCTTAGCCAAGATTTGAAAATTAAATCTTGTTCCTGGAGTTTATTGACAAGCAATGGGCCTGTTGTTTGGCTCATGTAAATCTTCAGGCCGAAAGTTTTTTTGTAGACTTTTGGGAAATATCTTGTGGAATCGACAGTTGCTCCAAAATTAAAGCCTAGGTCACACCAAATTTTGCCTTTGGATACTCTGATCTTTTCCTGTAGTCTAGCAGGTGTGGTTGTTGGATTGACATTATTTGGCATATCCAAAATCTGGGTATAACCACCGGCCACTGCCGCGCGGGTTCCAGACTCAAAATCTTCTTTATAAGTAGCTCCGGGTTCACGAAGGTGAACATGCACGTCCACTAAGCCGGGCAATTTAATAATGTCTTCTTTTTTAACAATCATTTTTTAAACATTTATCCTGCAAGAACTATTATATCAACAGGTGCCAGTCTATCTCTTTTGTTATAATTTTAGAGTTCATGACAAAGATCAACTTTTCTTATCTTGCTCCCCTTACTGTTTTAATTTTTGCGGTCTTTTTGGGTTTTATCATTTACAGAACAGCTTGGTTTGGCATTGATAAACATTTTTCACTGCTTGCCCAAAGTTTTCTTCATAATGATCTATATCTTAATCCCAATAATTTGCCTGACGGTGATTATGCAGATTTTAACGGAAAACAATATTTATTTTTTGGACCTATGCCCTCAATTCTTTTAATGCCACTTGTTTTTATTTGGGGCAAAAATTTCCCGCAAATGACTTTATCGATTACTTCTCTGGTCGTAATTTATCTTACAATCTTTATCTTGTGTAGAAAACTGAAATTCACAAAAATTGACGCTTTTTGGCTTGCCAATTTTTTTGTATTTGGTACAGTTTTATATTTTGTGGGACTCGTTAATATATCGGCTTACTTAGTCCAAACAGTTGGAACTGCATTTGTAGTTTTATCTATTTTGGAATATTTTACTAAACGAAGATGGCTTCTAATCGGAATACTGATTGCTGCAGCCGGTGCAACCAGGATTTCATTATTTGGAATGACTGTCTTTTTTATACTCGAGTTAATCCGTTTGTATAAAAATCTAAATTTTACTCGCAGTCTCATCTTTCTACTTCTTCCAATAATTTTTTCTATAGGGATGTTGAGTCTATACAATTTCCGTCGATTTCATTCAGTTTTCGATTCAGGATATACCCACAACGTTTCAGTTTTAGATAAAGATTATTTAAATTACAAAGAGGGTTTTTTTAGTTTAAAGCATATACCTGCAAATTTATACCTGCTTCTATTTAAAGCCCCCGAACCTGTATTAAAAGAAAGAGTCCAATTTGTTCTAAGATTTCCTTATCTTAAAGTCAACGACATTGGGATGGCTATTTGGTTTACTTCTCCTCTCTTTATATATTTACTTAAAGCAAGAAGGGCCTCTTATACAATTTCTGCAACGATTGGAATTTTTACACTTATGATTCCTTCACTCGTCTATTTTGGCCTAGGAACAAGCCAGTTCGGATATAGATACAGCCTAGATTTTTTACCTTTATTGTTTCTGATATTACTCACGGGCTTCAGGGGTGAACTGCCCAGTTTGGCAAAAATCTTGATTACTTTCGGAATTGTCTTTGATATTTTTTATATGTCGAATATCTGGGGTACATATCCTCTACTTTCGTTCTTTGATTATCTGAGGTAGTTTGACGATTACCAATTTGATTTAAATAAACTGCTACGAATTATCCCTAATTCATATAAGAGATAAATAAGCACAGTCCAAATCGTCATGACACCATATTTCAAGGATCTTTGCAAATTAATCGTTGATGCCTCTGGAAAATATTTGCAGGGAACGGGAATTTCAGAAATATTAAATCCAAAAGAGAGCGCTGAAATTAAAATTTGCTGGTCGAAAATGAAATCATTGGAGAATTTTTGATAGGGAATTGTTCTTAAAACTTTGCTTGAGTAAGCTCGAAAACCGGTGTGATATTCGGAGAGATTTAGACCCATCGCCAGATTTTCCACCAGTGTCAGAAAACGATTAGCAAAGTATTTCCATAAGGGCATTCCTCCTGCCAAAACTTGACGGCGAGTTTGAATCCGTGAACCAAGCATCACATCTGCTCTACCATTGACAATGGACTCACACAATACCCCAACAAGCTTGGCATCATATTGATAATCAGGATGAACCATTACTACTATATCTGGTTTTCTCTTCAGCGCCTGATCATAACAGGTTTTTTGGTTGGCACCATAACCTTTATTTTCTTTGTGAGTATAAACAGTGATTCCCATCTTTTTGGCTCTCTGGACAGTTTTGTCACGCGAAGCATCATCAACAAGAATTACTTCGGAAATTAAATCTTTGGGCAAATCGTCAACAGTTTTTTTAACAGTCTTTTCGGCATTATATGCCGGCATAATGACTACTATTCTGGGTTTTAGTTTTGGATTCCAAAGGATATTATGATTTTGCAAATTTATTTAAGACCTCCCTGTCAGATAGTGAATAAGCAGAGCTTGCGGTCCTCGTCTGCGCCTGCGGGTCTAAGTGCATAGTGAATAGTGAATAGTCAAAAATCAATTTTGGGAGCTGAATAATTGCCCAGAAAAAGCCAGCAAAGAAGGCAAGATCGAAAGTTGCCATTGATTTGGCAAGATGATACGGTAACCAAAAAAGATGTTGGAGAAGCCAAAATGGGTCAGTAATGTTTTTCCAAACAAAAAGAAATTGGTTTTTATAAGAAATGGTCTTAATAAAAAACTCGGATCTGGATTTTTGAATTACCCCCTCTTGGTGGAAATGATTTACCTTTGACATTGGCTCAAACAAGCATCTATAACCCATCCGCCATGCCCTAAATGAGAGGTCTATATCTTCCCAGTAAAAAGGGGCAAAGTTGGTGTCAAAACCGCCAAGTTCTAAAAATTTTCTTTTATCGAAAAGGCCTGATCCGCCAGAAACCCAAAGGGTTTCAGCTGATCTTGATGGTAAAGCAAAATGATTAACAAAACCCTTTTTAAAAATAGCTCCTCCTCTACCCCTTATCACAATCTTGCCATTTTCGTGGCTATGATCGGCAAGGCCAACTGCGAAAATCCGCTGGCTGGCTGATTCATTTTTGAAATGAGAAAGAGCAGGTGGCAAGAAATTTGCTTGCGGCGAAACATCGGAATTCAAAAGCAGCACCAGATCGCCATTAGCTTTTCTTACTCCCTCATTAACCGCGTGGGCAAACCCCTTATTTTTTGCAAGTTGAATTACTTTTATCTGCCTAAAATTCTTTTGGAGAAAATCAACCGAATCGTCGCCTGATGCATCATCAACAATAATTATTTCACAATCAGCGCAATTTTTAATTACGTTGGGTAGATTCTTGAATAATAGTTGCCTACCGTTATAATTTGGGATTATTACTGATATTTTCGCCATAAATATAGTGCAGAAAGTGCTGTTAGAACAACGCCTACTGTTGAAAGATAAAGACCATTATAAAATGTTTGAGATCTAAATTTAAATTCAACTTCATGTTGACCTTCGGGAACAATTACAGACTGAAACATAAAGTTCACCTTTTTAATCTCTGTTTTATTCCCATCAACATAAGCCTGCCAGCCAGGATAATAGACATTTGAAAGAATTAGTGGTGCTTGTTTATCAACATTAACTAAAAGTTTAAACGACTGATCAAAGTATTCGGTAAAACTTAAAGAGCTCTTAATATCTTGTTTTGGAAACTCAAATGAGCTCGAAACGGCACTGGTTTTAATATCAAAGTTTTTATCCAGCAATTTTGCCAGTTCTTGTTCTTTCCTTGTAACTTTGACGACTTGATTTACGAAAAATGCTCGGGGCAGTACATTTTTATTTAGATAAACTTTTGTATCGCCCTCCTGTATTATTTTTTCGAAATCACTACTTGATAATTCATCAAAAGTTAGAACATACTTAACATTAAGAAAATTAGCGATTTGTGAGTCATATTTTTGGGGTGTAACTATTCTATTAAAAGATCCAGCAGGAGCTGGTTTACCCGATTGCCAGCTTGAGACTAACTGAGCATAGTCTTTTAAGAAAAGCGGATCATAACCATCGACAGATTCTATTTTAAAAACACTTGAGGTATTAGGGTGAAGAATCCTTCTATCAGTTGACATTATCCTAAACGGTTTCTCTTGAGAAGTTAGATATTGTATTGATTTGGTCTCGGGAAAAATCCAAGATAGCTTTGAAAATGAAGTGAATTTATAACCAAACCGGAAAAGTTCTCCAAGTGTAACAGCAAATAAAACAAGAATGATTAATTTCTTTGAAAGGTTGAAATACCAAAAAATACTAGTTATGAAAAGAATAAATACAGTAACTATTGGCAAGGCCAGATTTCTTAAGGCTATGCTGCTTGCCGAAATGTTGGAAACTGTTGGAAAAGAATTTTTATTAAGCACCGTATAGATAACTAACAATAATAAGACAAAAAAGATTAAAATTTGAGGAACAAAAATTTTTTTATCCTTTTTGTTTTTTAAAAAATAGTCGAGCCCGTAAGCAGATAAAACGCTCATTGCAAAAACAAATAAAAATAAAATTCTTGATGGCTGCAGTGATGATAAAAAAGGTGTTTTTAAAAGGTAAGGAATTTTCGAGATAGGATTAGCCAGCGCTAAAATTATTGATATAACCGCAAGAAAGATAAAGAAAATTGCATGAGGTTTTTTTTTAAGAATAGTCAGTAAAGCAAGTGCAAGAGGAATTATTCCAATGAAACTGACAAATTCTGCCCAGTTCCAGACTCCCCAATAATTGTATGTAGTTGGACTACCAAAAAAATCGGGAGCAATAAGCTGGATAAAATGTTGTATTGGCAGAAACCAATCAGGTCTTTGGGGATAATAACTTTGATCTACCTCTCTTGCTGATAATTTGATAAATTCCAATGCCGGCAAAAGTTGTACTGAGGAGACTAAAATTCCCAAAATAAGAGCAACTATGGTAAGAACTGTTGGCGTAAGTTTTCTAAACTTATAAATTAAAAAGGCAAAATACATTAATGTAGCTAGAAATACATACAAAGCAGTTTGAGCATGACCAGCGAAGATTGTTTGAGAAGCTGAAAAAACTATAATAAAAAACCATAGAACTGATTGTTTGTTAAATAATTTATTCAATGACAAAAGTATTAATGGCAACCACACAGCCGTTGTCACAATAGTCCCCCAGGTCAACCAAGCAATAAAAAAACCTGAAAAAGGTAAAACAAAACCTCCAAAGACCGATGCTACTGGGGAAATTTTTAAGTTTCTCAAGAAGAAAAACATAAGAAGACTTGTTAAGATCGGCGGCAGGATTATCTGAATTGACCAAGCTATTTTAAATGGAAAAATGAAAAAGAAAATATTAAATACCTGAAATGTTGAAGATTGAATATTTGCCAAAAGCGGTTGACCTGAAAAGCTATAAGGATTCCATAGAGGTAGATTTCCTTCCTTTATATTAAATACTGCCAAATTGCGCCATGGATATGTCTGCAAGACCGGATCTGTTATCAGAGGATTTTTAACGGGAAATTTCCCTACATTGTAACCATCATACGTTTGATCTCTCCAAGGGTGGTAAAGTCCTAAAAGATCATCGGCAGGGATAGGCACTTTACCAATTAGCAAATTTGGCAAGAAAAAAAGAAATGTTAAGATGCAAACGATTACTGCCCCAAAAAAAGTCTTAGAAGATAATTTTTTCATATTCCCTAAAGAAAACCTCCTGGCTAAATCTTCGACTATTTTTAATGGCGGCTGCCGAAAGTTTTAAAAACTGATCTTTATTGTTAATAACACTTAACGTTGCCTCATAAAGCTGGGCTTTAGTTGACCATAACCTGCCATTTTTACCATCTTCTACGATTTCTTTTTGCCCACCTTTTTCAATTACTATTGGAACAGCACCGGCAGCAGACCCCTCAACTGTTGCTATCCCAAAGTGTTCCATTTTCTGGGGAAATTTTATTTCATCTTCTCCAAAGCCAGTAGCATGCCAATAGATGGAAGTCTGGGAATAGAGATTTCTCAATTTATCAACCGGTAAATTCTCAAAAATTCTAATGCCATAACCTCTGGCCGCCTTTTTCAAACTGTGTACGTACTTATAATCCTCTTTTTTAGACTGACCGACTAAAACTAATCTCCAAGAGGGTACTTTCTTGTAAATCTCTTTGAAGACCTCGATCAAAACTTCCTGTTTTTTAGGATGAAGTTGTCCTTTGCTGAATCTACCAACTGAGAGTATTATTTTTTCTTTTTTCCCAAGCTTAATTCGGTTAACATCAACAGGCGGATAAATTACTTTAGAATCAACTCCGAAGCTCTTGTCGATATAACTCTTGGTAAAATTTGAGTTGGCCACAATCCAGCCATATCTTGTAAGTTTAACTTTTGTCCGCAGTGATACCGGAGGGAAATTAAACGGAACTTGAAAATGAAGAACATTCCGAGATGCTAAAGTTAAAGGTACGCTGCCATCCGACAAGATAAAAATAAAATTATATCCAAAAGTTGAATAGGTTTTTTTAAAAAAACTTGCCTTAAAAATATTCTTAACAAATCTGGTATTTGCTAGATCGATTTTTAAAAAACGAGCCAAAGGGGCTTTAATCGCGGGATCATCCCAGAAAATATCAACTATATGGCCCTTCGAAAGATGTGAAGCTAGAGTTAGCATATATCTTTCCCCTCCACCAAAAGTATCAAGATATGGACTATAAAAACCAAATTTCATATTTTCTTTTTAAGAATTAAGTATGCCCGATTGACCGACTCGGAAAATGGTCTTTGTGATAGAAAAAAGTAAAGAATAGGGTTTGTTAAAAAATTAAAAATCAATTTAGTAAAAAATACAACTCTTCGCACTAATCTAATTTTTAAATCAAATATAAAAAGCATAAATAAATATTTGTTAACGGTAATATTTCCAGAATAGAAAACCTGGCAGTTTTGATCTTTTGTAAACATAGTTATATCAGGCACTGAAGGAAGCCCAAATTTTATGTGCTCTTTAAGATAAGTCACTTCTTGACCTGTTTTAGAGAACCAATTTTGAATCTCTTTCTCATACTGAATGTGTTTTTTTGTCCCAATTGGAAAAGATAAAATTGTTCTTTTTGAACAGACATTAACTAGTCTTTCGATAAAATTTTTTCTTCGCGTCTTTGGAATATGTTCGAGAACATCTATGGCACAAACAACATCAAAAGAGTTTTTCCTAAAAGGCAGACTGTCTTTTTTGATGATTACATCACCGCTTGTTAAATTGGCAACTACTATCTTGGAGGCACTACAGAATTGTGACAAATGATTGAGTTCACCACCCACATCGACAACTGATTCATTTTTCTTTATAAAACTGCCAGCTTTTCGGTGCCTTTCATAAACGTCATACGGTAGAAACAATTTAAATGATAACAACCTACTTAATTTTTTTCTGAGCATTGTTTTGTAACTCCCAAAGATAGACTAAAACAATCGCTTGATGAAATGTTTGGTAAATGGACTCGAGTAATCCAGCCTGACCATCTAGAAATCCCATTTTTATAAAATATCGCTTAAAAAATTCAAAAAATAATGCTTTGGAGACTTTTAAGGCAGAAACTTTTGTGCAGTAAGTTTTGTAATAAAGCTCTGCCTCGATTTTGGCCCACTTTATGGATTTTTTAAGCATTTGACTTAGATTCCTGCCTGTGAGATGAATTAAGGGTGATTTAAAATGACCAAACTGGCCTTGAATCTTAGGAGTCTCATGGACTTTACCTTCCCAATTGATCAACTGACTGCGCCTGATGAGTCTTGGGACATAATCCGGCCACCACCCGCCATGTTTTAACCATTTCCCAAAGATTATATTTTTTCTGGGGAAATAGTAAGCCATATAATGATTTTTGTTCGTCGCTTCCCTGATTTCTTTGATAAGACTTTGATCTATACGTTCATCGGCATCTATGTAAAATAACCAGTCTCCTTTTGCTAGACTTGCCAAGATGTTTCGATTCTTATCAAAAGCTTCAGATTTTGTGGTGTAAATACGTTTGGTATAACGTTTTGCAATCTCTTGTGTTTTATCTGCCGAATTTTGATCTAAAAGGATAATTTCATCTACAAAATCCAGTTGCTTTAGACAATCACTAATCATTATCTCTTCATTATTAGTAAGGATAAGGGCTGAAATTTTCATAGAAAACTGCCTTTGCCAAAATTAAAAGTCACAAAATCAATCAGTGCTTTTCTTTTGACAGGTATATTTATTTGACTTAAGTTTTGTCTGAATACTGCAAGTTTTGTTCTTAACTTGGCGTATTTAAAAGCAAAAAGTAAGCGGTTTCGAGTTATAAAATAATCTTGAGTGACTGAACCTGAACCACCAGCAGAACTTGCATTCTTGTGCCATAAAAATGCTTTGGGTTCAAAAATTATTTTAAAACCGGCTCTTTTTGCTCTAACACAAAAATCCATGTCTTCAAGATATAAAAAATATTTTTTATCAAAAAAACCGATTTTTTCAAAGACCTGTCGCTTGATTAACATACAAGCACCAGTTGCCAGATCAATTTCCAGTCTTTTTGAAAATTGGCCGTGATCGACATCATCAACACCTATATGTTTACCGATTATATTTTGCCAATCTATCCTGCCCCCTGCATACCAAATAACTTTTCCGCTTTCACTTTTAGTGTATCTTAATTTGTGAAATTCAAAACCGGGAGCAAAGTAAATTTTTGGTGAGATAATCCCGCCATATTGGGAAGAGTTTAGTAAATTTTTAATCAAGAACCTATCTACAATCGTGTCATTATTTAAAATTAGAATAAAATCGGTTTCTTTTTTTAAAGCTGCCTCAATGCCGACATTAATTCCCCCAGCAAATCCCAGATTTTTTTGATTTTCAATCAGATTAACATCTTCTAATTTTAATAAGGCTTCAACTGATCCATCATCTGAATTATTATCAACAACGATAAACTCCGTTTTGAGATTATCTTGACTACATCTTCGCAGAGAATCAAGACACTCAAGCGTGTCTTCGAGGCCTTTATAATTTAAAATAACAGCTATTATTTTTAATTTATCCATGGTTGCCAACCTTCGAACAGGTCGAAAGGAGATAAGAACTTTGAAAATGATTGAAATTCAAAGCTAAATATACCTGGTGTATAACTTTTGAAGCCAAGTAATTTTGAGCCGGGGATTGATAGGCCAAAAACCGGCATAGAATCTATTCTAGAATATTTAATAATTTTAAGTACAGATTTGACGGGAGACACCGCCTTATTATAAAAAGTTAACAAGGTTAATTTTTTCTTGTTTAAATTGTTCTCTTGCGCTGACGGTTTGACAATGTCTTGACCGTTAGTTGTTATGCTACTTGTACTGATCTGTACTTCCCTATTATCAAGTATTAAAATTAAACGATCAAATTTTTCCAGAATTTCCAACTTTTTTACAGACCCTAAATTAATTTGATTAGCAAGCATTAAATTATCAATAATTGCTGGAACTTTTCTATTAAGATATTGATTTTCATCCGCATAAAAGAAGTCTTTAAATGGCATTTGTGAGTAGTAACGCAGATCTTTCAAGAAATAACTGCTGTCTTCTTTAAAAACTGCGACTCTAAATTTGGGTGACATATACCAGAAGTTCTCGCTTTTTTTAAGTAAATGGGCGGGAGAGATACCAGGATACTTCTCTCGGTACCAATTGGCAAAATTAGACATCGTTACAATTGCCAAACCTTCGGATTTTTGCATAGCTTCAAGAATATCTAGCTGTTTGGCAAATTCTTCGGAAAATCTCTGAGCTTCCTGACCTGCCTCAAGTCCAATGGTTATCTGAATGAAATCGTTGTTTTTGGAATTTGCTAGATAATCATCTAGAAGAGTAACAAAGTAATTTGTGTTATAGCCATTACTGATGTAATCGTTTGCCTGAAAACTTTGCCGTGAGTCTTTAATTTCTTTCCCGTAGCCTAAAACTGGATCTCTTTGCGCCCATTGAATATTTACAATTGGAATTTTATTTGACTGATTTATAGCCGGTTCAAGAGTATTTAATTTTGAAGGATAAAAAGGCATTCCCCAATATTTTCCCCAGACAGAGGCTGCATCAGTATCATATTGATCGGCAACTGTTAATGCAGATTTAACACCTAATTTAGAAAGATAAACTTGCGAGTTGGCATCAATGTACCAGCCTCCTACTGATTGAGGATCTTTGCCGAAAATTGTATGGAATTTATCAAAATACGTTTTTATTAATTTTTGACGATCTTGTGGTGTATATCCGGATAAAAATAGCTTGTCTGGTCGGTAATAATCTCCGATGGCAACTTTGTAGAGAACTCTGGCATCAGTTGCCCATTTTTCGCTCACCTCCAGAAAAGCTCCAATTTCTTGATCTTTTTGACCGTTAAGAAGACCAAGTAGCTCTTGGTCAAATAAACTTTCATAGCTAAGAAGCCATGTTGCATTTAAATTTCTATCTGTTATCTGTTTCAGTTGAGAACTAATAACCTTCGCTGACTGATTATTCCAAAGATATCTTGGCCTTACAGGGTTAACGATGGTTATGAATTTAGGTAGTCTTGGTTCCTCTGGCTTTTGTTTTGAAAGTCTAATAAGTTTTATGTCGCCATTCATGTTCCAAATACCCTTAACGAATGACGGTTGAAAGCTGGCGATTTCAAATAGAGAGTTTTGTCTAACGACTCTGGCTGGATCGCGAGTTATTACATAGAGGTTTTGAGGATAGTCGTAATGCTCTATACCCTCGGGTTTCTTGCCATAAATAGACGTCAAATAGCGATAAGTCATAGCGCGAGAATCACCATCAAGCGTAGACGTAATATTAAATGATTCATTTTGGATATCGCTCGCAATAATTTGTGAAATATTTCTGATTTCTTTTAAAGTTAAATCCTCTGGCATAGTGTAACCCGACGATGAAAAGAAATCATTTTTTTGGAATAAAAAAATGGATATTATAATCAAGATTAATAAAGGGAAGGCCTTATTAATTTTTTTTGTAAAATATATGACAACACCAGCAAGAATAAAGATGGAAGGATAACTTACCGCTAAATAATGAGGCATTAATTGGCCAGAGTATAAACTGGCAAAAACGACATTAATCACCAGAATACTTACCAAAAAATTAATAATAATTTTTTGTTCTGCCGATGCCTGTTTCATAATTTTGAAAATTATCAATATAAACATAACTGAAAAGATCAAAATGAGAGAACTAAAGCCAATAGTATCAATGCTCATAAATCGTACTGATAAGATTAATTTCTCAATGAAATTGACAATGGTCAAATTAAAAGGAGTTGTATTTAACTGTTTCAAAAATTGACTTGTTAGGAAAAAATCATTTCTAGACTCAAATAGAATTATGGGGGAGATTGCAAAAGCTATTCCTAGTAACAAACTGAGTATGTACCTCATTTTTAATAATTCTCGATTGTTCAACAAATAAATTAAGAAAGCAGGAAGAATAATCAAGCCTAAATAATGAAGATGAAAGGCAAAACCAGTCAAAAGACCAAAAATTGCAAAAATAATCGGTGAATTTTTTTTCTTTACAGTTAGAAGAAAAATTATTAGAGAGGTGATCGGTAATATGAAATAGGGATTCGACGGAAAGCCAAGATAGTTAACCCAGTAAGGAGAAAGCGTGGCAATAACTCCAGAAATGATTGCCGCATTGACTGAGAATATTTTTTTAGTAACGAGATAGATCAAAAAAATTGTAACAAGTCTCGCCAAAACAGTAGCATAGGATGCTCCAATTGGATCTAATTTTGTCAGCCATATAAACGGGGCTAATAAATAGTAATAAAATGGCCCTAAGTAGAGTGTTGATAAACCATTATATGGACCAATTCTCGGACCAAGAAGAGTTAAGTTGCCTTTAAGAATTGGTCTAATATTCTCTAAATCATATCCCTGATCTCCTCCAAAAGTGGTTAATGCCTCAAGACGCCAGAAGCGAAGGATTGCTGCAATAATCAGAATTATTATTATTGGCCAATTTGATTTTAAGAACTTTCTTATTTGCACTGCCTGATTATATCTTAAGGAAGTAAGGGCATCCAATAATTGCTGGAGCCAATTTAAACTGATTAGCTGATTTTTCGGCGGAGTTTATAGTAGAGTTTTTTGGCTGGGTTTGCTTCAATCAATGTCTGGTAAATCCAATATCTAATATCCCTAGTCACGTTTGAAAATTCCTTTACAACCTCGGAGAGAAAATTATCTGGGGTTAAATCGGCAAATTTTTCTTTTCTCTCCCAGACTTTGGCAAAAAATACCAGTGAATAAAAAGCTTGAAACATGGAAAGAATCAGGCCGTGGATTCCATCTTTATAGCCTTTCTCAAAGAAAAATGTTTTGACAAAATCATTCGTTGGCCAACGGATAGCATCATGCCAAACAATTTGTTGACCGCTTTTGAGGAAATTTTCAGTTTCTGATTCCGTGTAGGTTTTGTCGAGCTTTTGGATAAACTGAGAGACAGTCTGATAATTATAGTGGATTAGAGGATTCGTCAATTTACCAACATCTCCAGTCACAACAAGCTTTTCATGCACATGCTTTTCGGGAAATTTTCCTTTCCCGCGCCTGAAAAGTCGTAAATTATAATCCGGCCACCAGATAGAATGTCTAATCCATTTGCCAAAAATTATATTTTTTCGGGGAATTTCATATCCTGAGAACTGATTGACGCTGATTTTAGATCGGATTTCGCGGATTAATTCTTTCGTGAGTCTTTCATCAGCGTCAAGGGAAATTATCCAGTCGCCTGTTGCCTTGCCAAATCCAAAATTTTTATTTTTATTAAGCATCACCGGGTCATTTGGTCTTATAAAAATTTTGTTTGTGTATTTTTTGGCAATTTCTACCGTTCTATCCTCCGAAGTGTTGTCCACGAAAATTATTTCATCAGCAACAAGTCTTGCAGATTTTAAACAATCCTCAATTAACTGTTGCTCATTATATGCGGAGATAACAACACTAATTTTTTTCATGATTTGGAAAGCAAAGAGCCAATGATCATTTTAGCATCTTCCACCAGATGCTTTTTAAAAATAGCGAGTGAAAGCACAAAATAAACTATTGCCCCAAAAAGGATAATTAAAATTAGACTAGGTATACCTTGCACAAAATTTTGCTGAATTGTTCTTATTAAGAGAAACATAACTATTGATGTTAAAAGCGGGCCAAAAATACTCCTTCCGACAGAAATTGGAATTTCCTTTTTAACAATATAGATCGTAATAAGTGATGTTGATGCAACAATAGCAGATGCAATACCTACACCGACAAAACCAAAATTTAAAACTAGAGGAATCGTCAAAATCCATGTCGAAGCTGTCCAGAAAAGCATCAAATTTAAAACTATTTTGGAACGGCCAGTAGCAAAAAGTGCATTAGTAAAAGTTGTCGATATTGACGAAAAAATACTGTTAACTGCAAACAGGTACAGCAAAGGCAAAGCTGGCTCCCATTTTTGATATTTGGGAATTACCTCGATAAGTTTTGGAGCAATAGCAGTTATCCCAAAGACAGAAGGATAAACAAGATATGTAACAAAAAATAGAGATTTTTCGATGGCTTTGCCCAACTCTTGTTTATGTTCTTGGAGTCTTGAGTAAGCAGGGAAAGTAACTTTGTTAACACTATCCATAAAAAATCTAAGCGGTAAAAAGGCGAATTTTTGAGACCAACCGATGTAACCGATTTGACCGAAGGTAAGAATCTTGCCTAGAACAACAACCAGAAGATCATCTTTCAAAAGGGCAATAATGCTATTTAACTGAAATGGTATTCCGAAGGATGTAAGTTTTTTGGCAATGTTTTTATCGAAACTAAAAGATGGTTTCCACGGGGCAAGAATATAAATGAGCATTAGACCGGCAATACCCCTAGCCAGCACAGCCCAGGTAAAACTTGTTATCCCAAATCCTAAAATAGCCAAGACAACAGCTGTTGTATAAAAAACAATGTTTTCGGCAACTTGAGGAATAACAAGCTTTGTAAAATTTAATCCTCTCTCAAGAATAATGGAAGGGATTGTTTTTAAAGAAGAAAGCAAGAGAGAAAAAATCAAGATCCTAACCAACCATAAACCTTGATTGTCAAGATTGTAAAAATCGGTTATGGTTTTTGAAAAAATCAACCCTAATAAAACAAGAATCGCAACAATAGTTTGCTGGATTGTAAAGGTGGTAGACAAGTCTTTTTGGTTTAACTCTTCTTTTTTTTGAATAAGAGCGGCGGCAAGTCCAATGTCAGAAAAATAAACGAAAATGTTAATTAAGGCTGAAACAAAAACGTAAATTCCATAAGTAGGCTCATCCAGTATAATTGTAAGAACAAAAACTGCTATGTAAGAGAAAATCTGAATAAAGAAAGTTCTAAGAGTAAAAGTCACAACTCCCGATATTGCCTTCTTCTTGATTAACTCTAAGTCTAGTGAATATCGCGGATTTTCCATTGTCTGATTATAAAGAAAAATAAAATTAGTAAAGATGTTAGACTTATTATATTGCCGGTAAACCTGTCGAAGGTATCTTTAAATTGTATTTCAACTCTATGAACTCCTTCGGGGATATTTAAGGTAATTAATTTAAGACGGTTATTGTCAGCTATTGTAAATTTTTTACCATCCACTTTAGCATTCCAGCCCGGAAAGTTAAAAACATTAACCCTAACCTGTAATGGATCTTTAGCGTTAACAATAAAGTTGATCTTGGAAGGTGTCGAATTTAAACTGTTGATTTGAGCCAAACCGGATAATATTTGCACCTCCTCGGTCGGTATCTCTGACTTTTTGATATTCACGACATTGGTGCCTAACTCGCTTTTTTTTAGTTCAACTCCTTTCGGAATATATTCAAAGGAAGATTGAGAAATATCCCAGTTAATAATCTCTTCTGAAGTAGCAATTTCATCTGTTAAATCTGGGCGATATGTCTGTGGTTTAAAAAGTTTAAAGTTCGGGATAGCAAGAAGGACTACAAGAATTAACGAAGCTATCAGTCTTAATATCGGCAATCTCAAAAGATAGACAAGTGCACCTGCTAGGATTGATGAGAAGAGTGATGTGAATATTAGAAAACGCCAAGGGAATTGGGTATAGGCAAGAGGCGGTATCAAATCCCAAATCGGCTTTGAGTAAAAAGTGGTCATAAAGGCACTGAATAGAAAAAGGACAAAGAAGACAATTGACAATTGACCCGCCTTCGCTAAAGCTTCGGCGGGCGAGCCATTGGCTCCTGAGAGTTTGAGTCTAATTAAATGAGCAATTGCCAGAACCGATGCTGCAATTGATGTGAAAACGTGCAGTTTGCCGATTTTGAAGGAAATCCCGTCGGTAAGACCAGCAGCAGAACCGCCAAAACCCCAAGGCCAGTTCCAAAGTTGTTGTGGGTAAATAAAGTGAATGTTGTAATTTGCGAGATTAACTAAAAGTAACTGATCAACAATAGTGTATTTTTTTTCAAGAAGGGCTGGTAGCCAAAAGAATGCGGAAAGTCCGAAAGAATAAACAATTGACGATAAACAATTGACGATAAACAATTTCTTATTTTCTGCTTTCCAAATCAGAAATAGTAAATAAACTGGCAAGATGAGCATAAAGGGAAGAAATATCAGATTATGGGTAACCATCAGAAGTGCTAAAAAAATTGCTGATATGTAAATGTAGAAAGCTTTTTCTGTCCTCTTTAGCCTATACAGTGACCAAAGGATTAGTGGTAACCAGACAAAAGAAAATGACTCACTCAATGCCCCTCTGACATAAATGTCTAGGGCCCTGTAAGGTACTAAAAGATAAAAAACACTAGCTACAACCGCTGAATATTTATCCCAAAATTCCTTTGCTAGTATGTACATTGCGAAACCTGAAGCAATAATTGATGCAAAAAAAACTAGTTTGATGGAATTTATGAAACCAGAACCTATTAGATGGAATAGTTCTCCAAGCATATAAACAAAAGGCGGATAGAAAACAAACAATGGATAACCAAATCCGAATCCTAAACCATCAACCCAGCGGACAGGAAATTGACCTGATTTTAAAGCCTCGTCAAACAAAAAAAGCCTGGCTATTTGTTGGTCGTCATGAATGACATAAAGTCCAGGTTTTAAAAGAGGCAAAGAGATGACTATTGAAGCAAGAAGAATAACTAAGATTGCAACAAAATTTTTAATCATTGGGAATATAAATGTAAACTTGCTTATTAAATCCTTTCCTGAAATCAACAAGTAATTCACCCTTATTATAGTAGATAGAAAGCGTTGGATCATGGTAGATTGCCCAAATGGCAGCATCGCCAGAAAGCGTTTGTCTCTCCCAACGGCTATTAAGCGGATATAAAATTACTGAGTCTGAAGGCAAAGTTGGAAAGCTTCTTTTGAGATTGGTACTTGCTTCACGGGCAGTTTTCTGAGCTTCTATCATCCATGAATTTATTTTGTAAAAAGAGAGAGTTGTATAAGAAGTAAATATCCATATCAATAAAATGGGGATAACCATGAAACTGTTCCTACTTAGGATGACGAGATATGCAATCAAGAAATAGATACCCATAGAAGAAAGCGTTAAATACATTGTGAAGGTATGGTTTGGCAAAATTAAAACAGGGGAAATTCCAGCAACAAACCAGAAGAGAGCAAATGTTAATAAACGAATATTTAAATGTAATCTTTGCTTAAGAAGGTAAAATATTGGGAGCCCAATTCCAAGAGCCACAATCCATATTGCGCCTATAAAATTCTTTACGACTAAAGGCCAAAATTCAAGTAGAAACTTACTATTAAAAACGATCAGATTGTTTACTACTTGTTTTTTAAACTCTTCGGGAATATTAAAAGTCCAGAGAAAATACCAAAGCAGAGCCTTAATCAACTCTTGATTAAATGAAAGTTGATATTCAGTAATCTGCGGGATTTTAATAAAGAATAATCTTAAAATGATGTATATGAATGAGACTAAGATAAAAGGGGCAAGGATTTTAAGGGATTTCATGAGAGAATTTCCAAGAACTAAAAAATAATAAAATCCGAAAATAACCGGCCAAGTTACTGAAAATTCGAACGAGCCAATTGTAATTAGAAAAACAATTAAAGATAAAGCATAAAAAATTATTCTTTTTCTTTCAAGAAATTTTAGAAAAAGCAAAGAAGTCAAAAGCCAAAAAAAGGTCCCCGTTATATTGTAGGCAGCAGCTATCCAAGTTATTGCCATAAAGTGGATAGATGATGTAAGCCAAAAAAAAGCACTAAGAAAGCCTATCCAAATATTGCCTGTAATTTTCTTTACAAGAACAATTAGTAAAATTGCACTTGAAAATAAAAGAGCAAATGTTAACACCCTAAAACCGCTAGGATCAAATCCGAATATTTTTAAAGATAAGAAAAAATAATTCTGCAGACTTATTGGTCTATAAGCAATAATGTCATCTCTGAATTTAAAGAACTCTAAATACTGACCCAAGTTTTGAGCCTTTGAAATATTAATCTCGAAAAAATCATCTTGAAAAAAATAATAATTTAAACTCGAATGATAAAGAGCAAAAGAAATAAAAAATATTATTAAAATCAGAATTGCAAAAGTCTTACTCGATAATCTTTCAATCATTTATCCTTGGGTTAATTTCAAAAATTTCAATACTTGATGGAAAAGTAAGCTCTCTTTGATGGGTTGTATAAATACTTTTTAAACTCGAATCATTATAAATAACTTGTATTGCATCTTGATCATTTAAAGATTGTTTGACATTTTCTTCTGTTTCAATCAATGTAAAGCCATGCTTTTGGGAAAAGTCGATATCTGCAGGCTTTAGCACAAATAAAGAATCTGCAGCAGGCTTTTCAACTTTATTCACAATATAGCCTAGATAAGCCTTGGAAATAGCCTGTTCGTTAACTGTCCAGTGAGTTTCTTTAGTAAAAGATAAGGTAAGATATGATGAAATAATCCAGATTGTAGAGAACATTAACAAAAGTAAATTATTTTTTATTTGCAATTTTTCAAGACTTAAAGCGAAAAGATAAAACAGACCAATTGCTCCTACTGTCAAGTACATAGGGAATGCGTGCTTTGGTAACAAGAGTACTGGTGAGATGCCAAGAATAAACCATTCCACCCCTTTTATTATTTTTTTAAAATTAAGTTCCGACAAAAATACAGTAAATAGGAATGTGATGATTAAGATTATCGGTAAGATCAAATACCTAATAAACTGAAGGCTTGCAATTATCGAAGATTTAGGTTTTGAAAAAAAGAAAATTGTAGACATTTTTTCCGGGATGTTAAATGTCCAGACAAAATACCAAAATAGATTTGTTAAAATCCGAGGCCCAAAACCTATCTCATATTGATCTGTTCTTGGAAGAGGAAAAATAAAAAATCTTGCTATCAAATAAAAAATCGAGATAATTAAACAAGGCAATAATTTTTTTAATGTTGGCTTATTAATACCTTTTAAAATTAATAGAATTGGAATAGCTATAAGAGTAAATTCCGATGCAGCAAGTGCAAAAAGGAAAAATGTAAAGGAAAAAATAATTTTTTGGGTTAAAAAAAGAATAAGAGTAGAAAGAATGAATGTAGGACCGATAACATAAGAAGTCGTTGAAAGCCAAGATAGAGGAACAAAATGGAAAGCAGCAGTTCCATATAAAAATGAGGACATTAATGAAATTTTTTTACTAACTTTGAGTGTCCGAAAAAGGATATAGACGAGAATGATATTCAAAAAATGAAAAAAGAAGACAATCAGATGATATCCAAATGGTTTTAGATCAAAAAATACTTGGCCAATTTTAAAAAAAATCGGCATTGTAAGCGGCCGCCAGTAAATGATATCAGTGCGAAACTTAAAGAATGACCAAAAATCGTCAGTTCTAACCCAATTTAAAACAAACCAGTCGTCTTGAAAGAAATAATAACTAAGGCTTGGATAGTACAAATAAAAGCTTGCAGCAAAAATTCCCAAAAAGGCTAGAGGTATCTGGTATTTGCTAATTGTTTTTTTCAGTTTTGGGATACCCATGAAGTTTTTTATTTATAGCCCAAAGATACCACTTGAGATATTTGGGGAGCCATTTTTTAAGATAGAAACGGGACTCTTTAGCACTGTATGTCCAAGTAGTTGGCACTTCGGTGACTCTGTAACCATCAAAATGGGCCTTAACTGTCAGCTCAAGCGCCAATTCAAAACCCCCATCAGATTCGATTTTGACATTTCGCAAAAATTTTCTTGAGTAAAGTCGAAATGAATTGGTTGCATCGTGAGTCGATAGTCCCACTAGGAAATGGAGACTGATACCGGCAACTCGAGATAAAACTTGTTTGACAAGCGGACCTCCAATTTGTTGACCGCCTCTCATGTAGCGCGAAGCAGCAATTACGTCATAACCTTGATCAAACTTGTCCATCATTTTATCTAAGACCTTTGGATCGTCCGTTAAATCAGCCATCATTACACAAACCGATTCACCTTTTGCCAGTTTCAGGCCGGTCTTGAGGGCGTTTAATGCACCTTTGCCAAAAATATTTTTGACCAGTCTAACACTTGGGTATTTTTTCTGGAGTTTTTCAACAACTGGAACGGTTGTATCCTCATCCATATCATAGATAATTAAAAGTTCATGGGGTATTTTGACTTGCGACTCGACTTGGCGGATCGTTTGGCCGATTATCTTGCCCTCGTTGTAAACAGGCATGACAATAGAAAGCTGCATGTCTTAGATTTTAACTTTTAAGAGGATTGAGGTCAAAGATCACGCCATTTAGCTTCGAAGATATCACCGAGGCCTTCTGTTTGTTTCTTGGCTAAATGACTTTCCAATGACTTAACTGTAAAAATAATTTTATTAGTCCTAAAGATATTCCAAACATCACAAATGACGCAATTTGCCGAGACTAGTTTCTTGACTTTGGCAATATCCAGATTTTGGTAATATGAATGGTTAGTCGCCAAAAAGATAAGGTCAGCATCACCAAGGATCTCATCTAAATCATTCTGGTAGCCTGGGACATAAGGGTCATGCAAGAAAACCTTGGCTCTTTCCCTCTCGAGAGCCTTCTTAACTTTAAATGCCAACGATTCGCGAATATCATCAATCTCAGCCTTAAAGGCAAGCCCTAAAATAACTGTTTTTTTGCCTTCAAGTTTAGTGCGTTCACGAATCTTTTTGATCAAAAAAAGTGGAATTGACTCATTGATTTTCCAACTGGTGGTAATTAGATCGGCAAATGGTACGTCACCGACTAAGAAAAAGCCGTCTTTAAAAAGACATGGTCCACCGGTAAGACCCGGGAGGGCGAGTCCTCCCCTTTTATAGTTTTTATTAACAAGTTCGACAATTCTGTAGATGTCGCGGTGGTGATTACCAGCCAAAATCATAAATTCATTGGCGATAGCAAAATTAATGTAACGGTACATATTGGTAAAAAGCTTGGCAAGTTCGGCAGAGACATTATCCGTACGGTTAACCCCAATACCCAGATTTTCGAAAAACTCGGCTGCCTTTTGTGCACTAAGTCTATCTATCCCACCGACTATCTGGGGAATTTCAGCAAGCTCCAAAAGTGATCTTCCTTCGGCAATTCTCTCAGGACAAAAGGCAAGATAAAAATTGGTGCCGACTTTAATTTTGCCCAAATCGTTAAGATAAGATTTGACATAATCAGTAGTGCCAGGTGAAACAGTTGATCTTAAAATTAAAAGCTGACCCCTCTTAAAATAAGGACTAGCAGATTGCAATGCTTTATCGATTTGAACCAGTGACGGATTCATGTTTTCATCAACCGGCGTTCCTAAAGTTAAAATAATGATTTGAGTTTTGGCGATATTGGCAAAATCCGTGGAGACGAGAAATGATTTATTCAGATTTTTACGAAGAATAGTTTCAGCACCCTCTTCCAAAAAGGGCATTTGGCCTTTAAGGATGAAATTAACTTTCTGGCTGTCGACATCGATACCGTAAACAGTATGACCTTTATCAACCAAAAATAATGCCAATGGAAGACCGACCCTACCGATTCCGACCACGCTTATTGTTAATTTGCCAATTTTTTTTGGGGAAAGTCTAACTTTCCTGCGGCTTTTTGCTGGGCTAGCCAATTAATAACCTCCTTTAAGCCATTATCAAAATTAACCCTTGCTTGCCAGTTTATCAATTTTTTGACTTTTTGAACATCGGGGATTCTTTTTCTAATATCATATTTAAATCCCGATACAAATTTAACTTTAAATGGTTTCCCAAGCTCCATGATATTCCAAATTTTTGATGCCAAATCGATCATCTTGATTTCATGATCGGTTCCAATGTTAAAATCTTGATTTTCACCTTTTGGGTGAAGAGAAACAGCAATGATTCCAGAAGCAACATCGGAAACATGAGTAAAACAACGAGTCTGCTCTCCATCCCCTAAAAGCTCGAGGGGGTATTGACCACTTAAGATCTTACGTATTAAATCTGGAATTACATGAGCGAAGCCTGGCTCGCGTTCTGGAAACTCATTAATTCCATAGGCATTAAATGGACGACAAATTGAATAAGGCAACTTGTATTGATCCCAAAAAGCTTTGCAATACCACTCCCCTGTTAACTTAGAAAAGCCATATGAGGTAACCGGTGGTGGAATTTTAAATAAATCTTCTTCTTTGGATGGAAAAAAAAATGTTGATTCAAAAACCATGGATGATGAAATATAAACTATCCTCTTGGTTTTGGCGGTAACAGCTGCTTCAAAAGTGCTTGAGTAAATTTTATTATTTTCCGACAAAATAGTTGCCGGATATTTATGGAAGTAGCCGATACCGCCGATTTTAGCGGCAGCATTAATGACGATATCGATACCGTCAAAAACAGGTTTTGTTTTCTGATAGTCTGTTAAGTCGACTTTGACAAACTGCGCACGGGAGTCAACTTTGGCATCTTTTTTAGAAAGATCATCGGCAACTCGAACGAGGTATCCTTTATCCAAAAGCTGCTTGACGATTTCTGAACCGATAAAGCCGGCTCCGCCTGTTACTAAGAATTTTGTTTCCGCCATAGATTGTATAAATAACTGCCAGTTACAATAATTGCAACAAGAGAAATTATTTCAGAAGCTAGGTGAACTGGCGTTTTATTGTACTTGATTATAACTTCATGGACTCCCTGCGGCAACTGAAAAGTAATCAGTCCATTTTGGTTTTGATAATCAATAGATGTCTTTCTACCATCAATTTTTACCTGCCACCCGGGAAAGTAGATGGTATTAATTTGGATTGTTGAATCATTTTGGGCGGTAATCGCCGCTTTATAGTTGGTTTGTTTAATTTCTGATGAAGTAATTTGGGCATCGCCGGAGATGATTTCGATTTTTTGGTTAGCCCGACTCTTCGGTTTTTCTTTAACCCAAAGTGGTAAATATTCATCCCGGACAGTTGTGGAATCTTCGTTAGTTGAATAGAATCCATCATCACGATTTACAAAAGTTTTCGGTTTGGTATAAACAATCGTTGAAATAATAGCTGCCAAAACAATTATTATGGCAATCAATTTTTGTTCTTTAACATGATTTATGACATATGCTACTAAAAAAGCAGCGATAAAAATATTAAGTGACAGAAACCTCCAAGGAAACTGGATAATGTCAATTCCCGGTATATACTGCCAAAATGACAAAGAATATTTGGTCATCAAAAAGAAACTGCTGGTAAATATAATTAGCATAAAATTGATCAGCTTTTCTCCAGTTTTCTTGGTAAATCTTAAATATAAGACTGAAAATACAATTGCTAAAGCAATAAGCCCAACTTGTGGAGAAAATGATTCAAGTCCAATAGGTCTTGGACCATATCCCCATGATGGAACTGTCAGTTCTCGGATACCAACTAAGTGATCAACAACATTGGACACTTTGATCTCTGAAAGTTTGACGAATTTAAGATCGTAAACTGCCGGAATCCAAAAAAAGGAAGCAATTAAAATTCCCGCAACAAAAGAACTAATAATCTGCCATTTTTCTTTTTTGATGATTATTAAAGAAACCACAAGGAGAAATGGTAAAAAAATAACTGCGATGACGTTATGGGAAAGAATCAAAAACGATATTAAAAAAGCCATGACTGGCAAAAATATTTTTTGGTCTTTAGCTATCTTGAAAATAGCACCAAATATTAAGGGTAAAAAAACAAAGGCTACAATTTCTCCAAGAGACCCCCTTACGTAAAGATCAACAAATCGATAGGGGGCAAAAATATACAAAATTGCTCCGGTAAAGCTGGCCCATTTATAAAAAACCTGCGAAAGAGCCCAAAACATGGCAACTGCTGAAGCCACTGTAGAAATAACGAAAACGATTTTGATACTGTCAACGAATCCGAACCCAAGAATTTTGGGAATTTCGGCAAGATAAAAAGGCAAAGGGTACAGGAAATTCAAAACAGGATAACCGTAGTTATTATTTAGTCTATCTACAAATCGAACCGGGATTTGTCCAGAAACTAATGTCTGATGAAAGGCCGAGAATCGGATAACCATCCATTCACCATCATGACTTTCAAAATAGCCTGTTTTAAAAAACGGCCATAGAGCAATAAGAGAAAAAACTATAATTAAAAAAATCTGGCTTCTCATTAAAATCTCTTTTTAACAACAAAATATATACTCATCATAATTAGAAAAATAATCGAGAAACTACTAATTATTGCTCCTTGTGTAAATGACCGTGGTTGATACTTAAATTCGACTTGGTGAACCCCTTTAGGTAAAGCAATGCTTCTTAATGCATAATGCGCACGTAAAAGTTTTGATTTTTGGCTGTCGATATAAACATTCCAATCTTCGTCGTAAGAGTCTGAAAGAAAAAGAAGTGAATTATAATCGACATTAGAGGCAATGACTATCTCATTGGGCTCGTATTTTAGAATTTTTGGAAGGACAATAGCTGAATCCTCCTTGTCAATTTTTATTGGCGGTTCTTGTTCTAAAATTAGAGTTTCCAAATTAAAACTGGAATCATATATTTTTTGAATTATTTCTTCATCATCTTTCGCAACATAATATTTGGTTGTTAAGAAAATCCTCGGCAGGACAGATTCTCGCTGATATACTTGGAATTTTCCATATTGCCAAAACCCTTCGACTTTATCATTAGGAAATCGTTCATAGTGCCAATCACTACCTGTTTTTGGGCTGTCTTCTTTGTCCAGAAGATATTTAATGCCCAAAAGATCAAAAATTCGTTTTCTGTAGCCATTTTCTTCATTAGGGACAACACCATCGGATCTTAAGTACGAAGAAGGAATGCTGCCATTGAAACTTGATGCCAAAAGCTCGGCATACCTTCTGTTCCTTAATGTGTCATAACCTTCAACACCGTAGATTTTGTAGTGCGTCGGGAAATTAAAATCGATATGCGCTGTCCCGCCTCCATAAAATCTGTTGAGCTTTGCATTATTTTGGAACCAATTAAAAAGTAAGTGATCGGGGAAGATGAACTGTTTCGGGGCAACAGGCAAAAACTTATTGGTATAATAAACCCCTCCAACAAGAACTACAATAAAAATTCCAAGCACGAGAAGGCTTGTTGTCTGAAACTTTTTAAATTTTATTTTTTCGCTAACACTAATTACTATGAAAGTCCCCATTGGTATTGAAAAGAACATTAAAGTTGGTAGGATTAAATTTCTTCGTGTTACAGCAAGATTAATTAGCCAAGTATCTTGAGGTTTTAAAAAATATTGACCAGATATAGCAAATATCCAAAATAAAATAAAGACACTTGCGATGGGAATTAAAAATTTTAAAAATCTCTTAATATATCCTCTGTTTTGAAAATTTTTTATAAAATCCTCAAAACCAATAGCGGCTAAGATAATTAACAGAAAAATTGGAATTGAAATAAATCTTGAAGGAGTTGTCGAATCCAGAAGAGGAATTTGTAATGTTTTTATTAAGTAAGTTACCGGACTATGGACGGCAGCCAAAATAAAAAGGGTCGAAGTTAAAGTAGCAAATTTTACAAAATTATTTTGCCAAAGTTTAAAGATTGCCCAAAGTGCGAAAGTTAAAGGTACAACTCCAAAATAAGGAGTAAAATCACCGTAATTTTGGCTCCAAAAATTATTATTTGCTGGATGACCAAAAAAATCGCTGGCAAAAAAAGTTATTAAATTTTTATAGGGAATTATTGATCTGTCAAAAACTTCCTTTGAAAAAGGTAATGAGATAGGTGAAAGTCTGTAAAAATATAATGTGGGAATTAATTGAATTGCGCTAAGGAAAAAGGATGTTACTACAGACGATATATAAATTAAAAAATTTGTCAGTTGCTTTTTACCATAGGATTTATAGACCCAATAAATAAAAGTGGCTAGATAGAGATAAATTGCTGTCTGGGGATGACCTGCGAGAATTGATAATGTGTAAGATAATGACAAAACTACAATATAGCGCCATTTAAATTTGTCAAAATAATTGTTGATTGCCCAAAATGATAATGGTAACCAGATATAACTATTAGCAATATTACCGTTTTCCATCCAGGTAACCAGGTAGCCGGAAAACATAAAAGCGGTGGCGCCAAATATTGCTGAAATCTGAGATATCTTAAAGCTTCTAACAGCCATATACATAAAAATTCCTCCCAAAAATGGCTGAATTACAATGAGTAAAATCCAGGCATTTTGCGCATTTGTCAAAAAGTAAAAAATGTTTAAGGGATAAAAAACACTGGATTGAAAATTTGCCAAAAGTGGTTGTCCGGAAAATGTATAAGGATTCCAAAGCGGGAATTGGCCATTTTTAAATTGTTCCATGGCAAATTCTTTCCAAGGGTAAATCTGGCGAATAGCATCTGCACCCAAAAGCTCCTTATGAGTAGTCCAAGGATTATATCCTTCCCATCCGCCGGAATACCAAGGGAAATAAAAAGAGACTAGAAGATCTGCAGGTATTGGGTATAAGCCTTTTAGGAAAATCTTAAAAAAGATAAGACAAGTTACAAAAAAAATGAACACTATTGGCAAAAAATGTGAGAGAAACTTTTTGTTCATATTTAAATCATTTTTTAGTAGAAAATGGCTTCAATAAATTTATGAAAACAATAAATAGTAAGGCAATCATTAAAGAAATTAGTAACATACTTTGCATGAAAGATATAGTCATAGGTTGAGACCAATCACCATAAAAAAGGTATGGGAGATAACGCAGAGATGCTCCGATTGATAAACCTATTGATAAAATTATAAGAGAAAAACTTGGCAAAAGGGCAACAAAAGGCAAAGTCCAAAATAAGTACCATGGTTGAAATTGGATTTGGGTAGCGCCGGATGAAACAAAAGGTACGGTAATTTTGAATGAAGAATATAAATAGGTAAAAACTGCCATGGTAACCAGATTTAATAAAATCAATTGATCAATTGATTTTTTCTTTTTAGAAATAGTTGCCCACATCAACCATGGCAAATTAAGGATTGGAATATATTTTACAAGTGTACCCGAGAAAAGCAATAAATATGCCCATAAACTTTTACCTACCGCTATAAAATAGACAGATGCAAGCATCAAAGTGGCAACGACAATATCATTATGAGCATTAGCCACTCCTTCTATTAAAAAAAGCGGGTTGAGCGCATAAAAAGCGGTACCAAAAGTTGCCGTTTTGATATTTACCCGATTCAAAATTTTCCAAATCAGGTAAGTATTGATTAAATGAAAAATTGCGATAAAAATTTTAAAAGTCAAAAAATTGAGAATGAATTTCCCAAAGCCTAAAAACGCTGGAATAATTGACATACCGAGCCACAAAGGTCCGTATGGCGACAAGCGGTGTACCCAGCGCATAAATCTTAACCATTCATCATTTGGAAAATCCAATGGTCTGTAAGAATAAGGACTTGCATGATAGTTAACAATTATTTTGGCGTCAAAAATATAGTTAAAAAGATCAGAGGATAAAAACGGATAGGCAAAAATAAGAATTACGGTGTTAGTTAGTGTTGAGATCGCCAGATACTTTAGTTTGATTCTTGATTTGTAAAATAACCACAAATGAAAAATGAAAAATGAAAAAGCGAAAATTATCAGCATCAAATAAATCAGGGTTGCTTGTGGCCGGTGATAGTACCCAAGCTGTTGCATCAATCTGACAAATAGAAGAAACTGAGGATTTTGAGATAGAGTCAGATTGAGGTCGACATAAGCATATGAGAAAATGGCTAAAAAACCATAAAGGATAATATTTGCAGTCAGCAAAATTTTCTCAAGTTTTGACATCTTGGGATTATTGTAACCAAACCTAATAATCAATCACAACGGAGCCGATCATTCTAGAACCCTGATTAAGGCATGCCCTTTGTGCTCAGCCAGTAACTCATATTTGCTTTTAACAATATTATCAAGATCCAACCTCCATTGTTCTGTCAGCAGTAAAAATGGTTTCTGCCCATGGGCAATTATGCCTTTAAGACTATTGTTAGGAAAATCCTCAAATTTGACATTGCGTACTTGCTTCTGGGAATAAAATACTGATCCTGGTAGGAAAAATTCATTATCTAAATATAATTTTTCTGGGAGCCCTTTGGCTGCACTGGCAGTATATGCCAAACCACTTGTGTCTTTGTCAAAAAGCTTTACCTCATTTCTAAATTCATAAATTTGCTTTAGGGACAAAACCAAAATTAAACAAAAGACTGCTATGGAAACAATCATCGTTAAATTTTTGCGGAGAAGGAAAACTAATTTTTCGGGGAAAATGATTTTCTTGGTTAATACAAGTTCCAGTGAATAAAAAACTATTTGATAAAGAAAAAAGGCGACGAACAATCCAATAATTGGGTAAAGCGGGATAAGATGCCAAATTTCGGTTTTTGAATTTGTTAAAAAACCGAACAAAAGAATTAAAAACCAAACATACAATACTATAAGAACCGGCTTTTTCAATAAAAAGATCAATGACCCAATCAAAGCAATAAGTGCTGGATAAAACCATTCTCTGATTCCAAAGTGCAAATACTTAAATGTCAAAGACGATCCGATCTCAACAAAGTTGGGCATCATCCTAGTGCCAGATCTTAAGCCGACATTAAAAATATGCGTAAAGTAAGAGAATCCATAGCTTAAATAACTTATTACTAACCATGGGGAAAGTATTAAAAAAAATAGCAAGACGGTCTGAATTATCTTCGGAATAGGCATCTTAGTCATATTTATTAACCACAGAAGAATAATCGGCACAATTATGGCTGTACCGATCATTGATTTAACCAGCAGGGAAAAACTAAAAGCAAGAGCAGCAAGATAAATCCAATTTTTACTGTTTTTAACTTTTAATGCCGCATAGAACAAAAGCAAGTAAAAGAATAGAAAAACTGTATCTAAATTGCCGGAACGTGACCTAAAAATAAACCATACGGAAGAAAGAAGCATCAAGCCGGCACCGATCCCTACTATTCTGTTAAATAGATTTTTCCCAATAAAATAGAGCAAAATCACAGATAGAAAGCCGAGCAATGCAGAAGGGAATCTCGCGGCAAACTCATTGATTCCAAAAATTAGGAATGAAATTGCAATTAATATAAATCCTAACGGAGGATGATCCCAATATGGAACTCCATTAAAAGATAATAAAAATGGTTGGCGATTTACTAAAATATTCCTGGCTATTTCTGCATACCATGCTTCATCAAAATCGACTAGACTAGTACCACTTAAATTATAAAAAAATAGAGGCGAGAAAATTAAAAACAAGCAAATTACAAAAATATCGATTTTATTTTTATTAAAAAAATTAATTGACATTCTTTACAGAAACAATTTTTACAAAATGGTCAAATCCAACTTCTACTTTGTTCTTGGGAAAGGATTTTTGGTAAATGTACTTCAGATAATCCGGAGAATTTTTAAATTCGAATATATATAAATTTTTTCCGCCTTCCTGAGGTAATTTTTCAAATAATTTAAAAAGAGAAGAATAACCGGTGCTATGAGCAAGTGGTAATTGGTAATAAACATTAAAAGTTTCTCCCTTTGAATCATTGATGATAAAATTTACAGCATCCTTTTTAATTTTGTAGTTAATCACTGTATTATAATTTATGGCCCTGTGAATATTCATAAATAAAAAAACAAATGTAAAGAGCAAAAAAATCACAAAATTTTTTCTCAATACTAATGAAACAAATATAATTATGGGGAGTAATGCCTGTTGAAAATAATAATCTGGCACCCAACCCTTATAAAATACAAATCCTAAAATAACAACAATGACCCAAATGGGTAAGAATAGATAGAAAATATTTTTACTTCTTACAACTAAATAAATTCCAAATGCAATAATTATTAAACTAATAAAAGAGAATACTAAACCTCCCGACTGGAATAAATAATAAGAATAAAACGGTATTGATACGTTCTTGACGAGAAATATAAATCTACTAAAGTAATCTGCCTTAGTTGTATTCTGACTTATAAAATTTAACAAATTATTCCAGAGAATATTGTCATGACGAAAATTAAAAATCACAAGAGGAAAGTAATTAATCAAAAATGCAAATCCGGCAATAATAAACACATGTACTCCTCTTTTTGATCTCATAAGGGCAAACAAGAAAAAGGTCATTGCAGAAAAAATAAAAACCGGATTGAAGTTAACTACCGCTAAGCCTGCGATAAACGCACCGAAGATGAGAAATTTATTTTCTCCTGAAAAATACTTATAGAGACAAAATAACAAACCTATCGAGGAAAGAAATAGAAAATAATTACTGTTTACTCCCCTCTCGAATGAAATAGCACTAAAAGAAATAGCATAAATTGATGAGGAAATAATGGCTGTTTTTGTGTCAAAAATTTTTTTAACCACTAGATAGAGAATAATTATGGTTATAATACCGATTAAGATATAGAAGTAAGGAACACAATCAGGTTTTAAATTACAAATTCCGTAAGGGATAAATTGGATCCAATTATGCAAGGAGCCCAAGAAAAATCCTTTAAATGAGAGCTCTTGGCCGATAAGTGTGATTTTGTGATTTATAAAAAAATTATAAGCAGCTTCGGCAGGAATTTGCTGATCGAAATCAAAAGGGAATGCCTGTTCAATTTTATAAATCCTTAAAATTAACGCCGCAAGAAGAATCAATAATAACGGTTTCTTATCTTGAAAGAATTTACTGGTAAATTCCACGAAGATCATTTAGGCGGATTTTAATTACATCACGCAACATCCTCAAAGAGTCTTTAATGGGGCTGACTCTTGTTGTAGCCATATGATGCCAGACAATTGGTACTTCTTTAATTTTATAGTTCATTTTTCTTGCTATAAATAAAAGCTCCACATCAAAGGCTGTCACTAAGGCTCCTTTAACCTTTCTTCCTTTACCGTAAACTTTCAATCTCTCAAAAATCTTTTTGGCCACATCGCCTTTAAAACATTTAAAACCGGCCTGAGTGTCCCAAATGCCCCGAACAGCAAACGTCTGAACTATCAGATTAAACCCAAGTCCCATTAAATGACGATAAAGCGGTTCTTTTTCGCGTTTGGCGCCAGTTAACTGTCTTGAACCAATAACGATATCATACTCAGGAAAGTAAGGAAGTAATCTTTCGATTTCCCAAATTGGAGTTGCTTGGTCAAAATCCGTAAAAAGAATGTACTTTCCATTTGCTGCTAACACACCAGTTTTGACAGTTTCTGCTTTCCCTTGGTGAGGATTATTAATAACTTTAATGTTTTGATGTTTTTTGGCAAAATCAGCGGCGAGCTTTGCTGTATTATCTTCTGATCCATCATCAACAACTAAAATTTCATATGTATAATTCTGCTTTTCAAGATACTTTGGAACTTGGTCAATTGTCCCCTTTTTAAAATTCGGCTCCTCATTATATGCAGGAATAATTACCGAAAGATAAGGTTGTTCTGCCATGTAACTAATTATGGGGGGCAAGCTTAAGCTTTGTCAAAAATGGAAAGTAGAAGAGCCATGCGGACATAGAGACCGTTTTGTGCTTGGTCAAAGTATAAAGCTCTAGTGTCGCGATCCACTTCTCGAGCAATTTCATTGACGCGTGGTAATGGGTGCATAATAATGGCATTTTTCTTCATGTACTTTAGGGTGTTTTTGTCAATAATATATTTGCCGAAATACTTTTTATAGTCCTTTTGATTTTTGAATCTCTCTTTTTGAATTCTTGTTTGATAGACAACATCGGATTGAGCTAAACCTTCCTTAAAATCTTCAACCTCAACAAAATCAATTTTCTTCTTTGAAAGGTGTTCTCTTAAATATTGAGGGATTGCCAGGGCCTTAGGTGATACAAAAATCAATTTAACCTTCTGGTAAAGCGATAAAAGATATGAAAGAGAATGGATTGTCCTACCATTTAAAAGATCGCCTACCATGGCAATAATTAAATCTTTTTTTTGGAATTTAGAGGAAATTGTATAGAGATCAAGAAGAGCTTGAGTGGGGTGTTCCCCATTACCATCGCCACCGTTGATGATAGGAACTTTGGAGTAACTGGCGGCAACTCCTGATGCTCCTGCTTTTGGGTATCTGAGAACTATTACGTCACTATAGGCGTTAACTACTCTGATAGTATCTTCAAGCGTCTCGCCTTTGGCGGCTGATGAAAACTCCCCAGCGTTTTCCGTAGAAATAACTCTGCCTCCAAGCCGCTGCATTGCAGACTCAAAAGAAAATCTGGTTCTGGTTGACGATTCATAAAAAAGGGTGGCCATGATTTTGCCGGATAGCACATCATTTTTGTATTTTCCGGCTTTAATTTGATTAGTGAGTGCAAAAATTTTCTCGAGGATTTTTCTATCAAACTGACGAGCGGATATTATGTGGTTTAATTTCATTCTCTGTGATTATACATCAGTTACTCAGCCACTTCGAGCTCTTAAATCTTAAAGGTCAGACCTTAAAGCGGATCATTAGGATAAGTTATTTCTCTCGTGTATTTTTAAGACCCTTTGACTGCTGGCTTGCCGGCGGGGTTTGGGGCACCGGGCCAGTGGATCAGTCTAAAAACCTTAATACCGATGTTGGGTAGCTCCCACTCCCCAGTAATTTCTCCCCTGCCAAAACCGGCAATTTCCCAGATTGGATGACCAAGAGGTGCGCATTTTCGGGACTCACAAACGACTAATAGCTGATCAGTAACCATAGTTTCGAGTTCTGTTGGCGTATGACCCTTAATTTCTAAAAAATAGCGATAGGCATGATCGCTGTTGTGATCAGAGATTAACGCAAAATTGAATGACTTACCTTCTGATTTTTCAATAACAAAATTGGCGACTGCCTCTGTTTGATCTATAAGACGGTTTGGTGGTGAGCGATAAATTCCATTTAGAGCAAACCAGATTACAGCGAATAAAGTTACAATAATGCTTGTGATCTTGAGAATATTTTTGGACCAACCGAGAGAAAAAATAAGGCCTGCCAGCAAAAATGGTGCCGGAAACATGAAACCGAAATAATAATCAAAAACCTGACCCCTGTAAAAACGCAAACCAGCAAGACCGCCAAGAAACCAAATAATCCCTATTGAAAACATCAATTTTTTTTCTGTTCGCCAATTTTTGAAAAGACCGAATAATCCAGAAAGAACCATTATCCAAAAGGCGAGTGTAGTTAAAAATGTTCCTTTTAATTTAGTTAACTCTTCAAGGAAAATGTTTCCGGTATTCGCAATTAACCACGAATAGTTTTTTGTTTGATAACCGACTGTTGTTCCTCGTGTTACAAATTCTAGAATTGTTTTAAAATTGGGGAAGTTATGACTGATTTCGAAAATTAAAAACGGAGAAAAGGTAATCATCGAACCAAAAACAAAGGTTAAAAAAAATTGGGGCCATTTTTTGAAATTGGTGTTAACTAGGACAACCAGGCTAAAAATTGCAATTAGGATTGTCGCTAGGTAATGAAGCTGAATCGCAATTCCAAAGGCGATACCTGCCGCTAAAAAGTAAATAACTTTCTTGTGTATTATCCCTAAATATAAAAAATAAATTAATAAAAGAGAGAAAAACGGCAATGGGTTTGGATTCCAGGAGGAACGCGAATATCTGACTATTAATGGCGCAGTCGCATAAAGAGAACTTGCCAGAATCGCTGGCCAGAAACCAACAGTATCTCTTAAAAATTTATAAAGTAAAAATACGGTTGCTGCCCCAAGTACCGCCACAAAATACGCAGGCCCGACTGGATCATAACGCCAAAGCCAAAGGAATGGTGCAGCCATCCAATAATAGACTGGACCCAGATAAAAACCGCCAACTGAGGCTGTTGGGCCAAGAAACGGCAATTTCCTCTCAGTAAAGATCTTGCGCATGATAATCATGTCCCTGCCTTCATCGCCAAGAAAAACAACATAATCCCGTACTCGCCAAAATCGGAAAAAAATTGCTATAAGTAAAAGCAATATTAAAATAATAATTTCAATTCTTTTAACTGATTTGGGCATAACTTATGGAGTAAAGATCCTCATCGAACTTCTATTGTCGCTGGCGGTTTTGGCTGTGACGGACGAGCCTTCCAAATCCAAATGACATTGACGAAGTAATTGAAAAATAATCCGATAATCACACCGACCGCAAGGCCTGCTTGCTCATGAAGATTTAAAATTCTAGCAAAGATTAGAATACTGGTTAACTGAATAATTGGGCTGGCGATTGAGGTAAGATTAAACTTTAAGAATCTTACGATAATAGAACCGCTATGGGATCTGGATTTAAAAGTCCAGTTTTCATGAAAAACAAAATTAAATATTATCGAAAGTTCAATGGAAATTATCGAAGCTATAAAAAGTCTATCTATTGTCAAAAATAGCAATTTTGGCGCACCCTCAAAAGTTGGAATCAGGGAAAGTAAAGGCTTGGGAAAAATAATTAATGCATAGATTTGGCCTCTATTTAAAAGCCCAAGGGTGATGGCGTTTAATAAATAACTAGAAAAACCAACAGTTAAAAATTTTGCAAAGGTCTTCGATCTTTGAAGTCTAACTTTAATTCCAAATTTAAATACATCAAATGTATAGGCAATGATTTGGGCTTTGGAATAGCCCCTTTTGCGATCTTCAAAAGTAATTGGAACCTCTTTTATTTTTGCTCCTGCCTCAATTGACGCATATAAAAATGCCGGTTGGATTATGTAAGTCTTGGATTTCCATGGAACTTTAGCGAAATTAATTCTGTCAAAAAGCCTTTTAGTGAAAACCCTATATGAATTAGTATATTCAGAGAGATTAAATGTACCCCAACTTAGTTTGCAATAAAGCGATGAGCCCCTAGTAAAAAGTCTTCGATGCCAGCCAAGCAAATTTTTTCCTCCCTTCATCAACCGTGAACCATTAATTAGATCATAACCTTGCCTAATATAGGCAACCATTTTAGGTAAGGTCGAGGGGTCGTGCGACAGATCGCCATCCATCTGAGCCAATATATCAGCTTTAAGTTTGTCAATGGCAAAACGGTGCCCTTTAACCAGTCCGGTCCCCAATCCCCTTTGTTTAACATCAAGAAAGTGGACTTTGGGATTGTTACTTGCGATTTGGGTAACTATCTTGGCGGTATTGTCCGATGAATGACTATCTGAAACTAAAACATGAAGATCGATGGCGGGCATTTTTTTTGCCTGGGATAAAACTTTGGCAATTATTTCCGCAATATTTTCTTGCTCGTTATATGTAGGGATAGTCACAACCAGTCTCATGAAGAATTCTTCTTAAGTAATTCAATATCCGCTTGAACCATCATTTCAACAAGCTGGCTAAAATTAACAGTTGGCTTCCAACCGAGAATTTTTCTGGCGCGACTAGCGTCACCAACTAAAAAATCAACTTCAGCCGGCCTAAAAAAATCCTTAGAGATTTTGACATATTTTTTCCAACTGACAATTCCAATTACTTTAAAGGCTTCCTCTACAAACTCGGCAACAGAATGATTCTCGCCAGTTGCAACAACGAAATCATCAGGTCTTTCTTGCTGCAACATCATCCACAT
>MFBU01000023.1 GCA_001775055.1 Candidatus Curtissbacteria bacterium RIFCSPLOWO2_02_41_11
CTTGAAGATTTTATAAAAATAGGCATTGATGGTATTTCTATCGGTTCAAACGATTTAACCATGCTCATCTTGGGAACGGACAGGGATAACGAAGAAGTGGCCAGCGAATTTTATGAACTTGACGATGCAGTTCTGTGGGCTTTAGAAAGGGCAATCAAAACTGCCCTCAAAGCTGGTATCACTTCTTCAATCTGTGGACAAGCACCATCAGTCTACCCTGAACTTACCCAAAAACTTATTAATTGGGGCATAACATCGATCTCTGTAAATCCTGATGCAGTCGAGTCCACAAGACAAATCATTTATGAGTGTGAAAAGAAATTATTGGCCAAGGGGTAAAATGAATTTATGGCAAAGATAAAAAAAATTATCGCCAGAGAAATATTGGATAGTCGCGGTTATCCAACCGTTGAATCAATAGTAGAACTTAGCGATTCGGCAATTGGAGTTTCTTCCGTACCGTCGGGACTTTCTGTCGGTAGACATGAAGCGACAGAACTTAGAGATAATGATCCCAAAAGATACTTGGGTAGAGGAGTATTAAAATGTCTTGAAAATATTTTGAACGTTCTGGCTCCAAGGTTGATAGGTAAAGAAGCTAGTTTGCAAAAGCAACTTGATGAAGAAATGATTGCCGCTGACAGTACACCTGATAAAACGAAATTGGGTGCTAACAGTATTCTTTCGCTTTCCTGTGCAATCGCCAAGGCCCAGGCTTTATCTCAAAAAATTCCTTTATACCAATATATTGCGACATTGTTAGGGGCAAATACCCACGAATTTAATATACCTACTCCAATGTTTAATATATTAAATGGCGGTAAGCATGGCGGAGGTAATATCGATTTTCAAGAGTTTATGGTTGTACCCCCCAAAGCGAATGCTTATTCAAAAAATTTAAAAACCGGTGTAGAGATTTATTACGCCTTAAAAGAGGTCATTCAAAATCGAAGTGCAGTGCCGTTAGTTGGAGACGAAGGAGGATACGCACCACTCCTTTATGCAAATAGCGATGCACTTAAACTTCTTGAAGATGCTGTCGGTAAAGCTGGCTATAAACTTGGACTTGATGTCTTTTTCAGCCTAGATATAGCCGCTTCTGACATAAAAAAGGGCAGTGCTTATAAAATTAAGGACAAGCCTGTAGCTTTGGATGCAAACGACCTATTAGATTTCTATATTAGTCTTAACGAGCAATATCATTTGTTATCTCTAGAAGATCCATTTTCGGAAGATGATTGGGATCATTGGAAAAATATAACGGCTCAACTCGGTAAAGATACTCTTATAGTCGCCGATGACTTGATTTCTACCAATAAAAATAGATTACAAAAGGCAATTGAAAATAAAGCCTGTAATGCAGTAGTTATTAAACCGAATCAAGTAGGCACTATTACGGAAGCTGTTGATACCGTAAAAGCCGCAAATTCAGGCGGGATCAAGGTAGTAGTTTCGCATCGTTCTGGAGAAACAAATGACGACTTTATTGCAGATTTTGCAGTAGGTGTAAATGCTGATTATGTCAAATTTGGTGCGCCTGCAAGAGGTGAACGAGTAGCCAAGTATAATAGGCTTTTGGAAATTGAGCATGAACTTTCCTAAATGCAGAAAATTTATCGCAGACCTAAACCTATAATTCTTTGTATTCTCGATGGTTGGGGCATTGCCCAAGATAATCCAGGCAATGCAATTACGCAAGCAAACTGCACAAATTTTAATGATTTATGGTTTTCGTTTCCTCACACATTTTTAATAAGCTCTGGACAGTCGGTTGGACTTCCGCAAGGCCAAGTAGGCAATAGCGAAGTTGGTCACATTAATTTAGGTGCGGGCAGAATAGTTTTTCAGGATTTACTGCGTATTAATATGGCAATAGCCGACGGTTCTTTTTTTGAAAACGCCGCTTTTTTAAAAGTCATAAATCATATCAGGCAATATAACTCAAAGATTAATCTGGTAGGACTTGTAGGTTTGGGAACAGTTCATAGCGATGCTGAGCATCTCTATGCTCTCCTTGCCCTTTTAAAAAGAGCAGGCATATCCGCCAGTCAAGTTAAGTTACATCTTTTTACAGACGGCAGGGATAGCCCTCCGACTTCGGCTAAAATCTATCTTTCTGATCTTGAGACTAGACTCCGGGAAGAAAATTATGGACAAATCGCCTCAATTTCCGGGCGCTATTTTGCTATGGACCGAGATAATCGTTGGGATCGCACCTCCCAAACTTACTTTGCAATTCTTGGAAAAAGTAAACTTAAGGCAACTAATGTCATTGAAGCAATAGAAACGTCGTATGTAGAAGGCATAACTGACGAATTTATCAAACCGACTGTTATAGTTGACGAAAGTGGTAATCCAGTTGGTCCAGTCGCTAAAAATGATGCGCTTATTTTTTTTAATTACCGACCTGACAGAACAAGACAGTTGACTCAAGCTTTTGTCCTAGATGATTTAACAAAAATTACATCATCTTGGGGAAAAAAGGTAAAGACTTTCGATCGGGGTCCAAAGCTGCAGGGTCTTTTTGTGGTGACATTAACAGAGTACCAGTCAAATTTACCGGTTGATGCGGTTACTTTTAACCCTGAAGAAGTCGAGATGCCACTCGCCCGTGTTTTTGCCGAAAGAAATATGCGCCAACTTCACATAGCTGAAACTGAAAAATATGCCCATGTTACCTATTTTTTTAACGGAGGAAGAGAAAAACCATTCAAGGGAGAAGATAGAATTCTAATTAACTCACCAAAAGTCGCTTCTTATGATTTAAAACCGCAAATGTCTGCACCCGAACTTACCAAACAGCTTATTGGTCGGATCAATCATCGTATTTATGATTTTATTATTGTTAACCTTGCTAATGCCGATATGGTTGCCCATACTGGTAATTTTGAGGCTACAGTTGAAGCCGTAAAGACAATTGATTTTCACCTAGATGTAATTGTAAAAGCAACCCTTGCACGCGGTGGTGCAATCATTGTGACATCTGATCACGGAAATGCAGAAGAATTAATTAATCAAAGGACCGGTCAAATAGACACTGAACATAATATTAATCCTGCGCCATTCATTTTTGCGATCAAAGAATTGCAAGGCCGTAATGTCCAGCTTCCTCAAGGTCTTTTGGCTGACGTTGCCCCAACGATTCTCGAAACTCTCGATATCCCCAAGCCTTCGCAGATGACTGGTAGAAACTTACTGAGATAGTAAAGCGTCAGAGATTTGCAGACTTCAGTTATAAAACTATCGTGAATTCGCCTCTTGGTGAAACTTTCGAGAAATGCTCAATTGATGAGTTAATTCTTTCTCTTCGCACTTCTTCATGTAACTTTGTCAATTCGCGACAAACAACGATATCAATATCCCCAAAAACCTCTAGAAGATTTCTCAACGTTTTAAGTAATCGGTGAGGAGATTCATAAAAAACAACAGTCATTTTGAAGTTTTTGATAATCAATGCAATCCTATTTAATATTTCCTTGCGTTTGCTTTCTTTTTTGGGCAGATAGCCAAGGAAAAGAAATCTATCTGGTGGCTTACTGGAAACTGTTAGTGCAGATATTACAGCGGACGGGCCAGAAATTGACTCAATTTTAATACCGGCTGCAATTGCTTCTCTAACCAGTTTATAACCGGGGTCGGCAATCAGTGGCGCGCCGGCGTCTGAGACCAAAGCTATGTTTTTACCCATAGTCAAATCGCGAATAACATTAGGCGTTTTTAAGTTTTCATTGAAATCATTAAATGAAACCATTGGTGTTTTAAAACCATATTGATTCAGGAGTCTTGCAGTAATTCTTGTATCCTCGCAAAGAATGTAATCCACATCTTTTAAAACTTCGATTGCTCTCAAAGTTATGTCTTTTAAATTACCAATCGGTGTGGATACAATGTATAAAGTACCCATGGTCGGTTAATTGTTAATGGTTAATTGTTAATTGTCAAATGGAACAATCATTTCTTGAAATAATAGTTTTTTGGGTAATGGGAGTAATTTCGACTCTTGGCTATCCTGGGATCTTTTTATTAATGACGCTGGAGTCGGCACTGATTCCGATTCCGTCGGAAATAATCATGCCTTTTTCAGGCTTTTTGGTTTCAGAAGGAAGATTCAGTCTTTGGGCAATAGCCCTGGCCGGCGCCAGCGGAAACCTTGTTGGTTCATGGCTTGCCTATGCACTCGGTTATTACGGGGAAAAAGCTTTAGTTAGAAAAATTATCGTAAAATACGGCCGATTTATTCTATTGACTGAAGCGGATTTTGACAGTTCTCTAAAGTTATTTTTTAAATACGGCCAGTGGATTGCGGCTGTTGCCAGAGTTTTACCAGCTATAAGAACAGTTATTTCTTTACCTGCGGGAATAACAAGATTGCCGTTTTGGAAATTTTCAGCACTTACCTTTTTAGGCTCATTAATCTGGTCATTTTTCTTAGGATATATTGGCTTTATTTTAGGAGAAAACTGGCAAATTATTCGTCCTTACTTTAGAAAATTTGATTTGGCAATTGTTGCTGTTACTCTAATTTTAGTGGGAATCTATATTTATTACAAACTAAAGAGAGAAAAAACTGGTGCACAAAAAGTTTAAAAAGTTTTTTTCGAAAATCGGCCCAGGCATAATTACCGGAGCCTCTGACGATGATCCTTCCGGTATTGCTACTTATTCAATTGCGGGCGCTTCTCAAGGCTACGGGCTTCTTTGGACTGCTCTTTTAACTTTCCCCTTGATGGCAACTATCCAGGAAATGTGTGCCAGAATCGGCGTAGTTACCGAAAAAGGTTTAGCCGGAAATCTTAAAAGTTATTTTAAGTCGAAAATTTTACTGTATTTTTTAGCAGCTTTAATCATTATTGCCAATACAATCAATATTGGTGCTGATCTGGCCGGTATGGCTGCAGCTACTAGATTACTTATCCCGGTCCATCCGCTTTTAATCGCCATATTTACTACGTTTTTAATAATTGCTTTGATGGTTTATTTCCCATATAAATTTATTGCCTCAAATCTTAAGTGGTTAACATTTGCTCTTTTTGCTTATATTGCTTCTGCACTTATAGTAAAACAAGACTGGACTCAAATAATTTTTAGATCGTTTGTACCCGAATTTACCACAAATAAAAATTATATCTCGATATTTGTTGCAATTTTGGGAACGACTATCTCGCCATACTTGTTTTTTTGGCAGACATCAGAAGAAGTAGAAGAAAGGAAAGAGCTAGAGCACGAAAAACATAAAAGAATTATTGTCACCAAGCATGAGCTAAAACAAGTCAGAGAAGATGTTAATCTTGGAATGCTTTTTTCCAATATAGTAATGTTTGCAATTATTGCAACCACTGCATCAACTCTTTTTAAATTCGGAATAAATGAAATTGAAACTGCAGATCAGGCAGCCAAAGCACTGGAACCTCTAGCTGGAAGAGCCGCATCGTTACTTTTTACTTTCGGAATAGTTGGGACCGGACTACTGGCCATTCCAGTCTTAGCGGGATCTGCAGCTTATGCAGTTTCAGAAATTTTCGGTTGGAAAGAAGGTTTAAGCAAATCGTTTAGACAAGCAAGGTCATTTTATGTAATTATTATTGTTTCTACATTTATCGGCTTTTTGATGAATTTTGTTCATATCAACCCTTTTAAAGCCCTATTTTACACTGCCGTAATTTACGGTTTAATCTCACCGGTTCTAATATTTTTTATTCTTCTTTTAGCCAACAATAGTGAAGTAATGGGAAAGTATAAAAATAATTTAGTAACTAATATTCTGGGGGTTTTAACACTTGCAGTTATGACTTCTGCGGCTGCATTATTTATTATAGTCTCATTTATTTAGTGGCATAGCTGACTTAAATTAAGTATAGCGTCTAATGACTCCAACGCATTTGCCCTGAATCGTCACATCCTTGGCAAAGATCGGCTGCATTGTCGAATTAGCAGGCTCCAACCTTATACGATTCTTCTCTTTAAAATACCGCTTTAAAGTAACAACCCCGTTTTCAATCATGGCAACCACAATATCGCCGTTAATGGCCATGTTGGTTTCCTCAACTACTACGAAATCTCCATCTAAAATACCATCCTCAACCATCGACTCACCTCGAACTTGCAAAACATAAGATTTTCTGGATGGGGCAATCATGCTGCTGGGAATAGCAAATGTCGCATTGGGATCAGTATAAGGCTCTATGGGAGCTCCTGCGGCGATAAAACCTAAAACTGGTAATTCAATGCCTTTTACAATCCTGCCGATTTTTTGATCTATAATTTCAATACCCCTTGAAATACCGGAAAGTTTTCTTATCAAACCCTTTTTTTCTAAAACTTGTAAGTGTTCATGGACAGTGGCTAATGATTTAACGCTAAGATGCTTAGCAATTTCAACAAGCGTCGGCGCATGATTATATCTTTTGATATAGTGATTCAAAAAGTTAATAATTTGTTTTTGCCTCTTGTATAAAATTGTTGCCATCTATATCAGATTACCAAATAAAACCCGAAGTTGTCAAGAGCCAACTTCGTATTTTATTAATAATCCATAGGCTAAATGTTTGAGGTTGGCGACACGGTAGGAATCTTTTAATTTAGGTTATAATGTAAGTTCTTATGAAATTTGAGTTAACTTCTACTTATAAACCAACCGGTGACCAACCTCAAGCAATCGAAAAGCTCATTCAGGGTCTAAAAAGAGGCAACAAACATCAAACTTTACTGGGAGTTACCGGTTCTGGAAAAACTTTTACCGTCGCCAATGTCATCAACCGAATTCAAAAACCAACTTTGGTAATCTCACACAATAAAACCTTAGCAGCCCAACTGTATCAGGAATTTCGGGAATTCTTTCCCAAAAACGCTGTCAGTTATTTTGTTTCCTATTACGATTATTACCAACCGGAAGCGTATTTACCGTCAACCGACACTTATATTGAAAAAGAAACAGAGGTCAATGAAGAAATTGACAAACTAAGGCTTGCGGCAACCACTGCTCTGGCGACCAGACATGATGTTATTATAGTTGCTTCTGTTTCGGCAATTTACAACCTTGGATCACCTTCGGAATATCAGGAAGCTCGATTGTCCTTAGAAATTGATCAAAAATGGCCAAGACGAGATCTACTGGTTGCTTTTGCCAAACTCCAGTACGAAAGAAACGATACCGACTTTGGAAGGGGAACATACCGAGTCAGAGGGGAATCGATCGAGATCCTACCAGCCTATGAAAATAATGCCTTGCGTTTAACCTTCGCCCAAGATTTTTTAAAAAAAATTGAAATCATCCACCCAATTTCTGGTCAAATCGTCGAAAAACTTGACCAAGCCGTGATTTATCCGGCTAAACATTACATTGCCTCGGAAAAAACAGCTGAAATCGCAATTGAATTAATTAAAAAAGAATTGGAAGAAAGGCTTAAGTTTTTCCAAAAAGCCAATAAACAGTTAGAAGCTCACAGACTCAAAGCCAGAACCAATTACGACATCGAAATGATCCAGACAATTGGCTATTGTAAAGGAATCGAAAATTATTCAAGACATTTTGATGGCAGAAAACCTGGCGAACCTCCTTACAGTCTTCTCGATCATTTTCCCCAAGATTATCTAATGGTTATCGATGAATCTCACATGACAATCCCCCAATTAAATGGCATGTATAACGGTGATCGCGCCAGAAAAGAGATGTTGGTTGATTTTGGTTTTCGACTCCCTTCAGCATTTGACAATCGACCCTTAAGGTTTGAAGAGTTTTTACGAAAAATCAACCAAGTAATCTATACCTCGGCCACCCCTGCCCAATATGAATTATCCATTTCCCAGCAGGTTGTTGAGCAATTGATAAGACCAACAGGCTTAACTGATCCGCAAATTATTATCAGGCCGTCCGAAGGACAAATTCAAGATCTGATTTGTGAAATTCAAAGAACAGCCAAACTAAAAGGAAGAGTTCTTATAACCACACTAACCAAACGCATGGCCGAAGAACTGACTAATTACTTACAAGAAAAAGGCTTAAAAGTCCAGTATCTCCACTCTGAAGTTCAAACATTAGATCGTTCGGATATCTTAGACGACCTGCGGTTGGGTAATTATGATGTTCTTGTAGGCATAAATTTACTCAGGGAAGGTTTAGACTTACCAGAAGTCTCACTGGTCGCCATTTTAGATGCGGATAAGGAGGGATTTTTGCGCTCGGAAACCTCGCTAATTCAAACAATGGGCAGAGCCGCCAGACACGTCGCCGGACGAGTTATCCTTTACGCCGATACAATCACCGGATCTATTAAACGAGCGATCAATGAGGTTGAACGCAGAAAAAAAATTCAACAAGAATACAATAGCGAACACCACATCACTCCAAAATCTATCAAAAAACCAATCCGTGAAAAATTGGTTGAGCGTGAAAAGATTTACGAAGAAAAGACAAGAATTTTTCGCGATGAAGTAATCGAATCAGTAATCAGGCGGGCAAAAGAAGGATCACTTTTAGCAGAGGACCGACAAAAATATATCAAAGTTCTCACTCGCGAAATGAAAAACGCAGCCAGAATTTTGGATTTCGAAAGAGCGACCATACTTCGAGACCAAATTTATTCTCTAAAAAATCCCAATTATACCCCAAATCTATAGCACTTGCCCATGGCTTGTCTTGAATGCTAAAATAATGAATTCGCAATTTTACCCCAAAAATGGATCAAATAATAATTAAAGGTGCCAGAGAACATAATTTAAAGAATATCAACGTAACTATTCCCAAAAATAAATTGGTAGTTTTTACAGGAATTTCCGGTTCCGGAAAATCATCACTGGCCTTTGACACAATTTACGCCGAAGGCCAAAGAAGATATGTGGAGTCTTTGGCCTCTTATGCCCGCCAGTTTTTAGGGGTAATGGATAAGCCGGATGTTGATTCAATTGAAGGATTATCACCCGCAATTTCAATTGATCAAAAATCAACTTCCCATAACCCAAGATCAACAGTCGGTACTATTACCGAAATCTATGATTATTTAAGACTTTTATTTGCCAGAGTCGGTCATCCTCATTGTCCAATTTGCAAACGGGAAATCTTCCATCAATCATCACAACAAATTGTTAATGAAATCCAAAAACTGGCAAATACCAATAGGAAACCTTCAACTAGAATTTTGCTTTTGGCTCCAGTTGTTAGGGATCGTAAAGGAGAATTTAATCAGTTATTTGCCGATCTTGCCAAGAAAGGATACCGCTATGTCAGACTAGATGGACAAGTGCGATCAATTGATGAAGAATTCGTTTTAATCAAAACGAACAAACACTCAATTGATGTTGTTATCGATCGATTAACTCTGCCGGCAGAGAAAAGTCGATTAAGCCAATCAGTTGAACAGGCGCTTAAGCTCTCCGATGGAACAGTTATTGCCTCAAAAATTCTTGATAAAACTTTTGAAATTCCCCAGATCCCAAAAAATCTTACAGACAATCTCTTTAGTGAAAAATTTGCTTGTCCCACAGATAATATTTCCCTACCAGAGATTGAACCACGATCGTTTTCCTTTAACTCTCCTCATGGCGCCTGTCCAAATTGCAATGGTATTGGTTCAATTCGCAAAGTAGATAAAGATTTGGTTTTAAACCCTAACCTTTCAGTTCGCGAAGGTGGTATTTTGCCTTGGTCCAGAATTATTGAATCTGATTCATGGATGTGGCGTATTTTGGAAACTGTTGCCGAAGAGGAAAATATCTCACTTGATCTGGCGATAGGCAAGCTTTCAGACAAGACCCAAAAAATTATACTTTACGGTATTCAAGAGAAATTTTATAAAATCAGAGGTCCTAACCGTTTCGGTAAAATTGTTTCCTGGAATACGAACTTTGAAGGTGTCGTCAACAATCTAGAAAGAAAATACAAAGAGACCGAATCAGATTATGTTAGGCAAGAGATCGAAAAATTTATGAGAATAGACATATGTGATAGTTGCAAAGGCACCAGATTAAAAAACGAAGCGCTTTCAGTAACTATTGATCAAGAATCAATTGCCGAAGTTTCCGAACTATCAGTTGACAATTTTAGCAAATGGATCAAAAGTCTTGCTGAAGAACAAAAAAATATCCTTTCGCCTCGCGAAAAAATTATTGCCAAGCCGATTCTCAAAGAATTAATTGGCCGTGTGCAATTTCTTTTAGATGTCGGTCTTGAATATTTAACCATCAGTCGGACAGCCGTAACTCTGGCAGGCGGCGAGGCCCAAAGAATCAGGCTTGCTTCACAAATTGGTTCTGGTCTTTCTGGTGTTCTTTACGTTTTAGACGAACCGTCAATTGGTCTTCATCAAAGGGACAATAACCGGTTAATTACAACTTTAAAAAGATTAAGGGATCTTTCAAATACAGTAATTGTTGTAGAACACGATCGTGAGATGATGTTAGCATCAGACGAAATTTTAGATTTTGGTCCCGGTGCCGGTGAACATGGAGGAAGTATTGTTGCCCAAGGTACGCCTTCACAAATTAGGATAAACCCTGCTTCATTAACCGGTAAATATTTATCCGGAAAAAAGAAAGTCGAACTTAAGCCCAGTAAAATCGCTCAAAATGATAGACAAAATAATAATTATTTGTCGATTATCGGAGCCAGACAGCACAATTTAAAGGATATTAGAGTTGATTTTCCTCTCAAAAAATTTATCTGTATTACCGGAGTCTCCGGATCCGGTAAATCAACATTAGTTCATGACATTTTATTCAAAGCCTTAGCCAGTAATTTATACCGATCAAGAGTAAAAGCAGGCGATTTTGATTATCTGGAAGGTGGCGAAAATATCGACAAAGTAATTCTGATTGATCAGTCACCAATAGGCAGAACTCCCAGAAGTAACCCGGCTACATATACAGGTGTTTTTACGCCTGTTCGCGAGCTTTTTGCAAAAACCCCTGATGCGCGTATCCGCGGTTATAAACCAGGTAGATTTTCTTTCAATGTTAAGGGCGGTCGTTGTGAGGCATGTGAAGGTGAAGGTCAGGTAAAAATAGAAATGCAATTTTTACCGGATGTTTATGTTGACTGTGAAGTATGCGGTGGCAAACGTTATAACGAAGAAGCTCTGGAAATACATTACAAAGGAAAAAACATAGCTGATATCTTAAGTATGACTGTTGCTGAGGCATTAGCCTTTTTCGAAAACATTCCCCAAATTAAACAAAAACTGGAAACGATTTATGATGTCGGTTTGGGCTATATCCAACTTGGCCAGCCGGCTCCGACACTCTCTGGAGGTGAAGCTCAACGCGTTAAGTTGGCAACTGAACTAGGAAAAAGAGCAACCGGCAAAACTTTGTACATTTTGGACGAGCCGACAACCGGTCTTCACTTTGCCGACATTGAAAGATTACTTTTAATTCTCAGGCGCCTGGTTGAAAGCGGAAATACGGTAATTATCATCGAACATAATATGGATGTTATTGTCAATTGCGATTGGATTATCGATCTTGGACCAGAAGGTGGAGATAGCGGCGGACAAGTAGTTGCCAGCGGATCTCCAAAAACTCTAAGCACGATTAAACACTCTTATACCGGCCAATTCTTAGCCAAAAGATTTAATAGTTAATTAATACTTGCCTCATGTTGTTATCAATGGGATACTAAACATAATGAAAATTTTGACGCGTGTCGTTCTTCTTATTGTCCTTCTATTCACTATTAACTATTCACCATTTACCGACAATGTTTTTGCTCAAGGCGAATTTGAGACTGACTATAAAGTATTCTACTTGGTTGATTCTTTTGGTAAAACCGACGTCAGACAGGAAATCGTACTTAAAAATAAAACCGCCAATTATTATGCCGATAAATTTGAATTAAAGATTGGTTCAACCAAGGTTGAAAATGTTAAGGCACAAGATAATGTCGGGGCACTGGAAACGAATGTAAAATTCGAAGATAACCAAACACTAATCTCGGTTAAATTTAATCAAAAAGTTATCGGCCTCGGTAAAACACTTTCTTGGAATCTAACCTATACTTCAGGGGAACTGGCCGCTAAGTCAGGCCAAATCTGGGAAATTTCGATTCCTAGACTTGCCAAAGCCGCCGATATTGGATCATATCAAGCAACGGTTTCCGTCCCGATCTCATTCGGCCCAGTGGCATTTACCACACCCACCCCCAAAAATATCAATAAATTGTCTGGTAGGCAGGAGTTTACTTTTGACAAAGATCAGCTTATTCAATCGGGAATTTCGATGTCCTTCGGGCAAAAACAGGTTTTTTCATTCAAGCTTAATTACTATTTGGAAAATAATAATTTAACAGGTCAATTTCATAATATAGCACTTCCTCCCGACAATAATTATCAAAAAATAGTTCTTGAAAAATTGGATCCAAAACCGGTCAATATGTCGGTAGATGCCGATGGAAATTTTCTTGCCAAGTATAAACTTGCACCGCGTACCAATCTTGATATTACAGCAATGGGCTATGTAGAGGTCTTTAGTAAACCCTCGAGGCGCATTGTTAAAAATCTATCTATTGAAGAACGTGATCGCTACACTCAACCACAAAAATATTGGGAAACCAATAATACAATTATAAAAGATAAAGCAAGCTCACTTAAAACCCCCCGAGCAATATATGATTTTGTGGTCAGTACCCTAACTTACAGTAAAGAAAGATTAAATCAGCCAAAAATCGAAAGACTAGGGGCTGTTAAAGCTTTAGCCTCCCCGAAAGATGCCGTTTGTATGGAATTTACGGATTTATTTATTGCGTTAGCAAGAGCAGCCGGTATTCCGGCAAGAGAAATTGAAGGTTATGCCTATACCCAAAATGAAAGATTAAGACCTCTCTCCCTTACTCTGCCCGAAGGTGATGTACTTCATGCCTGGCCAGAATATTGGGATGATAATTTAGGCTGGGTGCAGATTGATCCGACTTGGGGATCGACATCGGGAGGATTGGATTATTTTAACATACTTGATTTTAATCATCTGACCTTTGTTCAAAGGGGAGAATCGTCAACTTTTCCATATCCGGCCGGAGCTTATAAAAGGAAAGAAAACTTGGGTGAAAAAAGTGTTTTTGTTTCATTTGCCCAGGATTTACCGACGCCGACTCTAACTCCCAGTCTTACTCTTTCGTTCCCTCAAAAAATTATTTCTGCAATTCCCCTAAAAGTAGAAGCAACAGTTGCCAATGTCGGCTCAACTTCGATTATTGGGCAAGAGTTATCTTTAAAAAGCGATAAGCTCGAAAATAAATCTACTCCAAAAATCGAACTTGCTATCTTACCTCCGTTTGCGCAAGAAAATTTCCAGTTTACCCTTCAGGCTAGAGGTTTGTTTTTAAATACTCAAGATACATTGGTCCTAAGTTATGCCGATACGCAAGTCTCCAAACCGGTAAGAATTCTGCCTATCTATATAATTATATTCTCAAAAGGGTTGGCGATTTCCGCCGCCGTTGCCGTTTTAATTATCGTTTTAGGTTATTTCCTCTTTAAAAAAATAAAAAACAAAAAACTTAATTTCTCTTAGAATTTCGGATAAAATTCACCAATGGACCAGATTAAAAAGAAGATTAAAGATCTGCCCGATACTCCCGGCATTTATAAATTTTTTGATCGTAACAGGAAACTAATTTATATTGGTAAGTCGGTTTCGATAAAAAAGAGAGTTGCAAGTTATTTCACCATCAAAATTTTAGGACCCAAAACGGATTTTATGGTTAAACAAATTGCGCATATAGAATATATCAAGGTGTTCTCCGAATTTGAAGCGCTGCTTCTTGAAGCAGAGTTAATTAAAAAATACAAGCCCTTTTTTAATACGGTTGCCAAAGATGACAAAAGCCCGCTTTATATTAAAATAACTGCCGACGAAATCCCGCTACTTACTGTCGCAAGACGAGAACAATATCAAAAAGGACTTTTTTTAAAAGGGCCATTCCCGTCAGCCAAAACCACCCGTGAGGTTTTAAGAATAATTAGAAAAATATTTCCATACTGTCACCATAAAAACCCTAAAAAGCCCTGTCTTTTTGTTAGTCTCGGGCTTTGTCCGTACCCTTACGAATCTGATCAATCACAAGTTTCCTACCTTGAAAATGTTAAAAACATCAAGAAACTACTATCCGGAAAAAGTAAAATTGTAATTCGGGAGCTTTTCGCCAAGATGAAAAAATTGGCAAATTTACAAAAATTTGAAGAAGCCCAAAAAATTAAAATACAAATTGAAAACCTTCAATATATTTTAACTAGTTATCACGCGCCACAAGAATTTTTAAAACAACCAAGTTTAGTCGATGATCTAGTCATGTCAAAACTTAAAAGTCTTCAGTCTTTACTTAATCTTAAAAAAATTCCCAGAAGAATCGAATGCTTCGATATTTCAAGTCTTGCCGGCAAGTTCGCGACCGGTTCAATGGTAGTATTTACAAATGGCCAAGTCGATAAGAGTCAGTACCGCCGTTTCAGGATTAAATTCAGCACTAAAGTAGATGATTACGAGATGATTCGCGAAGTTCTCGAAAGAAGATTCAAAAACAATTGGCAGACACCCGATCTTATTATCATTGATGGAGGCCGTGGACAGTTAAATATTGCCGTCGCAACAGTTAACAAATTCAAATTAACTATACCGGTAATTGCCATTGCCAAAAGGTACGAACAAATATATACCCATTTTAAAATTTTGCCTATTTCACTTCCCAAGGAGAACATAGAAAGACAACTAGTTGAGGCAATTCGCAACGAAACTCACCGATTCGCCCTCTCTTACCACCAATTGATTCGTTCCAAAGCCTTACTTAAAACTTAATTAATAGGCAAAATTAAGGACATTTGATAATATTAACTTACATTATCAATTTTAAATTTTAAATTTTAATTTAATTTATGCGTCACTATCTTAAATCCTTAATACTATCTGGTGCGACTCTTTATATCGTTTATTCGCTTATTCCCACTATTTCAATTGGCGCCTATCCCAAAAATGTATTTTTAATAATTGGCGGACTTTTCATTATTTCCCAAATAATTAATCCGGTATTTTCTCTTGTCCTATTACCGATTAATTTTATGACATTCGGGTTAGTCTCTTTAATTCTAAATGGCGTGCTTATTTATGGACTTTTAAAATTTTTACCTGATTTCAGAATAAGTGCCTATAATTTCCCAGGGGCTAACATTCAAGGTATTATTATTCCCCCGATGAACTTTAACCAAATGACAACTATAATTCTTGTAGTTATAATTATCACCTTACTTCAAAAAATTTTTCATCTAATTTTCGAATAATATTTTGGCGCTATCAAAAATTAATTTGCCATTAAAAATCGGGAATTGGTAAGATTACCTACAATGCTTAAAACATTCTTAAAGCATTATTTAGAATTACCGGCAAAAACAATTAATATTGTCTGCCTTGGAGGAGGAGTAGGCACTGCCCAAATTCTCAAAGGTCTACGGGATTATCCATTTGATTTGACGGCAGTAGTTTCAATGGCAGATGATGGGGGATCGGCAGGCAGACTTAGACGTGCGTTTTCTATTCCGCCGCCAGGTGACTTAGTCAATTGTCTGGCAGCACTTTCTGATGAGGAATCGACTCTTCAAAAACTTTTTGTCTTTCGATTCGAAGGCAAACGTTACGGCAAAGACACCGATCTCGGCGGTCAAAAATTAGGTAATTTAATTTTCGTTGCGCTAACCAATATTTATGCAGGCGATACCAATAGAGCACTTGAAGAGTTCTCCAAAATAATTTCATCAAAAGGGAGGGTTTTGCCGGCAACTATCGGTGATGTCAATATTTGGGCAACAACCCAAAATGGCAAAAAAGTCTATGGTGAGGAAAATATCGATTTAGGCCGTTATAACGGGGCAAGGATACTCGAAAAGGTCTATCTTAATCCACCCAATATCAAAGCTTATAAAAAAACAGTCGATGCCATTAAAGGGGCCCATCTTCTAATAGCCGGACCGGGAGATTTATTCAGCACGGTCTTACCGGTTTTAATTGTTCCCCAAGTTAAAAAAGCACTGAAAGAATCCCAAGCTTTAAAGATCTTCGTTGTAAACATTGCCAATAAACCTTTCGAAACTGCAGGGTATAAGGTATCAAATTACCTAAAAACCCTCAAATATCATTTAGATAACGACATATTTGATACAATACTGATTAATAACAATCAAAAACCGCAAATACCTCCAAAATTAAATTATAAATACGTAGAGTATGACGAAGAAAATTTACAAGAATACAAAGAAAATATCGTTAAAGGTGATTTTATAAACAATAACTACCCAATTTACCATGATAGTGGCAAAATTGCGCAAGTTATAGTTAATTTAACAAAATGAGAGTAATCTTGCTGATTGGTCAAATTTTTATCTCACTTGCCATCATTGTAGTTATATTGATGCAGTCAAAAGGCACTGGCATAGGAACTGTTTTCGGTGGTTCGGAAAGTTTTTACAGATCAAAAAAGGGAGTCGAAAAGCTTTTTATCTACCTGACAATAATTCTGGCTATTTTATTTGCAGTCCTTTCCATCATCCAAGTTATTATTTAATGAATGCTGTTTTTTAAGGCAAAAGTTCGTCGTGTTAAGTTTTGGTGGAATTTATCCTTTGCCTATTTTTCAAGATATAGGTTTTGGCTACTTGCATCTCTTTTACTATTTTCCTCTCTGATATTCACCTTCTATAAATTACTGCCAACAATTATGCGCACCAATCTGATTACCCTTGGTTATGTTGGTATCTACACGATTGAGACAATTCCCACAGAGGTTCTCTCACTGGCAACCCAATCATTTGTCTCAAGCGGCAGTGACGGTAAACCAATTCCTTCCCTTGCTTCACATTGGACAGTCTCCGATGATGGCAAAACTTATGTAGTTTTTTTAAAAGACAACCTAAAATGGCACGACGAATCGCCAGTTTCTGCCAAAGATATTTCAATTGCCATAACCGGAGTTCAAATCACTGCTCTTAACAATAAAGCTATCGAATTTAAACTCCCAAATCCGATCGCTTCTTTCCCGCTTGCACTTGATAAACCAGTCTTTAAGGCCAAAAGTTTTTACGGAACCGGCCAGTTTAGAATTGTCGACATTGATCAGGTTGAAAAAACAGTCAAGAAGATCTCACTTGTTCCAAAAGACAAAGGATTACCAAAAGTTGACATCAAGTTTTACCAAAATGAAGACCAAGCCATTAATGCCCTAAGGCTTGGTGAGATAAAAAGCCTCAATATCTCAGGTGCCAAATTGCTGGAAAACTGGCCTAATTTAGATGTTGAAAAAATCGTCAATCAAGACCAAATAATCACAATATTCTATAATAACGAAGACCCTCTGTTGTCTTCAAAAGATCTACGGCTTGCCTTAAGCTATGCTATTAACAAATCGGATTTTGATGGCCAGTTAGCCACTAGTCCAATTTCACCAACCAGTTGGGCCTACAACAACGCTACTAAAAGATACGAGTACAACACCAGCAAATCCAAAGAGCTTCTTTTAAAATCGGGAGTCCAAAAGCCTAAAATTGATCTAACCTACACTCAGGGCTTGGAAAATTTAGCCGAAAGAATCCAGAAAGACTGGCAAGAAATTGGGATCGATGTCGAAGTTAAATCAGAGAAAGGAATCCCCAAAGACTTTCAGGCACTTTTGACCTATGACAGACTAATGCCCGATCCAGATCAATATTCCCTGTGGCATTCAACCCAAAAATCAACCAACATCACGAGGTATAAAAATGTCAAAATTGACAAGCTCCTTGAGGATGCCAGAACAACCCAAGATGAGGCCAAACGAAAACAACTCTATTCTGATTTCCAAAGATTTTTAGTTGAAGACGCTCCAGTAACCTTTCTTTATTACCCCTACGAGTACCGCATCACCTACAAAAATATAAAACCTCTAATCTCTAAACTGCCAAAATAGCCCGTTTTTTGCTAAAATAGAGCATGTTAATTGCGGGTGTAGTTCAATGGTAGAACACCAGTTTTCCAAACTGGATACGGCAGTTCGATTCTGCTTACCCGCTCAGAGCGCCTGTAGCTCAACGGATAGAGCGTTCGCGTTCTAAGCGAGTGGTTGGGGGTTCGATTCCCTCCAGGCGCGCTACGTCAGAACAAGACTTTCATGTTTCGCGTAGATAACAAATTACCTCGCTCAACTTTAAGTCTGTTATTCCTTTCCAAAATTCAAAGAATTTTGGACTCAAAATGCTTTGCATTTTGAAGAGGAGAAATAATGGAATGAATAAGCTTTATTGGAATGAATAAAGCGATATAATGGAATCCATTTCGACGAGGAGGTCGTAGCTCAATTGGTTAGAGCGGCAGCTTGTGGAGCTGCGGGTTGGGGGTTCAAGTCCCCTCGGCCTCCCACATTTAATCATCCATCAACTCTAATTCCGCAACTACAGGCAAGTGGTCGGAAACCGTAACTTCCGGTACATTAAGCGAGAAAACCTTGAAGTGCTTTGAACTAAAAATATAGTCAACTAAAAATTTGCGCGGCACAATTTTATGGATTTTAGGATGAGTTGTATATTCAAAAGGGGAATTGATCATTAAATTATTGGCAACACTGTTTATCATATTAATAACTTTTGTATTTGGTGTCACGTTTAAATCTCCTCCTAGAACAAACGGTTGATCGTCTTTATTTAATAATTTAAGATAATACTTAATTAATTCGGCTTGTCTTAAATTCTCAGGAGTATCTTGAGGCGGAGCTGTCCAAGCACCATGAACTGATAATACATGTAGCCCACCAATAGGCGAGCCAACCAGTACATCTAGCATATGTCTTGAGATCTTTGGTCTTATTTCGAAAGCGCTTGCTCCGTCCAACTCCTCCAAAGAAACAGGCCTAAATTTTTTTAAAGTAATAACCCTGCTTTTTTTTATTTCAAATTTAGTCAAAACAGCATTACCAAAAGACGAATCGGCTGATCCTGTTAATTTTAAATCACCATAATAAACCCCATTAAGTTTTAATTTCTCCTTTAAAATTTCAAATAAATTAACCGATTTATCGTCGGTCAAGTTAAAACCACCAACTGTCACTTCTTGCATTGTGATAACATCTGCATCTTGCTTTTTCAAAAAGTCCAAAAGAGCTTCAAAATACTTGCCTTTATAAATATTTATTTGTATGAATTTTAAAACCCTCGCTGACATAGTTGATACAAATCAAGGACAAAAAAATATTATATTTTTATATCAGAGGAGCACTCTTGGCACGAAACCGTAGGTTTGTGTCAAAGTGAACTGCTGATATAAATATTAATTTGAATAACCTTGATCCGTTTCATGACTTTAATCTTACCTTAATTGAATTAAGCCTCGCTATAAGCTAAAATTAGCCAATTTAGTAAGATGGAGGAAAGATTATCAACAAGGCCAACCCCCCAAAATCTTAAAATCAGTCTCTTCTGTCCTTATGCTATTGAAAACGCCAACGGGGGAGTCCAAGAACACACCAAAAGACTTGGACAGTTTCTAGAAGAGGCAGGTCATCAGGTAGTAATTGTTGCCCCGCGATATCAAGATATTGAAAAAGGTGCCTCAAACATTATTTACATTGGTACAGCCGAACCTGTTGTCCACCGGCAAACAACAGCATTAATTGCTAAAAGACCAGTTTGGCCACAAACAGTTAAGGATCTTTTTAGAATACCACCGGATATATGTAGTTTCCAGGAACCAGAGGTTTCAGCCCCGAGTATGGAGGCACTCTGGTTTTCACCGGCAACAAACATAGTCACCTTCCATGCAACTCAGGAAGATAGTTTTCGTTATCGTTTATATGGATTTATTGCCAGTCGTCTGTACGCACGCAAGGTAGACGGCTGTATAGCGGTTTCTGAGACCAATAGAAATTTTATTCAAAAGTACTTTCCAAAAGACTATCGAATCATTCCTAACGGTGTTGACACATCTCGCTTTAATCCCGATATTACCCCAATTCCAGAATATCTTGATGACAAATTAACCATTCTTTTTGTCGGCCGTCTCGAGGGAAGAAAAGGGTTAACCTATTTATTAAAAGCTTTCGCTCTTCTTAAAAGTCTAAGAACAAACGTTAAACTAGTCATAGTCGGCTCAGGACCGGAAGCAGGAAATTTAAAGCTACAGGTTGCTGATCAAAACATTCCTGATGTCCACTTTGTTGGTAAGGTTCCAGCAGAAGACTTACCCCATTATTATGCACTAGCGGACATTTTTTGCTCTCCTGCAACCCATGACGAGAGTTTTGGTATTGTTAATTTGGAAGCTATGGCTACCGCAATACCAGTAATCGCCGGTGACAATCCCGGTTATCGGGAACTGATTACCCACTGCGAAAACGGGTTCTTAGTTACGCCTCAAAACACTCAAGAATTTGCTAACTATTTAAAAATGTTACTTCAATTTCCAAATGTCAGAAGAGAAATGGGCAAAATCAATCGCCAAAAAGCACTGCTTTACGATTGGAACAAAATCGGCCAACAAATCCTCGATTATTATTTGGAGATTCTTAAAAGAAAAAGGCTGATTGATTAAATGAAGTCGACAATATTAAACACCAACCCGCCTCTGGAGGGAATTCGAACGATTTTCGCACAAATTTTGTTTTCTTTATTTGCTATCCCTTACACAGAAAATTTAGACTAGATAGACCATGGTAAATAAACAAAGATTTCAATTTACCCATGAAGGTTTTGAAAACCTAAGAAAAGAATACAATCATTTATTAAAAAGACGCCCGCAGGTTGTAATTAATCTTTCAAACGCCAGAGAGCAGGGCGACCTTTCAGAAAATGCCGGCTTTCACGCAGCCAAAGAGGAGCTTTCCCAAATAGACAGTAGGATTCGCGAGCTTAAATACTTGCTTAGGGTTGGCAAAGTTGTAGACAAAGCCGAAGGAGAAAAAGTTATTTTTGGAAGCCGGCTTATTGTTGAAGTTAACGGGGAAACTTTCAAGTATCAGATTGTTGAGGAGATGGAAGCAAATCCCAAAGTGGGTAAAATTTCAACCAACTCTTTAATTGGAAGCTCCTTGATAAACCGAAAAGCAGGAGAAGAAATCGCCATCAAAATTCCGGCCGGTGAAGTAATATACAAAATTATCAAAATATTTTAAATAGTCGACAATATTGGACGAACTTCGAGCAATTTGGGCACAAGTAACAATTATTATTGAAGACTTAAATTTCCTGAAAGAAGAAGTTCAAGAGTATAAGCAAATTTCAATTTTATCAATATAAAACATCAGTTTTTTAATAACTATCTCAACTAAATTTTGACAAAACAGTAATAAAGTTGTACTAATAAACCGCTGCCATGATCAGTGAGACGAAAAAATAAGAGTGATTTTTCCCTTAATTATTTTCTAAAATACCCTAACGTCGCTTTAGTTTTAGGTGGAATTTTATTTCTGATACTTATTTTTAATCAATACTTCGACTTTTCACTAAAGAAGAAGGACGTTCGACAAATACAACCTTCTCCAATAACAAGTTGCGACGAAGCTCAGGCTATTCAAAAAGTCAAGGAGTCGGTCATAAAAATAAAAACCGAACAAGGAGAGGGAACTGGGTTTATTATTAGATCAGATGGTTATATTCTCACTAGTTTTCATCTTGTAGAAACTACTAATTCGCCACGCATTATATTCCCTGATAACACTTCTTTAATAGGCAAAGTATTCAATTGGGACGAACAGACCGACCTAGCAGTCATAAAAGTAGAAAAGAATGACCTTAAGACTCTTAAGTTCGGTGATTCGGATAAACTTACTGCTGGCCAAAGCGTTATTGCGATAGGCTTCCCTTATCTTCTACCTGGTGAGGCTACCGTGACAAAAGGTTCTTTTTCTGCTAAAAGAGCTTCGGATTTTGAAGGCATTGAGTTTATTCAGATTGATGCAGCGTTAAATCCTGGTAATAGTGGAGGGCCGACAATAAACAGTTGTGGTGAAGTAATAGGGATAAACACTCTTTCAATCTCTGAAGCAGAAGGTTTAGGATTTGCAATATCATCTAAAACAGCGAACTCAATGTCAGATTCGCTAATCTCTACGGGCCCAAAACAGTTTAAAGCAACACAGCTAGCAGAGAGTGCAAATCTCAATTTTCAAGATGTGGTTTCACTCTATTACAGCTTTATTTCAATACGCCAACTTGAGGCTGCATATAATTTATTTAGCGAAAATTTTATTGAAGAGATAGGCTCACTTCAAAATTTCAAAAATGGGTTTAAGACTACTTTAAACGTTTATCTCACGAATATTGAGGTAAAAGACATTTACCCACCACTAGTATATGTAGAACTTGTATCGGCAGACTTAGTTGGAAATCAAGTCGTCTTTAGAAATTATAAAGGGACTTGGAGTTTAGTTCAGAGAAACGGGGAATGGAAATTAGATGATGCGAACATTGTCGAAATAAATAAATAAGGGACGTAATATTGGGGACGGTCCTCAATTAGATTACCACAACGACCCAAAACTAGCATAGTTTGCTGTGGGAAGACAAGAAAAATTGTCGACAATTTTGGACGAACTCCTATTCTTCTAATTTGCTCCATGAAACAAAGATATAATTAGTATATCCGTCAGTAATGTATATTCCATTCTCATCCGAGAAAATTATTTTGTTTTTAATATTACTTTCTGCATTTTCAGTAAATGCCTGAACTAAAACAACTGCATTTGCAACATAATCAATGCGTTTTTGCAAATCCATTTTGTTGTCAACGTAAATAACGCCAGAGTGTGCAGTTCTATCTGTTACTAAATCTTGAATAAACTCAGTATCCTGAGTAATGAAAATAGCATTTTCTTTGTTTATATCACTTAGATACTCTCTTTCATCCCTATGCCAGAACTTCCTGCTTCTTGACGTTTCTATCACTCTCGAGCCTTGCTTTCGAAGATAAGAAGACAAATAACTACAGTTAGCATCTAGGTAATAAGTTTTTATTTTTTTCATGGCAGTGTCGACAATATTGGACGATCTTCGAACAATTATAGCTCAGAATGTTGTGAGTAAGCAGGATTTAGACTTTCTTACAGAAAAGGTTGAGGAGCACACTCAAGACTTCCATTTCATTTAGACTAACTCTGGTTGACTATGTTGGAACTTATTATGCTTCCCGCGCCAATATCTTTTTGACTTCTTGAATGACAGTTTCTGCAAAACCTTCTAAGTTTTGATAATCCTTCCATACTACTCTTGTAATTCCCCGTGCTTTTGCTTCTTCGTTGTAATCGGGAATTGATGAGATTGAGATAACCTTATCCGCCCCGAATCTTTCAATATCAAGTACATGGAAAGACCCTCCGGCTTTACAATCCCGATCCAAGAGGATTACATCAAATTCTAAATTATTGGACTTATTTATCAATTCCTCAACTTGGGAATGTTCGGAGAGCGTTATGAGCGAAAAGTCTTTCGGGGAAGTAGAGTTGGCCAATTTTTCTTCAAGCAAGTGCAGCTTCTTGAGGAGAAGCGATAGGGTTTCCAAGTCATCTTCAAGGATTAAAATTCTAATTATTTTCATTTATGCAGGTTCATGATGATAGTTAGTGCTGGCTCTGGACTATGTGAGAACTTTTTACGATTATTATTCTTCTAATGCTTTAAAAAATGATTTAGTGTTCAAATTAAAACTCTCAATAAATAATTTTAATCCAGTTCGTTGTCGTTCATTAAGTTCAGCAATTGTCTTTTTCGACATTTTATTAACTTTTTGTTTTAATTTATCAAGATTAGTAAAAGTTTCAAGGTTTTTTGGGTTTAATTGCCAAGTAGTTGTTGCCACATACTCACCTATTGTTTGAGAAGATTGCTGGTAAACCACGCTTTCTATTAACCGTACAGCCCCTTTATCGGTACTTATAAGTTTTTCAACGTATTTCTTCGGTTCATCTACTGATGACAAATCCTTCCAAAAGTACAGAATGTAAAGCATATTTGGAACTTCTAGCAGTTTATGATTATTCGCGAACCTCTTTATTTTTTCTAAGATAGTTTTACTAAAAAGATCAAGATCTTTTTCTTCAATTAAAGGTTCAGATTTATCTGCTTTACCTTTTCTTTCACGGACTTCAATAGATGCAAGTTGCGCGGGAATTCCAAGACTTTTACTTTTCTCAATAAGTCTTAAAAATACCTCTTTTCTTTTCTTTAAATCCTTTATTTTTAATAGCATGTGATAAGAAAAGCGCACGCACCACGATTCTGTATCAAGGAGACCAAAATCTCCTTTTTCTCTAGGAAGTTTATCGCTTAGGTTAAATACAGCTAAAACAAATGGTTCTACGTTTTTTTCTGGAACATCATCAAGATATAAAGATAATTTTTCAAGGAAATTTTTAATTTTCCTCTTTTTTGTAAGGTCTATGAGAATTTTCTCTATTGCTTCTGTGTTATTTGATTTTCTGACTATTTTGTCTATTTCCTCTTGAGAAACCTCACCTTCAGGTAAGGAGAACATAAAATATTTATCAAAGCGGTAAGTAGATGCCACCCTTCTTTCCTTATTCCATTTGTCTTGCCAATCTGACCCGTATGAAGTATTGCCATAGACACCTTGTAGTTGAGGGAACAGTTCAATTATGACTTTTTTTGTAATATCTTTGTATTGAGGGTTGGTTTTTTCAAATAACGAATCTAGTCTAGTCTTTCTTCCTTCTTTGTCTCTTGCGTTACTACTAAACCCTGAGTCTGTCTCTGTAAATAACTCCTTATTTCTCCATATAGCGTCGTACATCTCTGGTGAAAATACCCTTATCGCCTCAAGAGATATTAAATCAACAGGGTTTAGTTCATTCGGTAGGTGGCTATTATTGAAATGTAGGCTATTTGCAAAACGTTTGACTTGTCGTATTGAGGTAAAATATTTTCTAAGACAGCCGAAGTACATATTTCCAAAATATTTTTCGTCCCAATATTTTTGTGGTAGGGGCTCGACCAATTTATCTATTTCTTTAAAGAAGATACTATCGAGTTTTACTTGCTCTACAGCTGGTACTTGAAAAGGCACTTGTATTATTTTTTCAAGGTAATCCCTTCCGGGGAAAGATTCTTCGTTCAAAACTTCGCTAACTTTTTCTTGATCGAAAGGTAGGATATAAATCATGTTTGGGAAATTAGCATTAAGTTTTACCAATTGAAAAATTTGACGAACCTCAATCTTGTTTAACCTGTCAATATCATCAATGACAACAATTATTTTCTTTCGAAGTTTTTTCATATTTTTGCCTAAATCTTCTTTAAAATCCTCCAAAGACTTGGATTTGAGTTCACCCCACTCTTTTGTGACAAAGCCAACTTTTTCGAATACTTGGTTTAGAAAAAAAGCTAGTGGAGCAACAGGAGGAATGAGGGTTAAAGGAAGAAAGAATTTGCTATATGTAATTAGTTCACTTCCCACTTTCTTCGCGTCCTCAGAAGAGCTGTAACGGCCGATCTTCTTGCCTAGTTCTTTGAGGAAAATCGATACAAGTTGGTTTTGTTCAGTGAAGTTCCACGGATTAAAATTGAAGATTATTGGCTTTTTATTGTGGCTAGAGAACTTATGCTCTTTTTCGATGTATTCTAAGGCAAGGTTAATTATTGAGCTTTTACCAGATCCCCAACTACCGTACAAAGCAATTACTAGGCTATTTTCGTCACTCCAATCCACAATGGCTTGACCAAATTTTTTGGAAAAAGAAGTTCTGCTGAGAAGATCTTCTATTTTTGTTTT
>MFBU01000024.1 GCA_001775055.1 Candidatus Curtissbacteria bacterium RIFCSPLOWO2_02_41_11
TTTTTAAACAAATTCTCTGTATAACCGCCTTCTTTTACATTTTCCTCTAGACATAAGGGTAACTTTCAATTTAAATGAATCCGTGACACAAAACGGAAAACCTCATTGGGAAATAGAAAAAAAAGATCTAAAGCAAGTAGAAAAGTACATTGAGGACTATTGGCCGCGATTGGTGCGTTATCATCTAAAAGATTCAAAAAGTTTGATTGGTCTGCCGAATCCTTATATTGTGCCGACAGACGCCGTGGTTTTTCAAGAACAATATTATTGGGATTCTTATCCCATTGTGCGGGCTTTAATTAATCATCCCAAATACTCAAAACTTGCTATTGGCATGGTTAATAATCTGTTCTATTTAATCCGTCGATTCGGAATTATTCCGAATGCCTCAAGGATGTATTTCCTTTCGCGTTCCCATCCGCCGCTTTTATCCAGCATGGTTTGGATTGTCTATCAAAAAATGAAGGACAAAAGGTGGTTTCGCGAAGCAATTGCCTGTGTTGAACATGAGTATAACGAAGTTTGGATGGGGACAATTCATCTGCGGAACTTTAGACACGTTTATCGGGGACTTTCCCGATATTACGATTTAAACGCTGTCCATGTTTTGGCGGAGGCAGAGTCTGGGTGGGATTTGACAGCAAGGTTTATGGGTAGGTGTATGGATTTTTTGCCGGTTGATTTGAATTCTTTCCTCTATCTTTACGAGGTAGATTTGGCAAAATCATACGAGGTTTTAGGAAATGTTAAAAAAAAGGAGAAGTTTGAGCAGGCGGCAAAAAAACGTGCAAAAGTGATGAATGATTTGATGTGGGATGAAAAGGTAGGCTATTACTTTGACTATGATTTTGTGAATAGAAGAAGGAGTCGCATAATTACCATTGCTGGAGTTTTTCCCTTGAATGTGGGAATTACAACGAAGAATCAGGCAGACAAAGTCGTTAAGATTGTTCAGAGGGATTTGCAGAAGAAGTGGGGAGTAGTGCAATCTGTTAGATTTGTTGAAAATTTTCAATGGGATTGGCCGAATGGCTGGGCTCCTTTGCAGCTAAGGACCATAGAAGGGTTGATGCGTTACGGATTTAATAAACTGGCAAAAAGGTTGGTTCTAAAGTGGCTAGCTTTAAACATTAAAGTTTTCAAAGAAACGGGTCATTTATGGGAAAAGTACGATGTTGTTCATGGACATATTGGAGTGCCAGATCGCTACCCTACCCCCTCTGGTTTTGCCTGGACGAATGCAACGTTCCTAATTATGGTCAGAGTCCTTAAGTTTTTAGAAGAACATTCCCACGAGGGTTCAACTCCCGTTTGGCTGGTAAGAAGACTTGGCTGGTTATAACAGTAAAATCTCAGTTGACATTAATAATATTTTGGCGCAAAATGAGTGCGCTCCGAGCTTTTGTTTGCAAATGTAACTTAATGAAATTTGTTGCCGATCTTCATTTACACAGCAAGTATTCACGCGCGGTTTCGCAGCAGATGGTTTTATCTAAAATGGCCGAGTGGGCGAGTTTTAAAGGCATTAATGTTTTGGGAACCGGCGATTTTACCCACCCATTCTGGTTTGAACAGTTGAAAAATGAACTTGAGGAGGCGGGGAATGGGATGTATCGATTAAAGGCCATAGGTGATAAGTCAGTTGTCAGTGGTCAATTGTCAGATGTTCAACAGGAAGTTTACTTCCTGTTGTCCTGCGAGGTTTCTTCAATTTACAGTCAGGGCGGCAAGGGTAGAAGAATCCATAATTTATTTTTCTTCCCATCAATGTCTGCTGTTGAGAAATTTAATAATGAGCTTTTAAAACGCGGGGCCAATTTGCGATCCGACGGCCGGCCGATTGTGGGAATTTCTTCCCGTGATTTAGTCGAAATTGCCCTTGGTTGCGACGAGCATGTTTTAATAATTCCGGCCCATATCTGGACTCCTTGGTTTTCGGTTTTTGGATCGTTTTCGGGATTTGACTCGATTGAGGAATGTTTTGGAGATTTAGCCGGAAATATTTATGGAATCGAGACAGGGTTATCAAGTGATCCGGCGATGAATTGGCGAATTGGTGATTTGGAAGGAAAGACGATTCTTTCGTCTTCCGACGCCCATTCTCTTGCGAAAATGGGTCGGGAAGCAACGGTTTTTGAGGCAGATGAGATAAGTTATGATAGTATTTATGGAGCTATTACTCGGGGTCCTGTCAGTTCTTCCCCCCCCGCCAGTGCTCAGTCTTCTTTCACATCCCAACCTTCTCAATCTTCCAAACCAGAAGCCTTGCGCGCTGTCGGGAGCCCTTCCAGAACAGCCACCCCTCGTATTGCCTTTACAATCGAGTTTCATCCGGAGGAGGGGAAGTATCATTTCACAGGGCACAGGGACTGTAATTATTCTCAGGGATCGGAAATATCAAAGACAAAAGGGACGACTTGTCCAGTTTGCTCTCGTCCACTGACGGTTGGCGTGATGGATCGGGTAGAAGAGTTGGCAAAAAATCAAGTATCAAGTATCAAGTATCAAGTATCTGCAAATGGTGTCAGGTGGGTTTATCCAGATGGTTCCGGGCGACCGCCATATGTTTCTTTGGTGCCTCTTTCTGAAATTTTGGCCGAGGCTTTGTCATTGGGCGCTGACACCAAAAAGGTAATGGATACTTATATGCTTTTAGTCAGTCAATTAGGCAGTGAATTTAATGTTCTTTTAAAGTCAGATTTAAAAGATATCGAACGGTTTACTTCCCAAAAAGTAGCTGAGGGAATTGAAAAAGTAAGAAATGGAAATATCGTTGTTGAACCCGGCTATGACGGCAAATTCGGAGTAGTTAAAATTTGGCAAAACTCGCAAGAATTAGAAGAAAAAAAGCAAGCCAAAGACGATAATCAAGAAGAATCTCAGCTTAACCTTTTTGCTTAGATGGGAGGTGAAACGAATGGTTACCAATCAATCAAACAGAAATTTAGTTGCGGCCCTGTCATACCTTTTGGGATTTGTTACCGGGATTGTAATTCTTTTAGTCGAAAAAGATGACAAATTCATCCGCTTTCATGCTATGCAGTCGACCGTTGTTTCTGGCGCTTTATTCATTTTAAGCTTCGTATTAGGGTTTATCCTTGCGCCAATAGGTATTCTGGCAACTTTGGTCAATATTATTATTTCGATTGCCGGTATTATTGTTTGGATAGTATCGATGGTTAAGGCTTATCAAGGCCAACTTTATAAATGGCCGATTGCCGGTGATTTTTCCGAAAAGCAGATTAGTAGATAGGAACCGTAAATGATTTTCGAAAATAAGAAAGCTTGTTTCTCGCAAGCTCGAAATAAGAAAGCTTGTTTTCTCTAACATGGTTTTCGAAAATAGAATTCATGCCGGTGAAATACTTGCCAAGAATCTTGCCAAACTTAAACTTGACCCCCAAAAATCTACCGTTGCCGCAATTCCCCGCGGGGGTGTGGTTGTTGGGGAAGTGATTGCTTCTAAACTAAAGATTCCCCTGACCGTTATTGTCATAAAAAAATTGGGAGCTCCTTTTAATCCGGAACTGGCCATTGGGGCAACTGCTGCCCATGGAAAGCCTATTTTGGATCGTTGGTTGATTGCTGATCTTAATGTATCTGGCGATTATCTTAAAAAGGAAATTATCAAAAAGAAAAAGGAAGCGGCGGCCAGAGAGAAAAACTTAGGGATAGTGCTTGAGCCCGATCAATATAAAGAGAAAGTAGTGATTATTGTCGATGACGGGGTGGCTACCGGTCAGACGGTTCGGGCTGGAGCTAAAATTATCCGTGCGTTTAATCCGGCTAAGTTATATCTTGCTGTCGGTTGCGCATCTCCTCAGGTAATCGATCAATTGCATGAAGACTTTGATAAAATAATCTGTCCTGCGATTTCGGCGGATCTGGTGGCAGTCGGACAGTTTTATAGAGATTTCAGGCCGGTGGAAGACGCCGAAGTGAAAGATATCCTTGCACGCTTGACAAACAACCCATAGTGGTTATATAATCTGCGCCAATATGAAAGAGTTCAAAACTCTTGCTCAATATCTAGAAGAAAGCGGCCATGCAGATGCCGCTATTCACACACGAAATTTAGGGACTGCTTTACGAAAGACAGGAGAACTTCCATCAAAGCTGGGACTTGAAATTACGGATGGTAAGAAAGGTGGAGTAAAAGAAGAAGATATTTTAGTTCAGATAGCCGGTGAGTATTTAATAAAGCCTCATACACAAGAACTGCTTACATCAGTGTGGCAGAGATTCTGGGAGCTGGCAGCGTCGAGAGCCAATGTCGATGTTGAGATTCCAGCTTTAGAAATTACAGAAGAAGAAATTAAGGAAATTGAAAATTCCGGTGACGTTTTGTACTTTGTACCAGACAATATTTCTTTGGAAGATCTGGGTAAAATGTTTCCAGTAATAGGCAGTCACTGGTCAGTTCAAAAAAGTTCAGCCGTAACAGTTGCCAGTTCCCACAAGGGTTGGAGAAGAGCAGAATTTGATTTGGAGTCGTCTCACTTGAAAACTAATGAAGATGATCTTGAAAAACTTTTTGCCGAAAAAGGAAGAGAGGGCTTGGATTTGATGGAATTTATAATACTTAGAGAATTTAGTAAGATCACCAGAGGTCATTATTTAAATGAAACTGAAACAACTTCTCGTCTTCTTAGTTCTTGCATTGGGGGCCGGGTGGTCGGCGCCCGCTCCGGTTCGGGTGGCTATCTGGGTGTCGCTTCGGGCTTGACGCCTGGCTTTCGCGGTTCGAGCATTGGTGGTCGTTCATCCGCGGGAGTGCAGTAAACTTTAACTTTTGAACCTTTGAACTTTTTGTTCCTCTGTTCTTTTTCTTACTTTTAATTTATTAAACCCCGTGATATTCTTTTTAGTGAGAGTAGGTTAATGAATCTAAGGTTACGGCTTTAGGTCACCGAAATCCTTGTTTTTCCAACAAAATGTGAGAGTCCTGTAGTTTACGGATTGCAGGAGAGTGCATTGGTATAAAGCAAGACACTCCTTGTTTTAGGCTATGTTGAGGGGGTGAGAAGGGTTTACAAGTGTAAACTTGTTCCTTCGCTTTGCTCAAAGAATAAAATACAGCGGTGAGAGTAATCAAGCCGCAGTGATGACAGAGGGCTTAAGGCAAATAAAGTGGTTCTTGTTAATGAGAGCCGGGTGGTCAACGCCAACTCCAATTCGGATGGCAATCTGAATGTCAATTCGAACTTGACGCCTGACAATCGCAATTCGAACATTGGTGGTCGTTCATCCGCGGTAGTGTCTTGCCTCTTTACATTTTTAGAGATCTTTTCCAGCCACCAAGCATTTTGCCAATTTCTAGTAGAGTTTGTTGGAGTTGGATATATTTTCTATTGTCTAGAACTTTTGTATCAAGGGCTAGTCTTATGAGAATTTTTGTAATTTCAAGGTGAAGCTGGGCTTTTTCAAGATGGTTATATTTTTGTTCGCGCGCAGAATATCCAGCGGCTATTACTGATTCAATAATTTCTAAAGTTAGATGATCTAGTTTATTACCTAAAGTAAAACGTTTGTCTTTAGGAAAATTAGTGAGGGTCTGACTCAAATTCTTGTAAAAATCATAAAGTTTGGCAAAAATAGGTATGTCAAGCGTAAAGTCCTGCGGGGGGGGGGCATGGTTAAAAGTTCAAAAGTTAAAACTCAAAATTCAATAGTTAGTAACTATTCTCAGTTAATCTCAATTGAAAGCCTTTTTCAAGCATGGAGAGAGTTTAAAAGGGGTAAAAGGAATAAAATGGATGTGCAAGTTTTTGAAAGAAATCTCGAGGATAATTTATTTGATCTAGAGCGCAAGCTTGAAACAAAAACATACAAACACGGCAATTATCAAGATTTTTACATTAATGATCCTAAAAGAAGACATATTCATAAAGCTTTAGTTGGCGACCGGATAGTTCACCATCTTTTATACAAATACCTCTACGGGCTTTTTGACAACACTTTTATTTTTGATTCGTATTCTTGCCGTCTAGGTAAGGGGACTCACAAGACAGTTGATAGGCTCGAGAAATTTGCCAGAATTGTTAGCAAAAACTACAAAGAAAAGTGCTGGTCATTGAAACTTGATATCAAGAAGTTTTTTGATTCAATCGATCACCAAATTCTGCTTAATCTTATCTCAGATAAAGTAGAGGATGAAAATATTATTTGGTTAATTAGAGAAGTCATTCAAAGTTTTTCAACCCCTAATAGGGGTCTGACCCCTAAAGGCATGCCACTGGGTAATCTAACCAGTCAGATCTTTGCAAACATCTATTTGAACGAACTTGACCAGTTTGTTAAGCATGAACTTAAAATTAAGTATTACATTCGTTATGCAGACGATTTTGTTATATTAGACGGGAGCATTGAGAAGTTAATTCACTATGTTAATATAATGGAATCGTTTCTAGAAAAGAAACTAAAGCTTAAGCTACATACTAAGAAAATTATAATCAGAAAGTTGGCGCAGGGAATTGATTTTTGTGGCTATGTTGTTTTGCCTCATTACTGCCTAGTCAGGACAAAAACGAGAAATAGAATTTTTAAAAGAGTATTAAGAGAAGGAATTTCTAACCAATCTCTTCAATCCTATCTTGGGCATTTTTCTCACGCTCAGACATACTATTTGAGTCGAGATTTAAATAATCAAGCTTGGTTAAATCAAATAAGGTGATAAAATTAACTTCATGAAATTGATAGTAGGACTCGGTAATCCTGGAGCTAAATATAAAAATACCCGTCATAACTTAGGTTTTATGGTAGTTGATGGCTTTGCCAAAAGTGAGGGGCTTGCCTGGCGTTATAATCAAGACTTACTGTGTTATTATTTTAAATCTTCTGATTTTATACTGATTAAACCTTCAACTTATATGAATAAATCCGGCGAATCGGTTCGTCTGGTATCCAATTTCTACAAAATAGAACCTAAAGATATTTTGGCAGTCCATGATGATTTGGATTTGGAATTTGGCAAAATTAGATTTGTATTTGATAGTTCTAGTGCAGGGCACAAGGGAGTTGAGAGTCTTATTGAAAGTTTGGGAGGTTATGAATTCGGAAGGCTTCGTGTTGGCATAGCTAGACCACCTGATGGTGTTGATCCCGAAAAGTATGTGCTTGAGGAGTTTACCCCAAAAGAGCAACAAGAACTGCCTTCTTTAATCAGTCGATCGCTGGAGGCGGTTAAATCCTACATTGAGTTTGGAATTGAGGCGGCGATGAACAGATATAACTAGTATCTAGTATTTGGTATTAAGTATTTAGTATTAAGTATGAATTTCAAAGATCAGGTTTTTGAACAAGTTAAAAGGATTCCAAAGGGGAAAGTAGCCACTTACGGGCAAATCTCAAATCAATTTAAAATTTTAAATTTAAAAATTAAAATTGACGCCAGGATCGTGGGCTGGGTTTTACATGCCAATAAGGATCCAAAAGTACCCTGCCATCGGGTAGTTGATAGGAATGGCAGAATCGCACCCAATTTTGCATTCGGGGGAGCAGAAGAGCAAAGGAGAAGATTATTGGCTGAGGGAGTAAAGTTTAATGATAAAATGCACGTTGATCTTAAACTTTGTTTTTGGCAAGGATAATTTTCAATTTATAATTTTTAATTTTTATTCAATTTTTAATAATTAAAATTTAGATTTTTAAAATTCATTTCAAATTTAAACTTGAAAATTTAAAATTATAATGCGGGTCCAAATTCGCATTTTCGGTCAAGTTCAGGGAGTTTTTTTTCGCAGTCATGCAAAAGAAGTGGCTGATCGTTTAGGACTGGTCGGCTGGGTCAAAAACAGAGAGGATGGTTCTGTTGAACTTGAAGCTTCAGGCAATAAAGATAAACTCGAGCAATTGGTTGCCTGGTGCAGGAAGGGTTCATCTTCTGCAATAGTAGGAGAAGTAGAGGTTAAATGGGAAGCGTCATCAAGAGATTTTAAGAGCTTTGAGATTATTTATGAGTAGTAGAGTTTATGTCGGTACTTCTGGCTGGGTGTATAGCGACTGGAAAGGTGCATTTTATCCTCAAGACTTACCTCAGAAAAAATGGCTTGAGTATTATTCTCAACATTTTAAAACGGTTGAGGTAAATAGCACGTTTTATCATCAAATGAAGCCTGCGACTTTTGAGAATTGGGCCAAAAGCGTGCCGGAAGAGTTTACTTTCGCTCTCAAAGGAAGCCGATTTATTACTCATATCAAAAGATTAAAACCGGATCGGATCTCGGTTGAGAGCTTTATTGAGTCATCAAAATGCTTGGGTGATAAACTTGGTCCGGTTCTTTGGCAACTTCCGCCAAGATTTAAAGCGGATGAAAAGAGGCTGGAAGCCCTTTTAGTTCAAAGTTCAACCCGTCCTCGACCGAGTCGAGACGAGGTCGGGAAGTTTAAAGTTAAAAGTGGAAAATCAGCAATGTTGGCTTTTGAATTTCGTGATCCTTCTTGGTTTGACGGGTCAATCTACCAGGTTTTAAGAAAGTATAATGCGGCATTAGTGATTGCCGAGTCAGGAGGACATTGGCCATGTGAGGAAGTGATTACAGCCGATTTTACCTACATTAGATTTCATGGTGAAGGAGGGAGTTACGCAACTTCATACACCGCTGATGAGCTGAAAATTTGGGCCAAAAAAATCAAAAAATGGCAAAAAGCGGGGATTGATGTCTATGCTTATTTTAATAATGACGTCGGTGGATTCGCTGTGGATAATGCTAAAATGTTGATTGATTTAATTCGATAGGCTTATTGTTGCTTCGCAACAATCTTTAATATCAGCAGGTCACCTTGGCACAATTCTTCGAATTCGTGCCAATGGTGCTCCTCTGATAGTTTTGAAAATCGTAGATTTTCAAAGATAATGATGTTGGTGGATTTGCTATAGAAAATGCTAAGATTTTATCCAATCTGTTAGAATAACCCCTTGCAATATGCCTATAAACATTTCAATACTTGGGTCTACCGGTTCAATTGGGACTCAAACGCTTAACGTAGTCGATCAGTTCAAAAATTCATTCAATGTTGCAGGGCTTGCTGCCGGAGGAAATCTCAAGCTACTGCGAAAGCAAATTAGAAAATATCATCCAAAAGCTGTTTCAGTCATAAGGAAAGAGGATGCGCGACTTTTAGGGAAGTCCTACTTTGGAGACGAGGGGAATTGTTTAGTTGCCACATTACCCAAAGTTGATAAAGTTGTGGTTGCGACACCTGGACTTGCGGGTATAAAGCCGACACTGGCGGCGATTAAAAGTAAAAAAACAGTTGCTTTAGCAACGAAGGAAGTTCTGGTAGCGGCTGGAGGGATAGTGACCCGTGAGGCTGCCAAGAATAAGGTCAAAATCTTGCCTATTGATTCGGAACACTCGGCTATATTCCAGTGTCTTGAAGGCAGAACTTTATATGAGATAAAGAGGATTATTTTAACGGCATCCGGCGGGCCGTTTAGAGGGAAAAAGCTTAAAGATTTGAAGAATATCCGGCCAGAGCAAGCTCTGGCACATCCAAATTGGAAAATGGGCGCCAAAATTACCATAGACAGTGCGACACTTATGAATAAAGGTTTTGAGGTTTGCGAGGCCATGTGGTTATTTGGAGTTCCACTTTCTGCGATTACTGTTATCATCCACCCGCAGAGTGTTATCCACTCGGCAGTTGAGTTTGTTGATGGTTCAATTATTGCCCAGATAGGGCCTTCTGATATGAGACTGCCGATTCAATTTGCCCTACTTTATCCAGGAAAACGTCAGAAAAATAACTTTAGAAGATTTTCGTTTGATGATTTCTCAACACTATCATTTGAGGAAC
>MFBU01000025.1 GCA_001775055.1 Candidatus Curtissbacteria bacterium RIFCSPLOWO2_02_41_11
AAAATGATAATTATTGCGAGATAACGGCCAAGGTGCCCGGAAAAACTCTGGAAATCGTCGATAGCGAACGGACAATGGATAAAGCCATTGACAAAGCAGTCGACAGAATGAAAAGAACCTTAATCAAGTATCGGGAAAAGAAAATCTCAAAAGACCACAAAAAAGGAATTGTCAGAAAAATCTTAGGCCGGTGGTATCCTCAATAGTCTACTGACAGCTTTTTAACAATCGTTGATTTTGCTCTCTGCTTTTTATAAGGACCAAGCCTGACGACTTTAGTTTTTTTTAAACCAACTTTCAAAAGTTCTTTTGCCACCTCATCCTCACTCGCCCACTGATCATAACCCAAACAGATAACGTTGGGTTGGTATTTTTTGATGTGTCCATAAAAATCATTTTCTTCTCCAATAACCGTCTTATCAACAAGTCGGCAATTCTTAACCAGTTCTAATCGCTCTTCCTGACCAAAGAGAGACTTCTTACCCTTAATTCTGGTAACATTTTTATCAGTGCCAACGGAAACAATTAAAAAATCACCGTATTTCTTGGCCTGTTTGAAAAATGAAAGGTGCCCGGGATGCAATCCGTCAAATGCCCCAAAAACCATCACGACTTTCATAAAATTTGAAATTTGAAAATTCTAAAAGGAACCTTCCAGTATAGTTTCCTCTGGCAGTTCGTCTTTTGTGCGCTCTAGTGTTATTAAAATACCATCATATTGAGAATATTTATCATTGCTTCTAAGTCTCAAACTCCATGAAGTTTTTGACCCAGTCATAAAATCAATCGGGATTACTTTACTATTACCGGTTAGCCAAACCTCGTAATATGTATTATTGGGATCAGGTAAGGTAGCATTAACCGAAAGAATATAAAGATCTCCGCCAAACGAACGGGAAGCAGTTGCCTTGGCCTGACCGCCGTATCTAACATCCTCAAAGGCCGCCTGTTGGGTTGAAAGCTGGACACCGCCTTCTGCCACATTAGCTGTTTGATCAATCGTTACCGGTTTTAAACCTCGCGGTGCCTCCCTTAAAATCACAGAGCCGGCTCCAATCTGCCCGAAATTTAAGCGTGATTTGGCGAAATACAAAATTGCGCCAACTATTATTAAAAGAATCAGAATACGAAAGATGGTTTTGGTTTTAGAAGGCCGCGCAAAGTCGCTAAACTTTTGTTGTCCCAAATCGCGCATTGTCAATAAAAGCTTACCACACAGTGGCAACCTCAATCTACTATCAGCACTCCAGTTATCTGGTGGCTAGCTTTGTCTTATGTAGACGAACCTGATGGCGATTGGAAAAGTGATGTTTTGAATTTGAAGATTTTTTATAACTTGTATTTTCCAAAATTAAAGTATAAACGACCGGAATTAAAAGAACTAAGGGATATAAAAACCAATTGCGAAAATCCGAAAAATAAAGGCTGAAATTGGCATAATAAGGTCCAATAACTTCCAAAAAATTAAGAAAAATAATTATGAAAAACCAAAAGAGACCAACCCATAACCCCCCCACCAGCGTTCTTTCGCTCTTCTTGAAAAAATAAACCGTCGTCCAAAAAACAACTAGAGGAAGTACCAGATAAAACCAAGGCAAAATCACAAATCCCGCCAAAATAAAAGTTAACCCCCAGATTAAAACTGAATACCAAACAATACGCCAACTAAACTGTGCCGCAGCTTTCATGATAGTTTTTAGGATTTTTAAGATGCCTTTGATGGTAAATTGTAAAAACTCGTGGCTTAATGTAAATTCCGAAAGTCGGGGACTAAACCGATTTTATAAATACGACTTTTTTAAGAGTGTGTCAATATAGAAAAAGTGGGGCTTTATAGATCAATGTTGGTCAAGATTGCAAATAATAGCCAAATTATAACTCGTTTAGGGCTTGATCGACTTGGGGAAGTTCCTCATCCAAATTATTAAGGTTAGTATCATTCAGGTCTTTCTCTACATCAACAATTTCATCAGAACTGCTCAACTTTTGAAGACTCTCGACTTGGCTGTCTTTTATAACTGGGACCGGTGAATAACCAGGCAAACTTTGCTTTAATTTCCCAAGATCCAAAACCCCGAAGGCAATAATCGCAATTACCGCAACTGTGGCCATAGCCAGTATAAGCCAAAGTGTTAAAAATCCCTTTCGAAAATTGAAAATTTTATTCTGCACTTCTTGTTCCCTCCTTAAGTGCTGCCGCTGCTTTCAATTCTCTTATTGCCGCCACCAATCCCTTATGATAGTCAAAAAGGGCTCGCTTGGCACTTTTAATCGCAGTAGTGGCCGTATGCACGGCATCCTTGACAGTAGCCGAATTTTCATCAATCGCCGAAACTTGCGCCTGGGCATCGATAATTGCCTGCGCTGCTGCAGTACCTAGACCTTCTGCCTCGGTTAGTCTTGCTTGCGCGGCAGAGGTATCAACTCCCCTAGCATTCAATTTATCAATTCTTGTAGCAATCCTATCGGCAATTTTATCAAGTCGCGCCAGTGCCGCATTATAGCGCTTCAAAATTCTTGTAAAAACTGATTTGATTCTGGCGATTACTTTTTGGCGAAGTTCTGCCTGCTTGGTAGCGATTTTTTCTTTTAGATCTTGACGCTTTCCCTTTAACTCTTGTTGCTTTTCCTGCAAGCTTTCAAGCTTTCTTTGACGATCTTCTCTTAACTCTCTTAAACGATCTTCAAACCTGTTAAAATTTGTATTTGGTGTCTGTGCAAATATCACAGAAGTTGAAGCTAAAACAAGAACCAATGAAGAAAAAAGAATCAAAATGACTCTTCTCATAAAGATAAATTTATATTAACAACTGTAATTAATCTAGTCAATAACCGCATTTATTTTTATCTTGGCGAAACAAAAATCGAAATGGCCGTTTTTTTACCGTCTGCGGCCGTGTTGACAATGATCGAACCCTCTTGGCTGGCATTTTTGATATTATAGACATAATTGGTTTCCGACCGCCTCTTGAGTGTCGCCTCCCAGCCTAACTTTTTCAAGGATTCGTCGTAAAATTTGATGACTTTTGAGAGTTTTTCGTCTGAAATAAAAGACGCTCCGAAATTACCTTTATTGCCATAGGACTCCAGAACTTGAGCTTTGGGAATTAATGGAACTGCGGGAAAACCTTTAACACTAGAGCCCTTGACGAATTCATTTGAGCTAACAGGCGCTGTAGATGACCCAATCTTTGGCAAACAAGCAGTTAAAACCAAAGGCACTAGTAGTAAAACCAAAAAAATAATCTTTCTCATCTTACGGTTTTGAAAAAATTTCCGCAACCGCTTTTTCAAGTTCAAATTGATTAATATCGACAACATCGCTAACCTTAACAGCTGCCGGCTCACTGGATTTTTTGGTCGCCAGCACGAACTTTAGCTTTATAGGACTGCCGATAACCTCTTCCATAACTTTACCAAGCACTGTCAAAATTTTCGGTTCTTCAAGTTTTTCCTTATGAAAACGGTAAAAAACTTCAAGCGTAAGATCGGCGCCATCAAAAGCAACCGGTCTTGTCGAACGCAAAAGAGCAACCACGTGGGCGTTTAAAGGCTTGACTTTATTTAAAAATTCCTGCCATTTTTTTTCAAATGAGACCAGAGATTTAGAAGTCTTTTTGCTTTTAATCTCCATTTTGTCCTCATCAGTCTTGCGAGACTGAATAATTACTTTTGACTGACTTTCATTAGTTTCTGTCTGTGCCTCAAAAGGCTGTTTGTCTACCACCATCTGTTCATCAATCGGGCCTGCATACTTACAAACCGCCAAAACCAAGGGGATTTGCGGCAGCGGATATAGTTTTATTTCGCCTTCCGCAATCAAAAACAGCTTCATTAAATTCTGAAGATCACCGCTTTTAAATTCGCTAGCCAGATTTTTTATCTTTTCAATCTGAAGACCATCAAGATCAAAATTCTCAAGGGCAATACCAATTTTAAAAAGTAAAAGTTTTTCAAAGAAAAGAATCACTTCCCGGGCAAAAAGCGACATATCCGCTCCGCTTTGAGAAAGCTCTTCAATAGTCAAAACTGCACTCTTTATCTGATTTTTAGCAAGCTGCTCCACAAAATTGTAAAGCTGATCCCAGCCGGAAATAGCCGCAATCGCCAAAACATCCTTTGCCTCAACTGTTTTTCGCACACTGGAAAGCTGGTCTAAAATCGAAACCGCATCTCTAAATGACCCGTCTGCGGCGGAAACTATGGCCAAAACTGCCCCTTCACTAATTTTTATAGCTTCGCTTTTGGCAATATTTTGAATAGTCTGGGAAATTTCTGACGCCTGAGCCCGAGCAAAGTTAAAACGCTGCAGTCTGGAAATTATTGTTGACGGTAATTTTGCAGGCAAAGTCGTACACAAGATAAAAATTGCATGGGCGGGCGGTTCTTCTAAAGTTTTTAAAAGGGCGTTAAACGCTTCCGGAGTTAACATATGAGCCTCATCAATAATATAGACTTTATACTTACCGGCTACCGGCGCCAGTTTTATTTTTTCGCGAAGGTCCCGAATCTCCTCGATGCCCCGATTGGAAGCGGCATCGATTTCAATAAGATCAAGATGGAATCCCGCACTTATTGCCAAACAAGAATCACATTTATTACAAGGCTCAGAGAATTTAGTTTCTAGCGTTTTTTTACTAGACCCTAGTTTCCTAGACCCTAGACCCTGACAATTAACGGCTTTGGCCAAAATTCGCGCACACGAGGTTTTACCAGTCCCGCGCGGCCCGGCAAATAAATAACCATGACCGATCTTGCCCGATTTAAGTTGGGAAAGTAAAGTCGCAACAATTTGTTTCTGACCAACTATCTGGTCAAATTTCTGGGGACGATATTTTCGGTAAAAAACAGTCATTGTAGTTCAGAGTTTTTAGTTCATAGTTTGCAGTCAATTACTAACTACCCACTACCAACCACCAACTATGTCCTCAATCATGGTGTTCACCTAGCAAATGTTCTACTCCATGAACCGTCAGTCGGTAAATCTCTTCGTCAACCATTATGTTATCACTTGCGGCAGCTTCCAGAACTTTCGGCCAGCACAAAATAACATCCCCAAGTCTTAAAACATTATCCGGCACATTGATAAAACCCTGACTACCTGTCGGTAAGCCATCTTGATTCTGTATTACTTCTTCCAGTGCAAAAATCAATACTTCATGTTCCGTCTCGTCCTTGCGGTAGGTTTTCGTTAAATCATTCATTTTGCGCCTGCCAATTACGGCGATGGAAACCTCTGCTGTGATCTCCTCAATTTTATACCTTTTAAACGTATCAACAACAGCTCTTCTTATCGCTTTTCGATTAACCGGATAGCGGGTGTCTGTATGGATTAAAATATCAATCACTTACTTCTGGGTAAGTCTATTCCTTACAATTTCAGCAACTTTGGCACCATCTGCTTGGTCTTTAACTTTGGCCATTACCTGCCCCATGACTTTGGCCATATCACCGAGACCAACCTGACCAAGAAGGGCAATTGTCTCATCGACTATTTTGGCAATCTCATTATCATTAAGTTGCGCCGGCAAATATTCTTCTAAAATTTTTAGCTGGGACGACTCTTGGTTGACCAGATCTTGGCGCTTGGCTTTATCAAAAGCCTCAATTGATTCTTTATGTCTTTTGGCATCCTTGACAATTTCGAGGGTAACATTATCGTCATTAAGATCCCCTCCTTTGGCAATTCTGGCATTGTTAAGGTGGGAAATAAGATACCGCAGCGTCGAAACCCGAGCCGCATCCCTCTGCTTTAATGCAGTATTTAAATCTTGGCTTATTTGGTCAAAAAGTTTTGCCATTTACTTAAACTTTCTGGCTATATATTTTTTGCGGGCCATTTGAATTTTTTGCTGCCTTTTAAGCGACGGCTTTAAATAATGCTCCCTTTTTTTAATCTCCATCATTATGCCTTCGCTGGCAACTTTCTTATTGAATTTGCGGAGCATTGATTCAATTGATTCCCCTGGCTGGGCCACTACTTTAGTCATTTAATTAAAACACCCCCTTTTCGAATTTCCAATTTCCATTTGCCAATTTCCATTTCCAGCGGGTGGCGCCAGTGGAAGGGTTCCCGACAGCGCGCAGTCTCCCTATGGACCACTTGAGAAACATGGAGAAAATTCTAAAGACGAGCACTGGCGGGAAGGAAACAGGCGACAGGACCCGCAAAATAATTTTTATAATTTGTTCCACTTTACATTCCCTCCTGCCAAAAGATGCATATGAAGATGCCCAACATGTTGATAGCTGCCGCCGTTAAATGCCAAGCGGAAAGCCTCGAGCTTTTTATCCTTGACAAGTTGCTGAGCCATTTGGTGCATGGCCACAAGAATAGAAGCATCGTCATCACCGATTTTCAATACCGACTCAATATGTCGCTTGGGCACAATCAAAATGTGCACTGCTGATATCGGATTAACATCGTTAAAGGCAATGGCGTCTTCTGACTGATCGACAAGTTCAGTCTTAACCTCGCCAGCAACTATTTGGCAAAAAATACAATCTTTGCTTGTCATATATTTAACCCTCAAAGCCGCTTCTTTGGCCAACCATTTTGCTTTATTTAACATTAGGCTTTCTCCAAAATCTTGACCACTTCATCAATATCCAGTTTGGTCGGTTTCATGTCAGGATTTCGGCTTGAACCGTTTCTAAGCAATACTTTCGAGGCATGCAAAAACCAAGTAGCCGCCGGATCTGCGCTTTTAAACATTTCCCAAGCATGGGTTAAATCGACTTTATGATTAGTCGATCCTGTAATGCGTAAGTAACCACGGCCAGGGTCTTTACGCGCGACAACCGCAAAACCCCCTTTTATGCCTACATCCAAAATCGCATCATTGTTGGTATACACACCAACACCTTTCCCCCATCTTGTTTTGAACTTTTTTCCTTCCTCTATTTCTTTCTCTGCTGCAACTTTAAGCTGCAGGAGTTTATAAACGGAGTCCAATGCATGCATTATCCACTCTACATATTTTTCATTCTCGTTTGCATAAATAAGCTTCCAGCCGACTAAAATATTGTGAAGAGAAAATTCATATCTATCATTTGCCGCCTCGCACCATTTATGGGAATCCCATCCATGATCAAGCTGGGTTACAATCTCAACCAATCTTTTTAAAGCCTCATCATCTTTGGCTACATAATCTTCTTTTATCAACCACTCATGAACGAGTTTTGCTCCGCAGGTAAAATCGTTAGTCTGGTGATGGTCAAACTTGCCCATGCCCGTATCGACATGGACGACATCGAGGTTAGAATCAACAGGTTCGTTGTTGTAAGTGGCATCCCCAACCGGCACAAAGGCTAGTCTCGCATCGGCAAAATCAGGATGGAAGCGTTTTAGGAGCCAAATGGCCGGGATTCCGTCAAAATCCGGCGACTGGTGGGTAACAATGATCTTTTGTGCCAATTTTCCATACACATCCTTCCTGCCCTCCGAAGCCTTGGCGGAGGAGGGTCTAGTCATTCGCTAAACCAGACACTACATTTTAGAACTTTGGAGGGGCTTTGACAAGATTAGAAAGGTAACTAGAGGGGGTCACCAAATGATACAGATACTTCCGCCCGTCGACCTTTTTTCACTTTTGAGAAAAGTAAACGCGCTTTCAAACCTTGTTGCCAAATGTAGCAAGAACCGTCCTCACTTTCTATCTCTATTTCTTCCCCGTGAATTTCTACCTTACCTACATTCCTCAGGAAAATCCTAGGATCTTTCTGGGTCCAGTTACTTGGTTGTAAATGGAATGCATCCCTTGAAATCACCATTTCTAAAAGAGGCAGTCCTCCAATACGTGGAGACTCAAATCTATAGCCTTGATTCCATGAATAAACCTTCCATGGACCTAGGACCTTAATAACCCTCTCTGGGTCAAGATTTTCTGGCTTAGAAATATAAACGGGTGGGTCCTGCGACTCTCTTGTTTCCATGTCAAATTCATTGTAGCAAAAATCTATAGGTTTTAAAAGTAATTAAAAAGCTACAGCTTTCTTAACCAAATCCAAAGTCTTGGCCTGAAAAATCGAAACTGCCAGATATCGTTCTAAATCCCTTTTTTGATCTTCAGTTAAATTAGTCGCATTAACCCCTTTTAATGCCTGCTCAACCTCACTTGGCAATACTTGCACCTTTTCGTCTTGGCCGATTTGCTCCAAAATCAGCGAAATTTTGACATTTTTTTCTGCCTGCGACCGCCATTTAGCCTTAAGCGCATCAAGAGTCGTACCTTGCTCAGCCAAATAATCCTCCAATTTCTTTTTTTGGCGCTCAAGCTCGGAATTCAAACGAATTAAAATTCTATTTAACTCATCATCAACCAAAATATCCGGAACTTCGATAATAACAACTTCAATCATCTTGTCAAAAATTTCACTCTCCAGTTTTGCTTCAACCTGATCGGCAACGAGTGTTTCCAAGTCCTTTTTGACAATTTCGCCAAGATGCCCAAGGTCCCTGGCGCCAATAGCTTTTGCAAACTCATCATTGATTTTTAGACCCGCAGTCGAATCTTGATTAGACGAGGATCGCAAGGTTTTCTTGTCCTCAAAGAAAACCTTATTCCCATGCGCATCATAAATAAATTTTTGGGATACTTGAGATTCCTCGTCTTTTGTTTCTTGTTTCTTGTTTCTTGTTTCTTGTTGTTTAACCCATGCTTCATAAATATTTTTTATTGACTCGTCAATGTCCTTTTCGGTAACTTCCTTCGCCGCAACTTTTTTAACCTTGATTGTCTTCCAGCTGCCTACTTTAACTTTAGGTTTTTGGGTAAAAGAGGCGGTAAACGAAAAGGGCGAGCTTTTGGCCAAAGTATTAACTGCAATCTTTGGCGACTCCAAAGGAATTAATTTTTCCTTTTCCAAAATATCCGACAAATGTTTGGAAATTGAAGAACTGGCCGTCTCGTTTAAAATTTTATTTAAACCAACTTTCCCCTCAACAACATCAGCAGGTGCCTTCCCCGGCCTAAATCCGTCAATCTTGGCATCATGACCAAGTTTAACCAATATCTGATTGTAAGCTGTTTCAAATGTGGCCTTCGGTATATCGACCTTAATCTCAACTCTGCCCTTTTCCCCGTGATTTATCGTATATTGCATGATGTCGCTCAATTATATATAAAAAACTACCAGACCACTACCTCTTCTTAATTAATTTGCCTCCATGACGAACAAGGTAAAGATTACCAAACACCGTGCTAGCTATTGGAAGCGAGGGGAATATTACTTCTCGAAGGTTCCTCGGGGCTAATGCCGAAGTAGACAAATTTAATTCCTTAAGTTTATCATTTTTCGATTCTAGATAACCTTTGGCTAAAAAAAGTAAATCCAGACCGCTTGCTGTAAACCACATCACTCGGACTACAGTCAAAAAAGCATAATCGTTAATAGTCCATTTATGGTCAGGATCCAATGTGCGCATGAACCAAGGGAGAAAATCCATACCAAATCTATAAGAACCATAGGCTAATGTTCCAAAAGTACCAACAGACAGTAAGTTTAAAAAATGAATCCGCAAAGCTTCTCGCGCTAGCTCTTTCTTCTCCTGCCAGAAAGAATCGTGGAGCCCGCCTTTTAAGGCTTTATTCAACCGGCGAATAAACTCATCCTCATAATATCCGTAGGTATCGGTTGACCCTTCAGGACTGTTGCGAATCGAATCGTCAATCAGTCGATCATGAACAGAAATTATAAACCGATCTGGTTGTTTGGTTACTTCATAATGAGATTTATGGGAAATTTTTGCTGATAAATGCTCGCGGGAATCAAGCGTTCCCTTTAAGGCAAGCTCATCATCCATTACCACAACCTGTGACCTTGGTAATCCTTGACCCCTATCTATCATTACATCTCTTCGCAAATCGGCTGCCTTCACAAAACCCTGGGCAACCGATTTATCTAATTCAATCTTTTCACCCAATTGCCCACCGGCCGCCACATACGGCTCAATAGTCATTGTTTTGGGTCTCTCCATTTTAGTTGCCAAATCTTACCAAGCCAGTTTTGATTTTACAAATTGACATAATCCCAAAATTTCTGCTTGTTGACAAATTTAAGAAGCTTTAGTTAAACTTACCTCAAAGCAAGCGCGAATTCGCGTTGCTTTTTTTAAGGATGACAGAGCAAGAACCAATTCCAAGCCAAGCCCTTGGGCAGTCAAGTCTCGAAGCAACAATGCAAGCTGATCCAGCCGATTTGCAAGCGCAAATTGAAGCAGCTTTGCCGCCAACAACCAAAGAACTCCTTAGGGCAATAAGAGAAGCAGTCCCTCAGGCCGGCGTTATTCCCGGCAAACGCAACATGGGCAGTAATTTCACAAGCTAAAGTTTTGTCCATATTTTATTCCCTAACTTTACAAATTATCGGCCTTTGTGCTATCAATTGATCATGGTTGAAAGACGAACTCCAAGGTCAAAAGCTGACGATGTTCAAATAGAAAGACAAATGCAACGAGGCCTCAAGGGAAACCCCTCACGATCTATCAAAATTTCCGGCAGACCAAGAACCCAAGGCGATGTTGACATTGAAGGATTGCTTAGACAAATCGCTGAACAAAATGCTAGAATAGAAACCCATCGTCAGAAGTCAAGAGATCGAACACGACGACATAGAAATTAACCCTTAACAAAAGTAAGGGGCCTAATCTTTAAATCTTCTCAAAACCTCATCTAAATCAATTACCGAAGTCTTTTCTTTCCCCCTCTCCTTCCACTCAACCTTTCCTTTACCGACTTTTTTGGAAACAACTAGTCTTACCGGAATACCTATTAAATCGCAATCTGCGAATTTTTCGCCGGCACTAACCTCTTCCTGATCATCCCAAAGTATCTCGACCCCTGCTTTCTGAAGTTTTTGATAAACTTCTTTAGAACTGTCAATTGTCAATTGTGAATTGTCAATTGTTATCAGGTGCGCCTGATAAGGCGCAACTGATCTGGGCCAAATTATTCCGCGATCATCATGATAAACTTCGACAATCGCCCCCATTGCCCTTGAAATACCGATTCCATAACACCCCATTGTAACCACTTGATCTTTTCCTCGTTGATCTTTATAAGTCAACCCAAAGGCTTTGGAATATTTATCTCTTAAGGGAAAAATATTACCAACCTCGATTGTTTTAACTTGTCTGAGTTTAGATTTGCAGACCGGACATTCTTCATTTGCTCTTCTTGAGGCTATTTCAGTATTTTCCGCAAAATGACAACCGCTGGGCTTGCCATCCGTAGCTTTAGCGAAGGATGGGCAGTAAATAATTTCATCCTCTCCGCTTTCACAAATTACTTGATATTCATGCGAAAAGGCAGAAAAAGTTCCGCCCGCTGCCTTAGTTTCGATTGTCTTAAGCCCCATCCTCTCAAATGTCTTTTTATAAACCTTTTTCATTTTTTCGTAAAAGGCAAACATGGCCGCCTCGTCAGTGTGGAAAGAATAAAGGTCTTTCATCAAAAACTCCCGCCCACGCAAAAGTCCACTTTTGGCTCTTGGCTCGTCGCGGAATTTAACTTGAATTTGATAAAGATAAAGCGGCAAATCACGGTAAGAGGAGATAAACTCGACCGCCATTGGTACCAAAACTTCTTCATGAGTCGGGCCTAAAGCATATTCCATTTTGTATTGGCTTTTAACCTTAAAAAGGACATCAAAACTTTTCCATCTGCCCGTTTTTTGCCAGCTCTGACTGTTTTGAAGGGCCGACAAAAGTACTTCTTGTCCGCCGGCCGCATTCATTTCCTCACGCACAATCTGGGAAATTTTATTTAAAACCCGAAGACCTAAAGGTAAAAAATTATAGACCCCTGCTACTTCTTTTCTGATAAATCCTGCACGGATTAAAAGCTTGGCGTTTATTGAAACTTCATCGCGGGGATCCTGCTTGGTGGTTTTGGCAAAAAGCTGACTGTACTTCACAAGGTCAGTATATCAAAAAGAATGAATATTTTACCTAAACAACTTAATAATGTCGTTTAGATAATGGAGCAATTACGAAACAACGATTATCGTAATTTGCGAAGTTATCGCAATGATATCTCCTTTATCTATCTAAATAACTTCAAAATATCATTATAAGTAATCAGCACAATCAACGCCAAAAGCAGCGCAAAACCAATGGTGTGCGCCCATTTTTCAACTGCCGGATAAACCCTTCTTCTGGTTACCGCCTCAACAATAATAAAGAAAAAGCGGCCGCCATCAAGTGCCGGAATCGGCAAAATGTTAATAATTCCCAAATTTAGGGATAAAAGTCCAATTAACTGCAAGACCGAAATCGGCCCCAGCGCCACTGCCTGGGAAGTAATCTGAGCAATTCCGATTGGTCCGGAAACACCTTCGGAAACCGGCGCAATATTTCGCGTACGGACAGCATATCCAATAAGTTCCCCAAAAACCTTCCCGGAATAAACAACCGTATTGTAACTGTGGATAAAACCGGCAAATAACTTCTGAGGCAGGGTCGTATAGTTTAGAACAACCAACTCACCCAAGCCAACGCCAAGTGCCGGCGCTTTGAGTTCCGTGCTGTAAGTTGGCGTGACTTCAACGGTTCTGGTTTTGTTATTAACCGGATTTTCCAAGACCAAAGTCAAATTCTTACCTTCGGAGGATCTGATGATTTTTTGCAGTCCCTCGATGGAAGAAATTTTTTCATCGCCCACTTGAATAATCGAATCGCTGATTTTGATTCCAGCGCTTTGGGCAACAGACCCAGCATTAACATCGGCAACTATAACTTGCCGCGATTGATTGACAAATTCAAACTTATGCTCAAAAAGAAGCGGCAGGCTAACCTTAAAACCTAAAGCAAAAACCACGATGTAAAAAATGACAATTGCCAAAAGCAAATTGGCAGCGACACCGGCCACTACCACCAAAGTTCGCTGCCCCAAAGACTTTATGTAGAAACTATCTTTTTGATCACGCCGCTTATCTTGCGGGTCTTCACCAACCAGACGAACAAAACCGCCAAAAGGCAGCCAGTTAACACTATAAATCGTCCCTTTAACTTTTTTGCCCCAGATTCTCGGAGGTAAACCGATTCCGAATTCCTCAACACCAATACCGGCCTTTTTGGCCATCATAAAATGGCCGAACTCATGAATCAGCACCAGAACCGAAAGTATTAAGAGAAAAATGATAATTGTCAACATTAAATTGAAAATTGTTTCATACTTGCCTTAATTCCTTTTCTTTAACTTTTCCCGCGACCTCTATTACTTCGATAAACTCGTCATGCAGTTTTTGGACTTCGACCTTCTGTCTTTTTTCCTCATCCTCGCCTATTTCGCCCAATTGTTTCTTACCTCTAAGTTTTTCGATAAATTCGTGCCTGATCTGGCGAATTTCTACCCGATATTTTTCTAAAATCGTATGCATCTGGCGAATAAACTGCTCGCGCCTTTCCGCAGTCAGCGGCGGAATCACAATCCTGACAAGATCACCGTCAACCACCGCATTCAAACCGATATTAGCCTTAGCAATCCCTCCGACAATATTGGTAATTATCGATTTGTCCCAAGGAGAAATCAAAAGAACTGTTGGCTCGGGCGTCGTAATTTGGCCAAGCTCTTTTATCATTAGCTTGGAATCATAAGCGTCAACCGAAATATCCGAAACCAAGGAGACATTGGCCCGGCCGGTTCTGATCTGGGCAAGCTCAGTCTTTAAGTGGCCAATAGCCACCTGCATTTTTTGGGTCGCTTCATCTAGCATTGGTTAATTGCTATTTTCTCACTAAAGCATTTTGCGATATTCATCAACTCTGCTCGACACCATCCGTAAATTGCCTAACATAAGCATCTTCTAAACTAGCCTCTTCTAATAACATCAATGCAAACTTAAGAGCGAACCCTGTTTGTCCATTAATTCGCTCCACCTTTTTCAAAGCTGTGCGAACCTTTTTTTTATTAGGACCAGTACGTTCTTTAACAGCACTCAAAACCGCAATACCGAAATCAACAGTTGTAGTCTTCTCCTCCTCACTTAAAAGGTCAAAGCCTTCGGTTTTCTTTGTTGCGTTAATGACCAGAGATTGATTTGGATCACTTTCTCCAATTCTACTTTCAACCATTCATCCCACCTCCTGCTCTGGGCATATGATGTTTGACTAATACCGACGCTCCAATTAGCTCGGCATGCTTAAGTTGTTGAGACGCAACTCCAGTATTTATAGCCTTTTTAAAACTTTGCTGATAACGCTTACTATCGCCACGGTCGGGTAGCTGCTTGCCGTTAACTACTAAACCGTTACGACCCAAAGTCCTGTCAATCATTGTCAGAAATACTCTTAAATGATCTTGCGCTGCTTTCATGCTTGCTGAGTTTAAATCGCCAAATCCGGCGACATTCATTTCAGTCGCCACCATTACATTTGTCCATAGCTCACCTGGTCTAGATCGAATGCCTTCTGATTCTTGCCTGTCTTGCAAATGGCTAACTTGTGTCGCTAAAACTGCCAACTCCCCTTGCTCAATAAGATCCCTGACAACACCCAATCTTTCATACATAATACCTCTTACAATAAGCGACTCGACTTCAGGTCCACTGGGAAATTCTTCGCGACAAACCAACATTAAATGATCTGTCAAATAACCGACAAATCCAGCACGAATCGGGGAAGGAAGTCTCACAAAGTCTGTGATATCCCTCAAAATAAGTTCAATAGTTTTTACTCGCTCAATTCTAATAGGTACTTGAGTTGGTGCTTCTTGTCTCATTCTCCTAATTCAAACCTCATAAATCGGCGAATCACAATATTTTCCCCGACTTTAGCAATTGTTTCCTTAACCAATTCTTCAATATTTTTTGCCGAATCTCGAATATACTCTTGTTTTAACAAATCTTCAACATCAGTCGGATCCATGGCCGCCACCTGCATCGCAAGCTCATGAGCCAGATTTTTAAACTCATCGGTTCTTGCCACAAAATCGGTTTCGCAATTAACTTCAACCATAGCGCCGATACGACCATCGGCGTGAATATAAGTTTCAACTAGCCCGGCGCCAACTGTCCGACCTGCTTTTTTTGCCGCTTTATCAATCCCCCAACTCTTAAGGAACTCTTCCGCTTTTGCAAAATCGCCGGCAGCTTCCTCCAAAGCTTTGCGACAATCAGCAATCCCGGCACCGGTCTTAGTTCTCAGTTTTTTTATATCTTCAACGTTTATGCTCATTTTATACAAAATTCCTTAAAGAATTCTGCCAATCTATTACAGCTATCTTCAATCTGTGATCATCTGACTCAGATGTTCCCCGTCTATCAAAAACTTTTCTTACCAACTTTGCACCTCTAACGCAGACTGGCTTGTCGCACTTAGCAAAATGATCAACTGCTTCGATTTCAATGTCCTCTTCTTCGCCGAAAGAATTTTCTATTACCCATTTTTCTAGAACAATAGCACCGTTTAACAAGGCTCTTTCACAAGAAATTTGTGGCCCTGATTCAATCCCCATTTTATATTTGGTTTAGCGTTAGTCGTTAGTCTTTCATCCTTCGACGGCTGCTTCGGCAGCCTTCTCTCCCGCCAGCTCCACCTTCTCTTTTGCACTCTTCTTCTCAAACTTCTGCCTTCCTTCTAAATAAGCATCGGCAATCGCGCCGGTTACAATTTTAATTGCCTTAATCGCATCATCGTTTCCCGGAATCGGCCAGTCAACTAAAAACAAATCGGCATTTGTGTCGCAAATCGCCACCACCGGTATACCTTTCTTTTTGGCCTCCCGACAAGCATTCTCTTCTTTTCTGACATCCACCACAAAAAGCGCATCCGGCAACTTTTCCAAACCCGCCAAACCTCCATAAAAACGCTCGAGTTTAGCAATTTCCCGATCTATTAAAAGATTTTCTTTTTTAGTACGGTTCTTAAATTCTCCAGCTTCTTTTTTGGCTTTTAAATCCGCCAACTTCTTGATATTTTTGCCGGCAACTTCCCAATTAGTTAGAAGACCTCCAATCCATCTTTCACAAATGTAGTTTGCCCCGGCTCTTTGCGCTTCCTCGGCAATAATACTTCTTGCCTGATTTTTAGAGGCCAAAAAAATAACCGTGCCGCCGGCCTCGGCGATTTTCGCAACATATTCGCATGCCTCCTCGAGTCTTGCGACGGTTTGGGCCAAATCAATTACATGAACCCCTTCTCTGGCCGTAAAAATAAAGCCCTTCATTTTCGGGTTCCAGCGCCTGACCTGATGTCCGAAATGGACACCGGCTTCCAAAAGCTCTTGCATTGACGGAACTTTCATCAGCTTAACTCCCCTTCTGCTGTAATTTTGTTTAAACTTTCAATTCTGACCAATTTTCTATCTACACAAGATGTAATATTATCCCTTGTTAAGTAAGCCTTTACTCGTCCGTAGCAATCAGTGCCACTTTCTCCTAATTCCTCCACAACATCCTCAATCTTACCATCTCTTCTTAAACCTAGAAAATAGCGTCTGACTTGTTCAAAAATTTTCTGCTCATTTGCCCGATGATCGACCTCCACACAAAAATATAAGCGATTTGAAACTGAAGTCATCTGTGACTGTTCAATCTTATTACCGTCTTGGTCAACCAAATCACCATCATTTCCACGAAATAATTCGGTTGATACTGCTGCAAAACGAATTTTCATAAATCCTGCAACATTGACTTCCGTTAAATACTTTTTTTCTCCTCGAGAAGCAGCAAGTCGAGCGACAAACTCATTTTGAGCCAATAAAAGATCAGCCGTTTCTGCTGTATCAACGTGTCTAAGCAATCCATTAAGAATTGAGACGACAAAATCGACCGATGATTTTTCTTGATAATAATACTCCTCCACCAAAAGGCGGTCTTTCAACATTCTATTCAGAGAAAACCAACCTCCTTTCACCCCGTCTAGCGACAGGCCCTCCGCTCAAGATTATGGAATTTGCAGCTTCTATAAACTACGAACTATGAACTATTAACTGCAAAAACTCCCAAGGAGTTTTTGTTTGAGCGTGTGTGATTGAGAAAATATAACACTGGTGAGCGTCAAAAAGCAAGAAGTTATCTATTACGTAAAGCTGCGTAAAGCTGACAAGTGAGGTTTCCCCTTAACTATACTTTTTGAGCGATAAATAGGCGCAGCCTGCAAACATTTAACTCTTGGGTCTGCAACATCCCAAGCAACAAATGGCTTACCACCGAGTTCTAAAGTTCTAGGTGGGTATGAATGTGCCGGAGATCTCGGCTGTCCATAAGAACTCCAAACTCCTCCCTCTGAAAATCGTCCTCTTTCACCCATATTTGCCATCAAAAAAGCCGGCTTTTAAAAATCGCCAACTTATTCTGTGAAGATTATAACTCAGTTCAGATATTTGTCAACTAATCGCTAACCCCTTGATTTTTTTGCCTGCTTAGCTTCTCTTGCAGTCTTTATCCTATCAGCTAGAATGTCAACAGTTAACCTATCGTGGAACTGCTCCATTAATTGATTTATGACCCCATTTTTGCCGTCCATAGGGGTTCTGCCATCAGCATAAAACGAAACAAGCGAGGCAAACGGATCTTCAGCTACTTTCGGAACAGGCTCTACCTCACGAAGCGCTTCCTTTGAACCACCTCTTCCAAGAAATGGAAGTTTTATTACAACCATCTATCCTCACCTCCATCTAAAAGATTTTCACTTAACTTCTGCCAATTTGCGATCAATTCTTTTTTCGCTCTCTCGACGGGCTAAATCATAATCCTTCCAGTCCACAAATTTCAAGGCCGCGGCCAGTGCCGGGTGGACAGCCTTTACCGCTTCTACTTTTAAATGTTCAATCTTGCGGTAATCGGGATGGCCCTGCGGAGATGTCCTCAGTTCTGCTTCCCAACCGAGTTCCCGCAAATTCTCCCATTGATACCAACGGATTCTGTTGCCCAAGATCACTACATATTGAGCCGCGTCGGGATATCGCTTTTTAATCTTTTTATATAATTTATCAACCTTTTCTGCTGCATCTTGGTATGACTTAACAAGTCTTGCCTTGACCAAATCCTTGGGCACATCAAAACCCAACTCGGTTGTAAACCGCTGCCGCTCTTGCGTCAACATCCGATGCCGATGTAAATCCCGATAAATTCCTAAGTTGGCCACAATATCAAATTTATAATAAGTATTTTCGAAGGCTCTAATGAGTCGGTGCTGACGAACTTTTCTTCTGGCAATTACTGATTTAATAATTGATGCCTTTTCCCGATCCGACAAGCTCTTAACTTTTTGTTTTATTTGACTATAGGAAAGATTTGCATATTTATAAACAAGGCTAGAAATAATTCGATCTTCGGCATCTTCGTCATATTCCACCAACTCAGCACTTGGGCCAGTGATCCTCAATCTTCGATCACTGACAACTACTCTATTTGCTATCTTCTCCAGTGTTTTCTCAGTGGCCGCCACATATCTTTGATAGATCTTCCCGCGCGGACTGGATGCCCGATCAACCAAAGACGGAATGACTTTGTTAAGCTCAATCTGCGCTGCTTTTGCCAAACCTCGAATTTCGGCCAGTGGATGGGCAAAGCATTTGGTCAGCATATACTCCAATGATTGCCCGACTCCGAAAAACCCGACATTGGTTAAAGTTGCCGCCGGCAAATATACCCGCAAAACATCGCAGGTTTTGGCCTTTATCGTCTCCCGATATGCCCGGTCTGTTTGGTCCTTCTCTTGAGAGAATAATTTCCTGAGATATTTTGAAAGTGGTTCGATTGAATCTGTATACCGCCTAAACAACAGATTCATCAATCTCACATATTCCTGTCCGTATTTTGAGCGGATTAAATCCGGCTCCAAAAAATAAAGCCATCTGCCTCCAACTTTCTGGTCGAAAAGAACATACCTTGTCGATTTCTCAAGAGGCGCAAAACCGATCCGAAAATCCTCCAAAACTTTGGTTGCCACATTGGAAACATTCTCAAAAAAAATATGAGCCCCGGCCATTTGGGCAATCGAGTCATCTCCGTAAGCAGCCAGCCACTTTTTGAAAAAATCCCGCGCCCGTTTGGAATTAACAACCACTTCCCATCCACCATGCGTATGTAAGTAATCAACAAACGAAATTAACTCCTTCCTCATTGCTTCAGCTTCTCTAGCTTCTCCAATCCCAACTCCTGCCAAATCCGGTTCCAAAATCGGCTTGATATATTCGTCATAAAAAAGCCGCCTCACCCCTTTAGTTGAGCGACTATAGCGGCTGGCTAGCGCCCCCAAAACTTCGCTGGGCAAATATTTGGCCGCAAAAACGTTTTTATCTAAATTCGTAAAAAACGGCTCAATAAAATATGCCTCTTCTTTCGTAAATTTTTCTGCTGTTATATTGTTCGAACTATTGCGAGAACTTACCATTAAAACTATTAATTAGCTCCTTTTTCTTTTTTCTGCTGAAGTCCTTAATCTGAATTTCTCTCATTCTTGCAGTTTCTAGATCTTCGTACTCTTCAAGATAGACTAATCTCCGCACCCCATATTTAGAAGTAAATTTACTTCCTAGTCTAGATAAATGTTGATCAAACCTAAGATTCGGTTTCCATGTCATTCCTGTATAGTACAAACCATTCTTGAGTTCTAAAATGTAAACATACCATTTCCACTTCATTAATATTTTTAAGGTAACTTCTCACTACGTCGAGTCAGACTCGACTACGTTCGAAGAATATATTTGCCCTTTAACACTTCTAAAACTTTCTGGTGAATTGCTGCGGGCAAAAGTAATTTTCCATTTACGACACAATTTATCTTTACCCAATTTTTCCTTTCCCTCGCTAGACTTTCATACTCCTTGGCCACTACCCTTAAATAATCAGCATCCCTTTCGTGAATGTCCTTCCTTCGATCATCCATCAACTTTTGGGAAACTTCAACCGGCACGGAAAGAAAAATCACCAGATCTTCTTTTGGGATTTTATTTTCGCCGTACTCCAAATCCTCCAGCCATTTTATAAATTGGAGTTTGGCGTTTGGAGTTTGGAGTTTGGCTACCTGATGGGCTATATTCGATCCCACATAACGATCACAAATCACCATTTTCCCCGCGTTAAGCCACTTTTTGATTTGAGGAGAGGCGCCCATACGATCGCCGGCGTACAAAACCGAAGCTAAATATGGACTCACCTCATCGACTTTGCCAAACTCACCGGAAAGATATCTTCTAACCAACTCTCCCCAAAGGGAACTTTTGTAGCGCGGAAAAGAAATAAACTCAACTGGAATTTGTTTTTTGCCTAAATAGTTAAGAAGAAGTTTTGATTGAGTCGCTTTCCCCGAACCATCCGCCCCCTCAAAAACAATCAGCTTGCCACTCATTTCTTTTTTCGACGACCAACTTGTCCTGAGCTTGTCGAAGGATGCTTTTCGATTTTAGAAGGCACGGGTTTTTTGGAACCTGAATAGCGATCAGATCGGCTGCCGGCGTACGGCATCTTTACCGGAGCCGATAATTTCTCAAAAGTAAACGCGCAAATTGGCATGCCGCAGTATAAAATTGCCGGCTTTGGCCCTAAATTCCCAAGTTCCAATACCGGGGCTCCATTCCAACCGGGATCGAATCGAGCCGCAGTCGAATGCACCAAAATTCCCAGTCTTGCCAAAGAACTCTTACCTTCAAGTCTGCCGATAATATCATTGGGCAGTTTCAAATCTTCTTGCGTTGTGGCAATGGCAAAAGCGCCTGGCTCTAAAATAAAAGGATCGCCAACTTTTAGGTTGATTTCTTCCATAGCATCATCCGGCAATCCCCGATTGGTGTCGATAAAACGATATGTGCCAGCTCTAAAAAGTTTAATATTGCCACCCAAATGAAAATCCATTGATACCTGATCAATATTTTTACGCCACGATTTTGGCAAAGGAGATATCTTAATAATGCCTTTCTCGATACACTCTCCAATTAGCCAGTCAGGTAAAATTCCGCTAAAATCACCAGCTTTTTTCATTTTCGCAACCAAGAAATCATACACTATTTGGCTCCAGGTCTCCATCTTTTTGTAATTTTTACCAGCCTCCTCAAGACCAACTAATTTCCCCGACTTATGCTCATCGCGCACTGTGATTTTTGGACTGTCGCCAGTCAACTTAACCACCAATCCGATATGAACTCTTCCTACATCATTCGAATCATCATTAAGAAGACCTAAGAAATTTGCTATATATTGCCCGTCATATTTAATCTCTTCCTCAAACTCCCTCTTGGCCCAGTTGAAAATCAACTCATTGCCCTTCGTACCTCTCGTACTTTTCATACTTTTCGTACTTTTGATAATATCCTCTTTATCAATGTGCCCCCCAATACCAATGGAATACAGATTGGAAAGCCGGCGATCAGTATGACTGCTTTTCCTTCTCATCAAAAAAATCTTGCCTTGATTCTCAAAAATCAAATATGGAATAATCTGCTGCCAATTGGGATCTGATTCAACTTCAGAGCGCGGCAAAAAGCGGTGCTTTTTGACAATGATAGTCAGATATTTTTGTAAATTTTGAGTCTCTAGCCCATGCCAAACATTCTCAAAAAACAAATCACTTCTCTTAACAACCATTACCTTCTCTTCACCTTTTAATATTTTAGTTTTTTTAACCATTAATCTTATTTTGTACAGAAATTATTAAGTGGCAGCTTGCCCTGAATCATTACTCTTTGGAACTTAAGGCGGTTCACCCTCCGAAGCTTTCTTGACATCCAAAGCTTTAGCGTCGGATGTAGCGAAGGAGGGTTTTTTCCAAGAGGCATATTTACACTCTGGATAGTTTTCGCATCCCCAAAAACTTTTGCCGCGCTTGGTTCTTTTGACCACTATCTTGCCACCGTCTTCAGGGCAAGTCAAACCGGTTGGAGCAGCCAAAGTCTTGGTGTTTTTACATTCCGGAAAACCAGAGCAGGCCAAAAACTTGCCGAATTTTCCGTATCTTATAACCATTGGTTTGCCGCATTTTTCGCACTTTTCTTCTGTTTCCTCAACCTCTACTTTTACTTTTTGAGCTTCTTGATCAACTTTTTCAACCAGTTTCTCAAAAGGTTGCCAGAACTTTTCCATCGTATCTGGCATCTGCAGTTTTCCCTGAGCAATCCGGTCCAAATCATTTTCCATCTCTGCTGTAAATGAAAAATCAACAATTTCGCCAAAATTGGCAACCAAAAAATCAACTGCTGCCTTGCCTATTGGCGTCGGCGCAATCTTCCGGCCATCAACTCTTTCGATATAAATCCTCTCATAAAGGGTAGAGATTGTCGGCGCGTAAGTGGATGGTCTGCCAATTCCATATTTTTCAAGTTCTCTAATTAAAGTTGCTTCGGTAAATCTTGGCGGCGGTTCGGTGAATTTTTGCTGAGAATTAACCTTTATAAAATCAAGATTCTCATCTTTAACTAAATCCGGCAATAACTGTTCCTTGATTGGCGGTTTCTCATAAACCTTGTACCAACCGTCAAACCTGACTCTCTGTCCAGTCGCGCGTAAAAGATAAGTTGGAAAGTCACGGGTGGCACGACTGGTAGGGCTCCTGACAGCGCGCAAGGCGAAAGAATCGGAAGGTTGAGAAGGTTTGGATGATTCAGAAGACTGAGCACTGGCGGGAGGGAAAGTCGTGACAGGACCCGTGGCTGTTGCCGTGACGTCTACCACCGTTTCGGCAACTACCGCCTCCGCCATTTGACATGCCACCATTCGTTTCCAGACTAAATCATATAATTTTTTATGATCACTATTTGTCACTTGTAACTTGTCACTTGTCACTTGTATATTTGTCGGCCTAATCGCCTCATGGGCCTCCTGCGCCAACCGTGATTTAACCTTATATTTGCGGGGAACAGCCGGCAAATATTTAGTACCATAAACTTCTCCAATATATTTGCGAGCTGCCTCCACTGCCTGCGGTGCCAGATTAACCGAATCGGTACGCATATAAGTAATCAGTCCTTGCTCATAAAGGTCTTGGGCAACTCTCATTGTTTTTTTCGGGCTAAAACCAAACTTTGTCGATGCTACCTGCTGCAAGGTTGAAGTCGTAAAAGGCGGACTTGGATTTTTTTTAGCGTCTTTGGTTTTTACTTCGGCGACTTTATACTGGGCTTTTTCAAAATCCGCAACTATTTTTTCGGCCTCTTTCTCATTCTTAACTTCCGCTCTTTCCTGACCAACCTTGATTAAAGTCGCGACAAATTCTTTACCCTTTGACTTTTCACTTTGACTTTCAAGTATCGCCTCAATAATCCAATATTCCTGCGGCATAAATGCCTCGATCTCTCTTTCCCGATCAACGACTATTCTCAAAGCCACCGACTGCACGCGACCGGCAGAAAGACCGCTTTTGACTTTTTTCCAAAGCAGTGGTGAAAGTTTATAACCGACTAACCTGTCCAAAACCCTTCTGGCCTGCTGGGCGCGAACCAAATCATCATCAATTTTTCGGGGATGCTCAAATGCCTCCATCACCGCGTCTTTAGTTATTTCATGGAACACCACTCTTGAATAATTTGGACTTTTGCCTGCCCCTCGAAGCCTTGGCGAAGTGGGGACTTTTCCCTTCACACTTATCACTTGCAGTAAGTTCCAGGCAATTGCCTCGCCTTCCCGATCCGGATCAGTCGCCAGCCACAGCTTATCAGCGCCAGCTGCCTCGCGAGCCAAATTATTGACGGATTTAATTTTTTCTTTGGGAATTACATACTTTGGCGCAAAACTATTTTCGACATCCACCCCGAATTCACCGCGCGGCAAATCCCTCACATGCCCCATTGAAGCAGTGATTTGATAATCCTTTCCTAAAAATTGACTCAAAGTCCTTGCCTTTGTCGGAGATTCAACTATTACTAAATTCTTCATTTAATGTCTTTTTATGTCAGTTGTCAGTTGTCAGTTACTGCCATCTACTCTCCACCATTTTTATCATGCTTGTCAAGACCCCCTACTCGCGCAAAAATTTCCAAAAAATGATATCTTTTAGGAAATGATCAAACTCGTCGCCTTTGATTGGAACGGAACCTTAATTGCAGATGCTCAAACTGTAGTCGATTGCTCAAACGAACAACTAAAAATATTTGGCAATAAAAAAATAGATATAAAAAATTACCGTCAAAACTTCGAAATTCCTGTAAACAAATTTTTCAAAAACATCGGGTTACACCCAAAAAATATCGAAAAAAACTACATGAAATCCGGCGACATTTTTCATACCTGTTATGAGAAAAAGGTTAACAAACTCAGAACAAGGGCAGGAACTAAAAAAACTTTAGAATGGCTAAAATTGCGAAAAATAAATTCGGTTATCGTCAGCAATCACGCAGTGGACAGAATCCATAAGCAAATCGTACGCTTAAAAATAGTGCAAAATTTCGACGAAATTTTGGCAAATCGCCACACTCATGATTCTTACACTATAAAGGGCAAAGAAAATAGATTAATCGACTATATACAAAGCAAAAGGTTAAAACCGACAGAAGTTTTGGTTATAGGGGACACACAAGAGGAAATAATAATCGGTCAAGATATGGGGGCAAGAACAGTCGCGATCACTAACGGGCATTCCTCTATAGTCCGCCTCAAAGCCGCCAAGCCGGATTTTCTAATCAATAACCTTGGAGAATTGATCGCTATAATCAGACAAATAAATAAAAATTGAAGATTTAAAATTGAAGATTTCTTTTACTCTCCCCACATTCCCGAACCGTAGTTTTTGACTAAACCCCGAAGTTCCAAAAGTGATAACGTGGATGAAACTTTATCAATTTTTAAACCACTCTCTCTGGCAATCACGTCTATATGTTTTGACTGCCCATCCAGTAAATCCAATATTGTTCTTTCCATCTTGTCTAATTTTCCAGTCTCAAGTTTCTTGTTTCCGGTATCCAGTTGCCTTTGTTTCCTCTCAATATCCAAAACCTGCAGAATATCAGCCGCTTCCGTTGCCGGATGCACGCCTTCTTTGATTAGATTATTAGTCCCCACACTCATTTTGCTATTTACTGGTCCGGGCACGGCAAAGACTTCCCTGCCTTGTTCGGCCGCGCATCCGGCGGTAATCAAAGACCCGGAATCAACCGCTGCCTCTGTTACTAAAACTCCCAATGATAGTCCTGAGATAATTCGGTTTCTGGCGGGGAAGTTCGAAGGAACTGAAGGAAAACCCAAGGGAAATTCAGAAACTATTGCCCCGTTTTGGATTATTTTTTCTGCTAAAGTTTTGTTCTCCGGCGGATAAATCAAATCAACACCACTTCCCAAAACCGCAATTGTTCGGCCACCGCTATCGATCGCTGTCTTGTGAGCAATACTGTCGATTCCCCGCGCTAGCCCCGAAACTATCGCAAGACCAGCCTGCACCAACTCCAACACCAACATCTCTGTCACCTGTCTGCCATAAACGGTTGCATACCTTGCACCAACAACCGCAATCGCCAAATCATCCGAAGGTATCAAACTACCTTTATAATAAAGCACCGGCGGGGAATCGGAAATCTGGCGTAAATTTGCCGGATAATCCCGATCCAAAAGCGAAACAACTTTAATTCCCCGCTCATAAACCGTCTGAAGATAAATTTTCGGGTCAACTTTTTGCCGAAATGCAAGTATCGACTCGCGTGTTTTGGAATCAACTTTTAGTTTATTGATTTTCTCGTAAGGCGCTTCCCAAAATTTTTGCAAACGCTTGAAGTATCGAAGTAAATAATTAAAAGTAGCACTACCGACACCCGGTATTGCAGAAGTCGCCACCCAATAGGCAAGTTCCTTATTCACGCTCGCTTTTCACCCCAATTCAAGACCCGGACTTGAGAAGGAGTATCTTCGAATAGATACTTCGCAATTAAATCCCTAAGCCTTTTTTTCTCCTCTCCCTTCAAAAATTCTCTGTATTTATTATTCCAGTTCTCACCAAAATAACTACTTACGAAATCAGTATCCACGATGTCATCGTCTGTCATTCCCAAGTAAATTCTAAGTGAGGACCACCAATAGTCTTCAAGTCTATTTCCCCCAAGAACTTCTAAAGGATTTAAATGGATATATCTTGTCAGATGTAGCAAATATTCATCGTTATCTACATTTATCGCCTTAAATCTTCCCTGAAACAAAGGGCCTACTCGCTCATACCTTTTATTAAAATACATCGCATAAGCAAGGTTCAATCTGTTGATAAACTTGGAAATAGGCTCGTCAGTATTCTGCTTAATAAGCAAGTGAAAATGGTTAGGCATTAGACAATAAGAAATAACGGAAACGTTGTGCAAGGTTTTGTATTCTTTTAACTTGCTTGTAAATCGTTTCTTATCTGCTTTGTCGAGGAAAATTGTCCTTTTTTCGGATCCGCGGGAATAGACATGATAATAGCCCCCAGCAAAAAATATTGGTCCTCTATAAGGCATAAGGACAAAATAGAGGATAAACCAACCGAAGTCAAGACCCGGACTTAAGCTCGCTTAAGTCGCACTAGCTGCCACCCAAATAGGCAAGTTCTTATTCACTAGTCAGAAGTTACTTACTGCTGGTTCTCTTCTCCGATCCTCTCTTATAGCTTCAGCTCTTCTTGTTATCGCCTGTACAACTTTCTCCTGGCCCAATAAAGTTAACACACTGTTGAGCACAGTTACCTTCCCACAGTTAAACAAATGTTGACCTTTAACATCTTGAGACCGCATCTCCTTAGGAATTCTTTCTATTTGCAATAGAGTATTAGTAGTAACATCAAGATCCCTAATTAATTCAGTTACATCAAGTTCTGTTAAGGCTCTTACATCTGCCAACTCCGCACCTGTTCTCTCTCGAACCATTCCTTCCAAACCGGAAGCAAAGTCCTCTCGATCTTTCCCAACCATATTACCCTCCTTTCAGGTCGAAGTTTATTCTCAATAGGAATAACTTGTCAAATTTTAGTTATCAGCCGAAGTTCTAGGTTACACCGTTTGCTTATAAATCTAGCCGATTTTTTTGCCTGACTTTTGCGGAATTGTAAGGATATTGATCCGTTATTTTTCTTAAGCTCTGATACTACGTCAGCAATACTCTTTTCATCAAACGCCAAAGCTACATTTTTGTAATTTTTAACTGCCGCTCGAATTAACGCTTGGCCGCCGATATCCATGCTCTCGGGGAAGTTTTTAGGGTCCGGTTTGTACAAATCAACCACCACCAGATCAAAAGGTTCAAAATCAGCAGTACTTATCGTTCGAGCCTGTCGAGAACTTGACTTTAAAGAAACTTCTCGACTCCGCTTCGCTTCGCTCGAAGAATATAAATCGTTCCTCAACGCATCAAGATGTTTCTTATTTGTTCTATCTGCAAGTATCCTCGCAAAAATTGCGCGATCCAAACTTTTAACCCTGCCGTCAAAATCAAATCCTGTGACTACTGACTTTGCACTGTAACCTTTTGACTTTAAATATTTGACTGTTCCTTCGGTCCCCCAGAATTTGACTTGATTTTTATCAAGAACTTTAAGTAAAGGATCCAAAATTTTTTTGGTAAACACCGCCGCAAAAATGTTTTTTACTGGAATATTATTCATAGTCTTTAAGGTAACTTCTCGACTCCCCCGCTAACATCTTTGAAGTTGTGGCGGGTCGCTCGAAGAATAAATTTTTGCTAATTCGCATCTAGTGCTTAAAATGTCTCACTCCCGTAAAAACCATCGTCATCTTATGCTTTTTAGCCGCTGCAATCACATCTTTATCGTGTATTGAGCCACCGGGCTGGATAATCACCGAAATACCAGCTTTGGCCGCCAGCTCGACATTGTCGGCAAATGGAAAAAATGCATCGCTTGCCAAAACTGCTCCCCGCGCCCTATCCTTAGCCTGAGTCAGTGCCAGCTTCACCGAATTAACTCTGTTTGGTTGCCCCGTCCCCATACCAATCATAATTTTGTCGCGCACCACCACTATTGCATTTGACCTGACATGCTTGACTACTTTCCAGGCAAATTCTAAATCATCAAATTGTTTCTGCGTCGGCCTTGATCCCGTCATCATTTTCCACTTTCCCGCCAGAGGCGGGCCAGCCTTTGGCTGGGACTCAAACTCGACCATGTCATCCGGTGTCTGCACCAAATAGCCGTTAAAAACTCGAGTAAACTCAAGTTGTCTCGGTGGTTTCTTGGCCTTAACTACCCGCAGCTTCTGGCTTTTTTTGGAAAGTGCCTCAAGCACTTTTTTGTCAAAATCCGGAGCCACAATCAGCTCGTAAAATACCCCGCGCATAGCAGAAACCATATCCAAAGTTGGCGGCCGATTAACCGCAATAATTCCGCCGAAAGGGCTAATCGTATCAGCACCATAAGCAAGTTTATAAGCCTGGGCCAAATTTTTTCTTGAGGCGATGCCGGTCGGATTACCGTGCTTAATAATCGCTACCGTCGGCTCCCAAAATTCCAAAACCAACCTCCATGCATGATTGGCATCACCCAGATTGTTATGTGAAAGGGCGATACCGGAAAGCTGCTTATACCCCGGTTCTTCATCCTGAAGATAATAGGCGCTTTTTTGATGGGGATTTTCGCCATAGCGCAAGTCCTTGTACTTTTTTAGTTTGAGGTTTAAGTTTTTTGGTAAATCAAGTTTTTGCATCCTAACGTTTCCTAATATTCGGATAAATTCGGACAATTCTAATTCGGATGAATTCGTGCACTAATCCACCAGTCCAAAATTTCGCGGGCTGCCGGTCCCGCAATTGATGAACCTTCACCGCCTTCTTCAATAATTACTGTAATTGAAATCTGGGGATTTTCAAAGGGGTAAAAAGCCCCAAACCAAGCATGGGGATTACCAAGCGCCTTTTCGGCTGTCCCTGTTTTGCAACCAACTTTGTAAGGCGCATTGAAAAAAGGCCAGCCCGTACCGCCGGTTTCGCAAGCCTGCCTCATGCCCTCGCGGACGATGTTCAAATTTTCCCGACTTACCAAATTCTCCCCTCTGATTTTGCTTGCTATATCAATAGCCTCTCCGGCACCTCCATCAATCTTAGAAACTAAATAAGGTTTTGCTAATTTTCCGCTAGCGATATAAGAAATTAACGAGCTAATCTGGATTGGCGTTGAAAGAGCAAATCCTTGGCCTATCCCAAAATGCAAAGTGTCGCCCGTATACCACGGCTGACTGAATGCTGATTTTTTCCAAACTTCATCCGGCACCAAACCTAAAGATTCATCTGGCAAATCAATCCCGGTTTTTTGGCCAAAACCTAGTTTCATGGCCATCTTGCGAAGTGGATTAAGACCCAATTTTTCGGCTAATTTATAAAAAAAGATGTCATTGGAACGGGCAATCGCCCTGTTGATTTTTAAAACTCCATCGCGTCCGCCGTGTGTCAAATAGAACCAATTAACGAATCGGGTATCTCCTATATAAAACTCGCCGACATCTTCGATTTCGCTTTCGCCTGTTATCTTACCGGAATCTAGGGCCGCCAGCGCCGTCACAATTTTAAATATCGAACCTGGAGGGTAAGTACCCAAAACTGCCCGATTAAACAAGGGCTTATTTTTATCCTGCAAAAAATCACTAACATTTGCCGGATCAAAAGAAGGATATGAAACTAACGCCAAAACCTCTCCGCTTTTGGGATCTTCAACTATGGCCGCTGCCCGGCTTGAACCAGCTTTGGTTGCGTGCTTTTTCAACACCTCAAAAACAACCTTTTGCAAATTTAAATCAATTGTCAGGTGAATATCTCTTCCCGCTACCTGATCCTGTTTTTGCAAAATAGAAACTTTTTTACCAATTGCGTCAACCTCGATGATTTTTTGGCCGTTTTTACCTTGCAAAAAATCATCATAGGTGGCTTCTGTCCCTAGTCTTCCGACCTTATTTTGCCCTGACAAGCGCCTGCCATTTTGTAAATCCTGACTTTCTACCGGACTGACATAACCCAAAATATGGGCGGTTATTTCGCCATTTGGGTAGCTGCGCTCAACTTCCGGTAAAATTTGTCCGAGTTCTCCCTCAAAATTTTCGCCGGCTAGGCCAGATGCTTCCAATTCTTTGGCAGTCTCTTGGCTCATTTCGGTTTTCTGTAACCCTTTTTTGAGAAAATAAACTGTCCTGGAATCGGCAAGGATTCGACCACGACGGTCAAATATCTTACCTCTTTCGGCAGGAATTTCGACAAGTCTTATCCGATTACTTTCGGCAATTTGCCGGTTTTTTTCACCGTTTACGATTGTCAGCATAAAAAGCCGACCCAAAAGAATAAAAAGAATCAGTACGACAAGCGGATAAAAAATGAATAATTTCAAAGGAGAGATTTCGGCAAAATGGCCAAAACTTTGCTCTAAAACTTTGCCACCTGAAAACCACTTTTTTCCGATCTTTTCGTAAAAAATATTATCGCTAAATCCGAAAATCTTAAAATCTTTCTGGCGGATTTTGCTCATCGCAAAGCAGACGTATTAATTTTAAGTTTCTTCAAAAGTTCAGGGTTATCCAGAATTGAAACTGCGCCGTTGACTACGCAAGAAAGCGGTTCGGCAGCAACTGAAACAGGCATTTTAATCTCCATTGACACCAGTCTTGCAAAGTTGGGAATTAAAGATCCTCCGCCGCAGAGCATAATTCCCCGCTCGGCAATATCAGCAGAAAGTTCCGGCGGCGAATCTTCGACCGTATCCTTAATTGCAGAAACAATAGTACTAAGACTTGTCGATAAAGCCTCTCTTACTTGCACGGAAGTCAGCCGAACCGACTTGGGCAATCCCTTTTCAAGATCACGGCCGCGAATGATCGTTTCTTTTTCAACTTTTAATGGATAGGCGTTACCCAGAGCAATTTTAATTTCCTCAGCCGTAGCCTCACCGATCGCTAAGCCAAAGCGCGAACGCACATAACTAACTATGTCAGCATCCATGGCATCCCCTGCTGTTTTTAGGAACCGACCGGCAACAATACCCCCCAGTGAAATTACCGCAATCTCGCATGTTCCTCCTCCAATATCAACAATCATCGAACCGACAGGTTCGCCAACTGAAAGACCTGCGCCAATTGCTGCAGCAATCGGTTCTTCAATTAAATAGGCGCTGCGAGCACCGGCTGCATAGGCAACATCAAGAAGTGCCCTTCTTTCAACTTCGGAAGCTTCTGTAGGAACACCGATTACAATTCGTGGTCTGGGAATTGAAAAATTCTTGCCGGGCCGTGCGTGGATTTTTTTAACAAAGTGGGAAAGCATCGCCAAAGTCGTATCAAAATCGGAAATAACTCCATCACGAAGCGGCCTAACAACGACAATACTGGCAGGTACTCTGCCTAACATTTTTTTGGCCTCGCCGCCAATGGCCAGTACTTTTTTTGTCTTTTTATGCTGGGCAACTACTGAAGGCTCACGGATGACAATGCCTTTACCACGGACATGGATTAATGTGTTAACTGTACCTAAATCAACACCTAAATCTTGCGAAAAATAACCAAGGAAATGATCAATTACGGGAATCATCAAGACCGAAGGCAAGTATAACTGATCAGGCAAATTTGCTCAATCGGCGGAAACGGGTTGTTCGGCTACTTTTGCCAGTGTATCTGCAATTAAACTATCAATCACTAGATAAAATTGTTCACGAATAAAAGGGGTATATACATGCACTCGATTGCCAATTATTCTTTGATCAACATCATCAATATCATCAACCTTTTTAGGTCGAACGAAGATTAAAATACAATCTTTTGGTTTCCCAACAAGTCTTGGCGGCAAATCAGGTCTGATTGAATGAATAAACTCTCCAATCACCCACTGGCTCTCGTCATTTGCCAAAATTTCCCTTATTAAATCACCAGACTCTAATTTTTTAATCTGCCTAAATTTACGTCTGGGTAAATCACCGGGGCTATCATACTGCAGCGTGTATTCGCAAAAACCAACAAGAACCGTATTTCCCCCTTGTAATCCAACAACAACACCATCCGGATTTTTAATTCTACCTTTGGATTGACTCAGCCCCATGTGAGTTAAAATTTCGGGACTATACGGATAAGCTATATTTAAAAGTTCAATGGTTTCAGTTGGTGAAAGTACCTTTAATCCGACATTAGAATCTGTGTTATCAGCAATTGGAATTTCTCTAATTCGTGATTTAACTAAAAAATAAGCAAATTGCTCAAAGAGGTGAGCGGCCAATGCTGACCTATGATGCGAAGTAAAACCCCCTTTATTATCAAATGACAAAAGACCCTTAAGCCAGCCGAAAGTATCCAAAAACTCACTACTATTAAAAATATTGGCAAAAATTGCATTGGCTTCCCTACTCTTCAAAACGGCAATCGCTCTGTAAGTTATCCCAAAAGGGAAGTTTTCTTCTAATCCTTGATTTTGTATACCAACATCTATTCTTTCTGTCATTTTGGGTTAAGCAAGAGTACTTTCGGTAACTGAACTGGAATTAAGGTAACGGTCAGTCCGCTCAGTCAACTTCTTTAAATTAACTCCCTCACGAGTTAGCACACCTTTGGCCAGTCCTCCCTTGATTTGGGTCAGTGCCAAAAGTAAATGCGGCCATTTAACCTGATTTGAGCCGTAACCGGTGGCAATCTCAGCTGCTTTTATTAAAGCCTGATAGCTCTCGGCGGTCAGTTCAATCTCCTCTGCCAAAACTGGCCGGTCTAAAGCAACCGGTAAAAGAGCATCCATAATGGTTTGGCGAGTATTTCTCCGTCTGGAGAGTAAATTTGCTGCTTCTTTGTTCTTATTGACAATTATCCAGAGTAACAAACCGCTGTCCACAAATGGGAACCTAACTCTTTCTGCTTCTTGCCTTACCAAATCTAAAATATCTTTGACTGCCGGTGAAACCAGCGCTTCTTCAAATTTTGAGAACCCTCGATCAAATTCATTCATAGCTTTGAGTAAAGACGCCAAATTATATGGCAATTACCTAAATTTCTCAATTGCAAAAATGTCTAGCAAATCTCTCTAATAAAATAATATGTCAAATAATCAGCCAAGAATACCGTTTAGGGGTTATTAATATTAGTTGGAAGGTTTTTCAACAAGTTCCTCGGTTACTTCTACATCATCTTCCTCTTCCGCCGTTATTTTAGAAGTCAATTCATATTTATCTTCGCCTGTAACATAAACGGCTTGAATACCGTCGCTGTTAACGCTGAGCTCGTCTAACTCATCAAATAACACTGTCTGTTTTTGCCCATCTGGAGTTAACATCCAAAGCGTCATTTTATGGCCTTTGGCCGAAATTAAACAAATCGCCACCCAATTTAAATCAGCATCCCGCTGGAAATCTCCTCGTGACAACATTTTCTTGCCTACAAATAATCTTTCTCCATTAAGCCAGATGCTAACTGTCTTGCGTTTTGAGTTTTCGACGCCAACTAAAACTTTTGACAGATCTGGGCTTACCTCAAGCCAGTGGTTACCGTCTTCTTCGGCTATCAGCTCGTCGTTTTTAAAAGTAACATTAACCTCATATGCATGGCGCTTATGGTTTCCGCTCCAAATTACCTCTGTAAAGTCCTCATTAGTCTGGCCAACTCTAATTGTTTGAAATCTTTGCCTAATGCTAAAAAGAACACTTAGCATGCTTTCGGAATCGGCTGCTATAAATTCGGTCCTTTTACCGTTTAACCTACTGAATAAAAAGCGGTCAAAACCATCCGTTGCTCGCCAAAATCTCAAATCTTCACCGTTTGCCAACCAAACCAGTTCTCCTTTCTCATTAACTAAAGCCGCCGATCTTTTAAATTCCCTGAATTGCCAGTCGTAGGTTAAAATTAACCGCGAGAAATCTTCAGTTGCCCTCTGTATAGTTACATCTTTCACTCCTGGAAGTCTTTCAATAGGCTGGCCGTCCATAATGAGCGTCGTTACATCCCGATCTAATCCCACGCATAAAGCGTGTCTTCCATCACGAGAAACTCCAAGGAGATTAACTTTTTCAAAGAATAAATCTTCAGGACCGGTTGGAACGAATTCGCAAGAAGCCGGACTTTGAACTCTTAAAGCATCGGCAAAAGTTACGCCAGAAAGGCGTCTTTCTGTAATTGCGACATGCCCGCGAAAAGTTTCTATTTCTTGTTGTGCCACTATGGGGCATATTTTAGCACGAAAGTTTCAAATGTCAACTCCTGGCAAAATCAATTTCATCACATTTTCTGACATGGCAGATTTTGTGATGTTTATATAGGAAATTAACCGTATAGCGGTTACGGTAACGAAGTCAGTTTCGTGAGATGGTTACGTTAAGCGTCTATTTACCCCTAAACGCTTGACGCTAAACGAAACGGGCATCGTAACCGATTAACTCTAAACGCTCTACTCACCTCCAAGGAGTCAAAGCCTTGCCTGCCGGCAGGCAGGCCCACCTCGGAGGTGTTTTCGTAAAATACTTATGCTAAGATTTGGGGCGTGAGCGATAAAATCTCCAAACTCATTGATCGAGTCATTTGGTTTTCATACCTTGCCCTAGCCATTATCACTCCCCTTCTTTTTTCAACCAAAAATTCCGAACTTTTTGAAGTTCCCAAAATGGTTTTTGTTTATTTTGCAGCCACTGTTATTCTATTTGCCACACTCATCAAATTTGTTCTTGCTGGAAAAATCTTGATCCCAAAATCCTGGCCTTTGGCCACCTTCTTAATCTTCTTAATCTTCCAAATCCTCTCAACCTTCGCCTCGATTGACAAATTCACCTCGATCTTCGGCTATCCCTCCCGCTTAAACGGCGGACTATTATCCCAATTTGCCTATTTTGCGATTTTGACAACAGCTCTTATCAATTTAAACTTGGCAAAAGCTCGTCAACTTTTATTGGCAATAGTAACGTCTGCAGTTGCGGTGAGTCTTTGGGGAATTCCGGCACATTTTGGC